>JASGFJ010000036.1:0-50896 GCA_047605645.1 Dysgonamonadaceae bacterium | reverse complement strand
ATATTCCATCGCGAGCAATTAATACTCTGTCGCAATCAGGGGCAGCACATTGATTCCCTGACAATCCATATAACCTTTTTAAGGTTGGAAGAGTGTAATTCCTTGCTTCATTACCCATAACTTGGAATATCTAAAATATCATTTGTTCCCAAAGGTAGAAAAAACGTTCCAAATTCAGATGGTCTTGTTGAATAAATATGAATAATAAAACATTAATTGATTGCACATTAGCTTATTTTATAAAATCTTACATTTGAGGCCTGTATTCTTAGAGATGCTATCTTTCAACCTTCGTTTGCTTTTCTTCCGATCAATCTATTTCCGATAATCCGTGAATCCGAGTCTGTTTCCCGACGGATCAGCAAATTCAAATGCCCAGCCTGTGCGGATATGGAACGGTTCGGAAAGGATAGCGACTCCTTTTTGTTTCATTTTTTCATGCAGGATACGTACATCATCCACTTCAAACCAAATGGTCGGTACGCTGCCCGGCATCTTGGTCTTGTCTTTGAGAATAATGGCCGGTTCTTGCTCCCCAACTTTGAAAGCAACCATTCCCTGTTCTGCAAATTCAAACTTCTTTTCCAATTCCAATACTTCCGAATAAAAATGAATACTTGCCTGGTAGTCTTCGATGGGTAAGAAGAAATTGTCGTAATCTTTTACAATATCCGGCTCTGCTTTATCTTCGCTTATGGTCAATATATGTCCGTTGTTGTCAAAAATTGCGAATTCATCCGCTCCGTAGAATGTCCGGTGCATTTCCTTTGCGATGTGCGTTGTTCCCTGTAGTGTTTCATAC
This sequence comes from Dysgonamonadaceae bacterium, assembly GCA_047605645.1. Classification (GTDB taxonomy): domain Bacteria; phylum Bacteroidota; class Bacteroidia; order Bacteroidales; family Dysgonomonadaceae; genus UBA1309. The sequence continues at coordinate 50,094 of JASGFJ010000036.1, read as the reverse complement.
AAGAGATGCATGTTTTTCATCTTTATATAGAATGTGATTGCTCCCAACAAAGGCCGTTCGGCCAATGCCGGATATTCAGCCGCCAAGTTGTCTGCTTCTTGGAACATAAACGTGGCTTTTCCATTGTTTAACATGGCCCATTGCAGTTCTCCGTTCGCAGATGGGACACTTGTTACAAGCTTGAACCCGAGAATTTCGGTGTAGAAGCTAACTGTTTCTTGTACACTCTTTACTCCGATATTTGGTGATAAAGTCTGATATGTTGGCATAGTCTCGTTTTTTTATTTGTCAGGCAAAGGTAGTTACTTATATAGGTAAAGTCTGTGTAAAAAAACGACATTCTCGTTTCCGTTCATCTATTAAGATGCTTTCTGAGTGAAGATGTAACGAATTGACTGCAAATTGTTCGGGGAAGTCGGGGAAGTCTGTTTTTTTCCTTATTGTCTGTTTCAAAGAATTTCTCTATTTGGATAGAAGTTATCTGCCGGAATAACCATCAGAATAATGATAAAACCGGAATATAACGTTGATTTTTACCAAGTTTTGGGGATTGATGGTGTTGGTTTTTGCCCTTATCTTTGTCATAAGTCTAATCAATAAACACATAAAATCATGGAAAAAGTAAACGCAGAAAAAAGCTGGGTGTCTAAGACACTGCTGAGAATTATGCTCATTGTATGGGGTGGGCTTATTTGCATTGGAATCCTCTTTTATCAAATAGCGATTGTTGCAATCATCGTGGGATTCTTGTTGAGCTGTATCTCTTTTCTGATTCTTTACTTCCTGTATGCTTATTATCAGCTTTCTCCTCAGGGAGGAGATTTGCAAGGACGTGTGTCTGCACTGGTAACAGGTCGAATTGATGAAAAATCGGAGGGGTACTTACTGGATATCGGTTGTGGAAGTGGTGTTTTATCTGTAGAATTGGCTCTCAAGTGTCCCGGGTTGCAAATCCAGGGTATTGATTACTGGGGGAGTATCTGGGGCTATTCTAAAGAAAAATGCGAGCAGCTAGCCAAGGTGTATTCTGTCACGGAGCGTGTCTGTTTTAAGCAAGCCAGTGCATCAGCTTTGCCGTTTGATGATGAGGTTTTCGATATTGTAATCAGTAACATGGTATTCCATGAAGTTGCCGATGCCGAAGATAAACGGGACGTGATAAAGGAGGCGCTCAGGGTTTTGAAAAAAGGAGGCCGTTTTGTCTTTCAGGATCTTCTTTTGTCGAAAAAATTGTACGGAAAGCCCGATGATTTGGTACGATACATGGAAGATTTAGGGGTGGAAGATGTTTCTTTTGTAAAAACGAATGAGCAATTAACCATCCCGCCCTTGCTAAATACTTCGATGTTTTTCGGAAATACAGCCATGTTGTTGGGGCAAAAATAAAGTTCTTGGTGCCGTCCTTCGCAATTCGCTAATCGTTAGCTCCCGGATGTTGTCGCTACCATATACATACAGTGAGATCTATGGTTTCTTTTCGGTCTTGGTGGCAGGTGTTCAAAAATTGATATAATTCAAGTCATACGGTCTGGCCTCGAAATCGTAGGTATTGAGTCCGCCCATCACATCCAGCTCCTTGCCGGAGAATTTGAAGGCGTTGGGTTCGTCCCCGATGCGGACTAAGATGCCTAGGTTGTGGGCATTGTCCGCCATTTGCATCCCAAACGGGTAGTAGTCGTTACGTTGAGTAACCGTTCCCAACTGGTTTATCACGGTGCGGTTATCGCCGAGATGGTCTGTCTCGTAGAAGTGGTCAACCCCGTCCTTGATGTAGCCGCCATCTACTAATCTGCGATCCAAGGCATTGTTTTCAAATATCTTGCCGTCCACATAGTCGGTGGTTTTCGTCACATTCATTGAGGAGATATTTACCGCCGATCCGATCACGGGCGAGGTTCTGAAATTGGAATTGTAGCGCTGCTCGGTTCGCAGCTTCACCCCGTCGGCTGAAGAAGAATATTCGTTATGGGCTTTCGCCGCAGGACTGAGGATATTCACCGTCAGGGGCAAATTTAGCAGATTATATTCTATATTGCTAATTCCGCGGTTTAAATCTTGGACAATCTGAGAAAGACATAGCTGCTCTGTAAATGAAAAAGCCCGATTGCTCGAGCTTTTCGTTTAATACTTTTCTAAATATTCTTGCCAACTATTTGGGTATTTCTCTTTGGCTCTTTTCTTGATATACTTGGGGATTGGTGTCGCTCAGTCATTTATCCCTTTACTTTTCAAAAATTCAATTATTAGCATTTTATATTTATACTCGTCTGTATCAATATCTGCCATATTCTCTTTTAATACATCTACCAAATACATCGGCTTTCCTTTGTCATTAGGGCTTCTATTTTCTGCAGGTATTGAATAATCTGGTCTGTAAAAAATAGGACGTTTGTAATCTGCTCCATTCCGCAATAGATAATAAGATATTTCATACTTGTTTATCATTACAGACGCACTCAATGCCGATTGACCAAATTCATTTTGGTAATTAATATCTGCCCCTTTTGATACTAAAAATTTAACCAAACCTAAATTACCTGTTTTGGATGCTGCTATTAAAGGGGTAAGTCGTGTACTATTACCTTGTCTTCTTTCCCCTGTTTCTACATCATTTACATTAGCACCATATTCAACTAGCATTTGAGCAAAAGTAATATCGTAATATTTAGAATTACAAGCCTCAATAAGGGAAGACGTACCATCAAAAGTATTGTGTATATTGACATCTGCCTTTCTTTCCAATAACGCTTTAAATGATTTTAACTGTTGGTTCATAACTGTTAACTTCAAAAGTGTATTGCCATATTTAGGGTCTTGATAGTTTATTATTTTAGAATTTTCAGAAACTATCCGATCAATCTTTGTTACATCTTCGTCCTGCACCACTTTGGCTAATTCCCAAGCCGGTGTGTTTTGAAAAAGGCGGTAATCTCTACCTGATAATTCTGATTTATCCACTGTTTTATCTCTATTGATGTTTGAGCAAGAAAGCAACAAACAAAAGGATACTAATTGTAAAATCATTGTTTTCATTATTTCTTATATTTATCAGGGTTAACTCCAAAATTTTTAATGATATTGTCTATGCTATGCCCGTTGTACACAGAAGGCAAATCTTTTGGTCATAAATAGTGTCTGTTTCCATTTACATCAGGCATTATTGGGCTACTGTTCTGTAATTTATTGAGTGGGTCTGTATGTAAAATATAAGCTTCGATATTACTTTCAGATTTGAGTGGCGTTTTCCAAGTTCCCCCAACAAATTTTGTTATATCGCCAACTCCTGCCGCATTAAATGTAAACGCTTTTCTACCTACACCATCTGTTACTAATGAATTTAGAGCTGCTTCACCACCACCCAATGAATGGCCTACAAAACTAAGTTCAGTTTCTCCAACTGCTTGTGAAATTGCCTTTGCATTTTTAGCCGAGTTATAATATTGGTCAGATAAACTTAACGGCTGTTTGCCATTTTCTTTCCAATCCTGTAAATCTTCAGTACCTGCTGTAGCGTAAGTATATTCTGTTACTTTTCCATCTACAACTCTTTCATAGACTAAGGATTTTAGACCTGTTGCGTCTTGTAAGTGAATACCAAAATCCCTTTGTGATACACGCCAACCGCCTATTAAAATATTATCTTTTTTATCACCGTAAACGTGAGCCGCCATTTTGCAGCTTCCGCAGGTGTTGGTTCTTGTCCATCAGGATCCATCAAGTGAATCGGATTATTTAAACAGAAAGCATCCGGACTCCAAGAAGGAAATTTTGATGCTTTGGGGGCAATAGTCGTGAACCTGCCCAGTGTCGGATCCTGACTGCGTGCCGAAAAGCCATACAAATTCAGCCCGCCCATCACGTCCAGCTCCTTGCCGGAGAACTTAAAGGCGTTGGGTTCGTCCCCGATGCGGACTAAGATGTCTAGGTTGGGGGCATTGTTCGCCATTTGCATCCTAAACGGGTAGTAGTCGTTACGTCCGGTAATCGTTCCCGACTGGTTTATCACGGTGCGGTAATCGCCGAGATGGTCTGTCTCGTAGAAGTGGTAAACCCCGTCTTTGATGTAGCTGCCATCTACTAATATGCGATCCAAGGCATTGTTTTCAAAGATCTTTTTCTCCACATAGTCGGTGGTTTTCGTCACATTCATTGAGGAGACATTTACTGCCGATCCGATCACGGGCGATGTATTGAAATTGGAATTGTATTTCTTCACCACCCGCAACTTCACGTCATCCGCCGAATAGCTGTACGCATTCCGTACCTCGGCTAAGGGACTCAATATGTCCACCTGCTGTGGCAAATTTAGCAGATTATATTCTATTTTGCTAATTCCCTTGTTTTTGATACCCACACGAGGATTCGTGCAGCAGCGGAGGTAGTTTCAATTTTTCACCTTCATTTCCTGCATTGTAATGATTCCCTAGCGTTCAACCAGAATAGGGTTTATATGGTACTCCTTCGTCTGTTATTTCAAAAGAAAATTTTCCATCAAAAATATCAGGCAAACTGAACTTAAATTTAGGATGGTCTTGGAATTCAGTAATAATTAGTTCATTATTTTCAATAACAATATCCTTGAAATAATGTGCAAAATGCTGTTCATTAGGCAAAGTTCTAATAACAGTGCCTGAGGCCAGTTCGGCCTTACTTCTCATATCATACACAGACATCTTCAATTGAAAGTCGAAGGATGTAAAAAAACAGTTCAAGCTTACTTCTATTCCATGCTCTTTAAATCTCTTTTTTTTATGCAGCCACTCATTTCTGAAATTATTGTCCCTGAAATCCTGGTGGAGTGTTAATAGTTGCTCCAATGGGATATTTTTATATTGGCTACATATCCTGTACCCTTCTTCCAATAATTGTAAATAGTATTCATACTTATCTACCTCAGCCATTTTTTCATATTTATCCCTATTGAAAGAAATACTAGCCTGTAAAGCATCTTCGGGAACAACTCTGCATGTATGCTTGATATCTAAAGTAGGAGTAACTCCTATCATTTTAAATGTGCCGTCAGTTACATATTTTAGTTTTCTTATTTGGATAGACAAATAATTACTAATGAATCTGGTGTTGTAGTCGAATTGACTGGTAAAACCATCCTCGAATCCTGACTCATCACCCATAAATAAAGCTATATATCGTAGTGTCATCTTAAGGTATTTGATGTTTTGTTTGATCTTTTAGTTGCCCCTCACTTCTTAATTGATTAGCCCGTGCTTTTTCATAATTTAAAGCTTTCTGCCTGGCACCTTGGCCGGCCGGCTCTCTATTGGTTATTTGGAATTTATACCTGCCTGGTGTCCCTTCTTGCTTGTTCCATTTATTTGCCTGGGAGTTTCCCCTATAAGATTCGCCAGTCTTGGTCTCTTTACCGCCACTTACTCCTGTTTTAACAACTTTGCCTGTTTGGGTATTTTTTATATCATAATTATGTTGTGCTTTTGTGCTTGACTTAGAATTTCCATTTGAGTTATCCTCTTCAGGCAAATGACCTTTGCTTTGGGCAAGATTCTTGCTTCCCTGTGTCATCATGACAGCACCATGGCCTACTAAAGCTGTTCCCGTAGCAGCAGTTGCACTCCCGCCTACAATCGCCACCGTCCCGGTGCCACCAGCAGCAAGACCTACGGTTCCGAGAGTCACCGCAGTGGTGCCACCTTCAATCATTCCACTACCGCCAGCAGCTTCAGCTCCTCCAACTACAACACTTGCGACATCGCCGGCTGTCAACCCAGTATTAAAGTCTTTAGGGTCTGTAACATGATTTGCTACATGAAACCGAATATTGGTGTTACCTCCGAAAGTGTTATCAACAAACGCCGCAACAAATCCAATTACCTTGTCAAAATCACTTTTTCCATCCGGATCAACCCGATTTATGGGATTATCGCTACAATAAACATACGGTGAAAGCCAAGGTGTATCTTCCGCCAACGGATCCACAGTCGTGAACCTACCTAGTGCCGGATCCTGACTGCGTGCCGAAAAGTCATACAAATTCAGTCCGCCCATCACATCCAGCTCCTTGCCGGAGAACTTGAAGGCGTTGGGTTCGTCCCCGATGCGGACTAAGATGCCTAGGTTGGGGGCATTGTGCGCCATTTGCATCCCAAACGGGTAGTAGTCGTTACGCCCGGTAACCGTTCCCGACTGGTTTATCACGGTGCGGTTATCGCCGAGATGGTCTGTCTCGTAGAAGTGGTCAACCCCGTCCTTGATGTAGCCACCATCTACTAATATGCGATCCAAGGCATTGTTTTCAAAGATCTTTTTCTCCACATAGTCGGTGGTTTTCGTCACATTCATTGAGGAGACATTTACTGCCGATCCGATCACGGGCGAGGTGTTGAAATTCGAGTTATACTTTTTTACCACCCGCAGCTTCACGCCATCCGCCGAATAGCTGTACGCATTCCGCTCCTCCTCCGCAAGACTGAGGATATCCACCTGCTGTGGCAAATTTAGCAGATTATATTCTATATTGCTAATTCCCCGGTTTAAATCTTTGGTCATCGCTCCGTTTGCGTTGTAGGTGTACTCCACATCGGAGGAGGCATAATCCTAGAACAGTTCGGTGATGGAATTGGTGCCTACATTTCCCGCATTGGAACCATTTTTCAACTGGTTGCCGTTGTAAGCGAGGGTCAGGGCTTATGCTACCCTCTCTGTTATTTACAAATCCTTAGTGTCATTGCATCTCAGATAATTGTGAGCAATCACGGCAAATCTGTGCCCAAGGAATAATCCCAGGAAGAATATGAATAAATAATTGTATACTATTGATTTTCTGAATAGTATAAATGCTGCATAAACAAAGGTGTATATGTAGAAGGAATAATTTATAATATATTCTGAATAAATCAACATCAACCTGAGCAATTTATTTCTTTTCATTTGTTCATATATTTATCTATAAATTCGATAATCCCACTTATAATTAATAAAATACCAAATATTAACAAGATACACCTCGCATAGAACACCCAATGAAAAGCACTCAGTTCCTTATCAAAAACAAAAGAAATGCCTGCAAGAATAACAACAGGTATCATAATTTTGTATCCTAATTTTATAATATACTTTTTCATCTCATCCTATTACAAGTGCTGTTGTTCCAAAAGTCCCCACTTTTTTAGCCAGAGCTATGATTGCCTGCCCTGTTTTAAGATCGGTATGCCAGTAGGGTAGAGGTGCAACCCATGGAACGACAAGGTCTTGTTGCCCATTCGGATCCACCCGATTTACCGGATTGTCACTACAATAAACATACGGCGAAATCCATGGTTTCTTTTCCGATTTGGGAGCTGGTGTCCAAAAATTGATATAATTCAAGTCATACGGCCTGGCCTGGAAATCGTAGGTATTCAGCCCACCCATCACATCGAGCTCCTTGCCGGAGAACTTGAAGGCATTGGGTTCGTCCCTGATGCGGACTAAGATGCCTAGGTTGGGGGCATTGTGCGCCATTTGCATCCCAAACGGGTAGTAGTCGTTACGCCCGGTAACCGTTCCAGACTGGTTTATCACGGTGCGGTAATCGCCGAGATGGTCTGTCTCGTAGAAGTAGTAAACCCCGTCCTTGATGTACCCGCCATCTACTAATATGCGCTCCAAAGCATTGTTTTCAAAGATCTTGTTCTCCACATAGTCGGTGTTTTTCGTCACATTCATTGAGGAGACATTTACCGCCGATCCGATCACGGGCGATGTATTGAAATTGGAATTGTATTTCTTCACCACCCGCAACTTCACGTCATCCGCCGAATAGCTGTACGCATTCCGTACCTCGGCTAAGGGACTCAATATGTCCACCTGCTGTGGCAAATTTAGCAGATTATATTCTATTTTGCTAATTCCCTTGTTCAAATCTTTGGTCATCGCCCCGTTTGCGTTGTAGGCGTACTCCACATCGGCGTTGGCGAAGTCGAGGAATTGCTCCGTGATGGAGTTGGTGGACACGTCGGCGGCATCGCTCACCTTGAGCAGCTGGTTGCCGTTGTAGGCTAGGGTCAGGTTGTCGTAGCCCACTTCCTGAAGTGCGGGAAGCATTGTTTTCCTATTGGTAACCCACTTTGTTCCGTTCGTCACAATAGATGTGGCGTTTCCTTGCTTGTCGTAAGCATAATGACAATCGAAAGAACCTATATATGAACCTTCCCCGGGAGGTTCGCCTCCCGCTCATCTCTTTTATCCATACATGAGCAACCCTCCTGTTGCCCTTTTCTGTTTTCGCTTCGAACAAAGCGATTGCTGCTTTTGCACTAAAACAGTTGTTTAGAGCCAGCTCCGGCAAAGAGATTCTGGTGGGGCGATTCCACTATCTTATCGGCAGTTACGAAATGATGAATCATTTCTCACAGCACGCCGTACTGTAGCAGGAGAAGTATTACCCTGGAATCGGCTACTGAATCCAGACTAGCTCGTTAACCCTTTTCAAACATGGATATTTGTCCCTATCGATCTTATCCTGTTTTAAATTTTGGTATAAACACTCAAAATCTAATCCTTCAACTTTAAAATTTCACAAAACCCCCTTCACTGTAATCTTATCAATATTATGATCGCTATATTCCTCAATGAAATCGTCTAAGAATGCTAAAAAATCATTATCGTCAAAACCTTGCAAGCAGAAACTTCTATTGTTTTTCATATTTGCTCCAATAACATATACGCTTGTGTATCCTTAAGGAAATCCGTGAAAGCTTGACTGCTTGATGTGTGAGATATTGTATCTTACAGACTTCTTTAATTTGATTTTATAAAATTCAAATTTGGGAGCCAAGGTCAGCTCAGTGTAATCCATATTGCCACTAATTTGTAATGTATCTAAGTCTAAGCATTTTTCAAAATCAGCAAATGAGCCTTGTTGTGTCTGCCAGTTCAGAAACAGCAGCATTTTGAATTTAAGAACTGAATCTACTCTAATTTGGCAATTACTATTATAAGTAGCAATTGCCATTAATGCTATAAGAAATACCTTTTTCATTTTATTTTCCTCCCAATTTATCATAAGATTCCTGTCAATCCATAGCATCTTTACTGATTAAGGTATATCGATTCGTTGGATATTGGCAAAATGAATTGGCTTTTTATCATAGAATATGGCAGCGGTGGCCTTGATTTATGGGCGATGCAGCTGGAAGCCGAACTGCAGCCTATTCTCAACGAGAACTATTCTTCGATTTCGTCTTCATCTAATTCTTTCAAAGTAACTTTACCATCGTTTGAAATTGACATTTCGATGAAATAGCAAACATCAGAGTCTGGCTTGCAAATCGTCATGAAAAGAGTAATACTCATATCCGAAACATGCCTAATCGCAACGAAACTAATTAAATTCTTGTCCAACTCACTTTTCGGAACTATTGAAGCAAAGCTTGATTTATCAAAGACTTTTTCTCTCAATATAGTCTTGCCTTTTCTCTCGGCATGAAGTAATAGACTTCTATCTGCATAGTAATGCACCTCTCTTTTCCCATCTCCCGCTACAATGGTATCAGAAAATGTATTTTGATTATCCTGTAGTGAATATTTAATATACACATCATCAATTATTGTGTCAACATCTATTTGAGGATATGAAGATATACCGTGTTTTTTATCAATCTGACTATATTGAGATTTTCGATTTTCAACCTGTCCCTTATGCTTGGGTTGCACCACTGTCCTGTTTTTCTCCGACTTATGACAAGTATTCTGTGTGGATTTATTCTTTTCTACACACCTTATAAATAGGAAAAATACAATTATAATGAGAATTTTATTCATTTGTTAATTCATGTTTCTGTTTTTATTCTTCGGGATTTCTTATTTCTGGAATCTGCGTTCCTAGTACAAGCAACCGCAGGCTTTTATTAGGTGCTTTAGCCGTTACAGTTATTTCTGGCAATTGAGCTGTCGCAATCAGTGCTTGTGGAGCTACTAATACTGTACTCGACACAATAGGATTCATTAGCTCACCATCCACCCTTAACTCATAATGCAAATGAGATGCGGTTCCTTTCGAACAGCCAAAAGCCGAAGCACCTACTGTCTCAATTTGTACGCCTTCTGTAACGGAAATCGCAACTTTAACTTCTTCTGCAACTGTTTCTAAGTGTATATAATAGGTTGACACCTCTCTATTGGCTGATGTTATTTGTACTCTATTACCGCCTCCATTGGTATCGCCATTATCTATTGTTGCAATTCAAGCAACAGTGATGTCATGAGTCGCATATACCGGTGCTCCATAGTCATCGTAACCTGCCCCTAGATTTATATCCATCCTTGGCGTGTTCTGTTACGTCTTTGCTCCCCAAAGTTATCTAAATAACTCCTCTTATGTTCATTAAAAGTGGAACTTACAGGCCAATCTCGTTTTCCATCAGGATCAATTTTTCTCAAAGGGTTGTCGCTACAATATATATACGGCGATAGCTAAGGTTCCTTCTCCGCCAACGGATCCACAGTCGTGAACCTGCCCAGTGTCGGATCCTGACTGCGTGCCGAAAAGTCATACAAATTCAGTCCGCCCATCACATCCAGCTCCTTGCCGGAGAACTTGAAGGCCTTGGGTTCGTCCCCGATGCGGACTAAGATGCCTAGGTTGGGGGCATTGTCCGCCATTTGCATCCCAAACGGGTAGTAGTCGTTACGTTGGGTAATCGTTCCCAACTGATTTATCACGGTGCGGTAATCGCCGAGATGGTCTGCCTCGTAGAAGTGGTAAACCCCGTCCTTGATGTAGCCGCCATCTACTAATATACGATCCAAGGCATTGTTTTCAAAGATCTTGCCGTCCACATAGTCGGTGGTTTTCGTCACATTCATTGAGGAGACATTTACCGCCGATCCGATCACGGGCGAGGTGTTGAAATTGGAATTGTATTTCTTTACCACCCGCAGTTTCACGCCATCCGCCGAATAGCTGTACGCATTCCACGCCTCCGCCGCAAGACTGAGGATATCCACCGTCAGGGGCAAATTTAGCAGATTATATTCTATATTCTATATTATTGCTAATTCTCTTGTTCAAATCTTTGGTCATCGCCCCGTTGGCGTTGTTAGCGTACTCGATGCCGCGTTGCGACCTTGGGGAGGAGAGGGTTCGGCTGACCTGGGCAACCACCTCCCCGCAGCCCCCTCCAAAAGAGGGGGAGGCTGATGCACACAATATGCTAAAGAAATGAATGAATTTTTTCATAAGCGTCTTATCTTATGTTTTTTTTCACGGAGTTCTTTGTGAATGAATAGCTAGCTGGCTGATTGGTTGAATGATACTGGGCTTGGTTATATATCCACAAGTTCTCTTGTTTCCTGTTAACTTACAGAATTACATGTTCATTCGTTTTCTTGTTAACTGATGACTGCCAACTGTCATTGTTGGTAATGGTAGTCGTAACTTTGGACGGTCTTCTCTACGTTGTTCTCCTTAATATAGGTTCGCTTGAGGCGGTTAAAGGCGTCGTATTCGTAGTAGGTGGTGATATTATTGGAAGCAGTCGTTGACACAACATTCCCGGAAGAATTGTAAATGAATGTGGTTACGAATGCACCAGACAAATTGGAATTGCTGCAAAGGCTTCTCAATTTATCGCTATCGTAATATGACATATCGGAAAAGTTCTGCATGGTCGTGCCAAATATATCAGAAACTGCCGCTTCAACTTGGGACGATGTCGCACTCTTAAACTCAGCGATAAGATACCTGTTTCCATATCCCCACAAATAGGCTGTATGGACATTATCCCTTGATATAATTTCCAAAGGATTGCTTTGCCCTGAATAATATGGCACTTCGTTTTCTAATTCATAGTTGGATGTTAGCGTATTTAACTTGTATGTTTTGTAGGGAAGAAGCAATGATGAATTCCCAACAACAAATTCTTTGTATTCTATGCTGTCTCCAGCAATGTATTTACTGCTCAAGGGTCTAAAAACCTTTGACTCTATGACGGGTGAAATAATGTTTCTGTCCACCATTTTTTGAATTACTTCAGGAGTAGTTTTTCCGCTATAGACCATCGGGTATTTGTAATATGTAGTAATGGGTGTATACTTGTCATTCAGCGTTTTGCTATACAACTGATACCTATCGTTGTAACTGTAAGATTCAACCTGTTGAATTGGAGGGGCAGATTTGCTGTTATAAATAATTGTCTCCTTCGTTCGTAGTTGAGAACCACCACAGTACCTGAACTTTGACGTGAAAAAATTTGAAAGTGTTGCACTGGAAAAGACATGGCCTTGCATCAAGGGGTCAGTATATTGATATTCCGCGATGGTTAAATAATTTGTATTCCATGTATTAATCTCTTTTTTTACTATTTTATATGCATTATCCACGTATGTATAATCTGTTCTCTCACTTAGTTGATTATACAAATACCCTCGAGGCTCATAGGAGAGTACATTCCCGTAATATTTGGGGTATTCAAAAAAAACGGTGTCTAATTGGGATTCATGGGAATCGTAAGCGCCATATTGAATAGTATTGATATTATATTTATAAACTGTCTTTCCTATACCTGCTTCTGGATTCAATCCTGTATTCTCTGTATAGTAAACCGTCACTTCCGGATAAACCACCGGAGGTCTGCCATTCAGTATTTTCCTGAAATTATTCGCGCTGATTTTGCAGCTCCATCCAAATGCTCTACCGTTCGATATCAAAGTGTTCATCGGGTCGGAAAAGCTATTGCCCACTCCATACTGACTCAGACCAATTGCCATATAACGTATAGGATAATAACTGTCTAATGTCTGAGATTCTGTATAGGAATTACAGGATGTATAAGTGAGTATGTTTGGATCAACTACAGCTTCTCCCACGCCTGTGTGTGCATTTTCATAGTACACGCCTGCCCATCCGTTAGCTTCAGCCAATGTTTTTCCATAGGCAAATTCCTGATGGTTGGCTTTAACTCCCGCTGCCGTATAGTTGGTAATGGATTTTATCCTGAAACCGCCACCAGTTATGGAAACCCTCTTTTTTCGATCATAGATATAATTTCCATAAGCATCCGTGGAAGATAAAAAGCTATTGTTTTCAAAAAAGAAATCGGTGTATCCGCCCGTCGGGTAAACGATCCTGTCAAGGATGGGCTGGGTGCCAGTTCCTGCCGGTAATCGGGGATTAATTGTACTGTCCCGTGCGAGTAACAATTTGATTTTTTCAAAAGGGCATGGGTCTTGTTTCGATTTGGTCAAATAAGTAACCGGGAGCATCAAACTCGATAAGTTATAATAACTTTTGTTATGGGAAACATACATGTTGAAATTGGCCACTTTATTTGATATATCACTATTATTGAGGTAGCCCCAATGATCCGTGCCACCGAAATAGTAGCTATTTGTAGTATAGTTGAACTTATAAGTCAAAGGTATGGCATTTTTGTCTGTTCCATAAATTAGTACTTTGTCGAGTCTGGCGATAGAGTTATTTCCTGCATTTCCCGTATAAGTAAAATTATGAAAGGATTTAGCCAACTTTATAGTTCTGGTATTCGTTCCGTTATTGTATATGTTGATGGAATCCACATAATTGGATTTTATGTCCGTATCCGAATATAAATATCCGAGTGACACAGACGAATTACCGTAACTAATGGAGGACAGGAATCTCATCCTGTAATGAAATTCCTGTCCTTCAGTAGAATTTGAAGCGGTGACATGGTCCGAAGTTCCATCAAAATTACGTGAAATAGAAATGCAAGGTTCATTAAAAACCGGATACCAGGCATTTTTCCCTACTATTCTTAATCCATAGTTAAATAAAATGGGGGTAGTGCTGTTTGGCAAATCGATTCGTGTTAATAACCATGAAACATAATAGTATGAGTAATCCGACATGCTACTCGATTCGAATTGGGGCAAATCCCCTTCGGAGAAAGTATATTTGACGCCCAGTTCATCAATAAGCGTAAAAGATTGGATTGGATTGTCATAGCCACCTAATGTATATGATATTTTGACCGATCTATTATTTGAAATCACGTAATTCAAAATTCCCGAATAATCTCGCTGAATGGTAAAATCGAAGGATGAACCATCCGGCAATGTGGCGTTGAACTGATCGTAGGCTGTGTTGATGCTCATGATTTTCCCGCCCCAAATACTGTAATTATTATTCAATTTATTCGTCTCCAGCTGGAAATTTGTTTTCTCGTCAGGGGCACCTTCAATGGATCTCGATATACAACTGTTTACGGACAAGCCCCAGCCGTGTCCAAACACATCGTAGTTGTAGCCCGGTTTAAGTGGTTGGGGTGAATATTTCAATGAAATTGGAATTTTATACCCCATGTGGTTTATTTCATATAGAGGTATTGAAATATCGGGAATCCCCGTTGAGTAGTTAACCTGGTATTCCCCGTATCTTTTGATCGCTTCGGCCTGCGGGGAAGTCGGAATAGTCGGGACAGGGGAATGGATTTCCGTGGTCTGCCCGATCAAACATACAGGTGAAATACAACAAATCCATATAAGCAAATGCCTATAAATCAAAATGTGTAATGTTTTTTTCATGTATCGTACTGTTTTATTATCTATTTATTGTTGTCAAACATATTTTTTTTTAGGCAAGAAACTCCCTCGTTGAATGAGTCTCCAGTCTCATCCAGATCTTGTTTTCCGACTCTGCCTTTTTTCTATTCAGGAGCTTTCTGAAAATTGTCTTGTTCAGGGATTTGTGTGTTAACTAAGTTGTTTATTATCAGAGTAATTTATGTCTTGAAGCGAAACCTTCCACCATCATGCTGTCCTCCATTTGGGAAGACGGGTTTACCCCCTGTGGTATCCATGCCCATGATCCCCCGAGGATCATAACCATCTTCCCCCGGCTTACTCGGTCAGGAAGGAGGCGGGCTTGAATTCGGGATACTTGAGCAACTTGTCGCCTGAACGGATGCGGTTGTAGGAAAGGCTCAGCTGCGCGTGACACAGACCGAACTGAACCAGTAGCAGGGTGATAAGCGGGAGGTATCTCATATTCATGGTTGTTTTAAAAGGTATTTAAATTATACAAAAACATCAGATGGAAGCCTAATATTATATGTGTTAAGACTCCGTTTACAAATATATTTAAAATTTCAATAAAAAAAACAAACAAATAGTATATATAAAGTATTTAACATCTAAGATGGTGATACTTGTCTGATTAGTATATGTTTATAAAATTAGCTATATAGGTGAGAATTCAAACAGGGGAATCGGTTGCACCCCGGAAACGGACTTCTGCCCGGAAAAATAGTGTTATGCTAATGCTGTATCGCCTCCATTACAGCTTGCTCTCCATTCGTAGTCTGAAGGCCTCCCACATCCGTCTTCATTCTTTTCTTCCGGCCTTTCTGTTTGTATGAGCCATTCGCCATTCATTTTTCAGGTTATCGGATGAATTTTCCTGAAAGAGAAAAGAAAACCACGCTTTTCAAGCCGTCATTCGGAGCAACGCATTTATTCTTTGAATTCTGAACCGATGGAATTTGTTCCGCAGTTTTTGAGTTGTAAATATCTTTGCATGGTTGCCAACCTGTTCTATCTTATCAGAAGGTTTCATTTTTGTGGCTGTTGTCGTCGGCTGTTGCATCTTTTGCCTTGTTTCTCAATTCTGAGGGATATATTTTCCCTAAATGCTGAAACTCTTTAAACAGATGCGAGTGATCGTAATATCCACATTGCCAAGCTACTTCCTGCAGGCTCTCGCTCGGATGAGCTTTCAGGTATGAACGAGCGTATTCGAATCGCATAACGCTGGAAAATTGTTTGGGGGAAATTCCGATTGCTGCCGAAAAACGTCTTTCCAACTGCCTTTCGCCCAAACAGCATGCTCTTGCCAGTTGTTTGATTGATAGTCCGGCAGTATTGTCTTTAATAAGTGATACGGCAGCCTGTATTTGTCGGTCGGGAGTGTAAAACTTTGCCAGACGAGAGACTAAATAGGCATTCAGATACTTGAGCTTGAGCTGAACCGATTCCGTCTCTTGCAGATGTTCGATAAAAGCTGTATCAAATAAAATACCCGCTAATGACAATTCGATCCTCCTATTGGTGATTTCATGTACAGGAAGGCGTGTCAGGGCAGTGATTCCGGCAGGAGCAAAGCGAATTCCGAGCATTTGCACCTGTCCGGGCCGGTAGCTGATTTCCAAAGGAGAAGTCATGGTGCCCACCAATGCAATTTGCTCCGCCCGATGTGGGTTGTTGAAGTTGAAGATAATATCCACGCAGCCGTCGGGTAGGATTAATTGCCGTTGTTCGACAGCTATAAAGTCATCAGCAAGCCAATAAGTTTCAACTAGGCTTTGCAACCGGATATCCGGTGGATACTCATGGTACATAAATGTTTTTGTTTTTTATTTTTTCATAGCTTCCGCTTTCATTCCGACCGGCATTTTCTCGATAGCATAACGCAACGCCGTGCGAGGCATAATTGTTTTTTTAGACAGCACATAATCGAAAACCTCCTGTGGATATGCTTCACTTGCGGCTTTGAGCATCCAACCATAACCTTTCTGCACCAAATCATCTCCATCGGATAACAGAATGTCCGCAATTTCAAATATATCGTTCCGAAATAATCCTTTGCGAGCCGGAATTATCAGGCTTACGGCAGAGGCCCGGCGGACAAATCGTTGGGGATCGTGCGCCCATTTCTTCAAGGATGCGATGTATTCGGGGTACATCATCACGAAGGTGCCGATGGTATGGTTGCAAAGCGTGTCGCAATCAGCCCAATTTTTCAAATAGTTATGCACCCAATGTTCAAAAACCTTGAAGTCTGCGGGTTCAAACTGTTTGTGCTGTGATTCCGCCCAGATGCAGGCTACGACAGACTCTTCCAGATAGCCCGATTTCCAGAGCTCTTCGCACAATTCAAATATTTCTTGTTTAGCATTCTGTTTTAGCTGCTTGAGGCTCTCTTTGGCAATTTTACCCACGTCGGCCATCCTGACTCCATGCACCTTGGCCTGTTCTCCCTGTTTGAAAAAACGGTCGGATGATGCCAATGCTTTGGGATCGATTTTCGCGGAAAGCGACTGTCTTACCTGTTCGACAATATGATTCATTTGTTGCTGTTTTAATGGTGTATTATTGGATATTCAAAACTTTGATTTCTTTTACTGATTCACCGGATGGAGCGCTGTCTGTTTATACATTCATATCCTTTAAAAGAAGATTATCCATCCTTCAATTTCGCGTAAATCGATTGCTCTTTTAATCATTACTTGGGGGAATTGACTAAAAAATCAGGCTTCGCTTCATATCTATTCCAATGAACGGATTCAGCTAAGTAGATTTCCTTATTCACAGCTGGTAATGGAAAAACAGTCGTGGTCAAGTATTTCTCCGTCATACCGTAGCTCAGCTAAACGCAGCCTGCCTTCGTATTCGAATCCACTCTTTATCAGTACACGTTTTGAACGTTCATTGTAAGGATAACAATAAGCGGAAATCAATGTCAGGCCCCATTCGTTGAACCCATAATGAATGAGTGCTCTCGCCGCTTCTGTTGTATAGCCATGCCCCCAGTGCTCATTACTGATGGCATATCCCAGCATCCTTGTGCTTTCGTTTTGTCTTTTATGATCGGGAATCAAACCGATCGAACCGAATAGTTTACCTGTCGCTTTCAACTCCATTCCGAAAACAAATTCCTGATTCAAGAAGACCTGTTTTATGATTTCGTGTGTTTCCTCTATGCTTTCATGTGGTTTCCAACCCGCATTTATTCCGATATTCTCCCTTTTTGAATAGGCATAGATGGCTTCCGCATCTTTTTCCGTTATCGAGCGGAGAATCAGGCGTTCTGTTTCTATCATGTTCATATTATTTGTTCTGTTAATATGCTTTTAAGCATTGATTTTACAATCACTTTGTGGAAAGGGCGGATAAAGAAGAAATAAATTTTGCCCAATAATTTGCGGTAACGTACCAATGTTATGACCGTAACAGTATTCCCGCTGCCGGTTTCATTCGTATATACCGCCATATAGGCATCGAGGTGTTTGTCGCTGAGTAATACAACCGTTTCATTGGAGGACTTGTTGGCTACCGACATCAATCCGTTTTTCCCGTTTCCCGACAAAATCATTTCTCTCAGAGCTTCGGAAGTCTTGTCTTTTTCGCCGGCCTCTAATCCGAACGGGCGAACAAGCGCATTCCGCAATTTGAACAAAGCATTTACCCAAGTGGGCGAGGTTGTCCAAAAACGAATCATTATCTCATCTGCCGGTAATTTTAATGTATTATCTGCTTCGCAGGCAAAAGCGTCGGTGTAATCAACGGGTAGATACTGCCGCGTTAAGCTGTTGGACGGAATGTCGGTTTTGTAGGTTCTCATGTTTCGGTTTGTTTTAGTATCAACTCAGTATTGTTTTTATGCCGTTGAGTTGTTTGTCATTCGTGATGAATACCCAATTTTCCACCCGGTTGGGATATATTATCCCTATCCGGATTTTGATATTTGATAAACAGGAACTTGCCTATACCAGTCCGTTTTCGATATGGAACTTTGTTATTTCTAAGATCCACAGGGAGATAGGCTGCCCCTGCTGTTTGTATTATGTACCGGAAGAATTGTATGCCGACACACCGGAAGCCAGGTAATAATGGGTTCATCCTTATAGTCACAAAAAAATACATCTTCATAAGGACTATATCCCATCAAAAATACAAGATATTCTTCTTTGAATTGCATTTTCCGGCGATGAATTTATGGTTTTCTATGTGTTATTTTGACGTAAGGCAATCTCTTTCCTCTTTATTTTTGCTTGTTCAATGCCCAGAAACAGTGTGTAACTGTTTATTCCTGATGGGAAGTTTTATATAAAATGACTTGATATTGTGATAAAATGAAGATATCTTTGACGGAGTCGGTTCATTTACTTTACAGAACTTAAATGCTACATTGCAAAGAATTTAACTCATTTGTGAAAAATAATTAGTCCCTATACCATGAAAAATATTGTAATTTTAATTGTTCTTTTGTTGTTTATCCGGTCAGGATATTCTCAGGATTTATCTAACCGATTGTGCGGGAGCATTCCATCAGGCTATTCAGTGTCTGATACGATTCCGAAAGTGATTTATTCCCTTGAAGAAACGAATAAAAAGCCTTTGGTTGTATTGAATGGAAAATATATGTCTTCCGAAAGCTTATCTACCTTAGATCCCGATCTTATTGATTCTATTTCTGTTGATAAACAGACCACTCAGATAGGAAACAACGAGTACTATGGGAAGATATATGTAAAATTAAAACCCGAATGCAAATTAAAATTAATCAGCGTTAATGATTTCATGGCCAAATATACCCGATTGAAGCCGGAAGAATGCATCTTATCTTTGGACGAGCATATTACATTGGCAGATAGGGAACTCGTGTTTGTCGACGAAAGTAAAATTATGCAGATATTGGTCACCAAACTTTCCGGATTAGCTCTGCCGCAGGATTTGTATTTTGTGAAACTGGTAATTCGTACCCCTGAAAAGGTGAAAAACGCAAATGTGATTATGATTCGCTGATGGAAACCCGGTAATAGGCTGCGACTTTGGCTGCGGTGAATGCAATATTTTCAGATTATACATCCTTTATCAACCGGACGTAATGGATAGAGTCTGATGTTGCCCCGGATTATTGCTTTAGATAAAATCAGATGGCTACCTGCATCTCCCGGACATCTTACATGTTTGTCCATTGATGCATATCTGGCTTTGATTTGGAATCTTTATTTTTTGAATTTAACCGCTCGTAAATAAGGCCTCGTTTTTATAAAATAAGCCAAGATAATGATTTAAAAAAAACGTAGAGACATTACACGCAACGTCTCTACTACCAACAAAAATTTAATCGCATGAAAAAATTATTCTTTATTATCTGTTTCCTCTTCTCCCTGAGTTTAACGGCTCAGAATAATTTTTATCGCCGTCTGGCGGATTCTGCTCTTACATTGACAAAACAACAGGTAAGGTACGACCCTGCTTATTTCTCAATAAAATATCCCGGTGGAGATGTTCCGGCTGATAGAGGAGTATGTACGGATGTCGTTATCCGGGCATACCGCAAGATGGGAATAGATTTGCAAAGAGAAGTTCATCTGGATATGCAGGCTCATTTTCATAAATATCCGAAGAAATGGAAATTGAATCGACCGGATACCAATATAGATCATCGGCGGGTTCTCAACCTCATGACTTTTTTTTCCAGATATGGAACTACCAAGGCCATTACATCAAATGCAGCGGATTATCTTCCCGGTGATTTGGTTTGCTGGGATTTGGGAGGCGGAATCACGCATATCGGAATTGTTTCCAATATGCAATCCCGAGACAAACAGCGGTATGCGATTGTTCATAATATCGGAGCCGGACAGGTTCTTGAAGATTGTTTGTTTCGCTTTAAGATAATCGGACATTACTGTTATAAAAAATGATAACCCGGGCATGGGCAATAAAAAGTTGTCCGGCCTTCCGGGTGCAGCCTTTTCGATGCGAGCTTAACAAGCCGGACAATTTCCTTCAAGGAGAATACATCTTGCATATACCTCTTTTTGTGGTATCTTTGTTTGATTTTCCTGTTGTTACAGATGTATTCGGAATTCGTTTGACGGAAAATAAATGACAAGCTTTGCTGCTCTCAGTATATTACAGAACTTTAAACAAACATTAAAATAGTATTACTCATGAAAATCTCCCCCTTATTTCTATTTATCTGCCTTTTGCTGATGACAAGCTGCGGCAATGAAGACAAAGTTCCTGATTATATGCTACTACCGGCAGAAAAAAACTATCCGGCTTATTTCGCAAGATATGAAATCAACAGCCTTGCCGGGGATTCAATGGAGGTGTTTAAATATAAACTCTATTCAATTAATTCGACAGAGCGATTAGATGTAAATCCTCTGTTTGCCCGATGTCCCGATACACTTAAAGTCCGGTTGAGAGGATGTGATTTTGAAAAATATTCTTTAATACTTACTTCTTGCATGAGTATAAGCCAGATATACGGAGTCAGGAACACCCTTAAGCATTGGATGCATGCGGACACCTATGATTGCATTCAAACAATATATACCAACGATCCACCTTCCTCAATCGACAGTGTCTATATTTCGGTAAGTGCATTTGCCGTAGAAAAACTTCCTGACAATGCGAATATCTCATTCTCTTATGTAACCAAGAGGTAGTCTTTGTTTGAACTGATTGTCTTATTTTTGTGTAATGCCTGAAACAGGAGGTATTCTTATGAATATATAATTCCTTTTTTCGTGCACTAAAATACCAAAAGCCGCCCTATTATCCGGACGGCTTTTGGTTCTGAAAAGGATACTTGTATTTCTTTTATACAATCACTTATCACGTAAAGAGCCTGAAAATTGTTTTATTAATTTTCTGCCCTTTGGTGATGCTTACTTGTTAGGAATGTCCCATTTTTTTGTCTTACTACATTTGACATTCACGGTCTTATTGCCAATCTGCATGCGGAAATCACCTTCTTCCAGCACCCATTTTCCATCGGCTCCGACAAAAGCCAGGTCACTGCCCTTGATAGACATGGTGACGGTTTGAGTCTGCCCAGGTTGTAATTCTATTTTCTTGAAGGCTCTTAATCTCCGGCTTTCAGGAGTTAGTGAGGCAACTAAGTCACGGCTGAAAAGCATTACTGCTTCTTTTCCCACACGTGTACCGGTATTAGTTACATCGATGGAGAATTGCAGTTGGTCTTCGGCAGTGAATGCTGTATTGTTTGTTTTTAAATTGCTGTATTCAAAGGTTGTGTAGCTGAGGCCATACCCAAAGGGCCATTGTACGGAAATAACAGCATCATAATCGTATGCTCCTTCCATCTTATCCATTTCTTCACTCACTCTGTAGTCATAGGTTGTGAGTTCAGCATCATTGCGAGGATAAGTGTAAGGCATCTTGGCACTTGGATTTACGTCTCCGGCTAAGATATTGGCCAGGGCATCCCCTCCGTAATTACCCGGCAGGAGGACATTTATAATACCGCTAGCCAATGGCTCGATGTCATTGATGATACGAGGTCTTCCCTCATTCAGTATCAGAATAATCGGCTTTCCGGTAGCAGCTAAAGCTTTGACCAGTTTACTTTGATTGGCCGAAATGGCAAGATTAGAGAGATTTCCCGGAGTTTCGCAATAGGAGTTTTCTCCGATGCAGGCAATGATAATGTCTACATTCGCAGCGGCAGCAACTGCTTTTTCAATTTCGGGTTCATTCTCTTCAACGTAGTTTCCTTCGGGTTTATAAGTCACACCCTGTTCCAAAACAATATTATTGACCCCGAACTTGTCGCGGAGCGCTTCATAGATTGTATTATACTCACCGGCGAAGCGATCCGTAAGATGTCCTTGCCATGAATAGCTCCATCCTCCGTTCAGACACCGCATAGAATTAGCATTCGGGCCTGTTAAAAGTATTTTTTTTCCTTTCGCCAAAGGCAATATATTGCCCTTGTTTTTTAGTAAAATTTCAGACTCTTCAGCCGCCTGAAGTGCTAGTTTGGCATGTTCACTGCTTCCAAAAAGCGGATAATCTTTGACTAAAGTATTCGGTTGGGTAAAGAGGTTTAGGCGAAGTTTAAGTCTGAGAACACGACGAACAGCATCGTTAATCCGACTCATCGGCACCTTGCCTTCCTGTACAAGTTCTTTGAGCAGTGTACAGTAATTAAGGTCATAAGGCTCCATTGCCATGTCTATTCCCGCATTGATAGCTATTTGGATAGCCTCTTTTTTATTTGCAGCAATGTGTTCACGCGTATACAGGTTGTTGATGTCAGCCCAATCGGTTATCAACATACCGTCCCACGCCAGATCTTCTTTCAGCCACTTGGTGAGTAATTCTTGATTGGCATGAACAGGTACTCCGTTAATGGAGCCGCTATTCACCATGATCGTCAAAGCTCCTGCTTCCACACAAGCTTTGAACGGGGCAAAGCATTTCTCGCGCAAATCGGAGATGGATATGTAAGCCGGTGTGCGATCTTTTCCTGTGCGCGACATGCTATAACCCATGTAGTGTTTCACAGAGGTGGCGATGCGGTCGCTTGCGATATGGTTCGGATCATCGCCTTGAAACCCTCGCACTGCTGCGCTGCCCATGATTGAATTGAGCAGGCAGTCTTCGCCGAAGTTCTCCCAGACGCGTGACCAACGAGGGTCACGTGCCATGTCCACTGTCGGAGAATAAGTCCACGGACAATTGGAAGCACGGGTTTCGTATGCTGTGACACGTGCCGATTCGTATGCAAGTTTTGAATTGAAAGATGCTCCTAAGTTTATGTTTTGAGGGAAAAGGGTTCCGCCCAGCGTATAGGTTGTTCCATGATTTTGATCCAACCCGTAAATACACGGGATACCGATCTCTTTCATTGAAATAGCCTGTATCTTACTGATAATCTCCTGCCATTTTTCTCTACTTTGTGCAACCGGCCCCGGAGCATTAAGAATAGAGCCGACCTTGAATTCAGCAATGGCCTTATGTACTTTGGCATCATCAAGTTTGAATTCGCCATTAACGAATTCTCCTAATACGTCGATGCTAAGTTCTGTCATTTGACCTATTTTTTCATCAAGAGTCATTCGCGAAAGGACAGCATCTATCTGCTGTTCTATTTTGGCATTCTTTGCGATAGCCGGACGAGTCTGCTGCGAAAAACAGTCAAAGGCCATAATAACGGATGTTGATAATAGCAATATGCTTTTTATTTTCATACGATTTAATTTTTATTGATAGTAGAGACGTTGCACGCAACGTCTCTACCAATTATTATTGTACGGTTATCATATCTATGTAATAACCATGGCCTACACAAAGGAATCCACCTTCAGACTGTATCTTGTTCAACACATCTTGTGTCAGCTGTACGTCTTTCACTCCGTCTTGAGAAAATTCGATGACCGAAGTGCCAGGTAAATCGTTCCATTGGCTGGTAGTGGTTCGTAACTGATGGTACGTATCCTGTGAAGCTACTGAGTAATGTATACTTAAAACAGCTCCCGCTTTTATGGCTGCGAATACCTCTTTTCCAAGCAGATTAAATGTTTTATTCGGACTGCTGTCGGGCAGTTCCCAGGATACATAAAAATGACCTTTCCAGAGAACTGATTGGGAAGAGACAATTGTTGATTGTTCGGTAACGATTCCTTTTGCCGTATAGAATTGCAATTCTTTTCCGTCCTTGGTTGTTCCGGTTAGTTGATACTCTCCGTCTGCAAACGATGGACAAGTAAATGCAATTTCTGTCGCTGACTGCCGAGTGAACTTGGTGATGGTTTCCGTTCCGAACTTGAATGACGTAATCTGGTCGAGATTGATTCCGTTCATTACCCATTCACTGTTGGCATTGGTGCGGTCGGCCCCCGAAGTGATCAGTGCGGTGTGCAAAACCTTCACGATGTCTCCACCATATTGATTTTTATCGCCATCTACGAAAACTACACGATGCTCTCCTTCACTCACGTCGGTTGGTACGGCATACTCTAAATAGCTTTTATCTCCGGAATTTACATAAGTAATGTCCGTAATGGTTTTTCCATCAATAATAATACTTTTCACTTTGTCGAGATTATTTCCGTAAAGACGGGCATGAGTACCCGGAGCTATGATGCGTTCAAAGTCTATTTTTGTAGCCCAGGGGTCATTCGGTAACGGATTTACCTGTATAATACCTTCCCGATAAGTAGATTTGCCGGCTTGGGTCGAAACGACAACCTTAAAGCCGTAAGTACCGGCTTTGAGATTTATATCCAGCGCTGTTCCGGTTTGTACTTCTTGTCCGTCAATTTGCCAGGAAACAGTGGTGTAGTCGGCAGGTGTGACCGTCAACTTCATCGTCAGATTGGCATCCCGGCTGATATTGGAGATAACGGGGAGCTCTCCGTTTACACGGTCAGGAAAAATAGGATCGAGTATCCGCGGTTCGTCGTCGGCGGTAGCTGTTGAGAACGGCTCATCGTTAGTACACGCAGTGAATACGAAACTCATCGCAAGTACGGCAAACAGCATAAAATATATCTTTTTCATCTTCATTTCTATTTACTTTGTTTAAGTTATTCCGTCATTTATTTATTCCACCAGACTTTTGTATTCCAGCTGTCAGTACCACCCATACGGCTCAAGGCTTCATTGTAGCTTGCCTTGTTGTATGACGACTCAAGTACAGGATAACAAAGACGTACAGGAATTTCGATACCACCTGTCAAGAACTGTCCAAATCCATATTCTGCCGGAGACTTTAGTTTCGGATAACCCGAGCGTCGCACATTCGACCAGCATTCTGCCGGGTTCGTGAGGTGTAGGATCCACGCTTGCGTATTGATGGCTTCTTTTTTCTGTTCATCCGTGTAGCCGATGCCGTTATTGGTGATAAACGTGTTGAAATCAGTATCGGATATCACGTCACATCCATAGTTGTCTGAAAGAAAATTCATCGCTGCACGCACTCCTTGCTTGTAGAGATCACTCACAGAAGGTGCTCCTACATTCCAGCCTTTCAACTTAGCTTCTGCCAGAAGGAATTTTACCTCAGCCGAAGTCATTACTACGCCGGGGTTATCTCCTTTAAGGAAATTATTAGCTAACTTCGGCTCAGTCTCACGAGCTACACTCGGATTGATGGAAGGATTAGTCTTGGCTAACTCTTTCAATATATCGCTGTCGTAACCCGAAGGCCAAGGTTCCCAAGAGAAAGCTCCCGGATCGCGAGGTTTCATCGGAATGTTTTTGGCTATCATTTCGTCGGTTAAATCAATCCGATTTTCGGTACTGGTTGCGCTCATAAGTCCATCGTAATAGAAACGTGCGATTCTGAATGTACGAGGGTCGCCGGTGTTGTGTAGTTCATTGAATAAGGTGGAACACAAATAGCTGGGGTTGTTGGCCGGGTCATTCCCGAAGAGCAACTGTGACAAGGCATTGCCACGATAATCCGTATACGTGTCCTGGCCGAAGCTAAATGGTATACTCATGTATTTGATAAGTGCATCATCACTGGCATTCATCATGACACCGCCATTGTCTTGCAGGGCGCTTTCAAATTCTTGTTGAGCTTTTTGCGGATCTACATTGGAGATTCGCATGGCAAAACGCAACCGCAGTGAATTACCGAACTGTTTCCATTTGGCTATATTGCCTTTATAGATTACATCACCCGTAATTCTGTCTTTGCTTGCATCAAGGCTGTCTACAGCCCCTTTCAGTTCAAGAAAGAAATCGTTGTATATCTCTTCCTGTGTGTCGTAGCGAGGAGTGAATTTTTCTTCAAGAAATCCTTTCCCTGCTTCACTAAAAGGAACATCTCCATAAATATCGGTGATGATAGACATCAGATAAACTTTGTATATACGCAGAGCCGAATGAACGTTTACTTTTAGAGGATCATTGGTGGTGCGGGATTCAGCATCAACGATATTTTTGATGGCGTTCGGATAAAATGAAGTCCAGATACGGCTCATTTCACTATTGTCCTGTGTATGTCGTCCTCCGAAATTAGTGGTGTTCCAGCATCCCATCAACTGTTGGTTGAACGCATAGAGGTAGTTGCGGTAGATCTCAACCATCCCCAGGTCACCATAAGTTTGCAATTGTGCGGTCGTGAGCTGTGCATTCGGATCGATGGTTGCCGCTTTCGATGGGTCAGTATTCATATTCTCCATGTACTCATCACTACATGCCGTAAGGAGCATGAATGCTGCCACGAATATTATCCCTATATATGATAGATTGTATTTCATTGTATATATTCTTTAAGAATGAATAATTTGTGAATCCCTTTAAAATTTCACGTTGATATTGAAACCATAACTTTTACGTGATGGTAATGAACCATATTCCATTCCCATACCGGTTGTGTTATTGTAATTAGAATCCGGATCGATATTTGGAATATTTTTCCAAACAATAAATGGATTACGGGCTACAAATGAAACCGTAAGATTCTTCACAATGTTTTTTAACCATGGTTGCGGAACATTGTAACTCAAGGTTATTTCACGACACTTCACATAGGTGTTGTCATAGATAAACATGGCGGGTGCATTACGGCTTACGCTCATCCAATAATCTTCGGGATTTACAAGAATGTCATTCGGACGATATGTGCCGTCGCCATTGTCGATTACTCCGGGAGCTACAAAGCCTCCTGTGGGTTTCCAATTGGAAGATCCTTTTGCGATTCCGGCAGCCTGACGTTGTTCTTCGGATTTGTACCATCCTTCACGTCCGGCAAGAGTTTCTTTGCTTTTTCCGGATTCATGAGCCGCACGTGCCGACATAGAATAAAGATCTGCACCCACTTTCACATCGAAAATAGCAGAAAGAGTAACCGATTTATAATTCAGAGTTGTAGTTGCACCTCCGGTCCAGTCCCAAGATGCATTCCCCAATACATGATTGCTTTTGTCGTATTGAGGTAGTCCGGTCTGTGTGTCGATAAGTATATCTCCTTTGTCATTGCGTTTGAAGTCCGGTCCGACGATGGAACCATAATTTTCTCCCACTTTGGCTGCTACCTGAACATCAAGCCAGGGAGCTTTTTCCAATTCGAACATGTCCATTCCGTCAACGAGACTTTTCACTCTGTTGGTGTTTTTTGAGAAATTCAGGTTCAAATCCCAGGAAAAGTCTTTGACTTGGACAGGACGTGTGTTGAGCGCAATTTCTATACCTTTATTTTCAATCTCGCCGGCATTAATCAGCCGATAGTTGTAGCCCGATGTCCAGGAGCTGGCCATTCCCATGATTTGGTTTTTGCTGACCTGGTTATAGTAGGTAACATCAAGTCCGACACGGTTTTTAAGGAATTTCATGTCTAAACCTATTTCGAACGAATTGGTTTTTGTCGGTTTCAGATTTTTATTCGGGATGGTATTGTTGCTGATATAACCGATAGTGTATCCCGGATAAGTAAATTTCGATTTTGTGTATACCAATCCTAATCGGTAAGGATCTGTATCGCTACCTACCTGAGCCCATGACATACGGAGTTTACCAAAAGGCAGTGCATTTTTCCATGGAGTGAGTTGAGAAAACACGAAACTTCCCGAGAAAGACGGATACATATACACGTTATTGTTTACCGGAAGAGTCGATGACTGGTCGCCACGTAGTGTTGTGTCGAAATAGAGCATGTGTTTCCATCCCAGGTTAGCTGCGCCATATACAGAATTGATCTGTTTGCGGTAACTGTTCATTTCGATACTGGTTTCGTTGAAACTCATTAGTGCTATTACATCTCGAATCTGCATATCTTGTGCTGTAATAATCGTTGTCTGATTGTTTACTTTGTAGACATTCCCTCCGAGCGTGGCATTAAAGTCGAAGTTTCCCCAGGTGTTATTATAAAGAGCGAGTCCTTCGAAGTTATACATCCGGTTCTGGTAGTCGTTTCTTTGAAGGCGTCCTGCTTCAAATCCCGGTGTAGTAGGAGCTTTGAAGTCTTCAAATGTAAACCAATTGAGTTCAGCACCTATTGTTCCCTGCAATTTCAGGTGTTTATTTATATTCCAAATGGCTTTTCCATTGAAACGGAACTGATCTTTATTCGAATGGTTGTTGTTTTTGTATATATCCCAATACGGGTTTACATTGTAAGGATCCATTCCGTTCCAGTTGGAGTATTCACCTTTTTCGTCCTGATAAGTTTTTAGCCATTCCTGGTCGTAAGTAGTAGCCAGTGTCATCAGGTTTTTCCCGATGTTTGATTTGCTGTCGCCTAATGCGGGACGGTTTTTTACAGTCTCGCGTGTGTAATTGGCACTGAAATCCAAATCCACCTTGTTTAGTGTGGTATTGGTGCGCAAATTAAAAATATCGCGGCTCATATTGGTCTGAGGTACGATGTCTTTGTTGCGCATGTCGGTATAGGTGAAGCGCAAGCCCGTATTTCCTTTGTTTGAACTGATGATAGCGGTATTGGTTGCTGTAAGTCCAGTACGGAAAAAGCCAGAAGTGTTGTTGGGGATAATAAGGTAGGGACGTTCCACGCCGTCGAAGTATTTCAACATATTGCTTCCGTCTGCTTTGGGTCCCCAGCTTTTATTGGTGTTAGACACGGCGTCTATACTATAGGTGCCATTGCTCCCCATACCATACACCTGTTGTATGTCATTCCATTTGGCTAACTGTGTGTCGAAGGTCATTGTTCCGTTGTATTCCACACTAAAATGATCTTTGGTGTTGGCTTTTTTCGTTGTAATCAAAATGACACCGTGGCTGGCGCGACTACCGTAAAGGGCAGAAGCTGCCGGTCCTTTAAGGATGGATATATTCTCAATGTCATCAGGGTTGACACCGGAGATACCATCACCAAGGTCAAAACCTCCGGCTGTTCCGGCGCTGCCATAATTGGTGTTATCAAGAGGCACACCGTCGATGACGTATAAAGGTTGGTTGTTTCCTGTCATTTCGGTGCTGCCTCGAAGAATGACACGAGTAGAGCCGGATGGGCCACCCGCCGTCTGGCTGACTACCAGTCCGGGAACACGCCCTGCCATAGAATTGATAATGTTGGTCTCCTTGGCTTTTGTTAAGGCATCGCCTTTTACTTCATCCACACTATAACCTAATGCTTTCCGTTCTTTCTTGATGCCTAATGCGGTGACCACTACATCGCTAAGCATTTTTGAGTTTTCTTTCAGGACAATGTTCATCAGGCCATTCTCTGCTTTTACTTCCTCCGGCTGATAACCGACATAGCTGACAACGAGGATAGCGCCTGCCGGTACATTCAGGCTGAACTTCCCGTTTATATCAGTTGAGGTTCCGTTGCTGGCGTTTCCCTTTTCAATAACAGATGCTCCAATGATCGGGCCAAGTGCATCTTTTACCACTCCGGTTGTTTTGCGCTCTTGCTGTTGAATAACGGAATAATCCGGTTCTGCGGCTTTCATTGGCAGGACACCTCCTAGCAAGCAGAGAGACAATGTTCCGCAGAACAATGTGTATTTACAATTTCTCATTTTCATGAAATATATAATTTAGATTAATAAACTTTTACCCAGTCGATATACATATTTACTTTTTCTCCATCTTTCAAAGCTGTGATCTTGTTTATATCCGTGATACCGGTAAAAGAACCGCCTACGGCAAGATTAAACAGAATGAAAAAGTTGTCGTGGAAATATTCATAGCGTCCGCTGGTTTTACTAATGTCGAACGAGCAAAACCGGATATTGTCGACGCTTACCGTAAGGTTGTTTTCGTCCCAATCCAATGTATAGGTATGATATTTGCCATCCTGTAAACTGCTGGTCACGTTTGAAGCATTGAATTCTTGACGATGTCCGTCCTGGGCATTCGCTCCGTAGTGAATAGCAGCATTCATATATGTTTCGGTAGTACCTGAAGCAATGCCGTTCTGTTCTCCCATTTCCATGATGTCTATTTCTCCACATTGCGGCCATGGTTTTTGATTGTCGCCCATCAACCAGAATGCCGGCCATAAGCCGTTCGCTGTTTTGGGGAGTTTAATGCTTGCTTCCATCTTTCTATATTTGAAATTCTTTTTTCCTTTGGAATTGATCCGTCCCGAGAAGATTTTGTTTCCTTTCCGTTCGGCTGTCAGAATCAGAACAGATTTGCCTTCATCGGTGCCGACCGACACATGTGCAGCATCGTAAGCTTGCAATTCCTGGTTAACCCAGCCTGCTTCATGAACTTCTTTTGTCCAGTTTTTTTCATTAAAGGAGTTGAAATCGTCTTTGAACAGATAGTTTTCCTGGGGATCAGTTTCCGGTTGTGGTTCGTTCGATGAGCAGGATTGCTGCATTGAACACACGAGTAATAGTAGTAAGATTATGGATTTTCTCATCTAATAAGAGGTTTTGGTTAAACTTTTATATTATTGGTTATTTGATGAATTTGCCTGGGAATTAATTATGCTCTTTCCAATCCTAAACAGAGGATTGTTTCCTTTTAATATCTTTTCAGTCTTTGCTTTACGAAATCTGATGTAAAGGTTGGAACAATTTGCAAAATGATGGTTTGATAGCTGACAAAAAAGGTTTGATAGCTGACAATTCTTCCTTTTTGATATGTAAATCTGTTTTTCCGGAATACGCTATATGTGCGAAGAAGTGTGTATACAAGCCAGATAAATAGAAAAGCTGGAAGTTAGTTGAAAATAAAAATTAACTTTCCGAAAACTGAGCATTCGAAATCATCCGTCGAACAGCTTCGAAGAAAAATGCGCTAAAAAAAAAGGTGTGTCCTGATTTTGTACACACCCTCGCCAGAAGAGAAAACAATCGTTTCCGACTCCTTAGGAGTCCGAATCGGATTGATTGTATTTGCTGGGTTGTACCCCAAATTGTTTCTTGAACAACGAGCTGAAGTATTTTGTATTTACAAAGCCGGTGTCGATAACCACTTCAGACACGCTTCGCCCTTCTTTCAATAGTTCTGCTGCTTTTTGAAGACGGATGATGCGAATAAATTCTTGTGGGCCTTTTCCTGTCAACGCTTTGAGGCGACTGTAGAAAAGGGTGCGGCTCATGGCCATTTCCTGACACAGCGCATTGATATTAAAATCAATGTTGCTCATATTCTCAATCACATACCGGGTAGCCCGTATAATGAATTGGCGGTCGCCTTCAGAAAGAGCATTTAACGGAATCTCCGCATCTTTGCTGTCTTCTGTATTTGCCGTCACGGGATCTATATTTTCCTCGTTATCGGAGAGGCTTCTGCCTGTTTCGACCTCCATGATTGCTTGTCGCATAAAGAAGGCTCTTTGCCTGTTCCTGTTGATAATCAAGCTTTGTACCTTAAGTTTCAGAATTTCGGTATTGAACGGTTTGGAAATATAATCATCCGCACCTTTTGTAAGTCCTTCAACAACGGCTTCGTGATTCACTTTTGCCGTGAGCAGGATGAAAGGTATACCCGATGTGTCGGGATTATCTTTGACCAGTTTGCAAAGTTCATCTCCCTGAATACCGGGCATCATTACATCGGATAATATCAAATCCGGATATTCGGTGCAGAGGTAGGAGAGTGCCTCTTGCCCGTCACAAACATCTACCACGCGATAGTCAGGCTCAAAAGTCTGGCGCAGGTAATAACGCAAAGCCTCGTGGTCTTCTACAATAAGTAGTGTCTCTTTGGCGGTTTGCTGTTCTGGTTGAGGTAGCTTGTTGTCCTCCAGGTTTTCATTTTCAACTATTTCTGCCGGAAAAAGCTTTTCGGATGCTATGACCGGTTTGGATACCTCCTGTTCTTGCCGGGTATATGTCCTCTCCAATGTTACAGTAAAGGTGCTGCCTTTGTTCTCTTCAGACTGGAATATGATTTTTCCGTGCAGCATCTTTAGGATGCGCTGTACCTGTAGAAGTCCGAATCCGGTTCCTCCTTCGTGCGATTTTCGCGCATTGTCTGCTCTGTAAACGTCCGTAAACAAATGTTTTCTTGCCTTTTTCGGTATTCCAATACCTGTGTCTTTGATTTCTATAATGGCTTTTTGTTTGGTATAATTCAACCTTAAAGAGACCTCTCCTTGCGGCATGGTATATTTGCAGGCATTGGATATCAGATTGTCCAAAAGTATTTCTATGATATGCCTGTCTGCCATGACATAAACATCCTCATCCGGCAACGTGAGATTTAGGTGTAATTGCTTCCTGTCGCAGAATGACTGAAAACTGCTAATCTCTTCGGCCAGAATATCATTGAGGTTTACCGGCGTCAATACAAGCTGTTGCTTATGGGCATCTACTTTCTCAAACTCGAGCAACTGCGTGATCAGGGTGTATAGTTTGTGTGTATTGCTGCGCGCCAGTTCCAGAAGGTAATGCGCCTTGTCGGAAAATCCCTTCTCTTTACCTAAGTCGTCTAAAGGCGCCATGATAAGTGTCACCGGAGTTCGGATGTCATGTGCCGTATCGATAAAAAATCGTATTTTATCTTCATCGTATTGCTTTTGAAGTTGGTTGCTCTTGTATTGCCAGATAAAGTAGAAAATAATGCCGACGATGCAAATGTAAAATATCCATGCCCACCATGAATTCCACCAGGGCTGAGCCACTTTTAATATCAGTGTTTGTTCCGATATAACTTCTCCGTTGTTCCGGCGCAAACTGCGTACTTTAAGGAGGTATGTTCCCGGCGCCACATTTGTGTATCGCACCGTACCGTTGGATGATAAACTGCTCCATGATTTATCATATCCCTCTAAGATATATTGGTATGCAATGTCCCGTTGGAAACGGTAATTGATAGATTCAAAGGTGATTGCGAATGAATTGTGGTCGTACGCAAGCTGAATCACTCCTTTGGATAGCATATCATGAATGATCGGACGCAGGCGCTTTTCCTGGTCGGCCGACAGGTATTCGATGGTCAGGCCAGTGAATCTCAATTGAGCCTGATAACTAGTCATGGTGATGGCATCAGGCATAACAATCACTGCTCCATTTGTGCTTCCGTATACGAATTTTCCGTCTGCCAGTCGGGCGAATGATGATTTGTTGTATTCCTTGTCGATGTCGCCCAGGTAATTGAGGTTAGATACATGGTCGTTTTCGATGAGCGCGAGTCCTTTTCCTGTGCTTACCCATAAGCGTCCCCTTGCATCTCGTTGCAGGCTGTAAACGTCGTTAGAGGGCAATCCTTCATGCGTGGTGAATATTTTCAATTTCCCGTTCCGCATATCATATAGGTTCAATCCTCCGCCTTCGGTACCCAACCAAACAGTTTCATCTCCATTAAAAAGCATAGAGACGATATAGGCGCTGGCGTTTTGCTTTTGATATTCCTGAGAGGTTGCATAGCGTTGTATCTTTCCCGTGTTTTTGTTTACGACACAGAATCCGTTGACAGTAGCTGCTGCTATTTTATCGCGTCCTACTATTTCGATAGAATGCACCCATCTGATATCGTACGACTTTTTAAGATGCCCTTGTTTGTCAGTCATCATTAACTTTCCATCCAGGCCGCCCATCCATAAATCTCCGTCCTGATCCTGCCTGATAGAAAAAATGTAATTTGTCGTAAGTTCTCCCTGCTGTTTGCTAAGGTGTCGGACAACCTGATTGCGGTTATTCAGGAGATAAACTCCGTCTCCGTATGTTCCGGCCCAAACAGAGCCATCTTCTCCTTTACATAAAGCAACGACAACTATTCCTTTTAATACATGCTCCCATTTGCGGGAAGAGGCATTTCTGATGCTGATCCCAAAATCGGTCGCAAACCATAAGTTCCCCTCAGTATCCTGTTCTATGTCATTGACATTGTTGTTTGCTAATGACTGTTGGTTTCCTCTCTGGTGCGTCAATATCTCCATTGGGTATTTCGATAGAATGGCGGCAGATACTCCTCCGGTATAACTGCCTATCCAGATATTGCCCTGGCTATCTTTGGTAACCGCATAAATGCCATTACCTTGTAAAAAGATATCAGTGCTGTCTTCTGTACTCATAAGCAGATGCCACTCTTTCGTGTCTCGATTTATCGCATACACGCCTCCTCCGTCTAATCCGACTAGAAGTGAATGGTCATCATAGGCTGTGATTGCTCGTATCGGATTGAGAAAGCTGGTGCTTTGCCCTTTCAAGGGAGATAAGGTAGATGTATTCAGGTTCATTACCCATAGACCATTGTTAAAAGTTCCGAGCCAAAGCTCATTTCTCTTTTCATCATGAAATAGAGTCTGCACGTCCTTCCCTTGTATCAGCCAGTGTAGTTTACCCGGTTTGTTGTCAAAAAGGTGCAATACGCCCGCAGAAGTACCGATAAAAAGCGATTTGTCTGTGTGTAGGATATCATTTATATATTGATTTCGGATAATCGCGGTGATATGTTCATTCGTCTTTTTTCTATACAGGCCGTTACTTAATCCAAACCACAATGTCCCCTCAGTATCAATACACATTCTGTTCAGTATAATTTCCCCTTTGACGAACTCAGATAAATAGAAATATTTCTCGAAACAATCGTTCTGGACGGAATAGCGATAAATTTTTCCGGTGTTGTCATACGCCCAGAGTCCGTATTTTTTGTCCTGTATCAGGCGAAGGGTACGACCTGCCATATCGCTATAGTAAAAGTTGCCGGGCAAAGGATAGCTTTTTACAGCCTGTCCGTTATATCGGTCTATTCCTGCTTTTGTGGCAATCCAGATGGCTTTTTCCTTATCTTCGACAATCGAAAATACGCGTTGGCTGCTAAGACCTTTTGCATAGTCGATGTGTCTTATCTCGAACATACTGTTGGTTAATGCCGTCCTGGCAATAAGCCCGGATGTCCCCAATAGTATAAATAGTATAGTCGTAATATATTTTGATAGTATATTCATCCTTCGAATCTTACAGAATTTTAATAGATAAATAGACCCGGAAATAGGCTTTTGGGTGTTTACTTATCTATCAGCTCTTAATTAGTGGCAGAATCAAATCACAAAAATAATTAAATCACAAGAGAATATTGTTATGTACTGACTCTTTTATAGGCGATCCTTAAAAAGCGGTGTGTATAAAGCAACAAAAAGCCGCCCGATCTCCCGGGCGGCTCTTTTCGCAATAATGGCTGAACTTGTTTCATCTCTTATATTTGCAGCAGCCCGGAAGTGCATTGTAAGCTTTGTTGGGGGCTTTGTCGTATTGCGTGTCGTGTCCGACCAGGGCAATAGCTTTACTGATTGCTCCGGGAGAAGTTTGTTTAGGGTCATAATTCAGGTGAAGCATCCCTGTTTTTTGTTCCCACACTGCTGATTCAACACCTTTTACGCTTTTAGCTGTTTTTTCGATACGGGTTTTGCATGTTTCGCAATTCCCTTTTACGGTGAACATGGCATGTGTGTATTTCCCTTTTTGAACGCTTGTTTTATTTGCCTTCATGTTCATTTGTGCACTGACTGTGTTGGTGCTTGTTACTCCCAGTAGAGTGATAATACTCAAACTTAAAATGATTTTCTTCATACGATTTAATTTTACTGATAGTAGAGATGTTGCATGCAACGTCTCTACGGATTTTTTAATTATTGTTTGGGGTGATTTAATAAAAATCAGGTTTCGTTTTATAATTCTAATTCTTAATCGGTTTATCTATTGTTTTTATTCTCTGTATTTACAACATGCAGGAAGCCCTTCGTATGCTTGGTCGCCGGCCTTGTATTTCTCGTTGTCATAGCCGGCATGGGCAATGGCCTTGCCGACGATGTCGGGGATAGCCTCTTTTCCGGAGTAGGTGAGATGCAGTATTTTTTTGTTTTTGTCCCAGGTGGCACCACTTACCCCTTGTACACTCCGGGCGGCTTTTTCTATATTTTCCTTGCACATATCGCAACGTCCGTCTACTTTCATCGTATAATTCATTGATACGGGTTTTTCCGGTGACGTTTCCGGATGATGCTCCTCCTGCTCAGGACGGTTCATCATGCTGGGTTTGCCTTCGAGTTGTGCACTGGCATCCACAGCAAACACGCCATTGGTTACAATTTCTTCCCCGCTCTCCAGTCCTTCCATAACGACATAAGCGTTTCCTAAGGATGGACCGAGAACAATTTCCCGCATAATAAATACAGGAGAACTTGTCCCTTGCTGTTTGATATAGACGATGGAACGTTTGCCGGTCCACAATACAGCCGTTTTAGGAACAACAATCCTGTCCTGGTATTGGTTCATGGCTGCATGGAGAGAGGCTTGCGCATACATTCCGGGTTTCAATACCATTCCCGGATTAGCAATAATGACACGCACTTTGGCGGTTCGTGTGTCTTTATCTACCATCGGGTCAATGAATGAGATCCGGCCCGAAAAAGTTTTGCCCGGTACGGCATTCAGCGTGAATGTTAGTGTTTGCCCCACCTTCAGGAAAGGAAGGTCTGATTCGTATGCTTCGAATAGAGCCCATACTTGCGAAAGGTTAGCTACCTTAAACATCGGGGTTCCCTGATTGACATAATCGCCGGGGTTAGCATTCTTTTCTACTAATATTCCGTTTGTATTCGACTTGATTTCGATGACAGCAGATACCTTCCGGGATTGTTCGATACGGTGAATTTGTTCTTCACTGATGTTGAGCAGCCGCAGTTTCTCGCGTGCAGCTTGCAGCAAATAGGGTTGCGATTCGGACAGCTTTTGTGCTTCCAGTAATTCTTGTTGCGCATTCACCAATTCGGGAGAGTAGATAGTCGCGATGGTTTGCCCTTTCCGGATACTCTCCCCGATGAAATTAACAAAGAGGCGTTCAATCCTTCCGCCGACATAAGCCGATTGAGTCTGAGACGTGCGTTCGTCAGGCTGAATGGTACCGTAGAGTAGGAGAGACTTCCCTGTACTCCCTGTTCCGACGGTAGACGTCTGGATATTGGCTAAGGCGATTGCTTCTTCCGACATCTGTATACCATTCGGATCGGCAGTGCCACTCATATCTGATGATGTTTTCAGCGGAGTTAAATCCATTCCGCATATAGGGCACTTTCCGGGATGGTCTTGTCTGATTTGTGGATGCATGGAGCAAGTCCATATTTCTTTGGCTTCCTCCTTTTTTTCTGTTTGGGAGGCAGAAGCTTTTTCTGTTTGTTTGGAATTGCTGAAAAGCAGCCATCCCAATAAAACTCCAACAAGAATGAATATGCCATACTTCACGTAAGGCAGCGTAATAATTTGTTTTATTTTATTGGTTTTCATAAGACGCATCTGTTAATTCGAACGACATAAGTTTTTTTATTTGAGCAACCTGTTTGTTATAGCCGGCGATAGCATTCCATTTATTTAAGCGATAATCGAGCAACTGTCTCTGTATCTGAAGCACATTGTTGAGCTCGTTTTTTCCTGAAATAAATTCCTTCACCGCTAATTGATACGCTGTTTCAGCCAGTTTCTCCTGTTTCTCTTGCAACGAAATGTTGCGATCCGCATTTTCGAGTTGCTCTTTTTGACTCAGAAGTTGAGCCTCTAGCATTTGTTGAGTAGCTTCTCTTTTTGCTATTCCTGCTTGTTTCAGCAACTGTGTCTCCCGTTGCTGCGCCTTGTATTTATTCCGATACAAAGGAATCGTTACCGAAACCATCGGCATCACCATATTCATCCCTCCCATATTGCTCATGCTGCTCTCATCCGTACTCATCGAAGAGGAGGATGACGTTGCAATACCTCCTTTGTTAATCATCATATATTGAAGGCCGATTCCGAACATGGGATAGCTCATTTTCTTTTGCATATCGGCGCGGGCATCGTACGATTTTATTTCCGAATCAATCATTGTCAGCATTGGGTTTCTCGAACCCATTTGTAGTGAAGCATTGTTGAGGTTTAGGATAAACGGAATTTTTTCGAAGGAATCGGGAACGTAAAGCTCACTCATCCCATGTCTGTTGAGAAGTGCATTGAAACGAGCAGAAGCAGCCTTTAGCTCTGATTCCAGATTTACTATCTGATTTTCAAGTTCCGCTTGTTCGAGTTCGATGCGGAGTACTTCCGACATGCCGGTAGAAGTGCTGTTCATCGCTGCTGCACCTCCACCCATGGATGTCATTCCCGATGAGGACGAGCTGTTCGATGAGGATAAACTTCCACCCGATGATGACATTCCAGCCATGCCACTGCCGGATGAAGATGGGGAGGAGGCATCCTTTTTGCTAGCCGGAACAGAAAATGAATATCCGGAAGATATCGTCGGCGAAGAGAATTTCCGTACGGCAAGCGTGTGAAGCTGGTCTAATAGTTTCCGGTTATCCTTTGCGTTGAGGATTTGCTGTTTCAGACTGCACAGATCAAACCATTGTGAATAAACTTCCAGAAAGAGGTTGTCGCGCGTATCTCTGAATTTCTCAAAAGCCATCTGCGCCATTTGTTGAGCTTCGGTGCGGGCTGCTTTGCGTGTCCCGAACCAGGGAAACATTTGCATCAGGGTGAATTGTGCAACTTGCTTTCCATCTACCAGTTGCATCGGCTTCAGAAAAAAGCCGATGTCAAGCTTAGGATCTTCGTAAGCTCCGGCCTGCGGTATTTTCTGTAATGAAGCCTGATAGAGCAAAAAATCTGACTTTACATTCCGGTTGTTTCGTCCTGCGACTTCCAGGTAATGGCTTAGAGAATCGCTTTGTGCTTGTCCCGGCAGGGAAAAAAACATCAGTAACCATGCCGAAACGATGTAAAACTTATATATGGGTTTCATCCGATTTAATTTTTACTGTTAGGAGGCTAAAACCTGCTTGATTTTTAAATCACTGATATAGATGATTCAATAACGATCAAGCTTCGCTTTATCCGATTATTCTTATTGTTGTGCATTTATTCATTCACCTTTCCATGTTTGCGAATGGCCGTTTCGCGCCACCAGCATTGAAGTACCGGCACCACAAACATTGTCATCGACTGAATGAGCATTCCTCCAAACGTCGGAATGGCCATCGGCACCATGATATCTGCCCCTTTTCCTGTAGAAGTCAATACCGGTAGTAAGGCAATCAGGGCTGTTGCTGTGGTCATGGCTGCCGGGCGTACGCGTCGTAACCCTGCATATACCACAGCTTCCCGTATTTCATCTTTGGTTTTCGGATCTCGATCCAGGAAAGTCTCGTGTATGTATGTTCCCATCAGCACTCCGTCGTTTGTTGCAATACCAAACAAGGCGATAAATCCAACCCAGACGGCAATACTCAAATTAATCGGGTGCATCTGAAACATATCACGGATATTCATTCCTCCGAAAGAGAAGTTCATAAACCACGGCTCGCTGTATAGCCACAGAAGGATGAATCCTCCGGCAAACGCTACAAATACACCGGAAAAATGGATGAGGGAGGCCGTGACGGACTTAAACTGAAAGTACAGAATTAGGATAATAGCTATCAAACTGAGTGGGATCACGATTAACAGCCGATTGGCTGCCCGTTCCTGTTGCTCATAGTTTCCTGCGAATTTATAAGAAACCCCGGACGGTAAATGGAGTCTTCCCGCTGCAATTTCTTCTTTCAGGTAGTTGTCGGCCTGTTTCACTACATCTACTTCTGCTTTTCCCGATTCTTTATCAAAAGTAACATACCCAAGCAGAAAAGTGTCTTCACTCTTAATCATCTGCGCCCCTTTTGCATAGTTGATATCAGCCACCTCGCTCAATGGCACTTGTGCACCGGAAGAGGTCGGTACCAGCAATTTGGCCAGGGCTTCCGGGCGGTCTCTTAATTCTCGCGGATAACGAAGACGGACGGGAAAGCGCTCACGTCCTTCCACGGTTGTTGTCAGCGACATACCGCCCACCGCAGCACTGATTACATCTTGCAGGTCGGCAACCGTGATTCCGTATCGGGCCATGTTTTGACGATTGAGTTGTATTTCGATATAAGGAGCGCCTACTGCCCGGTCGTAAAATACGGTAGACGACAGGATAGACGGTACTTTTTTCAGTGCCGTTTCAAGCAGTTTCCCTCCCTGTTCGATGGATTCCAAATCTGGACCTGAAACTTTTAAGCCCATTGGCGCGCGCATCCCAGTAGAAAGCATGACTAGGCGGGCTTCTATGGGTTGCAATTTCGGGGAAGAAGTGACTCCCGGAATGTGGGAAACATTGATAATCTGTTGCCAGATATCATTGGTGCTTTTTATTTCGGGACGCCATTGCCGGAAGTAATTACCTGCCTGATCCGTAACAAGACTATCTGCCGGAATCAATCGAAAGCCTTTCTCCGGATTGTACGTAGAGCCGTTTTTCAAGATGAATTCTCCTTTCCTGTTCACTTTGAAACGTTCCCGATGCCCGTTTTCGTCGAGAATATATTCCGGACGATAATCGATAGTGTTCTCAAACATCTGTACCGGAGCGGGATCAAGAGCCGAATTCACACGTCCCCATTTGCCGATGGTGGTCATCACCTCGGGGATATTGGAAATGCGTTTGTCCAATGTCTTGACATATTCCAGGTTTTGTTCTATTCCCGAATGAGGCATACTGGTCGGCATCAGCAGGAAAGAGCCTTCGTTCAGGCTGGGCATAAATTCTTCTCCAATACCTGGAAATTTAGCAGACGACACTTGCCAGAAGGCTGTTTGCCGGAAACTTTTCCATCCGGCTTTCTCGAAGCCACCGGCAACAAATCCAAATGTCTTGTCAAAACCTAACCAGATGAGAAGCCCGAAGAATAACACAAAGATGGGGATAGACATGAATTTCCAGCGATGGTTGAGGCACCAGTGAAGGATGCGTTCATAATAGATTACCAACGACCAGAGCATGCCCAAAATGACTCCTATACAAAGAATCACGAAGATGAAATTCATGGGGAGGCTGGCTTGTGCTCCCACAGGCAGCCATTCGAAGGTAAGATAATAGACGGCAATGAAGAGAGTTATTGCGATATTGATATACACTGCTGTTTTTGGATTATTCCACTTGTGAGCCAACAAATTGTTTACTCCGAACAAGGACAGAGCCAGTGAAAGAAATATTCCTGACCAGATACAGAGTCCGATTCCCAGAATAATTAATCCGTAATTTGCGGCTTTGCGGACAGAAGCAGACGAAATCCGGATAGAAAGAATATAATATGCAATAGTCGGCAATAGAGTCAAGCCAAGAATAAGTGCCGAAGCTAACGCAAATGTTTTGGTGAAGGCCAGCGGCTTGAAAAGCTTTCCTTCTTGTGCTTGCATGGCAAATACCGGCAGGAAACTGACTACCGTTGTTAGCATTGCTGTGGTGATAGCACCTGAAACTTCGCTCACACTCCGATGAATGAGTTGTGTAAGTGCTTTGCCTTTCGCTCCTTTATTTTCGGGCAAATCGAGATGTCGCAGAATATTTTCGACAAAGACCACGCCCACATCGACCATCACCCCGATGGCAATGGCAATTCCCGAGAGAGCAACAATGTTTGCTTCCACTCCGGTGTAACGCATCACAATAAAAGTCGTGAGCACAGTAACGGGTAGCAGGCTGGAAATAATCACCGAAGCACGCAGGTTAAATACCAGTACAATCACCACGATGATACATATCAGTATTTCGTGTGTCAATGCACTCTCCAATGTGCCGATGGTTTCATGTATCAGTCCCGAACGGTCGTAAAACGGCACCACAGTAACTTTCGATAGGGTTCCGTCGGCCAGCTTTTTCTGAGGCATGCCGGCTTCCATTTCTTTAATTCGGGTCTTGACGTTCTCAATCACCTGCATCGGGTTGGAACCGTAGCGGGCAACGACCACTCCTCCGACCGCCTCTACACCTTCTTTGTCCAAGCCTCCGCGTCGTGTTGCGGGACCAAGATTTACAAAGGCAACATCTTTGATTTTCACCGGAACACCTTTGCGCGATGTAACAACAGCATCTTCCAGATCCGACACCTTTTTGATGTAGCCTAAACCTCGAATCAGGTATTCTGCTTTGTTCATTTCGATGGTTTCTGCACCTATGTCAAGATTGCTTTTCTGCACCGCATTCATCACATCCATAACAGATACATTGTAAGCCCGGAGCAGGTTCGGATTGATTTCCACCTGGTACTCCTTTACGAATCCTCCGGCGGAAGCTACTTCCGAGACTCCTTCTGCCGCAGAAAGGCCGTATTTCACATAATAATCCTGAAGGGTGCGCAATTCGTCCGGATCCCATCCTCCCGCAGGCTTCCCTGTTTTTGGGTTGCGTCCTTCAAGAGTATACCAGAATATTTGGCCGAGTGCCGTAGCATCCGGACCGAGTGCGGGTTGAACACCCTGCGGTAAGGTGCCTGCCGGTAGTGAATTCAGTTTCTCGAGAATGCGTGAACGGCTCCAATAGAATTCCACATTGTCGTTGAAAATGATATAAATAAATGACATTCCAAACATCGAAGTACTCCGGATGGTTTTCACTCCCGGAATCCCAAGAAGGGATGTCGTAAGCGGATAAGTGACTTGTTCCTGGATATCTTTCGGTGATCTTCCCATCCATTCGGTAGCTACAATTTGCTGGTTTTCTCCAATATCCGGAATAGCATCCACCGGAACCGGGTCGCGCGGAATAATTC
This sequence comes from Dysgonamonadaceae bacterium, assembly GCA_047605645.1. Lineage (GTDB taxonomy): Bacteria > Bacteroidota > Bacteroidia > Bacteroidales > Dysgonomonadaceae > UBA1309. Next base: position 7,142 of record JASGFJ010000036.1, on the reverse strand, counting down.
CTGCATGCCAGTTGAACGGAGCGGTTGCCAGTCCCCACACGAGCAACAATACCAGCAAAAGAATGGATATAATTTTGTTTTCAAGAAAATACTTGATGACTTTGTTTAGCATAATGATTTGAAATTTGATAGTAAACCGATGTGCCAATGACTTGATGGTCAAACACAAAATAAGATGTCTCGCCTTGAAGTACAGGGACATGAAAAGTCATGTTCCTGATTTCTCAATACGGAACGCTACATTAATAATCAAAAATCAAATCAGAAATGTACGGATATAGGTAAGCAAATCGTTATACTGAAGGAAATAACCCTCCGGTGGAAAATGAACCTGGTCGATTCGTTTTTCTATGGTTGAAGACAGAATGGCTTGCGTTGTACGCATATTCCATAAAATCAATACCGGTAGAGAATCCGGATGCTGAATCTGCAAAGGGTTTGCGTGAGAATATGTATCTGTCGAGTATGATACTGAATTTGTAAGACAGCAGGCTGACCCGTGGAAAGCCAATTGCTCGGAATTGTTGGAGGTAGATTCTTCTTCACAACAGTTACTCACTTTCTCTGTCATCGCTACCGAATGAAGTTTCTCTCCGCAGAAATGCATAGCCAATACCGGATGTGCTCCGATAAAAAGCATAACAAACAGCATGAATATGGAAATAAACTTTTTCATTCTAATGCGAATCAATCTTTGTAAGAATACAAAAATATGAAATTAAATCGGAACAAGGAAAATAGTTACGGATAATAACTCCTTATCCGTTTCTCAATCAATTACTCTATTCAATACAGCATTATGACCTTCCGGCTTCAACTATTTATCTAAACAAAAAAGAAAGTAAAAAGTTTATGCCGAAACTTAATGAGGCAAAAGAATTATAAATCATCTAATTTCCCTAATTTTGTTTCCCTGCGAATGCGGATTGAATAATGAGTCGAATACAAGCCTGGTGAGAATCTTTTATTCACCGGGCAAACGGGACTGAAACGTATTCAATAGATGTAAATATGATTTATAAACAGATAGAAGCCTCAGTGAAACAGATGAAGACTATCAAAAAAGAGCTTCGGGCTATGGTGGCTGCCCGAAAGAAAACATACAGCTTGGAGGAGCGAAGCGAAAAATCGAAACAAATAATAGAAAAGCTGACAGATACGTTCCAATATAAGAACGCGCAAACAGTGCTTTGTTATTGGTCGATGCCGGACGAAGTCTTCACACATGATTTTGTCGTGGCAGCGGCACAGGATAAGCGGATTTTTCTTCCAGTGGTGGATGGCGATATACTGCGCATAAGGGAGTTTAGAGGAGTTGAAGACTTGTCGCAAGGAAGTTCCTTCTCCATTCTTGAACCCGGTGAGTCTGCGCCTGAAGGAGGCATCAAACAGATCGATTTGGTGGTAGTCCCCGGAGTTGCTTTCGATTTGCAAGGAGGACGTTTAGGACGCGGAAAGGGGTTTTACGATAAATTGTTGTCGGATGCCCATGTATATAAAATAGGGATATGTTTTGATTTTCAATTAATAGATCAGGTGCCTCGCGATGCTTTTGATATTTTGATGGATAAAGTGCTATTCGGATAAAAGATAAAACTCAGATACCTCTATTACATTAAAAAAAGATAAGCACCTGAGAAATCTCAGATGCTTATGCCTAATTAGAATAGCAATCACAATTTTATAGTTCCAGATTGATATTGAACAATTCATGCCAGGGCAATCCTTGTTGGTTCAATTGTTCCATAAACGGATCCGGATTGAACTCTTCCACATTATAAACTCCGGCTTTTCTCCAAAGACCTTTCATAAACATGATCGCCCCGATAGTTGCCGGAACACCGGTCGTATAGCTTACGCCCTGAGCTCCCGTTTCTTTGAAAGCAGCTTCGTGACTGCAATTATTATAGACGTAATACGTCTGCTCTTTCCCGTCTTTCAATCCACGGATACGGCATCCGATAGATGTTTGTCCGGTGTAATTTTCTCCCAAATCTCCGGGATCAGGCAAAACAGCCTTTAAAAATTGGATAGGAACGATTTCCACTCCGTTATAGATGATTGGGTCGATGCGTGCCATACCGATATTCTGAATCACGCGCAGGTGAGTCAAATATTCCTGACCGAAAGTCATCCAGAAACGTGCACGTTTGATGGTTGGGAAGTTTTTTACCAACGATTCCAACTCTTCGTGATAGATAACATAGGACTCTTTAGGGCCGATTTCCGGATAGTCGAGCGCCTGGTGTATTTCGTGAGGTTCTGTCTCTACCCATTTTCCGTTTTCCCAATATTTACCCTTCTGAGTGACTTCCCTTATATTAATCTCGGGGTTAAAATTGGTTGCAAAAGCTTTTCCGTGGTCGCCCGCGTTACAGTCAACGATATCCAGGTAGTGAATTTCATCAAAATGATGTTTGGCTGCATAAGCCGTAAATACGCTGGTTACGCCCGGATCAAATCCACATCCCAGGATAGCGGTAAGTCCTGCTTTTTCAAATTTATCTTTGTAAGCCCATTGCCAGCTGTATTCGAAATGAGCTTCGTCTTTCGGCTCATAGTTTGCCGTATCGAGGTAGTTCACTCCACTTTCAAGGCAAGCATCCATAATGGTAAGATCCTGATAAGGCAATGCCACATTGATAACCAGTTCCGGTTTGAATTCATTAAAAAGCTTTACCAGTTCGGGTACATTGTCTGCATCCACCTGCGCTGTCCGGATAGTTACTCCCGTACGTTGTTTTACGTCTTCTGCGATAATGTCGCATTTGCTTTTGGTTCGGCTGGCCAGCATGATTTCTTTGAATACATCATGATTCTGAGCAACTTTGTTTACTACTACTGTTCCGACTCCGCCGGCTCCAATAATTAAAACTTTTCCTGTCATTTTTTTTATATCGTTTTTATTGATTGCGAAATAATTGATTTTTTATTACCGCTGCCCTACAAAAATATAAATAATTCATTATTCTATAAAGAGGAAATACCTACGCTGTGTATTTATGTCAAATAAACAAATAAAACGGGATTCTGATTTTACGTTATCCTCTTTTAATATTTATTGTGTAGCTCCATGATATATCCGTCTGAAAATGTATACAGTAACTGAATGGATTTTTTCTTCTCAATATCCGATATCGTAAGTATTTCGGGATCGGTATCGAAGTTAAACCAGATAAGAATAATAGGGTTGTCGTGTGTAAAACCGGTGACATCGTCTATATACAAACGTTCAGGAATATTTTTGACGCTCCGGTTAGTATAGAGATACACTGCCTGATTCTGGTTGGAGTAATACACTTTGTTTCTTTCAAAAAACGACGGATGAGTAACCAGAAAACGCATTGTCTGGGAGTTTCTCCAGGTGTCTTCTGTATATCCCGGTATGCCCGTGTCTTTCATATACCCGTAATTCTCTTGTTGTATTTCATAATAATTCCTCATGATGTACAGGCATAAAAGAAGTCCGACAAAAGCAGTGCTTAGTCTCAACCATTGCTTTTGCAACAAGCGGATGATAGATGGAAGTTGGTAGCTTATCCCGATGAAAAACGGAATATAAGCCGGCGACAACAACCTGTTGTTGATTTGCTCATACCGCGACAAGGTGGATGTGATAAGGATGATAGTTGTGTAAACGACAAAAAATGCCGAGAGGATATTTTCGAAAGAAGAATAATCCTTTTTCTTTTTCGTATTGATAATAAACCGGATAATAAAGTAAGCAATCACTATCACGACTAGATAAATTTCAAATAAATGATTTCTGAACGTGATGTGCAGCCAATCCGACAGAACATTGCCTGTATACGAAATATTGTCCGACAGAAGAGTCCTGCCTTTTTGCCGATGCCCGGTTACATATTCCGATAAAAGAATATTGCGGATCAGATTGAATACTACCGGAGCGCAACTGACAAGAGAAAACTGAATCAAATGATTCGTCTTTATTTTGTTTTTCAAATCTCTGTCAAACAGGATGAGTGAAAAGCCTGTGACAACCAACGACACTCCGGCAAAACGGGTATCGAAGGCCAAGGCTGCAAAAATACTCATACTGTAAAGAGACAGTCTGGAGTGATTGCCCGAAAAGTAAGACCTGGCTGAAAGAACAAACAGTAGGCTGAGCAATATAAATAAAGTTTCAGACCAAAGCATGGTGTATATTTCGCCCAAAAACGGACTCAAAACAAAGAGAGAGAGAATGCACCATTTATAAATCCTCGATCGATTTCTGAAGTTCTCCATAAAAATACCGCTAAGAAACAGCACTGCAGCAAAGAGCAGGCCGTTAAGTATTGTTGCCGAGACGAATACATCCAGGCGGGTCACAAACATGACAAAGCTTAAGAATAGCGGATAGAACAACGGAAAGATAACTAACGGGGCATTTCCAATGGCTAAAAAACCATTTCCCTCATACAGGTTGCGAGCCGTACTTGCATACATAATGGAATCCGGAGAAGTGCCGATTCCGCTGTGTCTGGTATATAGATAAATGACAACAAAGCCTATAATGGAGGCAATGGCCGAATCGAGATGCCTCAGTATGCTTCTGTCAGTCCGAGGAAGAGTCATTGATAAACAGGCTGTAATTTAATAATGCTTTTTCTAAAATTTTTGCAAAGTAAGATAATATTTTGAGTTGTTGTTGTGCAGGGAATAAAAAAACGGGAATTTTTGTTTCCCGTTTTGCTTTTTTACCCCTTTCTTTATAATAAGTCCTTTAGTATCTGTGGAATGGCTGAGGGTTCTTTCGCTACCTTTATACCGGCTTTTTCCAAAGCTGCGATTTTATCTTTAGCCGATCCGGAGCCTCCTGCCACAATAGCTCCTGCATGCCCCATTTGCTTTCCCGGAGGCGCATATTGCCCGGCGATAAAAGCAACAACCGGTTTGGTTACATGTTCCCGGATAAATGCTGCTGCCTGTTCTTCTGCGTTTCCTCCGATTTCGCCGATAAAGACAATGGCATCTGTTTGGGGATCATCTTGCAGCAATTGCAGTAATTCTATAAAGTAGAGGCCCGTGACAGGGTCGCCACCCATTCCCACGGCCGAAGATTGTCCCATCCCGTTTTGTGTCAGCTGATAGACCACTTCATAAGTCAAAGTGCCGCTGCGGCTGATAACCCCAATATTTCCTTTCTGAAAAATATGAGTAGGGAGGATGCCTACCATGCTCTCACCGGGAGATATCAATCCGGGACAGTTGGGGCCAATCAGGGTAGAGCCTTTTAATTTCACAAACTTCTGTGCTTTCACAACATCCAGAGTCGGGATTCCTTCCGAAATGCAGACAATGAGTTCGACTCCGGCATCTGCTGCCTCCATAATGGCATCTGCGGCAAATTTTGCAGGGACAAAAATGATGGAAGTATTTGCTTGAGTCTTTTCTACGGCTTCATATACCGTATTGAATACAGGAACGCCGAAAACATCTGTTCCTCCTTTGCCCGGAGAGGTGCCTCCGACAATATTTGTCTGATAGGCCAGCATTTTGCCTGTATGGAAACGTCCGTCTCTTCCGGTAATTCCTTGAACGATTACTTTTGTATCTTTATTAATTAGTATACTCATGGTGAATTCTCTTTTACAAATGATTTAAGAAGCTGAACTTTGGAAAATATTTAAGATGCTTTTTTACTGGCTGCAACAGCTGATTGAATAGCTTGTTCCATGCTTTCGGCTACAATAAAGGAGGTGTCTTTTAATATTTCGCGTCCTTCCTTTTCGTTTGTCCCGGTCAGGCGTACCACCACCGGAATATTGGTCTCCACTTGACTGAAAGCTGTAATCAGACCGTTTGCTACATCATCGCAGCGGGTAATTCCGCCGAAAATATTAATCAGGACAACCTTTACGTTTTTGTCACTCAGCAATAAAGTCATTGCATCTATGATTTTCTGTGGATTCGAACTCCCTCCGATATCAAGAAAGTTGGCCGGCGTACCTCCATAGAGATGAATAACGTCTACTGTACCCATTGCAAGCCCCGCTCCATTGACCATGCATCCGATTTCTCCGTCGAGATGTACGTAGCTGAATCCTTTCGATTTGGCATCGGCTTCTACCTTTTCTTCCGGTGTCGGCTCAAACAATGCCTGTACGTCCGAATGGCGGTATAGGGCATTGTCGTCGAAGGTCATTTTAGCATCTAAAGCTACAATGTCGTCGTTTTCGTTAATCACAAGAGGATTGATTTCTGCAAGCGATGCGTCTTTTGCAATAAATAGCTTGTATAGGTTTTGTAATATGTCTGCGAGCTGTTGAACTTGCTTGGCATCTTTTACTAATTCGAAAGCAAACTTGCGCGCAAGAAAGTCCGGAACTCCTATAAATGGGTCGATGGAATATTTTAATATCTTTTCCGGTGTTTGGGCTGCAACTTCCTCAATGTCGATTCCGCCTTCTGCACTGAGAATAAGAATCGCTGATTTTGAATTCCTATCTATGGTAAAACTGGCATAGAACTCTTTTTTTATCTGGGAAGCCGGTGTCACAATAATCTTCTCTACCGGGTATTCTTTAATCGTTAGAGCGAGAATGTCTCCTGCCCGTTGCCTGACAGACTCTTTGTCTGTCGCGAGTTTCACGCCCCCGGCTTTGCCTCTTCCTCCTGTCAGAACCTGTGCTTTGATTACAACTTCACTGACTCCCAGCGTATCGTATGCGTTCGCGGCTTCTTCCGGCGTGCTGCATACAATATATGGAAAGGTCGGTATTCCGAAGGATTCAAAGAAATCCTTTGCCTGATATTCGTGGATTTTCATAAACAATGCAAATTAAAAGGTTAATATTTTACGCAATATAAGAAGTTTGTTTGAGTTTAGATAATGTGAATATCAATTATTTATTATAGAAATAATTTATTGGTCTGCAAGAGATAGTTACAGGCCGATGTACGTATTGTTTTTTGTTTTCTGTGTTTTGCATTATCCTTTCTATATACGGAATACCCTCCAACGGAAATTTATCCCTGTTGAAGGAAGTTGTTTCCTTCTATTCCTGGAGATGGGAATGGGCGATTCCACAGGCCGTATTCCGCCTTTTCTGCTCCAGGCTTGTGTTTTCGCCTTATCCCTTGCAAAAAAAGTGCATCTTTTAAGTGCTGTCATTCAGTGCAGTTAAAAAATAGTTTAG
>JASGFJ010000035.1:0-51667 GCA_047605645.1 Dysgonamonadaceae bacterium | reverse complement strand
ATCAATGGAAAAAAATGAAACTCTAATAGATGAGGTAAGAAAGTCGAAGGGAGGGTAATGCGGAGACGCTTACCAATTAAGCTCTTCTTCTTTGAATTTCAGGACATCAACATTGATAGGTTTTACTAACTTATTTCTCTCATATTTATTCAATAGAGATGCGGGATTTTCGTGTTGGATGCGCTTGTTAAACACATCTAACAAAACGGAGTTCAACTCTGAACCGCTTAATTTGCTGGACATAACCTCAACAATATCCTGTAATTTCAATCTATTGATAATATGACTGCCTATCTCTTTCTTCATGTTTTCCTAATGCTATACAGCTGTTCATCAAATATCTGTCCCTTTTTAATAATTGAAGATTTAATTACCGCTTCTTTTTCAAACCCTGTCTTTTCGAGAACTCTCATCGATGCAATATTGTACTCAAAAACAGATGCGTAAACCCGAAGCACATCAAGTTTTTGGAATGCATAATCAAGCAATAGTTTTACAGCTTCGGTCGCATAACCTTTGCCCCAGTATGGTTCTCCGATCCAATATCCTATTTCAGCGTTGATGCGATATACATCATTTTGCGGAATCAGGCTACAACATCCAATAAATGTATTGTCATTATATATTCCAAAAACGTGTCTTAATGAATCGTTTTTAGCTAACTCGAGAAATGTAACAGCATCATCCAATGTGTATGGATGTGGGAAATCATCTCGCAGGCTCACAGCAATAGCGTGGTTGTTTGCCAATTGCTGGATTACCTCAGGAGTGGCTTTATCTATATTTTGTAATTGCATTATTCTTAAGTGTTTATATTTTATGCAAATATACTTCTATATGTTAAATCATTAGGTGTAAAAATGATTCAGATTACCATTTTTGTTTTACATTGTTTTAATTATTTGTTTTTCAAAAGATTCCAACTTGTGAGAAAGAATTTCCATATCCTGACTGATTTTTTCTTTGGTTATCTTAGCGTAAATCTGGGTGGTCTTAATGTTCGTATGACCTAACATTTTGCTGACGGTTTCTATCGGAACTCCCTGAGAGATAGTTAAAAGCGTTCCAAATGTATGCCTGCTAACATGGTAGGTCACGCGGGTTTTGATTCCGCATTGTTTGGCTATTTTTTTTAATATAGCATTACAAGAACTATTGCTCGGAACAGGAAATACTTTGTTATCTCTCGTGTAGCCTTTATACTTCTCTATTATCCGCTTTGGTACTTCCAACAGCCTGATACTTGAATCGGTATTTGTTTTCTGTCTGCGGGTAATTATCCATAAATGACCATCAAATGAGGTTTTAAGATTGTCGTTTGTCAAGTTCTTTACATCCGAGTAACTTAACCCTGTAAACGACGAAAACACAAATAAATCCCTCACCAATTCATATTGGGCATTCTTCATATTGGCATTGACAAGCAGGTTAAGTTCCTCTTTGTTGAGAAATCCTCTGTCTTTTGCTTCGGGACTTATTAAATAGCCTGCAAATGGGTTAATGGCTAATTGTCCCGAATTGCGAGCAATAGAAACTATATGCTTCACGCCTATCATATACATCCATATCGTATTGGTAGAGCATTCTCTCTCGGTTCTCAAATAATGCTCAAAGCCATTGATAAAGGCAAGGTTAAGTTCTTTCAGAAAAATATTGTCTCGCTTGTACTCCTGTTTGATATAGTTTTCCATGTGCTTATACAAAGTACAATACTTGGAGTATGTACCCTCTGCACGGTTATATCCTACTTTGCGGGAAAATTCTTGATTGTGTTTTTCGAAGAGGGCTAAGAAAGTATCTTGCTTTACGCCTAAGCCTAAATAGGCGTTTTTAACCTTATCAGCCGTTACAAAGTCGTCCGCTTGCATCACTTCCTGATAGTGGCGGTTAATATCCACACGGATTTTGTCTAATGCAAGATTGGTTTTAAGTGCGGTTGTGCTTTTTCCTGTAAGCCTACCTGCTTTGGTGTCCCACAAGTTAGGCGGTACATTCAGTTTACAACTGAATTGGCTGATTGTCCCGTCAATCATAATTCTTCTCATTACCGGAACTGTTCCATCCGGTTTAATGTTATTCCGTTTCAAATAGAACATAATTTTGAATTACACTGCATCATAACTCAACGTTTTTACAGATTACAAAATTAGCTTAGATTGAGCTACAAGAGGGTATAAAACAGCAGACAAACAATAGCTTATACACAATTTATATTTTATGATAAGGCAATGGGTAGGCAACCAAACTTTATCTTATCGTTGGCTATCAATGGCTTTTTCCGTCACAAAAGAAAAGCCAAACAAGGAACTTACCCGCACATTATCAATCGGTTGTTTTCATTTGACTCCTACGCACTTTTTTGCAAGACTTTTATTTTAAAATGATTCATAGAAAATGCATCTTTTTATTCCCTATTGATTGAAATAAACTAATTATATTTGTAGTGCCAATGTCTTAATGACAAATGAAATACATTTTGTTTAACAACATCCGGAAAACTTATTATCGTATACAAACAGAAAAGAATCATATAAACTCGAAATACAGCTTCAACCGTTGACAATCCTCCGGGGCAAAACGACGTTGAGCACTTCATGAATAAAGAACATATACCATAAAAAATAATGACTTAGTAAATGGAAGCGACCCAAGAAAAAAAGAGAGTAGCCATCTCTTCCATCCTGGCATCCATCTTCTTGACTGGCTTCAAATTTGTTGTCAGCATCATGACCGGAAGTCTGGGATTGCTATCCGAAGCATTACATTCCTGCCTCGATTTAGTAGCAACAATAGTAACCTATTTTTCCGTGCGTATTTCCGATAAACCGGCTGATAGAGAACATCATTTCGGCCATGGAAAAGTCGAAAATATGTCTGCATTCATTCAGACAATATTGCTTCTGATCACTTGCGCATGGATTATTTATGAAGCCATACACCGGCTGATAACGAATAATATCGAGATTGAAGTGAATGTGTGGAGCTACATTGTTGTCATTTCATCCATTGTTATAGATATTTCCCGTTCACGCGCTTTAACCAAAGTCGCCAAAAAGCACAACAGCCAGGCTTTGGAAGCTGATGCTCTACATTTTTCCACAGATATATGGAGTTCGGCCGTCGTTCTTCTGGGGCTCATTTGTTCTAATTTCGGATTCTATTATGCCGACCTGATCGCCGCCATTTTCGTCGCATTCATTGTACTCCATGTTTCGTATACACTGGGGAGAAAAGCAATTGATATTTTATTGGACAAAGCACCACTCCAAAGCCAAAAATATGTAACCGATATTTTAGACAATCATACAGAAATCAAAGAGTATCACAATCTGAAACTGCGTACTGCCGGAGCCGATACTTTTGTTTCGTTTAATATCCATTTAGATCCCAGAATGAGTTTTACAGCCATGCATGCTTTTTGCGATGAACTGGAAAAAGAGATTCAGGAAAAAATAGCGAGATGCGAAGTTTATATTCATGCGGAACCTCAGGATTAATCACCTAATTTATTCGCAAAAGATAAATAGATAAGTAAATGTTCCTAATTAGTTGCAAGTATACGCATCGATAATACTTTAAAAATAAGAAACATAAAACTAATTTTATAGGGCTACTTAGATAAATGGATGTATAAATATTCCGGACAAACTACCTGATAGACAATGTATTCCTATTGGAATATTTCATGTTTTGATTTATGATAATAATGAATTGTAAACTCATTCCTTTTTTCATTTAGGGAAAATGGCTTACACAGAAATGCTTATCAAAAGTTGGAATAAACAGCAATGGTAAATCACAGCCAGCGCTGAAGGCTTATTCGATATGGTTAGAAAGTGTGTTTCGCTCTCAATCTCCGGAAAAAACTATACAGAGCGAATATCAATACCTTTATTATTATAAAAAACAAAAAACATTCTGAGTGAAAAACTGTTTATCATAACTTTATCCTATATTTGTTTACAAGGCCATTAAACAAAAAATTGAAATGGAAATGCTAAACAAAACATCGCGAATTCTGTTCTTTTCCGCACTTATTATCAGCTTATTTACGTTAATCAGTTGCACCCCCTCACAGAAGAACAGTCCGGCGAACGAATCCTACGTCCGGGACTCTTCGTCTCTGAGTGAAAATCCAAATTCCGCACAATCTTCACAAGACATTTCCGCATTGACCGCCGAAAAAGTTGTTGTCAATTATGTAAAAAAATATCATCAGCTACCCGATTATTACGTTATAAAATCCAAAGCGCGTAGTCAAGGCTGGAGTCCTTCACGCGGAAATCTGTGTGATGTGCTTCCGGGAAAGGCCATTGGAGGAGATCGATTTGGAAACAGGGAACGGAAACTGCCTCAGGGAAAACGATATTACGAAGCTGATATCAACTATGACTGCGGACGGAGGGATGTTGACAGGCTTATTTATACACTCGAAGGGGAAGTATGGGTAACGTATGACCATTATCAATCTTTCAATAAAAAATAAAGCTCTCTACTGATTATGAAAACAATCCAATTTGATTTTTCCGCTATTACTAATTACAATGATTTTTATTCGATATTATCATTAAAAATAGATCTTCCCGAGCACTTCGGAAAAAACCTGGATGCATTGTATGATGTAATCACAGGTGATATCGAACTGCCTCTGCGTTTTGAATTTCACAGAATAGACTTATCTCAACTGGATGCATTCGATGCACTTATAGCCACTCTGGAAGAAGCTGCTGAGGAAATAGACGGGTTTGAATTCTCTTACTACATGGAACAATATGAAGTCTGAATAGAAAGGCAAAAGCTTATACTACATTATTATCCAAAATTAGTAAGTGCATATCTTTCGTCATCAGTATGCAGAAGCATAGAATACTGAAAATAAACGACACGAAAACATCCAATACATAGAGCTAATTTTGTCGAACGACTTATTCACTCGTATCTAAAAAACAATACAAAATGAGGAAAGCAATTTGTATATTTCTATTTCTTTCCTGCCTGTTTCCCTCTCTTTTCTCTCAAGAGGAAAATAGTGTTTGGATTTCCTTTCAAAACAAAGGTTCTGATTTAATCGGATATAAAGATCTGAACGGAAACATCCGGATTGAGCCAAAATTTGGTCTGTTTACGTCTGCGGGAAAGTTTGAGAACATTATTGCAGTTTCCGAAAAGCAAGAAGATAATCATTTCAAGAATTATTACCTGACCAAAGATGGAAAAATAGTAGGAAAAGATAGTCTTTATATCTCTGATTTTAGCTATGATTGTGAAAATGAAGGATTCATTCGTTTTCAGCACAAAGGTCTTATCGGAATACTTAATTCAAAAGGAGAAGTAGTGGTTCCCGCCATTTATAATTATCTCACAAATATGAGAAACGGAATGGCTATTGGGTTGAAAGATGCGATAAAGAAGCACGAAGACAACAATTCCGGATGCGAACATTTTGAATGGAGTGGTGGTAAGTATCAACTGATTGACACCTTAAATCAGGTATTAGCAGAAAGCGTTAATTACAACGGCAATCTCAACTTTTACTCCGTCAAACAGTCTGCATATCCCGTTTCAGACAGTGTATCTGTCTGTTTCCCGTCCAAAGACGGAAGGTATTATTATTCATTTGTAGATTTTAGTAAAGAATTTAAAAAGTGGTTCTCAGAAGAATTCTCAAAAAATACAACACCGGAGAAACTGCTTCAAATGTCTTTTGATTCTATTATATGGGAAGGTAAAAACAAATGGGAAACGGCGAATAAGCTTAAATTTATAACAAACAACTTTCATCTATTAAAGAAAGTGCTGGAGAAGACTGTAAGCAACAAAACAGAGCAATTTTTATCCTTTAATATGCCCAACCCATTTATCGGAGAAAAAAAACAATTCAAAAAATACCTTAACAACTGTGGTGAATTAATGGAATGGAAATATCCGGCACTAACCCTCTATGTATCCTCCGGAACAACAGGACAATTTCAGGATCAGTTCGACTTTATCCGGACAGACGAAGGATATCGGCTTTTCAGCGTAACATTCAGAAGTCACACATTAAAATAACCTGCATTATATAGTTATCAAACAGCGTAATATGCATTCAAGATTAGCGACTTATATTCTTTTTCTCCGAGGCGTTATGCCTACCGGAAAAAATAAAGTACCCATGGCAGAGCTAAAAAAAATCTTGTCAGAAGATGGATTTATAGACGTCCAAACCTGGATACAAAGTGGAAACGTTGTTGTGAAGACCGCTTTAGCCCGAGAAGAAATTGCCGACACTGTAAGCAAATTAATTGAAGAAAAAATTGGTGCACAAATTCCAATTATAGTTCTCACTCACAAAGAATTGCTTATGATTCTGAAAGAAAACCCATTCGATAACAACAAATACGATTCTTCACGGATATTTTTCTCATTATATAACGCAACAATAGACGCTCTATTGAAAACACAACTGCAAGAAACAGACTTTCATCCGGAAGAATTGAGAATAGGCAATCAGGTTGCCTATATGTACATTCCCGGAACCTACGGACGGGGAAAACTAAGTAATACCTTTTTCGAAAAGAAAACAAAAATTATCGCCACTTCACGCAATGCAAATACACTTAGGAAAATGATAGAGATGACCCAATCTCTCTAATATCAATTTCTACAACACATTCACACAAAAGATGGCAGAACGCAAATACCATGAATATTGAATATTTGAAATATAGATGCGGATACGTACGGCAGTAACCGGTAGGGGCGAATTGAATTCGCCCGCAATATAATATCCGCAAAACAGAACCCGCAGCGCAAACCCGTCATATCTGCAACACAAAAAACGATACAGATATATAATGTGTAAACAGATACGGATATGGGCAGATGTATTGATATTCAGATAGACAAACCATCCCTGCAGAACATTACACGGACAAACTGACAATTACCGGGCGAATTCAATTCGCCCCTACAATGGGCAGGCGATGTATTTGATGTTTGATGCGTATGATAATGACGGAACACAAATAACCAGAATGTTGAAAATTTGAAATATAGATGCGGATACCTACAGCAGTAATGGGTAGGGGCAGGCAATGTTTGTGATGTTTGGTGCAATGGCACAACATCAAAAAACCGATAAGTCAGACAGGTTCCTACGCTGAACGGGGCTTACCCCGGACATCACAAAAGAAAAGAAACCAAACATACCCTAAAAAACTCTCCCTCCGAAAAATTAGTCCAGCAGCCCTTCAATTTCCTCTTTAGTCATACCAGTCAATGGATTAGATGAGCTGACAAAAGTTTCTGCCAACCGGGATTTACTCTCTTGCAGTCGACGGATTTTCTCTTCTATGGTATCGTTCGATATAAAGCGGTATACCATCACATTTTTGTTTTGTCCGATACGGTGTGAACGGCTCAGAGCCTGCATTTCCGCTGATGGATTCCACCAAGGATCAAGAATAAAGACATAGTCTGCCGCTGTTAAGTTGAGTCCTACCCCACCCGCTTTCAATGAAATAAAAAAGCAATTGACATCCTTATTCTCCTGAAAACGGGCAATTTCCTTTTCACGGGCAGGTATGGGAGTATCGCCTGTCAACCATGAATATTTATGTTTGTGTTTATCCAGGTAATCTTTAAAAAGTTTGAGATGTTTTACAAACGAAGAAAACACCAGTACTTTATGTTTTTTCTCAATTAATTCTTCAAGGCTCATCATCACCTGTTCAAATTTGCCTGAGTCGCCTTCATATTTTTCATCGAGAAGTGCCGGATGATTTGCCAGGAGGCGAAGACGTGTAAGTCCCTGCAAGGTGACAAATGCAAAATTAGCAGCAATAGATTCCTGAAGAGAATCCACAGACAAAGAATTACGTATCCGGCTTTTCTCTTTTTCGTACAGTGATTTTTGGTCTTCAGTCATGTCGCAATATACCACTTCTTCTGTGACCGGAGGTAATTCAGGAGCCACTTCTTCCTTCGTTCTGCGCATGATAAAAGGATGAATCAATTTGAGTAGTCTCTCCTGTTTTTCCTGATTTCCCTGATTTATCGGATGAATATAAGCCTTCTTAAAAGAAGAAAATGTACCCAGCATCCCTTCATTTACAATATCGAACTGTGCCCAAAGGTCATTTAGAGAATTCTCAATCAATGTACCGGTGAGTGCCAGTTTGTATCTGGCCTGAATCTGTTTTATTGCTTTGAATGACATGGAATCGGGATTACGGACATATTGACTTTCGTCCATTATCAGATGATGAAACTCAGCTGTTTTCAGTAAATCGATATCGACACGAAGCGTTCCATAGGTCGTCAGCACCACATCAAACATAGAGAAAAACCTGCCTATATCTTTGGTTTTCATACGCTTTATACCCGAATAAGCATATACCTTCAACGACGGAGCAAATTTTTTCAGTTCGTTCACCCAATTGTGAATCAGGGAAGAAGGCAGAACAACTAATGAGGGAGGAAAAGATTTATCGTCTGCGTCCCCTGCATTTCCGGAGAATAAGGGCAGCTCCACAAATAAACGATTATCGTCTTTTGAATGCTTCTTCTCCCGTTTCATATTTGCAATATACTGAAGCAAGCATATCGTTTGCAAGGTTTTGCCTAACCCCATATCGTCTCCCAGACAACCACCGTAATTATTACGATAGAGATAAACCAGCCAGGAGAATCCTTTTTGCTGGTAGGGTCGTAACGAAGCTTTTATTTCTTTGGGAACAGTTATTTTTTCTTCTGCTACTTCCTGTACACATTTTTTCGTATCAAAACCGATGTCGTCCAAAAGAAAATGCTGGTTTTTCTGAAGGCGAAGTGTTTCCCCTGTTTTCTTGCCCAGCAACATGATTTCCTGGTAACGAGAAAACCATTCTTCGGGAATAACAAATACCGAATTATCAGGAAGGATATATTCCCGAACTCCCTGAATCAGATGATTTTTGAATTTCAAGAACGGTATCTGAAAGGAGCCGATACTGACCACCGTGTGTATATCGAACCAATCCTGTTTTTCTTCAATTTGCTCCTGCAGGTGAATTTGTCCTACATAATAGACTTTTTCGCCGATAGTGTGAGTAATTTCAAATTCCGACAGTATTTCCGGATGATTTTGTAGCCAGGTAATATATACATGTATCAGGTTTGAATCGGAGGCTGTTTTTTCGATTTGAAAAGTGTTGTTGTTCCATTCGGAAAGTCCGGCTTGAAGCAGAAGGCTTCTTTTCTGCTGTTCCCAATCCATATCCGGTTGAAACCATTCTATACCCACATCTTTGTCGCGAGGAACTGTCTTGACGGTCTTTTTTCCCGGTTTAGCCGGAGGATATCCTATTCCGTCATAGTCGAAGAGCAGTTCTACAATAGGTACTTCATTCCATCCGGAGAGAAGTGAAAGCCTGGCTTTTTTTTCAGGTACAATCTCCACAATATCCAATCCGCGGGTTTTAACCTCATAATCACGAATACAGCCGGCCACAAATTTCTCAATATATACTTTTCTGGAAGCAGCCGGAACCAGCACATGTCCTTTTTCAAAAAACGGAAGAAGTTTTTTGGCATCCAGTGATTCGAAAACAAAAAGAGAATTATCCACACACACCACAGCAGGCTCGTTGCAGATAACTCCATATTCTTTATTGGTCAGATTCACCAGATGCCGATCCCATCTGACCTGAATAAAATAGTGAATGCTACCATCTTCCTGACTTACAAAATTCAGAAGCACCTGTGCCGGTTCTTTCGAGACCTGCACTTTGTCCGTATCATAGAGAGTTCTCATCTTCACAGCTTCCCGGAAATAGATTGGCAAAGACAACTCCTGAATACGTGCAATCATTTTATGCTGGTATTTCTCTATCAATGGAAGTATGAAGTGCTGGATAGTATCTTCTTTGATTTGTTTATGAAAATCGGCGACTGTTTTAGCCTTCGAATAATTCTTCATCAACATTTTATCAGAGAAACTTTCAGCAAACTGTATGAGTTCCTTCGTCTTGTCATCCATCCGGTTGAAACTGGTGGAATGGCTGTCAACAATTTCCAGAATTGCCAACGAGCCGGAAGAAAGTTCTTCCACCAGAGTAGGCTGCAATAAAAAACCCCATAAAGAGTGTTCCATCAGAGTGATCACAAGTCTTTCTTTCATGCTGCAATTTTTACAAAGAAGCAAATTTACGAAGATTTTTTAATGTCTTTTGAGTCTCCGGTAAAAATTGATGAGACGAAAATCAAGCGAACCCTTTCATTTTGCCTAAAACAGGCTATCTTTGCAAGCAGATTGGAAAATAAAATTTAATAATCAGTTATATTCTATGGACTTAATACACTTTCTTATCGACTTCATTTTACACATTGATGTACATCTTGCTCAACTGGTTGCCGAATACGGCACCTGGGTGTATGTTATTCTGTTTATTATTATATTCTGTGAAACAGGCTTAGTGGTTACTCCATTTCTTCCGGGAGATTCATTAATATTCGTTGCCGGCACACTGGCAGCTCTTCCCAGCAATGATTTGAACATCGTTTTTCTAACCGGAATTATATCCTTTGCCGCTATTGTAGGCGATTCCGTTAATTTTGAAATAGGGAAATTATTTGGAGTGAGGCTTTTTTCCAATCCCAATTCGAAAATATTTAAACAAGAATATCTGGATAAAACCCACAAATTTTATTCGAAACATGGAGGCAAAACCATTATTTTGGCACGCTTTGTCCCTATCGTTCGCACCTTTGCTCCATTTGTTGCCGGTATGGGGCGTATGAACTACCGTTACTTTATTTCCTACAATGTGTTTGGCGGAATATTCTGGGTAGCCTTATTCTCTCTGCTCGGATATTTTGTCGGCAATCTGCCTTGGGTGCAGAGCAATCTCAAATTTTTGATTGTACTCATTATCTTTGTTTCGGTTCTGCCCGCTGTGATCGAATACTTTCGAAACAAATTCAAAAAGAAATTAGCATAAATCAGGGAGATACGTGTCGGAGCATTACTCTGAAAATAATTTATTCAAGCACGAAATCAGGTAGCAATAAGCCTATTTCGTGCTTTTCAATTCTATTTATTCAAAACATATAGAGACTTATTCTAAAAAACAGAGATTTATTTCTATTTTTTTAGAATAAAACAATTTCCCGTTTCAATGAAATCAATATATTTGTCAGGAAATAATACGATGAATATATGAAGAAAATTATTTTAGCTTCACTGCTCGCTTTTCTATTTACAGCCTGTACTCAATATCAGTTCATGACTGTTGAAAGTAACATTTATAATCAAGACAATCAGCAATTTGTATGGGAAAATGATTCTGTTAGAATATGCTATTCTTTTGCCGGAGCTAATTGTCCGCTTAACATCATGATTTATAACAAACTACAGCAGCCACTCTTTGTTGACTGGCAAAAGTCGGCTATTATCTATGGCGATGGCTCGAGTTTCAGTCTATGGAATAACCGATCAGACATACAAACGCAATCGGTAAGTGCGGGTGTTCAGGTAGGCAATATCGGCATCAGTAATACCACCACAACAGGAGCTATTACACGCGAACCTCAGATTAAGTTTATTCCACCGTCTTCTCATATATCATACAGCCCGGTATGCATCAGAAGCGCCCTTATTACGCCATTAGATCCGAGACTTAAGCAACGAGTGGAATTCGGCGGGCCGGATGATGGAAAAGTAGATATGTATTCCTATACAATAGACAACAGCCCTTTCTATTTCCGTTGTTATCTATCTCTTTCGACCAGTGACAATTTTGCTCAGTCCATTTATGTAGACCAGCCTTTTTGGGTATCAAAAATTATTGAAACCAAGCACGGCCCGAATTATTTCCTTAAGTCGGATAACCAATTCTATGTGAGTAAGACAACAGCCACAGGACAATTTTTGCAAGGAGTCGGAGTCGCGTCTTTAGTGGCAGGAGCGTTATATATCCAGACCGTTACTCCTCCTGACAACAACTATCACCACAGACACAGATAAAACTAAACTATTTTGTAAAACAATACAGACAAAATCCGGTAAGCATGAATGAGCATTATCGGATTTTGTTATTTTCACATCGACAGATTGCAGTTTTTTTATCTTTATATCCGTATTATTTTAAATTTCCTTTACCCAATAAACAGTCAGAATAAAGTATCTTTGAACAAATAAAACTGAATTTATGAACATCCATTTTATACAACACGAAATTTTTGAAGCTCCGGGTGCATACCATTCCTGGGCACTAAGCAGAGGACATCACATCTCCTGTTCAAAAATATACGAACACGAACCTCTGCCGGAAAGAGTCGATGATATTGATTTGTTAATTGTCATGGGCGGTCCTCAAAGCCCGGATACCTCCATCGATGAATGCCCTCATTTCAATGGCGCAGCAGAAATAGAGTTCATCCGAAAATGTCATGAAAAACAAAAGATGATAATCGGAGTTTGCCTCGGAGCACAATTACTGGGGGAAGCCTTTGGCGCTAAATACGAACACAGCCCTCAAAAAGAAATCGGAACATTCCCGATTATTCTCACAAAAGAAGGAGTAGCAGATAAAAACGTGAAAGTCCTCGGAGCCACTCTTACGGTAGGACACTGGCACGGAGATATGCCCGGATTGAGCGCCGAAAGCAAAATACTGGCCTTCAGCGAAGGTTGCCCCCGGCAAATCATAGCATATTCACCTTATGCATACGGATTTCAATGCCATTTGGAATTCAACGAAGAGATTGTAAAACTACTGATAGCTGAGGAGAACGATCTGCAACTGCAAAGCCAAACACATCCGTTCATTCAGTCCCCTCAGGGAATCCTTAATTTCGACTACACGGTGATGAATGAGAAGCTTTATGACTTTCTGGACGAACTTAGTAAAAAAGCAGGAGTAGACAATAAATAGCAACAAGATGAAGTACTCTGTAAAATTAGCGTCATGCACCTACAACCCAACATGTCGTTTATTTTCAACACCCTACATGTACATATACTTACAACTAATGATGAACATTTCCTATTTGCTTATATATGGATCAAACATTCAATGAAATAAGAAGAAAAGACCGGGCATTGGACGATGAGAAAACAATCGGCTTACTGGAAAATGCCGAATATGGCATTCTTAGTCTGGGAGCCGGACATAACGGATATACGTACGGTGTTCCGATGAGTTTTGTTTTTGATAAAGCAGCGAATGCCATTTACCTTCACAGTGCGTTAACAGGCCACAAACTCGAAAATCTGGCGATGCATAACAAGGTCTCCTTTTGTGTTGTCGGATGCACCGAGGTCATACCCGGGCAATTCACGACCAATTATGAAAGCGCTATTGTTTTTGCAATAGCTGAAATTCTGCAATCGGAAGAAGAACGGCGGAATGCTCTCCTGAAGCTGGTGCTTAAATATTCACCCGATTTTATTGAAAAAGGGGAGAAATACATTGAAAAAGACTGGCATCGTACTCAAGTAATAAAACTTGCTATTCAAAAAGCATCGGGCAAATCGAGAATAGGCCATCCGAAATAAGGGTAAGAACTAAGTTGGCATACGCTATTGTCAACCGGCGAACATCCGGTTTTTGTAAATATAAACACAGCTTCGGCTATCGATTAAAAGTATAAACTTGTATCTTTGCATCGCACTTTTGGAGCCCATATTTCCAATTCTGTGTAAGGCAAAACCTGTCGTTTCCGCAATAAATTATTGCAGAAGAATTGTTTGTTTAAGCCGCCTTTGACAGAATCATCATTTGTAAAAATATGGATATTCAGAAGTGCATCGGATTTATCCGTTTTTCTTTTCAGGAAAAGAAATAAAGCATTTCATGCATGTGCGTCGGTGACGACAAAATGAAGTTGCCTCACTGAAAATCTTTTCCGGAAAAGAATGTTCCTTCAAAAACAATAGAGTTCGTTCAAAATGAAAAAATTACGCCCAATCATGTTTGCCGGTACGGGAAGCGATGTTGGAAAAAGTGTTGTTTCTGCAGCTTTTTGCCGCATTTTCCTTCAGGATGGATATCATCCGGCACCATTTAAAGCGCAGAATATGGCATTGAATTCGTATGCCACTCCGGAAGGATTCGAAATAGGTCGCGCACAAGCTGTTCAGGCTGAAGCTGCCGGTATCGACTGTCACACAGACATGAATCCTCTCTTGCTTAAGCCATCTTCAGATAAAGTCTGTCAGGTAGTTCTCAATGGAAAGCCAATTGGCAATCAGGATGCTTATCAATATTTCAAGACCGAAGGGAGGGATTTCTTTCGGAATGAAGTCAATCAAGCTTTCGACCGGCTCTCGGGAAGATTTAATCCGATTGTTATGGAAGGTGCCGGCAGTATCTCTGAAATTAATCTGAAAGATACCGATTTGGTGAATCTTCCAATGGCCAAACATGCAGGAGCAAAAGTGATTCTGGTCGCGGATATTGACCGGGGCGGTGTTTTTGCGTCAGTATATGGCTCCATGATGCTTTTGGATGAAGATGAAAAGAAACTTATCGGTGGAATCCTTATTAATAAATTCCGGGGAGATATGCGTCTCTTCGAATCGGGAGTCAAACTATTGGAAGATTTGTGTAAAGTACCTGTCATCGGGGTGATTCCTTATTATAAGGATATCTACATCGAAGAGGAAGATTCCGTAATGCTTCAGACAAAAAACCTCCAGGCATCGCGGGGAAAAGTCAATGTAGTGGTGATCTTGTTACGGCATTTATCCAATTTCACCGATTTCAATGTCCTTGAACGTGATCCACGGGTTCATCTCTACTACTCCAACAATACAGATGAAATAGAAAAAGCAGATATCGTCCTTATTCCCGGCAGTAAGAATACAATATCCGATTTGTACGAACTTCGTCGCAACGGTGTAGCCCAAAGCATTATTTCGGCATCTAAAAACGGAGCGACAGTTGTCGGTATTTGCGGCGGTTATCAGATGATGGGGCGTGAAGTGAATGATCCGCTGGGCGTGGAAGGTTCTGTGGCCAGAATGCCCGGACTTGGCCTTTTACCCATTACCACAGAAATGGGAGAAGACAAAGTTACCCGTCAGGTAAAATTCTCATTTCAAGGAAAACCACAGGAATGTGAAGGATATGAAATACACATGGGAAGTACATTGCCTCTGGAAGGGTATGAGGCACGTCCTGTCAATCATCTGGAAGATGGAAATACGGATGGTTATATGGAGAATCCGAAATGTTTCGGGTCTTACATTCACGGCATTCTCGACAATCAGGTCGTGGTAGACACACTGTTGGCTCCTTATACCGAAAAGTTGGAGGAGACCGCATTTGATTATAAAAGTTTCAAAAATGAACAATATGATAAACTGGCGGCTCATGTACGGAAACATGTAAATATGGATCTGGTTTATCAATTAATGAATCTGGAACAATGATAAACGGACACGGTGACGACATTTTCAATTTCGGCGGGAAAATAAAGAGTAACTTCAGTTCAAACATTCCCCGGAGAGATTTGTCGGCACTAAAGGCACATCTTTCCGCACATCTTGATGATATCGGCTCTTATCCTGAACCCGACGCGGGTTCACTGTGCCGGGAACTGGCGGCTAAAATGCACATCGCCCCCGAGAATATATGCGTAACAAACGGAGCGACAGAGGCCATTTACCTGATTGCACAAGCCTATCAGGGTGCTGAAAGCTCCATTTTGATTCCTACGTTTCGGGAATACGAGGATGCCTGCTCACTGCACAACCACCGGTTGCACTTTATCCGGACATTACAAGAAGCTGATATGCCAAGTGGTTCGGGGCTTCTCTGGCTTTGCAATCCCAACAATCCGACAGGAGAGATACATGCTATAGAAACCTTACGGAATCTGCTTGTCAGGCATCCTCAAGTCCTCTTTGTTATGGATCAGTCTTATGCCGGATTTACCGGGAAAGAACTTTTTTCATCCGAAGAAGTATTGAAATATCCCAACTTGATGTTGATACATTCAATGACCAAAGATTATTCCATTCCAGGACTTCGTTTGGGATATGTAATGGCAAATAATGAACTGATAGAGCGTGTTGCGGCTTTTCGCATGCCTTGGTCGGTGAATCAACTGGCTATTGAAGCAGGGAAATTTTTATTATCACACATCTCTGATTCTACTTTAGAAACAGAGAGCTATCTAAAAGAAACAGAATTATTTATATCTGAAATAGAGAAGCTTGGATTTATCCAGGTTTTCCCTACAGAGACTAATTTCTTCCTTTGTCGCCTATCCCACCCCCTTGTCGCTGAATTGAAAATCTTCCTGGCTGAAACTTCCGGCATTCTCATTCGGGATGCCTCTAATTTCAGAGGATTAGACAACCATTATTTTCGTCTGGCAACCCAATCGCAGGAAGAAAATCAACTATTAATTAAAGCATTGAAGAAATGGAACTCCTGATGTATAGTACAATCCCATTGATAATAGGCTGGATACTCGACAAATGGCTGGGTGATCCGGAATGGTTTACACATCCGGTCGTTTTGTTTGGTAAAATAATCTCCAAAGGAGAGAAGCACCTGAATAAAGGCAATCACAGACAAACCAAAGGTGCATTTTTTGCCTTCGGATTAATTATCCTGGTCTTTGTGCTTACTTATCTCATCCTGTTGCTGTGTAGCCGGCAAAGTATACCTTTGCATATTGCAGTGGCTTCCTTGTTGATTTTTAGCAGTCTGGCGGGAAAGACATTAATTGTTGAAGTAAAAAATGTGTTTAAAGCTGTCGATAGCTCGGTCGAAGAGGGACGCGAACAAGTAGCCAGGATTGTCGGGCGCGACACTTCCCAACTCAACGCACAGCAAATACGTACCGCTGCCTTGGAAACTCTTGCCGAAAACCTGAGCGACGGCGTTATCGCTCCTCTTTTCTGGTTTGCGATACTCGGAGTTCCCGGCATGGTCGCTTATAAAATGGTGAATACCCTCGACTCGATGATCGGTTATAAGAGCGAACGTTACAAAGAATTCGGCTGTTGGGCTGCACATATCGATGATGTGGCTAATTACATTCCGGCAAGGCTTACAGCGTTGTTGATGGTGATTATTTCGGGTAAATTGGCCGTATTGAAGTTCGTAAAAAAATATGCCCGAAACCATGCCAGTCCAAATTCCGGCTATCCAGAATCGGCCTTAGCGGGAATCTTGAATTGTCGTTTTGGCGGGCCTAATGTGTATTTTGGAAAAGTGGTTGAGAAACCTTTTATAGGAGAACAACCGAAAGAACTGACTTCGGAAGATATGAAAACCGGAGTATCATTGAATGCAGGTGCAGAAGCCTTGATGATACTTATAACATTGGTTATCTGTCTAGTTAAAGTTGAAATTCTTTCTAAATTTTACTTTTAAATGAAAAAGATCACACTTATCACAGGCGGACAGCGCTCCGGAAAAAGTTCCTATGCCGAAAAGATGGCTCTTTCGCTATCTTCAAATCCTATATATATGGCTACATCCCGAATCTGGGACGATGAACACCGGCAGCGTATCGAAATACATAAAGCCCGCCGAGGCAAAGAATGGACAAATATAGAAGAAGATAAATTCCTGAGTCGGCACCAGGTCGCCGGCAAGGTTGTTCTGATTGACTGCATTACACTTTGGTCAACCAATTTTTTCTTTGATTCGGAGTCGGATATTCAGCAATCGCTTGATAGCCTGAAAGCCGAATTTGACGCTTTCACCAATCAGGATGCGGAGTTTATTTTTGTAACAAACGAGATTGGCATGGGCGAAATGTCTGCCAATCAGATTCAGCGGAAATTTGCAGATCTGCTGGGTTGGTTCAACCAGTATGTTTCTTCCAAATCCGATCAGGTGTATCTTCTCGTGTCGGGAATTCCGGTAAAAATTAAATAAACAACAATCGTTTAACATTATAGTAATAAATCCATTATGATTCAGTTTAAAATCGAAAAACCAAACGATGCGATTCGCCCTCTACTTCAGGACAAGATTGACAACCTGACAAAACCGAAAGGTTCACTGGGTACTCTGGAGAGCCTGGCAATACAGATAGGGTGGATTCAGCAGACTCTTGAACCTAAATTATCGCATCCGGTACATATTATTTTTGCCGGAGATCATGGCATCGCTGCTGAAAAAGTAAGTCCATCTCCACAAGAGGTTACTTATCAGATGATTGTCAATTTCTGGGACGGTGGAGCCGGTGTAAATTTCCTTGCTCGTCAGCACGGTTTCGAACTGATGATTGTAGACTCCGGAGTCAATTATGATTTTGAGAAGTCAGCACAGATTGTTGATAAAAAAATAAGAAAAAGTACCCGTAACTATCTGCATGAAGCGGCGATGACAAAAGAAGAAATGGAATTAGCCTTGCAGTATGGCGCCGAATGCGCGCAGGCTTGCTATGACAAAGGTTCTAACGTCATTTGTCTGGGAGAAATGGGAATTACCAATACATCGTCGTCCGCTCTGTGGATGAGTTATTTTACAGGAATCGACTTGAAACAATGTGTAGGTGCCGGTTGTGACGATACAGGGAGCATTGTGGAGCATAAATACCATGTGCTTAAGCAATCGATGGATAATTACAAAGGAGATAAATCACCGGAAGATATTATCCGCTATTTCGGAGGATATGAGATGGTAATGACCGTTGGCGCCATGTTGAAAGCGGCCGAATTGAAGATGATTATTCTCATTGACGGCTTCATCATGACCAACTGTTTGCTGGCAGCTTCTCAACTAAATCCGAATGTACTGAACTATGCCGTATACGGTCATCAGGGAGATGAATCAGGCCACAAGCTGGTACTTGAATACCTGCAGGCTCACCCTATCCTGCATCTGGGATTCAGGCTAGGAGAAGGTACCGGAGCACTTTGTGCTTATCCGATTGTGGATTCTGCAGTAAGAATGCTCAACGAAATGAATTCTTTCAAGAAAATCCAGGTGACTAAATATTTCGACTAACAAAAGAGAGAAACCAATACCTCGCTAATATGTAGTAAGATGAATGAAATAAAGGCCGCTCTCATGTTTTTTACCCGACTCCCCTTTTGGAGAATCTTTCGGGTGCCGGATGAGAGTTTCAAACAGGTTATCAATTATTGGGCTCCGGTTGGTTGGCTGACTGCCGGTTTCACGGCAGCTGCCTTGTGGCTTTTAGCCCATATCCTGCCTTTTCCGGTAGCTATTATTGGAGCTGCCGGTGTCAGACTATTGATTACCGGAGGATTACACGAAGACGGATTAGCCGATTTCTTTGATGGGTTCGGTGGAGGCACTAGCCGCGAGCGGATCTTAGCAATCATGAAGGATTCGCATATCGGAACTTATGGCGTGCTGGCTCTAATTTTCTATTTTGCACTTTATTACACCTCGGTGAGCCAGATGAATTTGCAATTGGCTTGCCTGACCTTGCTTTCAGCCGATCCGCTGTGCAAGCTGATTGCTTCGCAGATGACACTTTTTCTACCTTATGCCCGGAATGAAGCAACAAGCAAGGCGCATGTCGTATACAACAACATGTCGGTGAAGCCATTTCTTATTTCTATCGTGTTTGGCCTGGCACCTATTTTTTTTCTTTTAGAGATAAAATTCTGGCTGGCCATACTCTTTCCTTTACTTGTGTTTTGGGGACTTATCGCTCTTATGAAAAAGAAGATCGGAGGTTACACAGGAGATTGCTGCGGTGCAAGTTTCTTGCTTTGCGAGCTATCTTTTATCCTGGGAATCATTATCATCAGTAAAATATTGATTTAAGATTTTTATTTTTGAAATAGCAATAGTATCTTCAACAAAAAAAAATCAGAATGATGAAACTATATTTAGCAAGGCATACTTCTGTTGGTGTTCCTAAAGGGATTTGCTATGGGCAAACGGATGTACCATTGAATGCAAGCTTTGAAACGGAGGCCGAAATGCTTAGAAAGCAATTGGAAAACATACACGCCGATGCCGTGTTTTCCAGTCCGTTGACCAGATGCACCCGATTGGCTTCATTTTGCGGATTTCCAGACGTCAAAACAGATATGCGTTTGAAGGAGCTTCATTTCGGAGATTGGGAAATGGAAATCTGGGATGACCTGGACATGAGAATCTGGGTTGACGACTGGGTAAATATCCCCGCACCGAATGGAGAATCGTTCCGACAGCTATACGAACGCGTGGTTTCTTTCATTGAAGAGCAAATACAGATTGGAAAAGAGAATGTATTGGTATTTACCCACGGAGGAGTAATCAATTGCGCAAGAGTCTATTTTGGTCTTACCGACTGGAAAGGTGCTTTTGACCAGCTTCCTCAATACGGCGAACTATTTGAATTTCAAACATAAAATTTTAGGGAAATACCTCCTTAAATAGAAAGGGCGGAATGAATCAGTCTTCTGAGCATTCCGCCTTTTCATTATATACTATGCTTGAACGTTTTTTAATAAGCTACACTTAAAAATATTGATTCTCTCTAAATGACAAAATCTCGATTACTCGGGCTTTTCGTTTAATACTCTTTTACGTATTGCTCCCAACCTGATGGGTACATCTTCTTTATTTTTCGCAATATTAGATTACTAATATTCTGCTTTCTGCTTTCGTAATCAACTCCCTGCTTTTCAAATTCTGCTATTATTTCCTTCTTTTTTTGATGTTCCGAACTATTTAGCTCAAAATCCCAATCTAATAGCAAATCTACTGGATAGTGGGGTTTGGTCATATCAATAGTATCTGCATCATTAAGGCTGTATGAATAGACAGGTTCTGTGATTTTTGCTTTATGTTCTACTATTAGAAAATAAGCAGCATTTACATCTTTCATCAAGAGAGATTCATAAGAAGCAGTATTGCCTGATTTAGTCTTATAATCATATTTGTGATCCAGCATTTACTAATAATTTAACCTTTTCAAAACCTCTGGAAACTGAATGTATCAAAGGGCTTGTGCCACATTCAATCGGATCTGTTTGTCCCTCTATTTTAGGAGAACAATAATTGATATTCGGATCTGCTTTATAATCCAAAAGTAATTTAACAAACTTGGGGTCTTCATTTGCCTGTGTGTCATGCCATGAATATGAAACCGCTTCAAATAAAGCAAAAGTCCCAATTTTTGAGATTATATTAGGGTCTGCTCCACTCTCCAATAACGTTTTAGCAGCTTGGTATTTTTCAGAACTAATTGCCCACATTAAAGCTGTTGTTCCAAAAATAGGATCTTGGAAATTCACCAATTTCGAATTTTCCTTTAATATATTTTTAATTTCAGAAACATCATTTCTATCAACCGCTTGAATCAAATCCCAAGCAATGGTTTTCTTAAATATTTCAATATCTTGTACAGTTAATTCTTCTTTTGATTTTTGGTTATAACTTATCACTAACAAGATTTGCAACATAATTAAAATATAATCTCTCACTCTTCTACTTATTAGTTTTATAATACTCCTGTAATGCTTTAAGTATCGTGTCAATAAGATGGTTAGTTCCAGGATCTTTCAAATGCACAATACAGAATTTTTTCTCGGGGAATTGAGAGTTGAATTTCATGATATTCATAAAGGTATTTGCTTTTATTTTACGATATAAACATATCGGATATCTGTGAATTATGCAAATTATTATTAAGCTTTTTATCAACAAAATCCAATGAATGACTATCTTTTTCGATAGGCCATCATGCGGATTATTATAATAAAGCGACCACCCTCCCAATGAAACAACTTGAGGGTGGTACGACTTTTATTGACAAAGATGGAAACAGAGCCATCCAATACACGCAGATGCGAATGTTGCAAAGCAAGCCTCATTAAGGTAAAGCCTTTGCTAAGATCAGAGCCTTCACTGCTGAGATAGTAACGGTTAGTTTCATCAAGTAAGAACATAAGTTTTTTTCGCAAAGCTCTCTATTTCTACAGAAACTAAAAGAGGGCTTACTTTTAATAAGCCGCCGTAAAACGTTTCCGGATAAATTTACGTTGCTCCAATTCATCCACAAGCGCCACTGCTACATCTTCACCAGAAAGTATGCTTCTTCCGTTTTCATCAAATACCGGAGTATCAAGAGATGTTCTGTACACGCCTTTGCGCACACCGGAAGTTCCCTGATGCATTTCAATAGCGGGACTAAAGAATGTCCAATCCAATGTTGAATTATCTTTTATAAGTTTCAGGTACTCCTTGGCTGCCTGTGCTCCCGGCTTAATGGCTTCAGGGAATTCCGGTGTATCAACTAATTGCAAATCCTGTCCGACAAACAGACTTCCTGCACCTCCAACGACAATAAACCGCTTCACCCCTGATTGTTCGACTGCTTTTTCAATATTCTCTGCTCCTTTCAAATAATCTTCATAAATGTTCGGATTCGTCCATCCGGGATTGAAAGTGCTGATTACGGCATCTTCTCCTGAAAGTATTGATGCCAGTTGATCAACATTATTTACATCGGCACTTACCGCCGTTACCAGGTCTCCAGATACAATCTTCTCAGTGTTTCGGGCTATTGCCTTCACTTGATATCCTCTTGAAGATAGTTCCTTAACCACTAATGTTCCCAAAAAGCCCGTCGCTCCTATTACTGCTACTTTTTTCATAAATATAAACTTTTAAATTGTAACAAAATGTATTACATATATAATTAAAAAAAATCAATCGAATAAATCAGTAAATTCCTTCAATGTTTTGTCTTTTAGATAATGATACACCAACGCATCCGTTTCATCAAACAACTTACCCAAGACATCATTTATCTGCTTGCCAACAATACATCTCGGATTTGTATTGTTGTTTTTCTTGCCCAGGATGTCCGAATTTTTCACCACCTGATATATATCCGCCAAAGAAATGTCTTCGCTATTTCGAAGCAATCTTACTCCACCCGATTTTCCTTTCTGGCTGGTGGTGATACCGAGATTGTTCAAAAGAATCAATTCTTTACGTACAATGACGGGATTAATCCCTATACTTCCTGCAAGCCATTCGGAACTCAACCATTTGTCGGGTTCACTTGCCAGAAGCGTCAAAATATGTATGACGGTCGCAAACCTTGTATTATTCATAACTTCTGCAAAGGTAGATTTATTTTTAATTGTAACAAAAAATATTACAATATATTTTTACTTCGATACGGAATTATTATCAGTATAACGTCTGATTTCATATAAATGGTGGGAATATTTCCCTGTTCTATTATTTATAATACCTTCTTTATCAATAAATTCAACCTTCACCCATCCTGAAGAATGAATAATCTTCTGTTTGGACAAAAAAATTCCGACATGCGTGATTTTTCCATTTTTATCAAAGAAAGCCAAATCGCCGGGAAGAACTTCATTCAGAGACGGCACTTTTACCCCCTGTTTGATTTGCTGGCTGGCATCTCTGGGCAATCCGATTCCGGACACAGCATAAACAACCTGGGAAAATCCCGAACAATCAATTCCCATAGCATTCTTTCCTCCCCATAAATAAGGTGTTTCGGTGTATTGCCTTGCAAATTCGATAGAAATAATATCTTTAGGGTTTGTAGCATCTACCACCGCATCGGGATGAATATAGTATTGATTCTCCTCCCCTACTCCAAATGTACTGTTTTGAGGATTGTATGCTGGCAAGAGGCTTCCCCCGGTTAACCGCAGGACATTCGATGCGTCGGCTATACTTTCAGCCTCCACCAATGCCTGATTTACCCGAAAAGTCTTACCAAGGGTAAGTTCGAAAAAGACTCTGTCGCTCAGATTTTCAATCATTTTAGCATCGACCCACCCCTGATATTTATCAAAATAGTTTTCGACACGTACAAAAGAACCTTTTGCATCCAGAATAGTTCCATATTCACCAAACAGAAGCTGACTAATCATTTCTGCTGTTTCACTGGCTTCGGCACGCATCGGCACAACAGAACGAAAGGTAACGAAATAAGACATAAAAATAAGCTAAAATTATCTGCCAAACTTACATAAAAAAGACGATTAAAATTCAGGTCACAATAAAAGAATTGAATTTTTCATAAAATAGGAGTAGCACTTGCTTTTAGTTAAAAAAATTCACATTTCAATAGGTCTACACATATTTTCTCCTCTTTATTAATCTTCGAAAGCGGCTTTAGACCTGCATTTCACACAATTTTTACAGAATTAAACATAAAAAAAACTGTCAGTCATTGCTCAATAAAAAAATGAAATTAACTTTGGCTGAATTTTTAAACAAAACTACTATGAAAGAGTTATTAGATGAATTAAACAAAGCAATTGCAGACTTTACAAAAGATGCTACATTACAAGCCGAAAACGGAGTTAAAGCAGCAGGAACTCGTGCGAGAAAAGCTTCTTTAGCTATCGAAAAACAACTGAAAGAGTTCCGCAAGGTTTCTCTCGAAGCATCTAAAAAGTAATTTTTCCAAATTGCAAAAACAAATGCAGGAGCTTTTAAAAAAAGTCATCCTGCTTTTTTTATATTTGTACTGTGCGAAATGGAGTGAATTCATATCCAATCCAAAAAATAAATAATAAAGCATAGAATGAAAACATTACTGATACATCACGCCACTATTATCAATGAAGGAGAATCCTTTGTCGGATCGGTTCTGATGAAAGACGACAGAATTGACAAAATATTCAGAAACGAGGTACCCGAACGATTACTCAATGAAACACACCGCATTGAAGCCGAAGGTCTTCTTCTGCTGCCGGGGGTTATTGACGACCAGGTACATTTTCGAGAACCGGGATTGACACACAAAGCCGATATTGCGAGTGAAAGCAGGGCGGCTGTAGCCGGTGGTGTGACATCGTTTATGGAAATGCCCAACACAAAACCTCAAACAACAACCATGGAGGCCTGGGAACAAAAAGTAGAACTCGGACACGAAAAATCGTTTGCTAATTTTTCCTTTTTTCTGGGAGCAACCAATGACAATCTGGGAGAATTAAAAAAGGCCAACCCTAAAAAAGTCTGCGGAATCAAGGTTTTCATGGGATCTTCGACCGGCAATATGCTTGTGGATAACAAAAAAACATTGTCCGCCATTTTTTCAGAAACAGGGATGCTTATAGCCACACATTGTGAAAAAGAAGAAATTATACGTGCGAATATAACTCGTTTCAAAGCAGAACTGGGAGAAGATATTCCGGTAAAATATCATCCGTTGATAAGAAGTGCTGAAGCCTGCTATCAATCCTCAGCCGAAGCTGCTGAACTGGCAGACAAATACGGTTCTCGTCTTCACATTCTCCATCTTTCAACAGAAAAAGAAATTTCTTTATTCGAAAGCAAACCGCTTGCAGAAAAGAAAATCACGGGAGAAGTATGCGTGCATCACCTCTGGTTTTCAGATCAGGATTATGCTGAATACGGCAATAAAATCAAATGGAATCCGGCCGTGAAAACCATTCAGGACAGAGACGCCTTGCTACAGGGGCTTCTTTCCGGAAAATTGGATGTCATAGCTACCGATCATGCCCCTCATTTATGGTCGGAAAAACAAGGAAATATTTTTCAGGCCGCTTCGGGCGGGCCTCTGGTACAGCATTCACTTCAGGTAATGCTCGAACTTTCGCGACAGGGAAAAATCAAACTGGAACAGGTGGTGGAAAAAATGAGCCATGCACCGGCTACGCTATTCAATATCGAGAAACGGGGATTTATCAGAGAAGGTTATTATGCAGATCTAGTATTGGTTAATCCTAATAAGCCCTATACGGTCACATCCGAAAATGTTTTATATAAATGCGCCTGGTCACCATTTGAAGGGAAAACGTTCTCGTCTTCTATCGACAAAACATTTGTCAATGGCCAAATTGGATACGAAAACGGAATCGTAAATGATATACGAGGGCTACAACTTACGTTTAACAACTAGCAAATAGATAAATGATTCGGAGGTAAATTTCAGAACACATTTATAAAACATGGTTAAACAACATATTTTCGGTCAAAAGAGAATCTTATCAGAAAATAATGATTATTTTTGTGATTGTGAAACATTGTTTAATCAGTGATGTAGCTTTTTCAAATGGTTAAAAATAAAAGCAAGGATTTTAATTTTGCAGAAAGTATTCCTGAATTATGGGAAATATTTGATGAGAAAGACAGACAATTGATTTCCAGCAATCTCAGAATAATGGAATTCAGAAAAAATGAGGTCGTTTATTATGAGGACGAAGAACCTCGTGATTTCATGTGTCTTTTGAAAGGTAAAGTGAAGATCTACAAGAGTGGAGTCGGCGGACGGAGCCAGATTATCAGAATGGCCAAGCCTGTTGAATACTTCGGCTACAGAGCTTATTTTGCCGGAGAAAAATATGTGACTGCCGCCTCGGCCTTTGAACCTTCCATTATCTGCATGATACCAATGGAGCTGATTAAAAATATCACAGAGCGAAATACACGGCTTGCGATGTTTTTCATCAAATTGCTATCGGTCGATTTAGGTATTTCAGATGCAAGAGTCGTTAATCTAACACAAAAACATATTCGAGGCAGACTTGCCGAGTCATTAATATTCCTTATGGAAAACTACGGACTCGAAGAAGATGGAGCTACCATCAGCATCTACCTTTCGAGAGAAGATATTGCAAATCTATCAAATATGACCACCTCAAACGCAATACGCACGTTGTCTACATTTGTAAATGAACACATTATCACAATGGACGGACGGAAAATAAAAATTATTGATGAAGAACGTTTGAGAAAAATCAGTCGTATCGGATGATAGAAACATTCATAAATAAATACCTGATATTCAGATACCGTAAAATAGATAAGTTCCTGCACAAACCTTTTCAAACTCAAGAAAACGTTCTTAGCTATCTTTTGAAAAACGGCACTGATACTTATTTTGGACAAGAGCATCATTTTGGCAATATCCGTCACGCGGATGATTTCCGAAAATATGTCCCGGTTTCGAGATACGAAAATCTACGGCCTTATCTGGATAAAATTATTCTTGAGAAAGGAAAGAACATACTCTGGAACTCTCCGGTAAAATGGTTCGCGATGTCTTCCGGAACAACCGAGGACAAAAGCAAATACATTCCAGTCACAGAAGAATCACTTAGACAATGTCATTATGAGTGTGGAGAACAAATGCTCTCCATCTATGCCAAACATCATCCCAAAAGCAAATTCCTGCTCGGAAAAACACTTATCATCGGTGGAAGCAAACAGATAAACAATATCGGAGAAGGAATCTTCACGGGAGATATTTCAGCCATTCTCATCAAAAACCTATACTACTGGGCAAAACAGAAGAGAACACCGGAGGATATCGCTTTGCTGACAGATTGGGAGGAAAAGTTGGAAGCTTTGACCAAGTTTGCCATGAAATCGGATATCCGTGCGCTCATGGGAGTCCCCTCTTGGATGTTGATTCTTTTAAAAAAAATAAGAGAAGAATCAGGCAAAAGTCTGAATGAATTATGGCCTGACTTTGAAGTATTCTTCCACGGCGGTGTCAACTTTGCGCCGTATCAAGGGCAATACAACGAATTGATAGGTAATCCGGATATTGAATACTGGGAGACCTACAATGCATCTGAAGGATTCTTCGGCGTTCAGTACGACTCAACAAGTAAAGATATGCTGTTGATGCTCAATTCCGGCATATACTACGAATTCATGCCGATGGATCAATGGGATAAGGAGCATCCGGAAACATTGACACTTGAAGAAGTAAAGCCCCATGAAAATTATGCAATGATTATCTCCACAAACGGAGGATTATGGCGCTATATGCTGGGAGATACCATTGAATTCACATCGGTAGATCCGTTTTTGTTTCGAGTCACAGGACGAACAAAAAGTTTTATCAACGCTTTTGGCGAAGAACTCATCATCGACAATGCAGAAAAAGCCATAGAGCAAGCTTGTAGAGAAACCGGAGCCACCATATCGGATTATACCGCCGCACCTGTTTACTTTCAAGAAAACAAGGGCGGAGCACATGAATGGCTCATTGAGTTTGAGAAACAGCCCTCAGATATAGACAATTTTACCGTCAAGCTGGATCAGGCACTTCAATCCGTCAATTCCGACTATGAAGCCAAACGCGCACACAACATATCGCTTCAAATGCCAATTATCAGAACATTACCCAAGGGAACATTTGTGAGCTGGATGGAGTCGCAAAACAAGCTGGGAGGACAAAACAAAGTTCCCAAATTGGCGAATCACCGGAATTATATCGAAAAAATATTAACATATATCGAAAGAAACCACAAATAAGACAAAAAAGTATTTACATTTGAATGTCAATATAAAAAGCTTTCCGTATTTTTGCGCACTAAATCGCAATGTTTGAAATGAAACTGAAATTCTTCTATATTCTGGCACTAGCTGCTGTACTTTTTTCTTCTTGTGGGGAATACAACCGTATTCTGAAAAGTAATGATCCTGAACTCAAATACACGTATGCCAAAAAGTATTTTGAACAAAAGAAATACGGACGGGCCAGTTCATTACTCGAAGATTTAGTTCCCCAATTTAAAGGAACCTCTAAAGCTGAAGAGTCATTATTTCTTTTAGCCCAGAGTTTTTTCTACAACAGAGATTATACAACAGCAACACAGTATTACAAGACCTATTACACCACTTATCCGAAAGGTGAATACGTCGAGATTGCTCATTTTAATGCAGCATACGGAATGTATCTTGATTCTCCTGATTATCGTCTGGATCAAGCTCCGACAATCAGTGCTATCTCCGAATTTCAGAATTTCTTAGAACTTTTCTCGAAGAGTGACAAGGCTGAAAATGCACAAAAATACATGTTTGAGCTTCAGGAAAAACTGGCAGAGAAAGAGCTTGGAGCAGTGAGACTCTATTACAATCTAGGCAATTACATGGGTAATAATTATGAGTCTTGTGTAATTACAGCTAAAAACGCAATGAAATCTTATCCATATTCCAAATATTTGGAAGAATATCAGGCTTTCATTGTCCGTTCTAAATACCAATTAGCTATCAACAGTATCGAATACCGCCAGCCTGTCAGATATAGAGATGTGCTTGACGAATTCTACAACTACAAGAATATGTTTCCAACCGGGAAACACCTGAAAGAACTCTCCAAATACTTCGAAAGTTCTCAGGAGGTATTGAAAAATCTTCCGGATAACGTTTCTCCGGACAATATATTGAACAAACAACAAGATCAGGGAATTAATCAAAAATAAAACTCAACAAATTATTATATACAAGATGGATTACAAAAAAACGAATGCGCCAACGAACACGATTACACGCGACATGATGACGCTTTCTGCAGATACTCAGAATGTGTATGAGACAGTAAGAATCATTGGTAAAAGATCAAACCAGATTGCAGCCGAAATGAAGCAGGATTTGGATAAGAAGCTTCAAGAGTTTGCTTCTTATAACGACAATCTGGAAGAAGTATTCGAAAACAGAGAACAAATAGAGATTTCTCGTTATTTCGAAAAATTGCCAAAACCAACTCTTATTTCTGCGCAAGAATATACAGAAGGCAAGATTTATTACAGAAATCCGGTGAAGGAAAAAGACAGTAGCTTCTAATGATACAGCGAGTTCAATCGATTTTCCTATTGTTAGCTGTAGTTTTGCTGACCATGACCAATCTGGTTCCACTGGCTTCTTTTCAGATGCCAAGTGGTGAGATACAAGTCATATCAGTAACCGCCTCGAATTGGGGAAACGCTACATGGGTCGTATTAATCACTACACTTCTGGCGGCTGTGACGAGCCTGGCAACTATTTTTCTGTACAAAAAGCGTAAAATCCAGATTCGGCTATCCTACTTAGCTTTAGTACTGATAGCATTGCAATACGGATACTTTTTCGGATATACATACGCCAGCACCTCCATGAAGCATATTTCAATAGCTTCGCTAACAGGAATATTCATGCCGTTAGTTGCTTTTATCTGTATTATTCTGGCAATAAGAAAAATAAAAGCTGATGAAAAGTTGATTCGTTCTTTAGACAGAATCAGGTAGATTCAACTTGAGAAAAAACTTCAGGGTACTTGGAAAAGTGCCCTTTTTTATTGAAATCCATCGCAACCCGCAACAAGAAATAAAATGACACGACTTATAGATATTAATATAAGAATTTACATCAAAAGGACCATTTGTATTTAATTATCAATAATTTACAAAACTGGATAATTAATAATACAAAATAAAGATCCGGTAAATGAAAGAATATAATAGATGAATAGCCAATAGTTTTAAAACTTATGACATACATATCTATTGCCATTGGGATGAATAGATTGGATTCAGTTGATTAAATTTTATTTCAGGAAGCAAACAACAGTATAATATAGTTACACACTAATTTAATTGCAGAAAACATTCAGAATCCCCACATTTTAATACTATAAATCATCATTTTGTCTTATTTTTGTCAGTAATTGACTTTGAAATAAGAAGAATCGATCGTTCGGAATTCATTATCTTAAAATATAAATTTAAAGCAAAACATGAAAGAACAATTCAAGAAGTGGCTTCCTGATATTATCGCAATAATTATGTTTGCGGTATTATCGTTTGCCTATTTTTTTCCGGCAGTTATCGAAGGACGCGTGATTGCCCAACATGACAATGTTGCGTTTATCGGAGCTGGTCACGAAGCGGATCAGTACAAACAGGAAACAGGTAAAACAACCCGATGGACGAACAGTCTTTTCGGTGGTATGCCAACCTATCAAAGTGCTCCAAGTTATAATTCAAACAACACCTTGAAATTTATTGCAGATGTCTATCGGCTGTTTCTTCCGGGTAGTGTATGGCTGGTATTCATCATGCTGCTTGGATTCTATATTCTGATGCGCGCACTGAAACTGTCGGCATGGCTTTCGTTTTTGGGAGCTATCTTATGGGCATTTTCATCTTATTTTTTCATCATTATCACAGCCGGACATATCTGGAAATTTGTGACTCTGGCTTATATTCCTCCCACCATTGCCGGTATTGTCTTGGCTTATAGAGGAAAATATCTGCTTGGCGGATTCACCACTGCTCTATTTTTCGCATTGCAGGTGATGGCCAATCATGTGCAGATGACCTACTATTTTCTGTTTGTCATCTTCTTCCTGGTTATTGCGTATCTGGTTGAAGCTATCAAAAACAAAAAAACGGCAAACTTTCTGAAAGCCAGTGTCGTTTTGATTTTTGCTTTTGCCATCGGTACGATGATCAACCTGTCAAACCTGTATCACACTTATGAATACAGCAAAGATACCATGCGGGGGAAATCAGAATTGGTAAAAAAAGAAAATCCTTCCAACCAAACAAGCAGCGGACTTGACAGAGACTACATCACTCAGTGGAGTTACGGAATCGGAGAAACCTTCACGTTGATGATTCCAAACGTGAAAGGAGGAGCATCCGTTCCCCTTTCTGCCAATGAGGACGCAATGAAGAAAGCCAATCCACAATACATGCAGATTTACAATCAGATTCCTCAATACTGGGGAGAACAACCGGGTACTTCGGGGCCGGTTTATGTCGGAGCTTTTGTCTGTCTGCTTTTCGTATTAGGCTGTTTCATTGTCAAAGGCCCTTTAAAATGGGCTTTACTGGCAGCTACCATTTTTTCTATTCTCTTGTCATGGGGAAAGAATTTTATGGGTTTAACCGATTTCTTTATCGACTATATCCCCATGTATGCCAAATTCAGGACAGTGGCTTCCATTCTGGTAATTGCTGAATTTACAATTCCGCTATTGGCTATTTTAGCTCTGAAAGAGATTATCGACAAACCTCAGATATTAAAAGAGAAAGCTAAATATTTTTATATAAGCATCGGATTGACCGGCGGATTAAGCTTATTGTTCGCTTTGGCTCCGCGCATGTTTTTCGCCACTTATGTATCATCGGATTTGATGGGTGCCTTAGAGAAAAACATTCCTGCCGATGTTTTAAAAGATGTAGTTACCAACCTTAGCGATATCTGCGCCGGCATCTTTACAGCCGATGCCTGGAGAAGCTTTATCATTATTGCCATCGGTACGGCTATTCTTATTCTTTTTCAAAAAGGAAAAATCAAAGCTACCTGGATGGTCGGTGCAATTACCCTGCTCTGTCTGGTCGACATGTGGAGTATCAACAAACGCTATTTGAGCGATAAAGACTTTGAGAATCAAGTAAAACGAATGGAAGGCGTTCAGAAAACACAGACCGACGAGATGATACTCAAAGACAATACACTCGATTATCGTGTACTTAACTTTGCGTCCAACACATTCAATGAGAACAATACTTCCTATTGGCACAAAAGCATCGGAGGATACCATGCTGCGAAACTTCGCCGCTATCAGGAAATGATTGATTACCACATTTCTCCGGAAATGCAATATCTGATAAAAGCAATTCCTCAGACTCAGGGAGACATGACCAAAATTCAACCAGATTCTTTCCCTGTTCTGAATATGCTGAATACCCGTTATTTCATATTCCCTGTGCAAAACGGCACTTTCCCCATTCACAATCCATACGCTTTTGGAAATGCATGGTTTGTGAAGGACGTACAATATGTACAGAATGCAAACGAGGAAATTGAAGGACTTTACAAAATTTCTCCAAGGATCACCGCTTTAGTGAACCAGCAGTACAAATCAGCACTGGGAGAAACTACAAGTACGCAGGCAGATACTTCTGCAACAATTAAACTTATCGCCTACCAACCCAATGAATTGAAATACAGCACCACCTCTAAAACAGACCAGGTGGCTGTGTTTGCCGAAATATACTACAAACAGTGGCAAGCCTTCATTGACGGAAAAGAGGTTCCTGTTGCTTGTGCGAACTACATCCTGCGAGCGTTGAAAGTTCCGGCAGGAAATCACACCATCGAATTCAAGTTCGATCCGCAATCGATCCATACCACGGAAACTGTTGCATACATCGGTTTGGCTTTACTTTTGATGGCTGCTCTGATTCTGATATACCAAAGCTGGAAAAAGGAACAAGAACAAAAAGAAGAAAAAAAGAAAAAATAGTATTTTCTTTACATATAAAGGAAGGATGAGTTGGTGTATAACCGATTCATCCTTTTTTTTGAGATTCATGTAAGCATAAACGACAGGGTATAAATGGAGTTTGGCGTATATGATGTCAGTCATAGAATAAATCATTAAACAACTAATTTTCTGTTCGCTAATAGACTTACCGCTCTATCTTGTTGATCGGTAGGTTAAAATAAGGAATATCAATATACTGAAGAATGCATCAAAAATCAGTTTTTATTTCATCAAGATAGTATATAATAAGATGTGTAAATCTGATCTTCAACTCATTCTCCAGTATAATATCCAAACAAAGCAGATTCTATTTTACAAACCTGATTACCGAACTTTTCCCATCAACAACAGTCTTAACCAGATAGACTCCGGAATTCAACAAAGAAGTATCTAACTTATTTACATTCTCAGCAGCTAGTTTTAATGCACCATTCACATCGTATATGGCCACTGAGGTTGTCCGATTGTCTAAATAAAGCACTTGGTGCGATACGTAAGGTTTGAAGGCATTCGTTTCGGCAGGCAGCATCCCAGAAGAGGCTTTGCTAATTAGTTTGATATTCTTCATATAATACTTATTTCCTCCAGAATGAAAACCTAATGCTAATGTAAATGTAGTCAGAGCTTTTTGTGTATCACTCAATGTGTATTTAGACACTACGCCCGGAGTTACAACAGTTCCATTACTTTCCACAGGCGCAGTTCCGACAATCAGATCTGAAAAAGCAATGCTCTTTGTCACCCATACCCCTGACTCTGAAGCTTGTTGCGGATAAGTATAGTTACCGGTAGATGCATCCACTCCATCCCAATAAATGACATCATTGTTTAAGTAAATATACGATTGCATCCAGAAAGTGCTTGAAATCAAATTGAAATCATACGAAATTCCGGAAAAATCGCTCAATGTCATTCCTGACGGCAATACAACATTCAAACTTAAAAAAGTACCCCAGGAAGGAACATTCACGAAAATCGCTTTTTCAGCCGAATTGAGAGGATCGGCTACTACTGTAGCAGTATTTCCATCTCCATAAGCAATCTTCATGGTATACGTATCGTTAATCGATTTTGAACTTAACCCATCAATCACAAGATCGTTGGCATTAACATTTAATTTAAAAATAAACAAAGAGACAATGATAGCTAGTAAAGTTTTTTTCATGATCTAAAATTTTTGATTAATATAAATAATTTGATTTACAGTAGCCAAATATAGAAAAGGAACATTTTTTATGTTTTCAATTTTAGATATTTAGTTTCCAATTTTAGATACATTTCACAATATAGACTCAAGTATATGTTAAATACGGGACAATATAAAATAATCAATCACCACTCTTTCCCGCTTGTCTGCCAATGTGTGCCAATAGTACTTAATAGCTGATAGTAAAAAGCTTCAAACCCTCTGGAATCTCTATCCTTGCTTCCATCGCTCATCGTTGATTTAACCGGGTACTGCTTTAAGCCCCAATCAACCATAAAAGTTCTGATTATTTATAATCACAAGCTTACACACAGAAAAGCATAACATTTTCCAAGCTGCCCGGAACTGAATGTCCCTAATTGATCGTAAGTCTTGTATGTATGGTAAGCTTTGTCACTTTGATATTTTCGTACCGAATTGCGAAGTATAAATTTGAGTAGCAAGTTTAAAAGTTGTCGAAGAACCGTTTTTTGTTATTTTTACTGTGCCTGTGAAGTCTCATTATCTCTGTATTCCTTAGTCGATTACCCAATGGAGGTTCTCAAGCATTTTCTATTTTTTTAATTTGGATAGTAGTCAGAATTAATCGCCTTTCGATCAGATATCCGAGACGTACATTTCTCTCCATTCAAAGAGTAACTATCCTTGTAAAGTTTCTAACAGGCTATTTGTATAACCAACACGAATTCTCTGAGAAAAAAAGAATTTCTATTGAATGTAAAGCTTATTACTTTTGGAAAGCAATAAGCTTTATGTCAGGTTAAGTACATTTTTGAGTAGTTTATATCCGGCTAGACTTGCTTTGACCTTCATTCCATTTTTCAGAATAACCAGGTGCGTTTGCTTTTCAAACAACTCTATCTTCGAAATAGTCAATACATTTACAATATAGGATCGATGAATCCTGACAAATTGATCAGAAGGTAAATGTGTTTCAAAATATTTCATGGTTTGTTCTTTCAGAAAACGGCCGGATGCTGTATGAATCATAGTGTAATCCCCTTCCGATTGAATAAAGATGATATCCGGAACCATAACTACTTCTATCTTCTGTTTTGTCTTAATGGCTATCCGTTCTATGATTTCCAAAGGCTCGTCATCTGTTTCCACAACAACATCTGCTTCATCAGGCTGAATAATATCAGCAAGAGGTGTTTCTGCTTCATTTTGTTCCAACCATTGATTGTAAACCAGAATAGTTATACAGAAAAAACAACTGCCTATAAAAAACTGAAGGGGAATCAGACGCGTTGTCAACGAAAGATATCCGACATTATCAACGACTGAGAAAAGAAGATAATTCATTCCAATCCAAACACCAACCATTAAGACACCCAAAGCGACATAATTAAGCATGGCATGCCATCGTCTCTGCGAGGAATAATCGGCATATTTCAGAATACGCCACAACGGAAGAGACAATCCTCCA
Source organism: Dysgonamonadaceae bacterium (assembly GCA_047605645.1). Lineage (GTDB taxonomy): Bacteria > Bacteroidota > Bacteroidia > Bacteroidales > Dysgonomonadaceae > UBA1309. The sequence continues at coordinate 16,064 of JASGFJ010000035.1, read as the reverse complement.
AACGAATATCCGGCAAGAGAGCCCCAGATAAGGCACATCGTCAGAGATTCCGGAGACAATGTTCTCACCGTAATAGACATTGCTGCAGAAACAATTGTCCAAAAAGCAACATAAAGAGAAAATGATATTTTGTTTTGAAAAACTGGATGCTCCATTATTTTATTAGTTTTTCAATTCACCGCCCCCAAATACACAAGAGCCTTTGATAAGCAGTTTACGGGATGCATCTATCACTTCCAAACCAGTCCGTTTATCGTTGAAGCCACCAAGAATGGAATCTATTTTCAGCTCGATGTTCCAACCCGACGGCACATAAATTTCAACTCCTCCAAATACAACATTCACCTCCAGGACAGTTATTCCTTCGGGAAGGCTGGTTTTTCGAAGATCTAGTTTTGCACCTCCAAACACACTGGTAACTTCACCTCCTTTGAATTCCGGATCAAGCACAATTTGTTCACTTCCGCCAAAGACATTCTCAATCTGAATACGTCCTTTATCGGTATAGGCTTCGTGCTGATGCAAATTTTCTTTTCCAAAACGTTTTTGGCAACTTAGCCATTCTGCATTGGGAAATAAACGACGAAGGAATATAAAAGCTCCCAGAACAATTAAAAGTACCGGCCAATACAGTTTTACAAAATCATTCGGTATAAAACTGAAAAAAGCAGGTTCCGCCTTATTAATTAAGGGGATGAGAAAAAAGGCACCAACCATGAAGATGATGCTTCCTCCCCAATAATTTCTCTTGAAAAGCTTACTAATACCAATCACGACCAACAACATTGGCCAGGATATCAATACGGGCCTGTATTCCTGAGAAATCCATCCGGTATTTACACCAAGAAGGATGATTCCGACAGCTATCAGGATAAAAGCCAGAAGTATTTTACCACCTTGATGGCGATGACGATGGCGATGACGGAAAGATCTGTTACAGTTTTGCATATATTTAATTTTTGATTTTTTTGTTTCTACAAAGATATGGATACTGAGCGTGTTAGAAAAATGTTAAATCGACAAACGAGTAAAAAAAACCGATAAAATCCATTTATTTCATACTTAATACCCGAACAAATCTTTTCATGACCTCCCTAAAAAGACAAACGACACCATCTTTTTGAGATAGTTTCAGGTACGTGACACTTGTAAAGGATATTCCGAAAATAAATATCTACAAAAGAATCATTTTTTTAGGGAAATTAATTAGATTTGGGCATAAAAATAAAAAAACAGTGCGCAACTCTACTTCAATTTTTCAAACAGACTTATGAAAACCTTTTTATTCTTATTATTCTGTGCATTCATATTACGATCGCCTTACACCTTCTCTCAAAATGACGAGAGTATACCCTCTCTAGTTCACTTCAGTGATGGAATCCATCATTGGAACCTTACCCATAAAAACCGAATTTATAAACGGTATACCCCCAATCAATATCGGGAAATAGCCGATAATCTAATTGCGTATCAAAATAAAGACGGAGGATGGCCCAAAAATATAGACTGGCTGGGAATATTGAATACTGACTCTGTATATGCAACATTGAAAGAATCATACAAGAAGAGTACTCTCGACAATCGAAACACATTTCCCCAGATACGCTACTTAGCGCAAGTCTATCTATTCACCCGGAATGAAAAATACCGAAAATCAGCAGAAAAAGGATTAAACTATCTTCTGACCACTCAAAAAGAAAACGGCGGATGGCGCGGATGGGATGTTGACGCAATAACATTTAACGACGATGTCACTACCGGAGCCACAGAATTGCTGCGTGATATTGTCCAACGTGACTCGTCCTTCGCTTGGCTTAATTCCGAAATAAGAGAACGGGTAGCAATAGCCTATAAAAAAGCTATTGAAGTGATATTAAAATGCCAGATAGTTCAAAACGGAAAAAAAACTGCTTGGGGACAACAACATGACAACAAGACCTATGAACCCGTAAAAGCCCGTTCGTATGAACTACCCGGAATTACAGCTAAAGAAAGTTCTGAAATTGTCTTGCTGCTCATGGGAATCCAACATCCCTCACCAGAAATCACACAGGCAGTGATAGATGCGGTAAGCTGGTTTAACACTGTCAAACTAAAGGAAATAGGTCTCAAGAAAGTGAAATTAGAGAAAAAACACGTCATCAATCAAGAATATCCATACGATTTGGTCGTCATAAAACAAAGAAATGCAAAACCTATATGGGCAAGATATTACGAATTAAGCGACAATAAGCCATTTATGGCGACAAGAGCCGGCATAAAAGTAGAAAAGCTATCGGATGTCAATCCCGAAAGACGAACCGGATACGAATGGTATGGGTATTGGCCTGAAACTGTTCTAAAGAAATATCCAGATTGGTTGAAAGACCTTCCCAACAAATAGTTTTATAGCACCACTTTTCAAAGTTCTGTATGTTCTAGCTGATTCAATACTGATGCATAGATAATTTCATGCAGCAGCAAATATTTCTGATTGTTTGCATCATGTATTGTAAATCTATACAGAATGTTTAAATTTGTGAGGAAATCAAACAAAGACTAAAGCACTTCTCATGAAATCATTTATCACCTGTATATTTTTCCTGATTATTTCAATTTCGGTATTTTCGGCAGATGTCACCAAAAATACATATATCTATGATATCAAAGGGAATGACACTTTGCGACTTGACAAATATGACTGCGAAGTGATGTCTCAAAACAGACCTTGTGTAATATTCCTCTTCGGCGGAAGTTTTATTGGAGGAAAGAGAGACCGCAAATCATACGAAAAATATTTTCAGGAACTGGCCAATGAAGGCTATGTCGTTGTCTCGGCCGATTACCGGCGTGGACTCCTGCCGACCGCCGAAGCCTTTGCGCGCGGTCAGAAAGTCGGAGCACGCCAGATTGTCAAGAACCTGCAAGATGCCATTGATATGGCTATCGAAGATCTTTTTGATGCAACAAACTACATCATCAGCCAGTCAAACAATTGGCATGTCGACACTCAAAAAATTCTCCTCAGCGGTTCCAGTTCGGGTGCCATCACTGCGCTTCAAGCCGAATATTATCTGCACAGCACATACAGCGAGCTACCTAAAAAACTGCCACCTCATTTCGATTACGCAGGAGTTATTTCCTTTGCGGGTGCTATTTTCAGCACGAAAGGAAAACCGGCCTGGGCCTCACAACCCGCTCCTATCCTATTCTTCCACGGAGATGCAGACAAGAATGTACCTTATGATAAAGCTAAAATCTTTTCTATTGGTTTTTTCGGATCAAAGTTCTTAACAAACCAGCTCGATGAAATGAAATCTCCCTATCAGTTTTTTGATTATAACAATGCAAATCACCAAATAGCAAACACTCCTATGACAGATAAATTACCCGAAATAAAACGATTCATTTATGACTGGGTGATACAAAAGGCAAAGAAAAACGAACATACGAGAATCACAGACTATTCACTTCCCGATGTTCCTAAAAAATTCGGTATCGCAGACTATATAAAATCGAACTTTAAAGATTAAAGTTCGATAGAATATACAAGCAAAAGTATGCTTCATCCGAAAAATAATATTTTGAGTGCGAAGCTACAGATTCCTGTTTTTTTAAAGGCACTCCGATTTAATAAGTCTTGAAAACGACAGCTATTACTTTTTTTTAAGAAGAACAAGAAAACAAACTTTAGTTAAACCGCAATTTTATGAAATGGCTAAGAGAAAATGATGATAATGAAAATGTAGAAGACAGACGCGGGCGCAGTGCCGGAAAAAGCATTGCTGCTTTTGGTGGCGTAGGTGCCTTGGTGATTATTGTAATTTCTCTCTTTCTGGGGAAAGATCCCTCTCAACTGCTGGAAATGGCAAACAGCATGACTGTCCAGAAATCAGGGACAGAAGAAATGGTAGATTCGTCAAAAATGCACGAGAATGAAGATTTAAAAATATTCTCTCTTCGGGTATTCAACAGCGCCAATGAAGTATGGGCTGAGACTTTTAAAGACCAGCTAGGTAAAGAATACCGCAAGCCAACGCTGGTACTCTATTCAGATGAAACTAGCTCGCCTTGCGGCGGAGCCAATGCTTCCGTCGGGCCGTTTTATTGCCCTGCTGATGAAAAAATCTATCTCGACCTGGCATTTTTCTTTGAGCTACGTGATCGGTTTAAGGCTCCCGGCGATCTGGCAATGGCTTATGTGACGGCTCATGAAATGGGGCATCATATACAAAAGTTGTTGGGAGTGCTGGACAAGACCAATGCCTTGCGGGGACAAGTAAGCGAAAAAGAAGCCAACAAAATAAGTGTGAAGACTGAACTTCAGGCTGACTTCTATGCCGGACTTTGGGCAAAAAATGCAGAAAAGATGGGAATCATCCAACTCGAAGCCGGAGATATGGAGTCGGCTATTCAGGCAGCACAAGCCATTGGTGACGACGCTCTTCAAAAAGCAGCACAAGGCTATGCCATGCCTGATTCTTTTACTCATGGAACGTCCGCACAACGAATGTATTGGTTTAAGAAAGGGTATGAAAGCGGACAAATCGCAGATGGAGACACATTCAATAACTCGTCGTTAAATTAATCGTTAAAGAAGCAACGAAAAGTAATCCGGAAAGCATAAACAACCCGAATCTACGATTCTCTCAGAAACAGGCACCAAGGCTTTTCTCCTTTTCAGACATAACTTATAAAAAATAAACAGTTCCTTTTTGAAGCTCGATAAGGGAAAATGGGCTTATTTTTTATATTTCTACGCAGGCGAAAGAAAAAATCAGGAGGCACATGGATTATTATTTTGGACAAAGTACATGGAGGGCCATATTTCGGTCTGTTTTAAGGCTTACTGAATCGACAAAGAACGAGAACGAAAATCAAAAGAATTAAATTCGGAACTATCCTCCGAAAAAAATTATTTATATCGTAAAACAATTGATACACTCCTCATTCATCTAGCAAACACTAACGAAACCGGAAAAAAGACCGTGTTGCTGACCCGAAAGACAGTAGAAGCATTACGCTCTATTTCATTCGACAAAATAGAAAAGGATGTATCCGTTTTTTTGACACATCCTCTTTTCCAACAATTCCGACATATATTTTCAGCCTTGATCCACAATATCCACCAATACCTGTCGGTAAGAATTGAGCAGTGTGGATTTTGAGACGAAACCCAGATATTTTTGTTTTTCATCCACTACCGGTAGATTCCATGCTTTCGTCTGATCAAACAGCCGCATAATCTGTTCCATTGTCATACCATTGTGGATCACCGCAGGCGGAGACACCATAAACCGCGTCACTTTAAAACGCTTGTATAACTCCGGTCGAAACATTATATTACGAATATTATCAATTAAAACAATACCTCTCAATACTCCTGTAGATTTATCTGTAACTGGGAAAAGGTTTCTGGAAGAAGAAGAAATCACCTTTACCACATCGCCCAAATCCATATCGGGATGTACACATTGGAAATTTGTTTCTATTAAAGAATTCATTTTCAACAGTGTCAGCACAGCCTGATCTTTCTGATGAGTAAGTAATTCCCCCTTTTTAGCAAGACGCATGGAGTAGATGCTGTTTTTCTCAAAAATATTTATTGTCAGATATGAGCTCATAGAGACAATCATCAATGGCAAAAACAACTGATACCCACCCGTTAGTTCGGCAATAAGAAATGCTCCTGTCAATGGCGCATGCATCACTCCGGCCATCACTCCGGCCATTCCCATCAAGGCAAAATTTTCCTTTGGCATATAAGGAAAAATATCAAATTGATTGCTTAAATAAGCAAATAAGAATCCTGCAATTCCGCCCAAATAAAGAGACGGCGCAAAAGTTCCACCGGTACCGCCACCTCCGTTCGTAGCACTGGAAGCAAAAGATTTAAGCAAAATAATCATTGCTAAAAAAATAATGATAACCAGTGAGCTATGATTCATTGAGCTGAAAAGGCTACCGCTCAACAACCTATCATATTCCAAACCGCCTCCTAAAAGAGTTTCGATTGTGTCATAACCTTCCCCATAAAGAGGGGGAAGTAAGAATATCAGACCGCTAAGAATAACTCCTCCCAGTGCAAATCGCTGCCAATAAGTTAATTTTCGGAATGTATCCTCCATCATTGTCATGGAGCGCATGAAGTACAGCGACACAAACCCGCAGAAAATACCAAGAACCAATACGGCAGGGATACGCTCCAACAAAAAAGGTTCGTTCTGAACAAAATGAAACATGGCATTATTCCCCATCAGAAGATAGGAAATTGTTGCTGCTGTCACTGAAGATATCAGTAGAGGCATAATAGATGCCAATGTCAAATCGAGCATTAAGACCTCAATCACAAATACCAATCCGGCAATGGGCGCCTTAAAAATACCGGCAATAGCACCGGCTGCTCCACAGCCCAGCAACACCATCAGGTACTTTTGCTCCATTCTGAACATTCGTCCCAGATTAGAACCAATAGCTGCTCCCGTTAGCACAATAGGAGCTTCCGCTCCGACCGATCCACCAAAACCGATAGTTATCGAACTCGCCACAACAGAAGTATATACATTATGCGGTTTGATACGGCTTTTTCCCTGGGAAATTGCATAAAGAATTTTTGTCACTCCGTGACTAATATCATCTTTTACGATATATTTCACATAAAGACCCGCTATCAGAATACCTATGACCGGATAAATCAAATAGAGGTAATTGGCTTGATCTGCTTGAAAATTATAAGTGAGCAGATGTTGAATAAGATGAATGATGTTTTTCAGCAGACAAGCAGCAAGTGCCGTAAAAATCCCCACTAAAAAACTAACAAATAATAAGAATTTCTTTTCACTAATATGATTATAGCGCCATCTTATAATTTGATCTATTTTATTTTGTAGTCTCATTTTCCTAAATAAAGTGCGCAAATATAAAGCGAATCTTTGGGGATCACAAATAATATATTTTCTAAATAAGGACAAAGGAATAATAACTACTCTCTAATCACTTTTATTTCACCATTCGACTTCAATTTGATAATACCGGAGGGCTTGGGATTTCCTGTTTCAGTCTGACGAACGCCAACAATGTAATCGACCCCATTTTTCACCTCCTCACTGATTTCAGAAAAATTGCGAGGGGAAGGTTCTCCGCTGATATTAGCAGAAGTCGATACCAAGGCCTTCCGAAAACGAAAACACAATTGTTTTGAAAATTCTTCTCTGGTAATCCGAATACCTAAACTCCCGTCTTCCGCCAACAAGTTCGGAGCGACATTGCGTGCGCCGTCATAAATAACGGTAAGCGGTTTTTCCGACATTTCAATCAAATCGAACGCGAGATCTGGAACATCCTCCACGTAATAGTTTAGCTTTGCCTCGCTATCAAGTAAAACGAGCATCGATTTGCTATCACTTCTCTTCTTTAATTCATAAACACGTCTGACGGCATCTTCATTAGTAGCATCACAGCCAATCCCCCAAATTGTATCGGTAGGATATAAGATGATTCCTCCTTTAAAAAGAATATCAGCTGCTCTCTTTACTTCTTCGTTATAATTTTCCATTATTCATCAATTGCATTATATAAACGTCTTTATATCCGTCTTTACATCTCTTCCATTGTTTTAATGTCCCTGACACTTCAAAATTCAGTTTGCCAAAGAGGTTAACACTTTTCTCATTATCCAACGCCACATGAACATACAACTGATGGATGTGTAAACAACCAAAGGCATAATCAATCATCAACTGCAATGCATTCATTGCATAGTGCTTGCCTTGATGTCGATCCTCAACGATAATACCCAATCCGGCCCGATTGTTATGCGGATCGTATTCATACAAATCAACAGCACCTACAATCTGAGAAATTTCTTCCTGCGTTTGAATCATTAGCCGCAATTGACGGGATTGATAAATATCATTATTCTGCGAGTCAATCAGGTATTGCCTCAGCATTAAACGAGAAAAAGGAGTGTTCGTACTCCCATATTCCCAATAATCCGTATTATTTTCCCATTTAAGAAGGATATCCAGATCCTCTGGCTCCAAAGCTCTTAGATAAATCGTTTCATTCTGAAGAAACATAGCTTGGCTCATGTTTGATGGTGGAAGATGAACAGATAATCATGCCCGATTCGGGAGAAAAAACTCTGGAACGCACATTCTTATCCTTATTTTTATCTATAAAATTAATAATTTCTTCATAAGACATTGTTCTAGCATCAAATATTTTCTCTTGAAGAGGTTTCTTTTTTCTAAAAACACGTAGAATACGCATCAAAATCCGTCTTGTACTCGCTACGAATGCGGTAATAAAAATACCGATAGGAACAAGTAAAGAGTAAACATTTCCTGTACGAGGATAATATTTCTGGAAGAAAATGTACATCGCATGATAAAAAATCTTTACATAATGCAATGTATCTTTTTTGGTGCTTTCGCCCTTGTAATGAATTATTTTCTCCGGGAGATAATAATTTTTGTATCCACCTAAAGTAACCCGGTATGAAAGATCAATGTCTTCTCCGTACATAAAGAAACTTTCATCCAGAAGCCCTATTTTATCCAATGTTTTTCGGCGGAGCATCATAAATGCACCACAAAGAATATCTACTTCATGCACCTCATTTTCATCCAGGAACAAAAGATGATATCGTCCGAATACTTTCGAACGAGGAAAAAATTTGGACAGACCGACTATTTTACAAAAAGATGTCCAGGGAGAAGGAAAACCTCTTTTGGATTCACGGAGAAAAACGCCATTTCCATTCAGCATTTTAACACCCACCGCCCCTGCATCTTGATGCGCATCCATAAATCGGACAACGTTTGCTAAAACATGCTCACCGACAAAAGTATCGGGGTTCAGTAAAAGGATGTACTCTCCTCTGCAGATACGTATGGCTTGATTATTCGCTTTCGAAAAACCTACATTTTGATCGTTCCAGATAAAACGGACATTTTTGTAATGACGCTCTTGAAAATATGATTTCGAATTATCGGTCGAATTGTTGTCAACCACAATGATTTCAAGTTGTGAAGCAATATTCGAAGCAAATAATGAAAGAATACATTGCTCTAAATAAAACTTGACATTGTAATTGACTATTACAACAGACACTTTCACTTTATGTGGATAATTTTCAATCATTTATTTTTCGAACATTTCACCGAGACGAATCAAAAAATTCTTCTTTTTACGAGCTACATATTTTTCAGCTGAAGCCTTCGCCATACTTTCGTAAGAAATGTCTTGTCCTTGAGCCGCAGACTGAATAACCTGATAAATCACTCCCCAGTCGGGAAGACCACCAAGGTTACGGTCATCGATAAATAAATCGGCCATTAGTTTACGAGGCGCTTTTTCTACCTCCTCTTCGGGGTGGTTTTTATTTGCAGCATAAAACACCAAGCCTTTGGATGCACAATAATCAACAGCTTCCTGCAGTAAACGCCCTTCACGAACAGACCATAAAATTAAGATATGTCTTTCTTTCTGAAGTTGAAGTAAAGTTTCAATAGCAAATGGTATGGGTGCTCCTATACCCGGATATCTGTGTTCAACGATTGTTCCGTCAAAATCAACAGCAATTGTCATAAGTATTATTTTAATTCAAAAAAACTACGCAAAGATAAATAAAGAATCATGAATATGTATGTTCGTCATATTATAACGAGTCGATTTCATTTTTATTGGGCGAAGACAAGAAAAATGACACTAATGTTATAAAAGCTAAAAAGAAAAAGCTTTTACTTCCGCTGAAATACAGGCATAATGAATTGAAAATCATGACAGATTGAAGAATAAATATTTTAATAAAATATGATTTTTTATACATTTTGTTGATATCCCGGTCAGCAGATAAGGTTTTGTATTTTTTCAGGTTATCCTTATGAATTTTCAAGGCTAGCGGTATGCATATCAATGTAATAATAATACCATAGCGTTCCAGATTTGGATTTTGCGGTTGAATAACCATTATTTCTTTCAATTTTAAAGCGGTGCCGGCTATAAATTGAATGATCGCCAGAAATAGACATATATAGTAAAAACGCTTTGTTGTGCGCGAAAGAGCTGATTTATCAAACATGTTTATTTATTATTTAGAGTCGGTAAGATTCATTAAATGGCATCCGGTTTACAATGGAACGCCCTAAAGTAACCTCATCGGCATATTCTATCTCATCGCCGATAGCAATTCCCCGCGCAATCATGGATACTTTAATATTGTAAGGAGCCAGTTTTTTATAAATGTAAAAATTGGTAGTATCTCCTTCCATGGTTGTACTCAACGCAAAAATAACCTCTTTGACATGGCCTTCGGCCACACGTTTCACAAGGCTTTCGATTTCCAGATCGGAAGGGCCAACACCTTCAATAGGAGAAATAATACCTCCAAGCACATGATAAAGGCCTTTGTATTGGGCTGTATTCTCTATCACCATAACTTCTTTGATATTCTCTACAACACAAACGATTGTTGAATCCCGGCGAGGATCTGCGCATATCGGACAAACAGCATCATCCGAAATATTGTGACATACACGGCAATGCTTTACTTCTTTCCGCAATGAAAGAATCGATTCCGAAAAACGTTCTACATCGGCTTCATCCTGACGGAGTAAATGCAACACCAGTCGAAGAGCCGTTTTCCGTCCAATGCCCGGTAATTTTGCAAATTCGTTCACCGCATTTTCAAGTAAAACGGATGGATATTGAGTATTCATATTAAAATCAACGCAAATAAGAAATGTAATATTTTTGAACCCGTTTAGAAAGCAATTGAATATTAAGCATATCGGAAGCGACTGCAATATCTTTAATGGTGCCGTCGTTGTAGAGAATATCAATACTGTCGTCTTTCTCGTTGTACATATTGGTCGACACAGCATCGGCCAAAACAAAAAAAGAAGCTTCTTGCCTGCTCACATCAAAGCGCTTCATAAAACGCAACGTGAGTTCTTCTACACGGGAAGAAGGAAAGGGTTCCGAATCAATTTCAATCTTAAAAATATTTCTGTTTACAATGGCCTGACTCATTGTGGAAAGTACCTTGTCCGGATGTGATTCCCAGATTTTCAGTGCACACCAGATGTCGTTATCATCCAGATGCACAAAATAATCTAATGCGTCACTGTTTTGATTGAAAAACTCATGAGTAACTTCATTTTCAAGGAAATAATTAAGAAAAGGTGTCGCAAAGAGTTTCTCTCCCCGGCCTGTCAGTTCTTTGGCACGATACAATGTACTGATGAGCATATGTTCTGCAGCAACAGCCGTTTTATGAAGATAGACCTGCCAGTACATCAACCGCCGCGACATCAGAAAATTCTCAATAGAATAAATTCCTTTTGACTCTACCACCAATTTATCATTGCGCACATCCAGCATTTTTATAATTCGAGCCGAACCGATATTTCCCTCAGTAACACCCGTAAAATAACTGTCGCGTCGCAGATAATCCAGACGATCTACATCCAGCTGACCACTTACCAGTTGATGTAAAAATCGTTTCGGATGCTTATCTGTGAAAATACGAATGCAGACATCCAATATTCCATCGAGCTCTTTATTCAGACGATGCATCAGCATCAGTGAGATCTCTTCGTGCTGCACATTTTTCACAATAGAGTGTTCCAACACATGTGAAAAAGGGCCATGCCCCACATCGTGAAGCAGAATGCAGGCTAAAGCGCCATTTGCTTCTTCCTCCGAAATATCCTGCCCTTTCATCCGCAACACTTTGATAGCCTCATCCATCAGATGCATAGCACCAATGGAGTGATGAAGACGGGTATGCTGAGCACCGGGATACACGAATGAAGCGAGTCCCATCTGCTTGATTCGCTGCAAACGTTGCAAAAACGGATGCTTTATAAGATTGTATATAAAGTCATTGGGGATAGTAATAAACCCAAAAACAGGGTCGTTAATTATTTTACGTTTATTTTCCAATCTTGTCATTTTCAATTTTAAGTGTTCAAAGATAAAAAAAATCGAGGAGGATTAAAAGCTTAACTTCCAATAAGCGAAACGATACGTTCCTGCTAAAGAAAAAGCGACATACCTGATTCCTTGTAAAAGGATAGAGATTTTTTTTGCTTAAAAGCAACGAGCGGCTGACAGATCATATTTTATTTGTATTTTTGAGTGTTTATTTATGTATTTATGCTGAATTTGGATTGATACCTTCAGCACAAATCAGCAACAAGATTCAAATAAAAAACGAACAGTCTGTTCAAAATAAATATGAAATCAAAAAGGAGATTAAAAATTAATCGTCACTTATTTTATGAAACATCGCATTCACCATCGCTGGTGGATATCGTAGGGGAAGAGATGCTGCCCGAAGTTACAGACTTCTGCTTCATTGCAAATCCGTATTATCCGGACAAAAACCTGATAAAGAAAATACAGGAAAGGCTTCCTGTGTTAATCAAATCATATCCTTCAAGCAATCCGAGAATAAGCCAGGAGTATTTATCCAAAGTGCTGAATGTAAATCCGGATCATCTACTCATCGGAAACGGAGCTTCCGAACTGATTACGATTATTCAGAAAGAATTTATCGATGATTTTGCAATTCCGGTACCAACATTCAGTGAATACACTGAAAAACTGCGTAATCAAAAGCACGCACATTTATATCAGCTCGATCCGGAAAACAACTATCAGTTGGTTTTAAACGACTATGCCGAATGGATAGACCAACACAGTATAACTTCTGCGCTCATTATCAATCCCGGCAACCCTACCGGACAGTTGATTTCACTCAACGAAATGATTGTTTTTCTCAACCGAATGCAGCATTTGAGACTTATCATCGTTGATGAATCTTTTATGGACTTTGCGGCCGAAGACATCCCTACCCTGCTGCCTCACATAAAGCATCACCCCAATGTTATCATTGTCCGCTCCATGAGTAAGCATTGTGGCGTACCCGGATTACGCCTCGGCTATTGCTGTACGGCTAATTTAGAGCTGTTGAAACGGCTGAAAACCATGACTCCGGTGTGGAATATCAATACACTTGCCGAATATTTCATCACGCAGCTTCCTGATACCGACAGCGTTTATCAAAAAGCTCGCTTAAAAGTCATTCGCGATGTCAGGTTTCTTTACGATGAATTGAAAGACATAGAAGGTTTCTTTGTTTATCCAACCGGAAGTAACTTTGTGCTTATAAAAATATTATGCGGGATGAATGCAACAGAATTACAACAAATTCTGCTGGAAGAGTATCATCTGTATGTTCGCGATTGCAGCAATAAAGCAGGAATGGACGATTTGCATATTCGTGTTGCTTCGCAAGGAAAACAAAAGGACAAGTTACTAATCGCCGCCCTGAAAGAAATCAGTGGAAAAATAAAATAATGTCACCTCATATTTTAGACTTTCACTCAAAAATTAAAATTGAATATAACTATACCAGGAAATAATGTCTAAGAAAAAAGTGTTGATAGTTACCCGACGGGAATTGAGAAAAAATAAGCTCATCAATTGGGTATCCGAAATATATCTTCAGATTCTGGCCAAAGGTGGCGTATTGCCCATTCTTGTCCCTATTTCTCAGGGAACCATTGCTAATCTGCCCGATTATCTTTCCGATTATGACGGGCTGTTAATGTCTGAAGGAGGCGACATAAGCCCATCCTATTACAACGAACCATACAGCGTCAGCAAGCTGGATGAATACGACCCGATTAAGGACGAGATAGAAATAGCTTGTTGCCGTCATGCCGTTGAAAACAACAAACCGGTATTAGGACTCTGTCGGGGAATGCACATGATCAATGTTGTCTTTGGAGGAAGTCTCCACCTCGACGTTCATGAAATCAATCACAGAAATGTGGTACATATCGATTACAACAACTACGATTCACACCGGCATCCGATTCAGCTCTTTGAAGGAACGCCACTCTATGACTGGTACAAAGAACCTGAAATCAGTGTGAATACTTATCATCACCAAGGCATAAAAAAACTGGGAAACGAACTAATCCCTATGGCAAAAGCACCGGACGGTCTGATAGAGGGCATCTACAATCCTCATTACAAATTTATAGTGGGTTTGCAGTTTCATCCGGAAAGAATGTATCAGGAACATTCAGGCAATAAGCAGGTATTCAATTCTTTTATTGAAGCATTGTAAGATTCATTGAGTAATTATTTAATTACACATTTATCGATTAACGACTTATTATTTATCAATCATTACCTATGAATTTATCCGAATTCAAAAAAATAGCAGTCAACTACAAAGTAATCTTTTTCGATGCCTTCGGAGTGCTAAGAACACACAAGGGCATACTTCCCGGAGTAAAGGAAATGTTTCATTTTCTGGAAGAACAGAATATTGCATTCTATATACTGACAAATGATGCCTCGAGAAGTCCTGAATTACTAGCCAAAGTGTATCATGATGCCGGAATAACAGAAATAAACAGCAACAAGATCATCTCATCGGGAATGTTGGCCCGCGACTATATCCTGCACAAAGTAAAAACCGGGCGACTCGCTTATCTGGGAACTCAAGCCTCTGCTCACTACATTGAAAAAGAAGGGATAACCACCATCTCTATCCGCGACTTGAAGTTAGATGATTGTGAAGATATCAGCGCCCTCATTCTTTTGGACGACGAAGGTTTCGATTGGAACGTCGACCTGAATAAAACGCTCAACCTACTGCGTCGCAAAGGTGTTCCCGTGATTGTGGCCAATACGGACATCAGCTATCCGGTTGCAAAAAAAGACGTGGCTATCGCCATCGGTGCATTAGGCGATCTGCTGGAGAAAATGGCTTTGAAAACATTTATCCGTTTCGGAAAACCGGATTCGCAAATCTTCAGCTTTGCTTACAACTATTGCACACAAGAGAATGATGTTACCAAAGAAAATATCCTGATGGTCGGTGACTCTTTAGGAACAGACATTATCGGTGCCAACAAATTCGGCATCGACACCTGCCTCGTGCTGACAGGAAATACATTGCCTGAAAATTGTGATCTGATGATCCGCTCCACAGGGATTATCCCTGACTTTATTTGTGAATCTGTGGCTAAATAGAAAAAATAACTAATTCGCAGCATCGCTGTCAGTCTGTTGTTTTGAATCAGACAAATTGAATATAACGGATAGACTGATTGGTCTATTCTAAAGGTCGATGACCTGTCGCCAAATTTAGATGCTGCTACAGGAGCTATCATCAAAGCCTTATTATTGCTTTAAATAGGTACTTTCCGGCTTTGACTTTTTCTCCGTATCCAAATAATAACTAAACCGGCTATTACAAAGGGAATACTCAGTAGTTGCCCCATATTTAGAAAGATATGTTCTTTTAATACAAGTTCGAAAGGCTCCTGAACTTCTTTATAGAATTCTACAAAAAAACGGATGCTAAAAATAGCAGCCAAAGACATCCCAAAGATAAAACCGTAATTCTGTTGCTTTCGTGTCTGAATGAAAAAATAGAGTAAAACAAAAAATAAGGCGAAATAGAAAAAAGCTTCATAGAGTTGCGCAGGGTGTCTTGGTAACGCATCTATTTTCTCGAATACAACTGCCCACGGCATAGTTGAAGGCTTACCTAATATTTCTGAATTAAAAAAATTCCCGACACGAATGAACGCACCCGTTAAAGGCGCTAAAAGTGCCAATTGATCCAATATATTCCAGATGTTTTGCTTTTTCTTTCTCGAATACAAAATTAATGCCGCGACAAGGCCTAAAGTCCCTCCATGGCTTGCCAGACCCGCATATCCTGTTAAATGATAATTTCCGTACATATCTTTTGATATAGGTAATATCATTTCGAACGGATGTAGAAAATAATAGGACGGATTATAGAACAAACAATGCCCAAGCCTTGCTCCGACCACAATTCCAATCATCACATAAATAAACAAGCTGCTCAGTAGCTCCTCCGATATCTTTTCTTTTTTATAGAAATACTGTAAAACAATCAAGCTCAACAGAATCCCAATTCCCCAAAACAAAGTATAATATCTTAATTGAAAGCCTCCAAGCTCAAACAATGTCGGATTTTTATCCCATATAATAAACAAAATCTCCATTCTAAACATTCACATTAA
>JASGFJ010000034.1:0-52641 GCA_047605645.1 Dysgonamonadaceae bacterium | reverse complement strand
ACCAAATGAACTATTTAAAAATATTTGTGTAATTAATTTTTAGAAACTATATAATGAAATTTTTTTCTGGAGCAAGACAACTTCGGTCGAATTGTATGAAGGACGTATTGTGGAGCCACAAGTCAAAATGAAAGATCTCGGCAAATTTCGCCGTTTTCTCAGTGATGAAAAAGTGGTTACATTACTTTCGTACGACGAAGAGAAAGTTTGGAATAAACAACAAATAGAGGCTGAATTAGAAAACAAATCGAATTCCTATGAACATATACGCAGACATCACTTGCTACGTAAGATTCATCAGTTCGAAAAAGACCTGCTTAAGCATGCTCAATTTGATGGAACAAATCATCCTGAGAGATTTTTATCTGGAAAAGGTTATCCAAGCTTTAAAATGTATGTACTGCATGGGGCTTTGGATATGATGCAGGGTATTTCCTGTTTTGATTATAAATTGTTGATAGAGAAAGATTTTGAGAGTTTTCAAGCTGACGATGTCAGACAATTGAAACCTATCGTACAAAAAGCATTTCTGCTGATCTATTTGCGAAATAAATTCGGACATAACCAGTTGCCTCAAAAAGCTTATTTGGAATTGATGAGGAAATTATATCCTGATATTGTTCTCCAGAATTCATTTTCTGAGTATTTCAATCAAATAGTTTGTTCACTTGTGTCGGATTTTAAAATAGAATAGAAGGGTAAAATTCTGAAAAACTGAGTCTTATACAGCATAAGTTGTAAATACTCTCAGTTTGGAGGGTAAAAACAACACTGTCCATCCTGACATCCCAAATTTATCTGTTGTAAATGCTCTCAGTTTGGAGGGTAAAAACAACTTCATCCTAATTGTATTATTTTCCACAGGTGTTGTAAATGCTCTCAGTTTGGAGGGTAAAAACAACTAAGTTGAGTGATTTTCTCTTTGTTGAGAGGTTGTAAATGCTCTCAGTTTGGAGGGTAAAAACAACATGAAAGAATAATAATCTCGAGGAATCCTTGTTGTAAATGCTCTCAGTTTGGAGGGTAAAGACAACAGGTTTTTTGAAATTTCGGACAGCTTCACGGTTGTAAATGCTCTCAGTTTGGAGGGTAAAGACAACTATATGGTTCATAATCAGCTGAAAATACGTGTTGTAAATGCTCTCAGTTTGGAGGGTAAAGACAACACTTTTTCTTTACCTAAATAATTAGGTATGTTGTAAATACTCTCAGTTTGGAGGGTAAAAACAACTAAGATAATCTTGTCGGCCAATAACTTCAGGTTGTAAATGCTCTCAGTTTGGAGGGTAAAAACAACGCGAAAACGCCTGAATTAATAGAGGGTAAAGTTGTAAATGCTCTCAGTTTGGAGGGTAAAAACAACTACCTGAATCAACATCAACCTTTTGCGGAAGTTGTAAATGCTCTCAGTTTGGAGGGTAAAAACAACTAATAGAATAAATTGCCCTTCAGTGAAAGAGTTGTAAATGCTCTCAGTTTGGAGGGTAAAAACAACGTAAATTATTTCGTAAAGCGCTTTTTGACTGTTGTAAATGCACTCAGTTTGGAGGGTAAAGACAACTAAAAAAAGGCTGCTCTATTTAGGGAACAGCCTTATTTAATAAAAAGAAAATGCAAAGAATTCTAGTTGTTATGTTATGCAATCCCGGTAAAAATTTGAATAAATTAGCTGGATGGAGAGGCGAAATACGATATGGGTAAAGATAAAGGACGGTTTGATGTATGCGGTTTTGAATCAAGCCGGTTTGTCGGACAAAGAGGACAAATGCTTACCGATATCCTGAAAACGTAAAACCCGACAAGTTGTTAATTTACGTGTCGGGCTTTCGGGATAAATATCAGTTGTTTTGTTATCGGATTCCTTCCCTTTCGAATCAGGGATGGTTATTCTTTCTCGAAAATACTGAAATTAACACTTCCGTAGACCCGTTTCTCTGCGAAGAGAGGCAGTTGAGAAAAATCGTTCTTTTTGGAGTGTTCCATTACAAAAATACCACCCTGCTTGAGTACATCTTTCTCCAGGATCAGTTGTGGGATTTTTTCGAGTGCCGGCATATCGTAAGGCGGATCGGCAAAAATAAGGTCAAATTTCTCCCGGTTGCTTTCCAGAAAACGAAATACATCCATTGTATAGAGGCGCAGGTTCTCTATTTTCAGTTCGTCCGTTACTTTTTTGATAAAACGGGCATGCACCGGATTTTTTTCTACTCCGGTAACCTGAGGGCATCCTCTGGAAATAAATTCGACACAGATGTTTCCTGTTCCGGAAAACAGATCCAAGGCGCAGGCCTCTTCCCAGTCGACCCGGTTGTTGAGTATATTGAAAAGGTTTTCTTTCGCAAAATCGGTTGTCGGTCGTGCGTCAAAGTTTTTGGGCGGTGAAAATCTCCGGCCTTTAAATGTTCCGCTTATAATTCTCATAATAGTATTCCAAATAAATCGAAAGGTGTTTGTTGAGCGTCCTGCCCCAGAAGGAAAGCTTCGCTGGGTATTCCTTTGGCATTGACAAATTGTATGTATTTACAAAAGAGAGGTTGCAGTTCGCCATAGGCCTGCATATCGCCCATCAGGAAGAGCCGGTCGTTGAGCTGGTTCATCTCGCATGCTTTCCAGATGTTCATTGTATGGTAGAAAAGATTGGCATTTTTTTTATCCGTAAAGGATTGAGCAAAGAGCGTCTTTCCGTTGCGGATGACAACTACATCCATCTGCCCGTCATGGAAATACAGGAACATTTTCGAAAAAAGTTCCGTTTTTCCCGGATGGCTGTTGCAGATTTTTGCCAGAGAAGAGATGTGGTGGGTGAACGTCGGGCTGGACAAGTTGCGGCTGAGAAACTCATACACTTCCTTATCCATGTCGAACAGAATTCGGGTTTGCTCCGTTTCAAGCCGTTCCGATACCACATAGCCTGTATCGCCATGCAACGTTTTTTCGAGATAATACTCCCGGTGTTTGGTATCGTAAAATTCTTCCGGAACCAGGGAGAACCGGGTAGAGACCATTTCCACCCAGATTTGTTTAAAGCTTTGGGTGAGAAAACTGAGGTCGAATATGGTTTTCTGAACCTGCTGGATGTAGGAAGTGTCCGGATTAAAAGCCGTCTGTCGGTAAACATATCCATTACTTACTTCCGGATTGCGGATGGCAAACGAAAAACTATCTGCCTGAATACGCAGTGCCAGTATATATTTTTCTGTTTCGGATAAGTCAATGGAATCGGGAAAAAACATAACTTTTTTTCTTTTAGTAAATTAAAAAAATATAAACAGCAGAGAGC
This sequence comes from Dysgonamonadaceae bacterium, assembly GCA_047605645.1. GTDB lineage: Bacteria > Bacteroidota > Bacteroidia > Bacteroidales > Dysgonomonadaceae > UBA1309. The sequence continues at coordinate 49,361 of JASGFJ010000034.1, read as the reverse complement.
ACGCCATCCGGAGCGTGTTTTCCGTGTTATATCCTTATTTTTTGTAACTGCAAAGATAGAATTTTATTCTCAGCTTGAACAATTTGCATATTTCTCTGCATGGAGTAGGGCATAGTTTGTTGTCTGCTAAAAAAAATAATATACCTTTGTATCAGAATTGTATATAAATTTCATGAGTGAGGAGCCATATCATTTACCAAAAAAATCTTTTCCGAAAGAAATAAGGATAACAAGCAAGAAAGAACTAGACAATCTGTTCGCTCAAGGCGATTCTTTCATTGCCTATCCCTTGAGAGTGGTTTTCTCTAAAAAAGAAAAAACGCAGGGAAGAGACCTTTGCTTTATGGTAAGTGTCTCGAAGCGAAAGTTCAAGCGAGCTGTGAAACGCAACCGGGTGAAACGCCTGGTTCGGGAAACATTTAGATTGTCGCGCAGGGAACTGGAACTAAAACTGGTTTCGGAGCCTTATTCGGTGAATGTAGCTTTTATCTATCTGAAAAATGAACTCCCCGATTTTGCCGAAATCAACAAAGCTATGCACAAGGCATTGGATACGTTGGAGGTAAAGCTGATTTGCAATGAACAGGAAATTTTACAGAATGAAACAGTTGTTGAGTAAAATATTGTTGGCATTGGTCTATTTCTATCGTAGTTGCATTTCGCCGCTGACACCACCTTCGTGCCGCTTTGTTCCCACCTGTTCGCAATATGCGGTGGAGGCAATTACAAAATACGGTCCTTTTAAAGGAGGCTGGCTTTCGCTCAAACGAATTCTCCGCTGTCATCCCTGGGGAGGACACGGATATGATCCGGTACCATGACCGATGAAACATTGACTATTATTTTCTTATGGACATATACGATATACACACTTATAATTTGCTGCCGGATGATAGTGACGATCCTTATCATTCGTATGTTTTGAACGTATTCCCTTTGGGATTTGAAGATGCAGTGGGAACCATCAAAAAATGTTTTTTCACTTGTGGAATCCATCCATGGCATTCGGAAGATGCCGAAGCTCAACTCGCTTTTCTTGAGGAAATTGCCGCACATCCCCTTATTGTGGCCATTGGCGAAGCCGGACTCGATAAACTGAAAGGCCCGGAACTGGATGTACAGAAAGTGGTGTTTGAACGCCATATCCGTTTGTCGGAAAAACTTCAGAAACCCCTTATCGTACATTGTGTGAAAGCCTGGGACGAATTAATCGCCCTGCAAAAAGAATACAGACCTTCACAACCGTGGATTATTCACGGATTCAGAGGTAAACCGGAATTGACCAAACAGTTGGTTCATCTTGGATTTTACTTTACGATCGGTGAAAGATTCAATGAGGAAGGAATCCGGATGATCCCTTTGCACCGCATGTTTTGTGAAACAGATGAAAGTGAGATACCTATCCTTGAAATCTATAAGTCTGTTGCGGCTTCGCTCGATATAGATCCGGAAGATCTTGCCGGAAGTATCGAAAATAATGTGAAGCGGTTTTTTCCAGGCATTGTGTCCTCCTTGATATCGGAACAAAAAGATAGTATTTAATAATTCGAAGCGAATTGTGCGCTTATCTGCCAAAAAGATGTATTTTTGATATTGGTTTTGGAAAAAGCTGGTTATGGCTTATTTTTGAAACTGATTTAGTCTTTTATTAAGGTTCTTTTAGAGAAAGTTTGTATTAAAATGATAGATTCGAATGCGAATATCCTGATGATTTACACCGGCGGTACCATCGGGATGATTGAAAACCCGGAAACTCTGGCTCTTGAATCTTTTGACTTCGAACATCTGAGAAATCATTTTCCGGAAATCGAAAAATTTAACTTCAATATCGATACAATCGTTTTCGAGCCTCCAATCGACTCTTCTGACGTAAACCCCGAACATTGGAAACAATTGGTGCGAATAATTGAAAACTCGTATGATGATTACGATGGTTTTGTGATTCTGCATGGCACCGACACCATGGCATACAGTGCTTCTGCACTGAGTTTTATGCTTCAAAACCTAACAAAACCTGTTGTTTTCACCGGAGCTCAGTTACCTATCGGAAAGCTGCGGACAGATGCCAAGGAGAATCTGATAACAGCCATCGAGATTGCAGCCGATAAAGATTCTGTTGGACAATCCATTGTTCCGGAAGTGAGTATCTTCTTTCAAAATTATCTGTTGCGGGGCAACCGTTCGGTGAAAATGAATGCAGACAACTTCAGCGCATTCAAGACCTATAATTATCCGGCTTTGGCAAAATCGGGTATTCAGATACGCTATGATCGGAAAGTGATTCTCTCTCCGAATTTTGATAAGAAAACGATATTTCACTATTCGATGGATCCAAACATTGTGGTGCTGAAGCTTTTTCCCGGAATACCTCCGGCTGTGGTGGAAGCGACTTTGTCTGTTCCCGGTTTGAAGGGAGTGATCCTGGAGACTTTCGGATCCGGCAATGCTCCACAACTGGAGTGGTTTGTAGAAATGATTCGCAATGCCGTGAAAAGAGGAATTATTGTTGTGAATGTGACACAGTGTGCCGTGGGATGCGTGGAAATGCAGCGCTATGAAACAGGAAACGAACTCTTGAAAGCCGGCGTAATCAGCGGATTTGACATGACACTGGAAAGCACATTGGCTAAGTTGATGTTTCTCATCGGACACAATTATGATAATCAGGAAATAAAAGTAAGAATGCGTGTCCCTTTGGCCGGAGAGCTGACACGACCAGAAGACCGAGATAATGAAAAATTATATTTCTGAACTTCCCGAAAAAGCCCTGAAAATGGAACCTCATTTTCATGCTTTCCATAAAAAGAATAAGAAGAGGCTCGAAAAGATGGATCACGATGTGCATCAGCTGCATGAAGAGGCATTCTCGTGCATCGACTGCCTGGAGTGTGCCAATTGCTGCCGTTCGCTGGGGCCGGCTATTTATGATAAGGATATCGAACGAATGGCGAAGGCTTTGAAAATGAAACCCTCGCAGGTGGCGGAGCAATATCTGCGCGTGGATGAGGATGGCGATTATGTATTCAAGACAATGCCTTGTCCTTTTCTTTTGCCTGACAATTATTGTTCCATTTATGAGGCACGTCCCAAAGCCTGCCGGGAATATCCACACACCGATCGGAAAAAATTTCATCAGATATACAAGCTGACGGTGCGTAACTCGTCTACTTGTCCCATCGTGTTTGATGTCTTGTCGAAACTGATTAAATTGTAAATACGAATAACCCGAGAATATGAATATAAACCAGCTGATTGCTCAAAGCCTGAACGTGAAGGAAAAACAGGTGGAACAAACCATAGCACTCCTTGACGGAGGTGCTACCATTCCTTTTATCAGCCGTTACCGCAAGGAAGTTACCGGCGGATTGGACGAAGTGCAGGTCGCAGATGTGAAAGAGCAGCATGAGAAATTCCAAGAACTTGCAAAACGTAAATCCACGGTTTTAAATTCCATTGAGGAACAGGGAAAACTGACTGAGGAACTTCGTGTCAGAATAGAAAATACATTAAATCTGACGGAGCTTGAAGACATCTATCTGCCCTACAAACCGAAGCGAAAAACTCGTGCAGCTATTGCACGGGAAAAAGGATTGGAAGGATTGGCTAAGTTGATTATGGCGCAATCAAACCTGGATGTGGAAAGTAAAGCCTGTTCATTTCTGAATGAAGCTGTTGCAGATGTGAAAGAGGCTATCAACGGAGCAACGGATATTATTGCTGAATGGATCAGTGAAAATGAAAGTGCCCGCCACGTGGTTCGGAATCTCTTCCAAAGACAAGCGCTCATCACCACTAAACTTGTGAAAGGCAAAGAGGAGGAAGGGGATAAATACCGCGATTATTTTGATTGGTCTGAACCTCTTCACCGCATTTCTTCGCATCGGTTGCTTGCTATTCTACGGGCGGAAACAGAAGGTTTTATCCGGGTGAATGTAGCTCCGGATGAGGATGAGGCGGTGTCACGGATTGAAAAACGTTTTGTTAAGGCTGATAACGAAGCTTCCGAGCTGGTGGCTAATGCCGTGAAAGATGCCTACAAAAGATTAATTAAACCCTCTATCGAAACGGAAACATTGGCCGCAGCCAAAGAGAAAGCAGACGAGGAAGCCATTAAAGTGTTTTCAACCAATGTGCGTCAACTGCTTCTTTCTCCTCCGCTGGGACAAAAACGAGTGTTGGGAATCGATCCCGGTTATCGTACCGGATGTAAGTTGGTTTGTCTGGACGAACAGGGTAATCTGTTGCACAACGAAACCATTTATCCGCATCCGCCGCAGAATGAAACAGGAAAATCGGCTTCGAAGGTTTCGAAGTTAATTTCGACCTACAAGATGGATGCCATCGCTATTGGAAACGGTACTGCAAGCCGCGAAACAGAAAGTTTTATCACCAATATCCGTTACGAGAAACCGGTACAGGTTTTTGTGGTGAGCGAAAATGGAGCCTCTATATATTCGGCTTCGAAAATAGCCCGCGAAGAATTTCCGCAATACGATGTGACCGTGCGCGGAGCGGTGTCGATAGGCAGGCGCCTGATGGATCCTTTGGCCGAATTGGTGAAGATAGATCCGAAATCAATCGGAGTAGGGCAGTATCAGCACGATGTGGATCAAAACAAACTCAAGAAAACACTCGATCAAACTGTAGAAAGCTGTGTCAATCTAGTGGGAGTGAATCTGAATACGGCAAGCCGTCATTTGCTAACTTATGTCTCCGGTTTGGGAGCTGCTTTGGCGCAGAATATTGTAGATTATCGTGCTGAAAACGGAGCATTCGAATCCCGTCGGCAGTTGTTGAAAGTACCTCGTATGGGTGAAAAATCGTTTGAGCAATCTGCCGGCTTCCTGCGTATTCCCGATGCTGCCAATCCACTCGATTCAACAGCAGTGCATCCCGAAAGTTATGCGGTGGTGGAACGAATAGCAAAAGATCTGAAATGCTCTGTAAAAGAGCTTATTCAGGATAAAGATCTAAAGAAACACATTCAACTGGAAAAGTATATTTCCGATTCTGTGGGGCTACCGACATTAACCGATATAATGGAAGAATTGGAAAAACCTGGACGCGATCCGCGGAAGAAAATCGAGGTGCTTGCTTTCGACCAATCTGTCAAAACAATTGCAGACCTGAAAGAGGGACAAGTGCTTCCGGGAATTGTCACCAATGTGACTAACTTCGGATGTTTTGTAGACATTGGTATCAAAGAAAACGGACTGGTACATATTTCTGAATTGGCCGACCGGTTTGTTTCTGATCCGAATGAAGTGGTTTCATTGCATCAGCACGTGCAGGTGCGTGTCCTTTCTGTGGATATGCAGCGTAAAAGAGTGGCTTTGTCGATGAAACAAGGTTGAGATGTGCATGTTTATTTTTTAATAAAGTAAGAAAAGTCTGTCGGTGCCAATGGAGGATCCGACGGACTTTTTCTCTAATACTCCTGCTGCGGATTGAATAAGGCAGTAATCTGAACTCTGTTCCCAACAATTAATTTTACATTATGGATAGAAACAGTCAAGAGTATCAGTTGATGCGAGAGAAAGCCTTGGTTCAGCTTCGGAGGAAGAGTCCCTTACCGTCTTTGGTTCGTTATTAAAAGAGTTTTTAGAAGCAGCCCTTGATGGCGAGATGTCCTCTCATTTGAATGATGAAGAGTGGCTTAATGGCAACAAGCGTAATGGACGTGGCCGCAAACGAGTCAAAACGATGGCCGGTGAGATTGAAATTGAGACACCGCAGGATCATCACAGACGGTTATCTATATTAAAGAGGTTGTCGGTTGTCCGGCAAAGATGCCGTTCCAATTTGTCTTTGATTTCAAAAAGGCGATCCGGCATTTGGTAGAGTGCGTTTATTCCAGGTGTCCAATCCGGATTACCCGAATAGAGTTCGCAGGCAGCGGAATTCTCCTTCATTATGCGGTGTGTAGCCCATTCCGAAGGGCTATACAGTTTGTACAATTAAATGGGAGAGAGCCGCATGAATGGAATTGTCATTCCAGTCTTGACGCTTGAGGAAGTCTTCCAAGCCCAAACGGTCAATAGTTCGTTTACAAAGCCATTCCGCACCGATATTGCGAGCATCTGTGTATTCTACGGTCCAGGTCGATATATCTTTGGAATTCTTCTTTGCAGCTGTTCTTTTTTTGATTAAGCCGGTCAATACCGCCCTGGTCAATCATACCTTGCCCGTATTTTTCAGCAAAGAGGCGCTCTTCGAGAGTAAGCCCATCCTGGTTCTCAAGGAAAAGGAACTTGTTGTTGGGGTTTTGGAAGCGAAAAGTCTGTTTGACCTGAAGAGGCTTCAGGGATGGCTCAAAACCGATATTCAGGATAATAAGGGAATGCACATGACCGCGCACATCACGATAAGACTCCTTCTGACGATAGTAAGGAGCTTCCTGCCGGGTGCCGGGGTTGAAACGAAGTTGTATATTCACGTGCATGCTACAAAAATACAACAAGAAATAGGAACATAAGTGTCCTACAATTCAGATTTGAGGTAGCTACACAAAATTAGTCTATTGATTTACAGTGAGTTAATTTCTTGGAAAGAAGCAAAACAAGCTCGTTTTTTCTGAAAAATAATTTTGTGGGTGAAACTTGGGCTAACTTTCTTTTAATCGTACTTGGTAGAATTGAGACAAGGATTGAACTTTTAATAGTTTAAAATCGGGTATATAGTCAGAGAAGATGACTTTAAGTGTGCATAATCTTTTTTCTCTTTGATAAGAGAAATTTGTAATTTGTTTATTATTAACGCAATATTCCTTTTTGTAGATAAACAAAATATCAGCAAATAAAAATGTCGTCAGAAGCTATCCGATTTCCTCTGACGACGTTTTTATTCCATCCACTTGAGCTGAAAACGCTGAAAACAAACCTGCCTTACAATTTAGTTTCCCTTTACATAATTAATAAAACTGTCACATCGTATGTAGTTGCTTTTAGTATTATTTCTTACATAAATTGAAGGCATTCCATTCACCAAAAATCAATATATGGCACAACGTATATTTAATACCAGGTTTCGGTTGTAGTTTCACTTGTTTCCGCTGTTGTTGACTCAGTGATATTTATTCTACCTTTTATTTTTCTCAATATAATCTTCTTTCTTTCTTTAAAAATACTTTTAATGTTAGATAGCGAATTCATAGCTGTTTCTTTTCTTTGTTCGTAGGCTTCAGAGAGACCATGAATGCATTCATTCCATTCAGGATCATTCCCAATTTCAACATTTTTGGAAGGTGCATTTTCTTCCTTGTCATCTATTTTCTGAATAAATTTTTCAAAGAAAGCCACTTCCTTTTCAACCGGGGAAAAATCGTTCTTTTTCATAAATATGGGTATAAAGATTAAACATCACGTCTAATAGACTACATAATAGGGAAAAATCACAAGAGATTTTCTCTGTTACAAATAATAGACCATACTTCTATTGCTAAATGTATGGGGTAAAGCACATTATCAAATTCGGATTGAATTTAATATTTAAACAAAGAGAAGTAGAAAAAGTTTTTTTAATAAAAGCTATGAATTCTCAAAAAAAACAAATTAACTATGTTTTAAATATTTATTTATCAATGCATTCACTTGCGAAATGAGCGAATGAGAACCATCGTTTGTGATCATAATGTCTGCAAGTCTTATTTTATCTTCGTCCGATTGCTGAGCATTTAATCTTGCTTCTATTTGCTTCATAGAAGCTTGATCCCGTGCCATAGCTCTTTGGATACGAATTTCTCGTGGTGTGTATACCAGAATCACTTTATCGACAAAGCGATTGAAGCCTGATTCAAATAAAATCGCACTTTCGGTAGCTGCGATGGCTGTTTTTTTTCTGCGATGGCTGTCCAACCAATGCATAAAATCTTTTTGTACTTCGGGATGAATCAGGTTATTGGCAAGCTGAAGTTTTTCTTTGTCTGAAAAGATGATGGACGCAAAGAGAGCTTTGTCTATTTTCCCGTTTCTGTATAGTTGGTTCCCGAAAGCATCCGTTAGTTTTTGTTTAAGCTCATCCGAAGTGTCAAGCAGTTGCTTGCTTCGTTCATCTGCGATGTATACAGGAATATCTATCATCTGCATTAATCTGGAAACAACGGATTTTCCGCTTCCTATACCGCCGGTAATGCCAAAAACTATCATATTGTGAGATGAGAATATCAGGTTTAATAAGCTTTCGTCTTTTCTAAAATAAATTCGACCGAAGCGGGTTGTATGGCAATGTTCTGGATATAGCTGGGGCTATCTGTGAGTCGTAGCCGAATAATGCCGTTTGTCGTTTCCTGGAGTTCATTATAGTCGAGATTGATTGAGAAATCCTGAGGGGAAATGTTTTTGAAATTGCTTAATGCTACAGCAAAAGAAATAGTCACGTTTGATGGAAAAAAAATGACATTCATTCCAAAAGGTTGATTCAGGCACTTTACCGGAACAGTGACTTCTTTCTGGGTAAACTCTGCCACCGGAATAGAAACATCAACAATGTCAGGAGAGAAACGTATCTTTTTCTCATTTCTCAAGTGTAATTTGATAACGGTATTTTTGTTCAAATCATTTACCTGGTTGCTGGTTGTGAAAGCAACATTGAGTGTTTTGAGAATCTCTTCTGAGGAATATGCAATGACACTGTCGGGTGTTACGGTAATATCGCCGCTCAACAGAAAATTTTGTTTGGTCGTGACTTCTCCATCAAAAATAACCGGAACTTTTTTCGATTTCAGTAATGAATATTCCAGATTGATACGTGAGGGATAGTAACGAAGCAGGTTGGTTGTTTTATTAAATTTCGTTTTAAGAAGCTGCACTAGTTGATCTTCTTTAATAACTGTATTGCGGGCATTAATACAATTTCGGACATTGATTTCGATGGAATCTCCTTTGTTGGAGAAGAAAGAGTGGAAAAGAGCCAGCCCCTTGTCCGATATGCCGACACTCATTTTATTCGGGAGTGGATTCTTTAGAAAAATACTGTCGGGTATTTCTACATATTTAATGGGAATCTGTATTGTCGCTTCAAAAGTCTGTCTGAGTATCAGGATTAGCCAGAATGTAGCTGACAGAAACAGAAAAAAACAAAAAGTCAGAATTTCCTTCCAATTTAATTGAGAGAAAAAGAATCTGACTTTTTTGTATTTGAGTTCCTTTTTTTCACTCAGACGGCTCATAGGCACTCTTGAATAAAAAAATTAATTTTTTGCAATTTCTTCAGAAGAAGCAAAAACGGATGCTTTATCAACTTTGATTTTTACACCTTCAGAAATTTCAACTAAGAAATAGCTGTCGGATACTTCGCGGATGCGGCCATGAATACCTCCGGCTGTAACGACTTTGTCTCCAACTTTCATTGAGCTACGTGCTTCCTGAAGTGCTTTCTGGCGTTTTTGCTGGGGACGAATCATGAAGAAATAAAAGATAGCAATAATTGCTACAATCATAATTACAGATGACCACATGCTTTGTCCGCCCTGTGCTTGCAATAGTACGTTTAATAGTGACATAATGTATAGAATTTGTTATTCAATTTTTTAGTTTATACAAAGATAAAAAAAATATTATGCCTTGTTCAGTCTGTTTTCTTTTTTTAGAGATTGAACAATGGCATCCAATACTCCATTGATGAATCCTGCACTTTTGGCTGTACTGTATGCTTTCACAATATCTATGTATTCGTTAAGCGTTACGTTCACCGGAATTTTCGGAAAGGCAAGCAGTTCGCTGACTGCAATTTCCATGATTACCATATCCATGAGCGCTACCCGTTCGGATTCCCAGTTTTGAGTGTGCTGATCGATTATCTCCTTCAGTTCCTGATTATTTTTGATAGTGTAGGATAGGAGCTGCTTGGCGAAGTCTTTGTCTTCCATGTCTTTAAACATCGGAAGGAACAGTTCTGTATCAGCTAGGCCTTCGGTACTCTTTTTAATTGTTTTCAGAACAAAACTTTCGACAATTTCCACATCATCGTTCCAATAGAGAGATTCGTCTTCGAGTAGCTCATTTAAGTCCGCATCTTCACAAATAATGTGTTTGAATATCTGTTTCCAGAAATCACGGTCATTTTCGAAACTATCTTCTGGCTGATGGGCGTAATCTGAATAAAAATTAGAGTCTAATATTCTATCTAACAGATTTCTAACGTATATGTCGTGGTCTTCCCACGTAAACTCTTTTTCTTCCAGAAACTCTTTCAGATGAACTGATTCGCTAAGCAGAGCGATAAATCGGTTGTTGGCAAGCTTTAAGTTCGGGTTGATATCTTCCGATGTCGCGAGAAAGCGTGATTTCCGCTGGGTAATTCTTTTTTTGTAAGCGTTAGTTACCTCAACCAATAAAGCAAGAAGATGAAAATACAACTCATACGATTTTTCGAGGCAATGCATTAATTCAGTTTCCGCTTTTTTAAAATTATGCTCATCGTTTTGAGAGAAAGCATACGCAATTTGAACGACACGTATACGAATAAGAACTCTATTTATCATTGTTTAAATTTGACTTTAGGATACAAAAATACAACACAATTTTCATTGGGGCAATATGTGAGGAGTGACTTTCTGAACTTAAATACGACTTTCGGCAAAAGTTCAATCAATTTGAGCTCTTTTCTGAGACTGTTTTTATCCTCATCTGGTTGTCAAGACTCATCTCATATTCCGCCTGCTGGCGGCCATTCAAAGAGCTTTTTGTGAAATTTACATTTTTGATCACGGGTATTGTTACAAAATAATTCCCTTGAGAATCTTTTTGTATTTTAATATCTTCCTGATTCAATTCATAAGTAATGGAACTTATATTTTTTGATCGCAGATATGAGCCGAATGAAGCCGAAGCCTGATTGGAATTTATATTTTTGGTGCCGAAAAAGTTATCTACCATGGGCGATAGCAGGTTGTTTAACTCGTTAAGTGAATTGGTCGATATCGATTGAAAAAAATGCTCTATTTTAGAAGAAGCGGTTTTCCATTCATCACCTCCGACAAATTCCATCTGAGAAAAGTAATTGTATTTATCTTGAGCTAAGCCCAGGTAGACTCCGTTGAGCTGTTTTTTTGCTGTCCGATCTATATAACTTTTATAAGCTTCTTGGGTATTTATCTTGCAAACATCAGCCCAGGCTAGTGAATCCAACAAAAGACAGGCATTCTGCTTATAGGGTGAATCGCCATATTGGGTAATAAAAGCTTTCAATTCTTCTTCGTTACCACTTCTGCTGATGCTATTCCAGCGTTTCTGCATTTCCTGGTTGATTTGCACAATATAGGTTTGTGCTTCTTTCAGATAAGTTCCTTCGGGATAAAGCTGGATGTATTTTAGATATGCTTTAGTTGTGTTTATTTTCAGGGCTTCATTCCAGCAATTTAATTCTTGTTGTTGAGTTTCTACACTTTGATGATACCAATAGTATGTTCCGCCTGCGGAAATAGATAATAGGAGGGTGATAGAAACGAGAATCCAGGTAATTTTTCTGCGCTTATTTTTTTGAGTGATGCCGAGCTCATCTTCGGCCGATTGGATGAGTGCTTTTTCTTCGGCTGATTTCGTCGCGTCATCTTTATCTTGAGAATACACATTGCTGATAAAAATGTCCGACTTTCTGTTGATTTCCAGGCAGTCGTCACAGAATTTCTCTTTGTCAGAAGATATTTCTTTGCCGCAAAGTGGGCACTTTTGATTTTCCATACGATTGAGTTTTGTTGAAATAATTCAGGCGCCTAGCTTACGCTTTAGAATCTCCATTTGCGACTCCCACAAAAAGATGGCATCGGCTTTATCTTCGTGATCTGCAAAATCAGTTATTTCAAGAGTAATGTCTTTTGAGAGTTCCATGATGTGAATGCGAAATTCGAAATATGTCGCCGGATCTTCCCTTTCTTCCCATTGAAACCGGATGAAAGAGGAGGGTTTTTGGCTTATCATCAAAGCAATGCTGTCAGACTTATTCCAGGTAAAGGTGTATTTTATGTCATCTGTAATGGTTACTTTATCGGCAAACCAACCATTGAGTCCATCAGCTGTACTGATCATATTCCATAAGCTAATTACAGATATTTTACCTAAAACGAATTCAATATGAAATTTTTCCATATTCATCTTATATTAGTTTTTGTGTTCAAGTTCAATTTATTAGCCATAGAAAAAATATGTTTTGATTCCTATCGAAAGACAAATATATACATTTTAATCCAAGAACTATTGCATGATTAAAAATAAAGACATACTTTTGCACTCGAAATCGGAAAAACGATGACGAGATAACTCGACCGGTTTGGGTGTTGGATTTCCAAATCTGCGATTAACCGGATGAAATTGAAATAATGGCGAGATAGCTCAGTTGGTTAGAGCGCGCGATTCATAATCGCGAGGTCGGGGGATCATGCCCCCCTCTCGCTACCAAAACAGATTGGATAGAGGTTGTTCTTAGCGGGGCAACTTTTTTTATGGCCAAAAGAGGCTATTATTCATTTATTGTTATCTTTGTACTTAAATACAAAAAATATAAACCATGGGGCTGACCGGTTTTGACAGCGAGATGAAGTGGTTTGTAAGCATGCAGTGCGTTGTCGGCTTGCACTATAATCTCAGACGGCGAACTTTTAACTGGCGAAAATAATTACGCTCTTGCTGCTTAATCGAAGTATAGTAGATATAGCTTAATCTCCGCACAGGTGTGGAGACAAGACATCACCCGGAAGCTGTGGCTTCGAAGCAACCGATCAGGTGGTGTAGGGAAATCGGAGATAGGATAGGGGATGCTTCGGCTCCTTTCTGAAACTTTAGAAGATAAGGTTTGAGTTGGTGGCTTCGGTCTTGCTCATTCCCGACAATGAAAGCGAAGATAAGCATGTAGAAAGCAGATTAATTCCTTGTTTGGACGAGAGTTCGAATCTCTCCAGCTCCACTCATTATTGATTATCAGGCACTTATATGTGTAAGTGTCTGTTTTTATAGTTTTACAGACACTTTCCGTTATTTGATTTTATTTAGTTTTGTTATTGTCGCAGATTACAAATCATTAAAATGAATCAAAAATGGGAAGAAGAAAATTTTTATACGTATTACCACATCTTAATGATGCAAAAGGTAATCTGTCAGCGCAATGGTATGTAGAATATTCTTGCCGGAATAATCGTACGGAAAAACTTGAACGTTTTCGTATTTATGAGGGTTTGAATTGTCTTACTAAAGAAGAACGACTTGAAAAAGCTGATAAGATTATAAAGCATTTTACAAAATTGTTGCTATCCGGATGGACTCCATTCGCAGAAAATAAAGAAGTGATAACAAATCACATCCTTTATAATAGTGAAGCACGAATACTTGGAACAGATAGTCGTCTAGAGAAAAATCTGAAATACTACATAAATGTTTTTCTAGACAATAAAATTTCGCATTTAAAACATAAATCTCAACTTGATTACAAGTCGAAACTCCGACTTTTTTACTTATGGATTGAAAAGGAAGGATTAGGTAATCTTTATCCGATTGAGATTACGCGCGAGATAATTCTTAAGTATATTCAATATTTAATTTCTGTCGGGCAAGCAAAAGTGACTATAAAGAAAACAAAACAGCATTTACGCCAGTTATTCGAATTTTTAATCGAGGAAAATTTAATTGATCAATCACCGGTTTTTAATCTTCCAGATGGATTAAAAGTTCCTGATATGTCCGCACAACCCATGACGGCGCCAGAAGCATCCGAACTTCTATCCTATATAAAAAGTAGAGATGAACAAACTTTTTTGTTTTGCTCTATGATATTTTATTGCGCAATACGTCCCGGAACAGAACTAAGAATGTTAAAAGTGAAAGACATCAATTTATTTTCTAAGACGATAAGAATTCGAGAGGAAAATTCAAAAACTACTGAAGGGGTTATTAATATGCCTCCCCCTCTTGTTGAAATTCTTGAAGAGTATAAAATAAATAGGCATAATCGGGAATTTTATGTGTTTAGCAAGAATGGAGAGCCTGGCTCTGACTATTTGGGTAAAAATTATTTCCGCTTAAAATTTAATAAGTACCGTGATGAAATAGGATTTCCGGAAGAGTATAAATTATACAGTTGGAAATGTACAGGAGCAATTCTCTTTGCAATGAATGGAGCGCCTTTGCCCGCAGTACGTGATCATCTTCGCCACAAACACACAGCAACAACGGATGTGTATCTTTCTAAAAGAATAGGATTGCAAAATGATTATGTAAAAAACAAATTTCCTAAAATTTAAGATTGGTTACCACATACCTCTTATAAAATATGACGTGCATGTCGCAAAGGATAAGCACGTCATATTTTTTATTTAGTGATAATTAAACTGTCCTTTTCCGAACCATCGCACCGCCTTATAATAGCCGTACGCCAATGTAACAAACCACCATTGTGACGAAATAGATTTGTCTGTAAAATATTCCTGCGAATGCTTTACCATTTCGGAGAATAATCGTTTATCCGCCTTCTTTCGGTCTTCCTCCGTGCCGCCTAGATTATAAAGCTCATCATGAAGGATACAAGCATTTTTGAAGAACTTATGGTGCGGTGGCTTAATCCAGGACAGCCATCCGGAGCACGCTCCACAACCATTAACTGTATCAAATTTCATAATCGCTCCAATTAATAGAATCCTTAATCGTCCAGAACTTTGCCAGTGTCTGGTTTATATACGTAAATACAGAAATGACAAATGCTTGCAAATCTGTAAAAGTATTGAAAGTCTCATAGACAGGGGCTTCCACATCCCCTAATTTAAATGTTACAGGAGAATATTCCTGCCCCAAGATTTTTAACTGGAACGCGAAATCGAATGCGGCCTTATAGTTAAACTGATTTTCTGCAGATAACCAAACCATGTTCCCGTTATATTGAAACCCGGAGAGAATTTCTTTATCACAAAGACTATTGTAATAAGCCACTACAATGTCTTTTATTTCGTCTAAAGAAGGTTTCACACCAACAAATTCTTCTTCGTAAAAAAAATTCTTTGTCGTCATATTACTTTCGGAATCTGTTTTCGTTTCCGAAGACTGCCCCCATCTTACACGCCATTTGTTCGTAAACGTATTAATACACTCCAGGGCGAGGGTATAAGTTCCATATACTTTTTCCATTTAATAATATATTAGAGTTAGCGATTTGAAAACAGCCGGAGAAGAAGCCTTTAGAAGAGTACCAGTGAACGCCATTCGCCATCTACATTGTTGTGACCAGCTTGAAAACAAACCTCCAAGAGTATTATTACCAAATGCCATTTCATTAAATTCCCCATAGGAGGTCGCTTGCTCTGCACAGACGTATGTAGATGAACTTCCTGTAATCGAAGAGTACGCTCTATCAATGTCCATGTACCGACCATGTATCCAATGAGCTATATAGCTTGCATTTGAGTAACGTGTATGTTTTCTTGTTATAGTTTTATTAATGCTTGAAATCGTCCCCGTATTGAGATTAATACTATTATTAGTCATGTTAGCGCCTAACCAGCCAAAAAATGACCTTATGCCGTACAGGGACTCAAGACCGAGTACATTGGGGCTTCCTATTGTGTAGTAGGTAGATGACGAAGAATCGACAGGATAAAAACAATTGTTTTGTCCGCTCCTGTAAATGGTGTCTCTGATACCTATTTTGTCAGACAAGCCAGTCGTTGACAATGATGAGAAAATACCAGTTCTCTTCGTCATTTCATGTGTACCATATTTCAATATTGCTAAATTGGCAATATCCTTGTACATGTCATAATCAAGAGCATACATCCCCCGATCTGATAATCCAGACACTATCGCATCGTTGGCAGAAGGTTGTCCTGATGTTGGGGTTTTCCCAGACATGCTGACATAATAATTAGTCCCCATCGAGATGAAATAGGATGATATTGATACTTCCTTATGCTCTACCCAATCTTCCATATCAAATAGACTTATGCCGTCCGTGAGTCTCACGCCAAGCAATGTGGTGTTATTTGTATAGAATGTAAAATACAAATAAACAGCCTCTGTTGGTACAGCTTTTATATAGTTCATCCCATCAACAAATCCGATAGAAGATACAGTTGGAGCTGCCTCTACCTGTATCTGTTCCACAACATTTCCATTCGCATCGGTAAAGTAGGAGCAGTAGGCTGGATTTAAAAAATTAGGTTGAAATCTAACACTTTTATAGCCACTTACAGATACCCTATATACTGCATAATTAGTGATGCTCGACGTTAATGCTTGAGCTATCGTTGACTTGCCAGTAGTCAACGCGCTGTTTTCCTGTAACAAAGTTGGTGTGACATCCGTGACTACTCCCTTATATCCGGGAGCAGTCGTGCCTTTACTATATAAAAAGTAGTCAATCCCATTTTTGTAATCTGTTATTCCTTTGTACCAAAAATGAGGAAAGTATGTAAAGACATCGCCCATCGCTCCAGTTGTTTCGGCTGCTGTTGCATCGGTAATGCTGGTTGCATCGGCAAAGTAGTTGCTATTCTCATTATGCAATGGATAATAGGTCATTGTTGTTTTAGAGGTTTGTTTGCCTAAGAACCTAAAGATACCGGACAAAATACTTTTAATATGTCCACTTACCACATAGTCATTCCCCGTTCCATACCCCGTGTTATTGTCCAAATTAGTGAACGATGCAGGGTCTGAGGTTAATCGATTCCTTTTGTATACCGAATATTCCGGCTGTTTTATTGTCAGCTCTGGGAAATGCGCCACATAGGCAGCATAGGTAGCATCTTCCACGTAGCTAGTGAGTTTATAAGTTCCAACCAGTGAACAGGTTGAAACTACTGAACCTTCATCATCCAGACCTCCTACGGACATTAAAGAAGTAAGGAAAGTAGCGGAACCCTCCATGTCAATATCCGTGATCCTCAGATTCGTCACGTTCGACAATGAGGCATAAAGCGTTTTCCAATCAATCAAAGCACAACTATCTATCCATAACTTTGTGATATTAGATGTGCCCTCTAATGTCAATCCTGTATTTGTCAGCTTATTCAACCCCTTCAATTTCAAGATCTGTAATGTAGCAGGCAGAACAATAGAAGTAATTGGAGCACCTGGCGCAAACTCGACTCCCGTCAAAGCCGTTGAACCAGCCGACAATTTTTCAAG
The DNA here is from genome assembly GCA_047605645.1 of Dysgonamonadaceae bacterium. Lineage (GTDB taxonomy): Bacteria > Bacteroidota > Bacteroidia > Bacteroidales > Dysgonomonadaceae > UBA1309. The sequence goes on along the minus strand of JASGFJ010000034.1, from coordinate 32,259 downwards.
ACGAGTATTTCCCGTCAAGTCGAGGGAAGTGAACAAGGCTCCTTTCAATCCCGTTATGTTAAGTTCCTTCAGCGAAGTGCAAGCGTTCAAAATCAAGCCCGTCAAGGTGGATTGCGTTGCTGCACAAGCAAGGTCGAGCTTTTGCAATTTCGTACACTTCGAGAAATCGATGTTGTTCACGATGTAAGCACTAACGTTCGTGAAGTCTATCTCCCGCATTTTTGATGCCCCATATACGTACTGAGGGTCGTTCACAATCAAGTCGCTGTCGAGCGTAAGCGCAATGGCAGCTCCTGCAGTTTCCGCCAGAACGCCAGATTGATGCGGTGTTCCAGAAGTATAACCGTAACCAAAATAGTAGCGCTCAGAGGCGGTAATTAGGATAGTTTTGTTATCAGAACTGAATGCGTGACCGAAATAAATCCTAAAATTGTCAGCCCGGTAAGTCCCCGCCAGGTACTTTGCATCCAGCAAATCGAATCGGTTGTTCACCATGTAGGTTCGGTGGGCATATCGAGAACCTTGCAGGGAATACAAGAAGTCCCCATTGCCAGCCAAAAGAGGTTGTATATACTTATAGTCCCCGTCCTTGTTGTATATGCGTTCCGACCAGTTGCCCATCTGCGTATCATTGAACATCGTTAGCACGGCCGTCTTGGACATGTTTGCCCGGATGGTTTGAGCGGCTGTCTGAAGCTTGCTTGTTAGTCCAGACCGAACCAGGTTCCACAAGAGCGAGTCGTGTCCAGCAAAACAGTACGAAAGAATAGAATCATCGTACGATTCCTCTGTTATCGAGTAATCGTATACCAGTTTCCCGTCATTTCTAACCCCCAAAATCGTATCGCAGTCGTAAGGGAGGAAATACCATTTCAGCCCATCCCAAGTGGCGAGCATCATATTTTTCACCCGCTGGTCACACATCATAAAATATTCAGTGGCAATGTACCAGGCAGTCAAACTGTCAACATCGAAGTAACTGGCCACTTCGCTGGCGAATTTAGCTGTATTCCCCTCGCAGGCCTTTACCCAACTCCACAACCGCTGGATGGCAGCTTTCTTTGCTGTTGTGGCGGTTGCCCATGTCATTGATTCAGGATAACGGAATTCCAGGGCATTCGCAAACCCCGACATATCATCGGTGGTAAACAAACCAAGGGCATAGCTGTTATTCAGGAACTCCAAACACATACACATGTTCTCAGCCCCATTCAATGTAGCCGAATCATTGAATCCAGCAATATTTTCAAACCCAAAAATTTGAGCAGAACCTGATTTGTCGTTATTGAAATTGTATTTCCCTAAATAGGTGTTTACATTTGTTCCGTCGTTGTCGTAAAAGGCGTCCATGGGGAAGCCATCTATACCGGTTCTTACCGAAGTATCTATTTTCTGTGGCGGAGTAAGAAACCCACAATTCTTCCAGGTATCGTTAAGTAGTCTTGCCAATCCCGTGTTGTGGGTGCTGGATGATTCTGCAAAATCGGCTTTGATGGTAAACAATGAAACAGGTAACGCATTCGGTTTGAAAGAATATTTCAACACGGTTTGTTCCACTCCTCCAACCGTGAGCGTTGTGCCATATTTTGCTTTCCTATCGAAATAGATGCGATAATTCTTACGGGGATATCCTGTAGATGAAGTGCCCTGTATTCTTAGACCTCCGTTAGTCAGCACAAAATCGTAAGCAGAGCCATATGCAGAATAAAAGTAAACCGTAACCGGCACTTCGAATGATTTGTTGTTAGTCGTGTTAACCTGGTTAACGTCCCCGATTATTCGCATTACTGACTTTCCCTTTGCCCGTAACTTATCGATAGATACCGCACTTTCATCGTCAAGTACCTGATTGTTGTTAAACAACGTCACGATGGCGTCCGAATCCTCCCGGTCAATAATATAGTTAGCAAGTTCCTCGTCATCCGACAATGCCCGCGAATAAATACGGACATTCTTCAGCAGTACATCTGCATTGTCGGATGTCACCGTAATGCCCTGTGCCGTGGTCTGGATGAAACTATCCGTTGCTGCATACTGTAAGCAGCCACACAAAATCCCGTTCACATAAATTTGAAGAAGTCGATTTCCCGATTTCTTTTGAATCACAAAAGCAACCTTGAAGGCCATGTCGGTTGCAAACTTTGTCGATACTTCCGAAGCAGCAACCGAAGTCAGAAATGCCTCCTGAGTGGTGACTTTGAAGCCAATATTGTTGAATAGGCAAGAAAGAACAGTACCCTCCTTGTCGATAATATTAGAGCAGGTAAATTCAAACTCGATGGTCTTACCCGCCGAGCTAGCATCAGTTGCAAAGGGTTTGAAAGGTATAGTGATATTTGCCCCGTTGGTCAACTTTAAGGCGGTACCCGTCCATCCGTTTGAACTCCAGTCGAAACCGGCAAATGAGACGGAAATATCGCCATACTGCCAAACGTCTGGATTGGCCTCCGTATTGCTTCGTCCGGAAGCGTCAAGTTTCAATGCCAGGCCGTCTGTGATTTCCATCAAGTCAATATCCGATTCGGATACCGCTACTGCAAACGGATAATCGGTTATTCCGGATTTGAATAACATCTCTACATTCCCTTGAAGCGTGAATCGGTTTGTGTAGGCCTGCAATGTTCTGTTCACGGAAACTGTTTGAGAGAGGTTTCCATCTCGATATATGAACATTATTGCCGGATTATTGCTCGGGTCATAGACGGCAAAATCGAACTCCAGTTTTTCATATTGCCCGATAGGCAAAGTCGGAGTAAGGTGGGTGGTTGAATCAAAAATCCGCCCATCCTCAAAACTTTGCTTTGTTGCGATATGAGGAGCTGAATCGCCAGTTTTTAACATATCAAAATAGATGCTGTTAGACGAAATGGAGATAGACCCAACGGTCAATACGCACACCATCTGAACCGTGTTTCTGCCGACATTCAAGTCCGTAGCGGTAAGCGAAAATGTACCGTTTGTTGTCCCCGACTTAGTTACGCTCTTGGTGTCTTTTTGTATCCCGTTCAGGTACAAAAATACCTCTTTGCTACCCGCGCCAGTCACTGCAAACGGGATGGATATGGTTGCTTCAGAAGCATATCCCGATAGGTTTCCCGTAATCGAATACGAGGAAGCCAGCGCAAGCGAGTAGCTTTTCACAGATACATAAGATTGCTTGGTTTGTGTGCCAGACCCGTCTAGCTTGTTGACGGTCGCCTTCACGTACACGTCATTTGTCCCGACTTGTAGATAATTGGTTAAGTCCAATTCGTAAGTACCGGCGGCCACATTAGCAATTGTCTGAGAGTAGACCGTAGTCGAACCAAACTTTATCTGGAGCAGGATGGTCGCCTTTTGCCCAGTGGATACTCCTTTGTTATCCCCAGAACTATATTGATGATCGTACACATATGTCAATTTGGACGATTCACCCGATTTAATCACCGGATTGTCGACGCTGGATGCTAGAACGACCTTGGTTGTCGTGTCCGTGTCCCCGCTACCGGAACCACTGCCGGCAGGAATTTCCACCGAAGCAAAGGCGTCCCCGTTGCCGTTCAAGAGAGATAAGGTCACGGAGGTTTCATCCGAAGATACTTCCGCATCCATGCCGGCAACAGTGTTGTTCTCTATTGTTGCTATCTTGGTAGCCACGGCTGAGTTGGCAATGGGGTTGCTTGAGGTCGCGTCAAGCGTTTGATCCACATCCGGGATGTCTACCGTCATCACGACTTTATCGTCGGAATTTACCTCCTGTTCAACGCCATTTAGGATTACCCCCTTCAGGTTGCCCTCACCAGTTTCGATATTAATAGTCTTATTTTCGTCTGGCTCTACTTCTGTGCCATTCACCGTAATGTGTTGTATTGGTGCGTTGGCGGCGGCTTCTTCAGCGGCGGTTTGGGCTTCCTGGGCAGCTTGCTGAGCGGTCATACTAGCCTGCTCTGCACTTTGTAATGCTGTTTCAGCACCTTCAAGGGCAACTTCGGCAGCAACTTTAGATTCTTGAGCGACTTGGGCGGCAACTTGAGCAGATGATTGAGACTCTGTAGCGGATTCCTTAGCTAATAAAGCTGCATCTTTGGCCTGTTCTGCTTCTATTACAGCCTCCTGTGCACTTGTAACTGCTTGTTGAGCGGCTGTCTTAGCTTGTTCAGCTTCATCTTTTGCTCCTTGCCCCTCAGATTCTACAAAATCAATTATATTCTCAAGCAAACTCCCAACACGGGAATTAGAATTCATATTAGGATTGGTCTCACCTTTAATAATGTTTGCTCTTTCAATTAGGTTATCCTTTGTAGTACTCATATATTGCTAATTAAATGTTTGGTCAAATGTTTCGTCAAAGACATTAAAATCAAATCCTGCTCTTTCGAGCATCTCTCTTGTCACCTCCGGAGTAACGAACTTACCGGAACCTACTTCCGTCACGACTAAATCGACGGCTGTGGGCGTTACCAGTTTATTTGCAAAATTCATTTTGTCTGCCGTTACGCGGCAACGAAAAACCGAACCGTCTCGATAATAAAAATAAACTTCGTCGGAACAAATCAAATCCCGGATAAATAAAAGGTCGTCACGCGATTTATATCCGGTAGATACCTTTATTTTATTTACGAGCCCCTGCCTATCTTTCAGGGTTTCGTAATAGTTATAATCCGTCAGCGCCTTATATGTTGTTTCTTCAGCAAATTCGGGTTCGTTCGAAGCTTTGCCCACAACTTCTATTACCTCAAAGGCGCCTAAAGAATTTCGGAAACGAAGGGTATAAAGTTCGTCCTCCTCCTTACTATCCCGGATTGTAAATCGAAAGGATTCAAGGCCGTCCACCAGAACTGCAATGTTGGATGCAAATTCGTTGTATTGAGACAAAAAATCGTCCCAAACCTTATATATATCCAACAGGCAAACCGTCTTCTCGGAGAGAGAATCTGCTTCAAGCGAATTTCCTTTTCCGGATAAAAAGGAAATTGTGCCTCCCGGATGAATAAAAAGAAACGGGTACATTTCCGAACGACGGAGATGTATATCAGGGCTGTGAGTGCGCGTTGTGAACAGGAAATTACAGGATTTAGAACTTAACCGGAAATCAAAGATAGTCTTCCCGTTCTCGGCCAACATACCGAAAAGTTGTTCATTTATACCTCCGGGAAGAGCTGTCCCGGAAAAAACATAATCTTCTGATCCAGTTACAATGCCAAGTTCATTTTCAACTTCTAGCGCCTGAAGAATTCTAACTTCATACGCAATAGAATGATTTTCGAAAGGAATTACATATCCGGCTCCAGTAGGATATTGATGTATTGTACTTTCTTTGAACAAAAATCCGGACACATCAATTAGCGAATAATATCGTCCATCTGTCCGGAGAAAAGGATAATATGTTTGCGCATATGTGTTACCGGCACATGTAATTGCAATGTCTATTGCCTCATAGGCGGTTCCTGATACTTCGAAAAGAATAGGGTTGCCCAAGAAACAATATGAGGGAGGTATTTTATGAAATCGAAGAATCATAACTATCTATTCTTGAAAAATCTGTAAACGGGTATGTAAAGAATAATTACAGCACAACTGAGTATTATCCAAAACCATTCTTTGCCCTGTATTAGGCGAGAATCGGTCTTGGATTGTTCTTCAGTTTTGTTTTGTTTTTGAGCCTGAATAGTTTGGGTTGAATGCCCCGAACTATCTTTTACGGAAAACGAAGATGATCGTCCTGTGCTAGACCGAATGATAGCAAGTCCAGCGTTCCGCCATTGTTCTTGTATTCTTCGTATTCTTCCTGCAGAGTCGATATCGACGATTCTGCTGTATTCCCTTGTTGTGTCAATTTTGACGATAAATCCGCTATCTGTTTTTGTTGTAACAAGATAGCTTCTTGTTGTTGTGCTATCTGCTCTTTCAGACGTTTTTCGTTCGGAAGAAAATCCAGAACTATTGCGAGAGCTGCGACAACCAACAGGAAGCAAACAAATAAGAATAAGCCAAATGATACAGTATCCATGTTTCATACTATTTTATGTAATTAATTAAAAAATTGAAGTTTTCCTGTCGTGAAAAGCAAGGCTTCCGATTTACGCCTGGCGACAAGTCCCGGCAAAGTTTTTTTATCGGCATACACCCAGCGAAGAAATTGCGCCGTGATTTCCGATGCCGAAGAATTTGCCTGTATCTTTTTGAGGAGAGTACTAGTTTTTAGGTTCGCAAAGCCTATATTGTAAGCGAATGACACTAAAGCAGCAAGCTGAGTTTCTGAAAGGAATAAATTCAATGACTTTACTCGCAATGTATAATCCCGCAAATCTTCCTCCAGGGCGACAATAGCCTGCGCTTCGGTTTTTATCTTCGAAGACTTGTAGGCTTTAGCCTTGTTCTCGATTCCTTTTAGCCGGTTTCCTTTCTCATCCAGCACCAGGCGGCCGTACCCTTCCGTCCATAGTCCGGCGGGACACATTTTAGGCTGCAGACCAATTGTTTTTAAGTCACCGTCATGCAGCGACTCGTAATGCTTAACGAGTTCAGTTAGTGTGCTCATTTTCGCTTGTTTTAGCGGATAAATATTCGTGAATTGCTTTTGCAATTTCGTCTTTACTGGCCAAAATTGCCGTCACGTCCTTTGCTCCATCTAAGATGCGTTTACGTTCTTTTTCGTTTGCGCGTTCCAAGACAGATTTCCCCTCGATAACCAGGACAAATAGACAAAAAGTGGCACTAACGTAGGGAATAGATATAATTTCCAGGCCAAAAGCAGAAATATCTATCATGGCACCAAAAGTCATGAGCGAGTAATACAGAACTAACTTATTAGCTGTGCGCTTGAGACCATCGGAGGTAAGCAGATAGCCTATCTTTTTTGATTTATATAGGCCAGTAAAAAGGTCTATAATAGAGGAGATAGCAATAAAAAGCCAAAGAGCTAAGACAAAAGTAGGTTTGGGCAGATTGTCAAGTAAAAATTCCATTTTTGCGTTTTTTATTCCAAAGTTCACCCATCTTGAAGGTTTTTTAAAGGACAAAAAAAATGCGGCGACCTATCACAGGCTACCGCTTTTACAATCCAAAATAAAAAATACACAAGTAAGTTTATCTTAAAAGAGCATCGAGGATTTCTCGAAGTCGCAGGTATGCAAATTCTTTTTCTTCATCACTCCGATGTTTATTCCGGAGCATTTCCAGAAGGCATATAGCCTCCTCGTGTGTAATCATGATTCACCTCCTTTCTCCACGACAAACGTCAGTAAATTTTCCCGCAAGGCAAGTAGCAGCCGGAAGAGCTCGGAATGTAGCTTCATGGTCTCGATTTCCGACTCAAAGTCTAACTGGGTGTGCAGCACCAGAAACCTTTCTTTCAAGTCGTCTATCCAGTCGGCATAGTCGGAGGCGTTGTGCATGCCAGGCACATTGCCCGTCAAGCCTTCCAATGTTGCCAAGGCGGCCGGAGTAATCACGGCATCACCTATTCTTATATCTTGTCTCTTACCCATGACATACCTCCTTTTCTTTCTCGAGCAACATTCTCTTTTTTCTCAGACACTGAAAAGTTTCAGTTGTCGGATTTTCGTTATACTCTTTTTCGGCTAATAAATATGATTCTAAAGAATCCAATAATTTATTGTTTCTCATAACCGTGATTTTAATTATTACATTTATTATGCAAATGTAATAATTAAAATCACATAAACAAATCGAATGTAATAATTTAAATCACAAAATTTTATTTTCGTGATTTTTAAATGCAAAACAACTATATTTGCTGTAATATTAATTATCACATCATGAACTATAGAATCAAGGAATTATTAAAAGGAAATAAATTAAGCATATCAGAGTTGGCAGAAAGCATTAATGTAAAACGTGAAAGCTTAAGTAGAGTAGTAAACGGAGCCAGCACATCTGTTGAAACACTTCAGAAAATTGCAGATGTGCTTCAAGTCCCCATCACTCAACTCTTTGAGCAGCCCAAGGAAAATACAGCCACTTGTCCGCATTGCGGCAAGCCAATATCAGTGAAGATAGAAAAGGAATAAAAAAAAGTGGCCTGGTGGGGTCACTTTTTTTGTGTGGTAACGGTTCGAGTCTTGCGTTCGGGCGGGTTTCGGGGCACCAAACTGTCAACTAGCACTGAACATGAATAGAAGCTTTAGCTGATTGATAATTCATACCAATCCATTCTTTTATTCCAGAATAGATAATTTCCTTTTTAATGCTATCTGCAAATATAACTGTTTGATAACTCAATTTCTCTTGAGCAAAAGCAATAATAGGCAACAAAGCCAAAATCAATAGTAGTTTTTTCATAAAGTAATATTTGAGAAGTAAATAATTACACATTAAATTTCACTATAAATTCTTCATTTATCATCTTTAAAACCTTAGATATATTATTGTCAAGAGCCTCAAGGCTTTTAAATGTTGCATCATAATCATTTAGATTCAGTGATATATGGGCATTAGATACACATTCTAATTTCGGATGTTTGACATGGATGTGAGGATATTTTTTATAGCATTCATCGGTGGTATCCAAATCAATGTGAAACGATAATATTTCCTGATAGTCATTCAGATTAACCTTTTGCTCTATACGAAAATAAAGCTTTGTCAACTCTAGCTCTTGTAGTGATTTATATTGCCAGACTTCAAAGTAATTCGCCTTTATTTTATCATTTGTAGTTTTAAATAATTCTGTGTAATCATTAGTACTTCCCACTTTGACAAAAATAATTACAGACTTTTTATTTTGATTAAGCCTTGCTCCAGCAATCCCATTATTTAGAAATTGAAGATTTTTGCGAATAGAATTTAGCCTATTAGACAATTTACGTTCATCAATCAAAATCGCCATAGTTTCCTAATATAATGTCAGTTTCTTCTTTAGAAAGATTATAAAAACTAAGAGTTAAACGATCTATTTCTTGCTCTATCTCAACAGTTTCATTAAACGATTTATTAATTTCCGTGGAAAGATATCGTTGTTTTACCAAGTTAATATATTTCAGAAACAGAGTCCTTGAGATAGTTAAAGGATCTACAATTGGAATTGCTTTGAGGGAGTTTGGTTCAATCATCATAAATCCATTTTGATATTGAGCCGAATGATTTAATAAATACCAAGTGCAAAGAGATGAGTTCAAAACACCCAGGACAAAGAACATAAAGTCTTCATTTATATCACTTATCTCTAAGTCTTTCTTTAAAACGAGAAAAGGTGATCTGGAAACAGCAAATTCCCCTTTAATGTCAAATGAAAATTTAGGAGAAAACACTAGATGGGGCGTAACAATTTTTGGAACAAGCATAAACTCTGGTCTTCTAGGTCTATTGGGTTCCCACCACTGAATTTTTCCTTTCTTGACCTCACTACGATCAGCAAGTTTATTGTAATAACTTTCAAGCCTCTTATAGGTTAAAGGATATTCATCTCTAAGATTCTGTTCATTAATTTTTATTCCATTTTTATATGGATAAAATAAAACCTCTTCAACTCCTTCAACAGTAGAGTATTTCTTCATTTCCCTGTCTGATAAGTATGGTATATAAATATCTTGCTCTTTTTGAGGGATTTTTTTCTTAGAAATGATAAACGCTTCAATAGATCCTGATGCAAAGCCTGTTCTTATATCAAAATATGATTCCAATTTTGGATAATTAGACAACTTTACTTCAAGATTTGATTCAGCAGGCGTCAATAAATGCCATTTTTCTTGAGTGAAAAAACTTTGCGGAATTTGAAATATATTAAATGATTGATTTGTTGAGAATTCTGATAGTAATATTTTTGTTAGTGCATGACCTACATAGTCCTTTATGGTTGCTATTATTGCTTTTTTGTCTTGATTCTGATTTCTGTTGTTAGTTCTTTTTTGGAATATTAGTAAAATAGGATATATACCGGCATCTTCAAAAATTTTATAATCAACACATGACAAATCTACTAAACAAAGAATTTCACACTTGCTTGCTAAGTATTTTCTTATAAGTTTTGCACTATCTGTAACAAGAAAAGTGCTTGGTAAAACAAAAAGGCCTAAACCACCTGCCTTCAAAAAGTCTATCCCTATTTTTATAAAAGCCAAATACAGATCTGACTTATTATAAGCATATTCAGATAGGAATTTTTTTAAATTATTCCTATCCTCTTGGGAAAGTAGTCCATAATTTATAAAGGGAGGATTTGAAATGATGATATCGTAAAGATCCTTATTCTGTTTAGAAAAAAGTTTAATCGAATCCTCAGTCAGAATATTAATTTTTTCATCAGGAAGAGAATTGGTCTTTACCAAATACAATAATACTAGAGACAACCTTGACGCATCACATGCAGTAATGTTTTTGTCTATACCTGTAATATTCTTATAAGCATTTTTAATAGAATTAGTATCAATACCCTCAAGTAGTGTTCTTAAGAAAATACCAGATCCAACAGCCGGTTCCAAAACATTAAGATTTCCTTCTTTATATTCTGGTTTTACTTTATCAATAAAACGACTAAAAAAACGTGCGATAAATTGAGGCGTATAATAACTTCCGCTAGATTTATTTATTTCCTCATGGGGATTTGGGGCATAATCAAACAGGTTATATTGATAAGTTTCTGTTGAATCTACACTTAAGACAGAAACATATTTTTCATAAATACGACTTAAAGCATGTTTAGATATAATGGAAAAATCATATTTATATGGGGTTCTACGAGATTGATAAAAATCGTTGAAAATTGAATTTAATGTACTTTTTTCTAATCGATTGATGTTTGTAAATAATTCCTTGTTAATGGCTTGTTCAGGAAAAGAACCAATATTTAATGAATCAAATGACATTGTCAAGATATCTTCAAATGTTGTTTTGTCAGACCACAAGTTCTTTAACATGACCTGACTAATCTTATCATCTTCCTTGCTATCTTCATAAGCCCTTGTAAATATTATAGCATTAAAAAAATTTGAGATTTCTTCATTTGTAATTCTCCCTCCCAATTCGGAATATATATAGCGTTTCCACTTAGAGATTGTTTCCATTAATTCATCATCTAAAGCCGGAATATTGGTTCGAAATGATTGTTTACTAATATAATCAGAAAAATAATTACTTCTTAATGTTTCTTTAAATGTATCTAATCTTTGGGTGTAGATTATATTGTTTTGAAGAGCTAATCGATTATGAAACGCCGTAATTGATTGATTACTAATTGTAATATGAAAATCTATAAGATTGTTGTAAGAAAGTCCTAATATATCTGTCTGATTTTTGAGTTCTCCTATTTTATCGAAATACCTATTATCAATAAATGAGATAACGGCTGGATTTTCAAGACCATGTTCTACAAACAAATGCCCTGTTGCGATGCTATCCTTCTTTTTGTTTTCAATAATATCACTAGGAAACCAACCTAAAGTATGAGCGACATTCTCTGCAATATCAAAAAAATGAGATGTTGAATCCCATGGCATTAAAAGGTTCTGTATTTTATTTAAATTAATATCTGTCATTATTTAACTTTCAAAGTTTATAGAAGCTATCATCATTAACCCATTCGCATTTCTGAATAATCAAAGTAAATACGAAAATTGAAACTTTGTTTTCCAAAGTCCTTTTACTTATAGCAGAATTATATCTATCTAAACAAAAAAGCTTCCACTGAAGTGGAAGCTTCCCCTTCTCAGTCTCAGTAATCTGTCAGAATTAAACAGAGACCATATTTAGATCGTGAGCCAGGCGATGAAGGCCCGACACTATTTTTTGAGCTTGTGCCGGCCTGGGCTTGGAGCGGCCGGCGGCATAATGCCCCAATTGTTTCTGATTGATCCCGGTGATATGCTCCAGAGCCGAAAAAGAAAATATGCTCTGGTAGAACACCAGCAAGCTTTGGATATCGAACCGGTATTCAAATTCATATTCCGAATCAAACACGGATGGATACTCCTCGTTGTCCTCTTTGGCGCAATCGATATAAAAATCCACGCTTTCTTTCACCTCGTTGCGGAGTTCGTCGAAATCGCCGGTGACAGCCACCACCCATCCGGGGAGCAAATCGCACGAAGCCGAAAATCCGTTTTCCGTGCGGGACACGCTGATACTTACCTTTTGCATTTCTGTTTCTGTTTATTTTTGATTAATAGCGGAGAAGAGCACACTCCTGAACACGGCTCTCCGCCGCTTATCTTGTCATTGTTAAATAGAGCAATCGATCCAGTATTCATTTCGGGAGAAAGGAGGGGGTTAGAAAACTAACCCCGATTGTTTTTCCACACTTTTGAGTTCATCTCCCCAGATGTCATCGGAAGGTTTCCCGTTCAGGGTGACTTTTCCTTTTTTCTCCGGATGCTTCAGCTGCCTGTGGCTTCCATTTTGATGGACGATTAGCCAACCGTCATCAAGCAGTGTTTTGAGCACCGCCCTTGTTTTTAATACTTTCATAGATCGCTTGTTTAATTCTGACCCCGCAAAGGTAGTATATTTACTATTATCTACAAACTTTTTCCGGTAAAATAGTAGTAGAAACGCTATTGTTTTTTTCGTCTATCAAAAAAACGCGAATCTCCTGACCCACGCTTTCCGCTACAACTATTCAAGCTAACTTATGAAAATAAAACAACAATCAATCCTCATATACCTTCACGGTTTTCAATTCAACTTCCACATCTACAACCGCTTCGTCCGTCAATTCGTAAGTCAATTTATTGACTATACAAGGTTGTCCGTCAATTAATTTCAGCTTAGTGAAATCAAAATTTTGTAAAACCTTTGCAGGTATGCGGCATTGCGTTGTGATTGTATGAAATGATTTACGAAGAAGTTGATCATAGTTCTTCCAGAACGAAGCAAATAATCCGTTTTCTCCCCACGTATAGAGATTAATAATTTCTAAACCTGATGGGTCTACTTCTTCTGCCATATTACCGCGCCTCCCATACCCATTCATTATTGAATTAGTTATCGGCAGCAACCTGGAATCGTATGATTCAGCACATGTAATAAGTGGACATTCAACATCCTCATTATTTTGCTTAATGCCATCTATTGTTAACGATGTATTCAAGCGTCTTAAAGAATTTATTGCTACAACCGGAATGCCTAAATTGTTTGCATTTGGAAATGTCACTGGTGCTTCGAATGGAATGGTATGATCTTCGGTTTCGATATCCTCTTCAGTATAATAATCAAAATTGAGAGAACTTAACCAATCCTGTTTTGTGTAATATGTTGAATTCTTAATATATACAGTCTCTTTTAAAATACAGTTATTAAATAAAAATTCTTTAATAGGAGCAAAGAATTCCCCATTGTCTTCCGGATATTTTGCTATAAATCCGCTATAAGTATCTAAAGCAGTAGAAGCATTTGGTAAATTTTTAGTAACTGATAGCTTCAGTTGTGCCTCTTTAGAGAATTCTATTTCGGGAGCTTCTGTCAAAAATGGAGTTAAATCTAAATCAGGGTTTTGCGAAATTACATCATTAAAAAAGACAATGCGCGCAGTTTTTGCTGGCACATCAATAAAAAAGTCTGCATTAAAACCTTCACGAATAATATCAAGAAGGTCGGTGATTGTGCAATCAGGAACCAGCTGGCTTTCTATAATATATCCAAACATTATAGCGTCTTGTGTATTGTTTAGCAATACTACCCGACGATATTTGCCTCCTTCGTCAAATATGTTTTTCTCAAGTTTAAATCCAAAATATTCAAATACTTTACGTAATACATATCCGAGCCGTAGGAATGGAGTTACTCCAAACCCTATCGGCAAGGTGATAGAATTGCCGTCACTGTCGGTGTAGGTGTAAGCTGTTTTTGAGCGCAAACGTATCGCCTTTGTCGAAGTATTTATATTAACATAATCATTCAATGTATTTTCAGGGGTTGCCCTGCCTATATAGGAAGTCACATTCGCATCTGTCACTGTTGCAAACTCAACATTGGCTGCCACAGGAAATACGGTAAAGTCTTTATCTAAATCATAAGATGGGTATCTGGCAATCATTGTTTCGAATAGATCCAATATCGTAGATATCCTTGTAGCTTTGTCAACTGTTTTATCAGAAAACCATCTTTCCTCATTTTTAAACACGGTAGGCAATGTTACTTCTTTTATTTTTGCATAAAAAGAAGTTTCATAAAGAAGGAAAACGGCTTCGACTTGCTCACTGGTAACTGAAGTCAGTTGAAGTGTCGCATTCTCATTCAATAACCCGGCACGGATATTCACGTCTGTTCTCAGATCATATTTCTGCTTTCTCGAATATTTTGCAGGAAAATTGAGAAGATAATCATTTTTATCCGTTCGAGTAATAGGGTAGGTGAGCGAAATACTTCCCTGGTCGTTCAACAAGGGGTTTGTCCGTTCAATTGTAATTTTCTGATCCGTCGTTAAATCAAATTTTCCACGTAAATTTTCTATTTGCATAGCATTATTATCTTTTTTGAGAGTACGACCGTGCTTTATCTACTTTGTTTTTCACTTTTTCGAAAGAGTAATAATTAACGGATACGCCGTTATCGATCAGCTTGTCGATTGCCAATTTCAGCGAATTAATTGTATCCGCATCCATGCCGGAGAATATATTTCCAGACGCGTGATATCCGCCGTCGGCAAATCCTGGAGGTAATGGATTGGATTTTGAGACCGTTTGTTGACGTATAGGTTCAATATTTCTTATCATTTCCGCTACCTGTGGAATATGAATAACTTCCTGCGGAATAATATATTCTCCCGCATGGTAGGGTTGGCCATCCGGGAAGAAACCGGCAACCTCATATTTTTTACCACTTCCGGTGAAACCTCCGGTTGTGTGATAGCCACCATCGGCATAACCGGAAGAGTTTGTGACAAAGCTACCTGTTCCTCCTGAACTAGAGGAAGAGGATGAAGAAGAACCAAATACATCGGTTATTTTTGCAACATTGGCCAGGCCTGTCATTATTGTTGATGCCATCGCAATGTAACTATATGGCGGCGGATAAGTAGCCAAAGCTTTATTCGCTGCAACATAGGTATCCATTGTGGCTTGAGCAGTTGCCAGTATTTTATAAGCTGCTGTATGTTCCGAGAACAAGGACGCTGCAGCAGAAAGAAAATTTGAAATAATTTGTTGTTTTGTTTCCTGTAATACTTTTTCAGCTTCAACTTCTTTTTCATTTTTTTGAATTAAAAATTTAGTTAGTTTTTCTTTCGCTTTTTTCTTGTCTTTATCCGATAGATTTGAAATGTCAATAGATTTTTCAAGATATTTCTGTTCGATTTCTAAAAGATTTTTCTCATATTTTTCTTTTGATAAAAGTCCTGCTGCATATTTTTCAGCTTCCAGATTTTGTTCCTGCAACATCATCTCATCTTGCTGTGCTAATACTAAGGCAGCGGCTGTCTCCTGCTGTTTCTTTTTTTTGTCGGCAATTTCTTCAGCTTCTCTCAATTGCAGATCTGCCATCTGTGTTTGAAATTCTTGTTCGGAAGAAAAACCTTTGTTATGAAAATCGGTCATTTCTTTTCTTATCGAATTATATTTCGCCCGGACAGACTGAAGTTCGCGCTCATCGTTTGACATTAACTTTTCGGCTATGGAATCAGAAATTCTTTGTTTTTCTTCCTCCAGTTTTTTGTCTTCTTCAACCAATTTCAATTTATATTCAGCCATTTTCTTTTGAATAGCAGCAATCTCATAGGATTTCAATCCGGCGACTTTCAACTGCTTTTCAAATGATTCGAGCGTGAGCCGCTCTTCTTCCGCGTTGTATTGTTGAAGGTTGATTTTCTTTTCAGCCAGTTGCGTTTTATATACGGCCAATTCTTTTTCAAGTTCACCCTGGAGCGTTTTTAATTTCTCTTGACTCACATTTGTTTTTGACTTCGTGTCTTTGTCCGGAACATCTCCGCCCGAATTGACATTGTCCTTTATCGTATATGTTTTATTCGGTGTGGAAGACGTGCTTAATTTTATCGGAATAGTTACCGGCTTGATTTGTTTTTGCAAATTATCTGTACCTTCTTTTACTGCTTTTACTGTTCCATTTACTATGTTTTTTGCCAATTTATTAGTATTATTTCCCCATTCAGCATATGCTTGCTTTATCTCGTCAAAATTCAGTGTGAATGCCCCATGTAAAGCTTTACCAATAACCTTTATTTCATCCATCATATATGTAAATACTGATTTTACAGTATTCCAAAGCACGTTCCACGAAGTTATAATACCCTGAATCACTGCTCGGAATAATATTGAATCATTATATAGCTTAACAAAATAGTTAATAATAGAAATTATTCCTTTAGCAATACCGACCAACGTATTTACCGTAAATAATTTGCCTTTAGCAATCATCATTTCAAATCCGCCACCTGTAGAATCAAAAAAGCTTGACATTATATTGTTCAGCTCTGCTTGTTTTGCGACCTGTTCATCTCTGACTTTTCCTAAATCACCTGCTTTCTTCTTCATTTCGTCGAGATTACCGCCGATTTGGTCTAAATTTTGCAATAGTTCAACGCCGACAGCTGCACCGTCTTTTCCGAATACGGCTTTGATGGCCTGTCCCGATGCTGCAGAATCTTTAGGTAACTCTTTCAGTTTTTCAGAAACCAATTTAATTGCATCGTATGTATTTTTATTACCGGATTGCAGGTCGGATTCAAGTTGTTTTGTATCCACTCCGATATTTTTCAAAGCCGTTGAAACAGAGGAACTCATTGTGCGGATACGATTGTCCGCCATTTTGAAAGAATTCAATATCTTATCAGAATCTAATCCCGTTTTATTCACGCTAGCCAATATAGCGATGAAGTCTTCAGCAGAAACACCCATGTTTTTGAAAATGGGACCGAATTGTTTCAACTGATTCTGATAGTTGCCCTGAATGTTTGCTCCTACAATAAAGCCATCTTTTACCTTATCGAGCGCGTCTTCATAAGAAATACCAAAGGTTTTAGCCATAGACGTAGCAGACTGGAGTGTTTCCTCAAAATCCGCCCCGAAAACGTCTGCCACCGCTTGCACCTGATTCCGATAAGCCTTCATGTCGTCGCCTGTTTTGTCGGTGAATGCTTTTGTGAGCCTTGAGGCTTCCATCAATCCTTTGTTATACTCGTACCACCATTTAAGAGCCATCCCGGTTCCTGCTATTCCGGCAATCACTAGAAATACCGGATTGGTGAGCAGTGTGAGTAATGCTGTCCCGGCTGCTTTTGCTCCGGAAACAATAGCAGAGAATATTTTCGAAATACCACTTTCTGATTTTGATAAATTCAGGATAGAGTTTGCAAACTGATCATTTACGCCCAAAAAAGATTTCAGCTTTTCGGCGTAATTAGAAAACATAACTCCATTCGTTGTTCCTTTCAATTCCGACATTCTCCCATTCACTTTGCGGAGTTCCTTTTCAAGATTCGCATACGATTCGGGAGAGGTCGATTTCGCCGTGTTGTTTAGTTGCTTTTGAAGCTCGAAGGCACGTCGTTTAAGCTGATTCATGGTCATGTCTTCCACGGCCAAAGTTTTTGTCATTTCCTGAACCTTGGCCTTATATTCTTCTATGGCTTTCTTATTGGCTGCCACTTGTTTGGTGAAAGTAGCCAATTCATCAGCTGCGGAATGGTATCTAGCTTGAGCTTCACGATAGGCTTCAGAATTTTCTTTGCCTTTATCTGAAAGCTTTTTCATTTCCTTTTCCGCGTCGACCATCTGTTTTTTGACAGCTTTCATTTCAGCTTCCAGTTCTTTGTTCTTCGCTGCCAAATTCTCTGATTCTTTCGATATTTCCTGAAGTTCACTCTGAACGCCTTTCGCGTCCAAATCGAGTATCCAGCGGATAGTGTCGTCTGATAATTTTGCCATAAAAATTATTTTTTTCTTGTGGATGGATTGGCATTTCTTAGTGCGTTGCCCACTTTGTCAACTATAGCCTGTCCATAACGATATTTTATTTCTTTCAGAGAATTATTGTAAAGTATCCCCCATATCTGTCGGTTGTATATCTGCCAATTACCTTTACTTTTCATATCCAAAAAGCGGATATATAGCGGATAGTTAGCAGCTACTTTAAAAGATTCACCTTCAGCGCGCAATACGAAGTCCGGACTTGAAAGAGTATTTTCTAATCGTCCGGATCTCTTTCCGATACCGTTTTTTCGCTGTTTAGCTTTTAGGTCTTTACCGGAAAGCCAAATTCTATTGGAGACAGCCATCGATTGCGCCCTGAAAATATTTTCTGTATCTCTTCGCAGAATTGCTACAATGAATTCAGCCTGAGACATGTCTTTACTTTGAATAAGCATATCATTAGATTTGATGTTATACAAAAAAAGCCCGCCGAAGCGAGCTTGTAAAGGACAAATGAAAAGCAGGAAACTTGATACTAACGTATTTTTTGAACTATTTGCCCGACGGCATCTGCTCGGGACGGTGTCATATTTTTTATAAGTTCGTCAATAAAAGATATAGTATAATCACCTCGGGTGACATCCTCCTGGGAAACTTCATCAAAAAGTTGCCGAAACATTTCAATCACTCCCAGCATAATTGCAGAATTGCTCCAGCCTGAAACAGACAGTTTTCCGTGAATAATTTTCACCTTAAAAAAAGTAGTAGACAGGCATCCGGTAATTCTATCTTCCGGAGAAAATTCCAATTTATCAAATATCGGGGCAGATTGTCCCATATCAACAAGAAACTGAAATCGCGATTGCCAATCCGGTAGTTCATCAAGAAACATCCTATTGAACTCAGCACATTTTTCTTGAATAGTCTTCATAAATCCGTGGTTGAGTAGTCAAACATAGCCATAAAACCAATTCGATCGTATAAGGTAGAGGGATCGATAGAAACAATCTCTACCGGAAAATTGACCAACTTTGTCGTTCCGCAAAAATTTAAATTGGACTGATCGGCTTGCATAGCATCGAGTATCGAACAAAGAATTGCGTACATACGGTTCATGATTAAGGCTTCGTTCATATTGTCATTGTTTGTCATGGTGTAGGGACAAGCAATGTGCACAGCTAGTTTTTCGGAAATGCCGTTTGCGCTTGTCGGATCATAGGAAAAAGCCCCATATTCGACAAAAAGAATAGTGCCATCGGAATTCGGTATTTTTTCGGACACAAATCGTTCATTCGCCGAATAGATATATGCGTCAATATCCGGGATGACAGCATCTTCATTTTGCGAGAGTATATCTGCGACTACTTCATCATATCCAACAGATTTACGTGATACCTGTTTGAACATTTTCCGAAGCACCTCTTTTGAAACGAATTTCGAATAATACTTGAAAAGAGTAACTATTATATCCTGATTCATATTAATTTATCTATTTCTGAAATTCGTAATCCCGTTTTTGAAGACAATGCATCCATCGACACACCCGCCGCTATTGCCGATGACAGATTGTCTTTCATGATTTTCAACTGGGCATCGAAAAAATCGTTGACGGTATCATTCGGGTTGTATCCGTTTTTCTGAATCATCAGAATGAGTTCATTCATTCCGAGTGATATTTTTTCGCCCGTTTCTTCGCTGTTGCCTGGAGAACGGAAAAGGAGAGAATAATAAGGATGGGAAATATAAAAATCTACAATCCCGGAAAACCAGTATAGAATACCAAATTTGATTTGCGAATGTGTAATATGAATTAAATCGATATGATCCGAAACCATATTTTCCCGATAGTTGTTGGTAGCAGGGTAGAGGATTGAGATAATTTTGTCCCCAATGGCCTCCCGCGATGCTTCATCGGCTGTCTGCCATCCCCGAAACAAATCGAAACAGTCGGAGAACTCCCTGGCTGTGATATTCGTGAAAGGGGCAATCCCTCTCTTAAATCGACGGCCGTTGAATTTCTGTCCTTTGATTTTCAGATAGGGAAAAGGATTATCGGAAAAAACACGGTTCCATTCTACTGAACGATCGGTAAGGGTAAATGCAAAATCTATTAATTCAGACAGTTTGAAAAGGTTGTAATTAATTATTTCACGATCGTAATGTTTTGGGCGGTTGTGATTGCGCCAGACCGAAAAATAGAGCGGAAAACGAACTTTGCCAAGACGTAAATAATAGTAAGGTGCAACGAATAAGATTCTGAACAGATACCAGGTGTATAACAATACAAACGAAAGAATACCTGTTTTGGGTTTATAACCGGTCAGATATTGCAGTACCTGGAGGCGAAATACAACAGGTGACATGCGTTCCTCGAAAACTTCCTTGAGTTTTCCGAATACATAAATCTTTTGGATAAAAGTTAGATCCTCCCAGCATGAAGGAAGCGACAAAGTACCTGAATTGAGTGGAATTTGTTTCATCGTAAATGTTTTTAGTACGCAAATGCGTCATTTTCGGATATTTCGGGCGTAGTAATTAACGGACGTGCTGTTTGATTTGCTTTCGCCTGTTCACGTTTTGTTTGGCTATCGATAGCCAACCAGTAGGTTTCTGCCTTTCTCAGGAAACAATCTGCTACTTGTTCTCGGATGTTTTTTTCTTCGTTGCTTTGAGCATTGCGTGACATTTCGTTGGTAATATCCAAACGGACAGGTTCCGGTAGAAGCTGAAAGGCCAATCGTTTGCAAGCGCGTCCTATTACTTCATAGCAGGTGGCACGAAGAATATCGTCCCTCTTTTGCGGTTCTTTCCATCGTGAAAGGATACACTCGTTGTAAACCTCGCGAATAAGCCAACGGCAGAACAGAAAGAAATAGAGGTCGGAAATGCCCAACCATTTTTCGAAGTCCGCCGAAGTAACAAACAAAGAATTCATTTCCTTGGCGGCGGAACTGACTTCCCACAACGGAATGTCAGCCACGTTTTCAAACATAAATGACAGAAGCCTGTTCATCCAAAACCAACCGGTGGAAATGAGATTGTTCTTTAACTCGTCCATCTGGTATTTATAGGCCGTAGTTTCTTTGTCGTTTTTCTTAGTTGTGATGCCGTCGTTATGGATGCGGACAGTGAGATAAATTTGATGTTCGTAAATCGTAAAATGAAGCATAGCGCGTTGTAAATAGTCGATACAGGTGTCGGCAATATCCTTTTTCGTAGATATTTCTCTCAAACAAATTGCCCGATAGACACTTTCTGTCAGATTGGCTACGCAATAGCCAACTGCCACTTTTCCAAGCGACGATTCAATGTTTTCAAATTCAAGCGTCAAATTTACGCCCGAAATTTTGGGTTTCATTTCCGAATTGAAATTTTCCGAATTAAATGGAAGTAAAATACTCATTTGAATTTGTTTTTTTGTAATTATTTGTTTTCCGGAGTAGCTACTCCGGCCGGTCGTTGGCTTTCTGTTGTGTCCTGTAGTTTGGAAGGGATATCAATCCAAAACCCCAATTTTATCCCTTTTTCTTTAGCGTATGGAAAGTTGAGCTGGATAGCCCTGTTGATTTCCTTCAGGATGTAATATTCGTCCAGAGTGAGGGAAATAACATAGAGCAAATAATTGTACCAGGCTTCATTTCCTGACTTCGAAATAATGCCGGTGCTATCGACATTCGTAATCGAAGACGATATTCCTTTATTGGCCAAAATCACCTTATCGGCACGTTCGTCATACTTAATGATCGTATCAAAAAACTCTTTGAACTTTCCGGGAAATTCTTCAAACTTCCATCCGTCTTCCCCCCATTTGGTAGTCGCGTATAGTTTACCTTGGTTTTTGCCTTCGCCGGACATCAGTTTGGTGATGCGTCGGAGTTCTGCTGTGATGAGCTGATCCATCATGGTTTCAAAAAACGGAAGTGCTTTTCCTTTGTCGTCAAGGAGTTTCACCCCTCTGTATTCTCCCTGTATGGGTATTTCATCATCTGCAGATAGATTGCTAGCCGTAATGCTTTGCAGAATTTCTCGCTGGTGTTCGTACCAACTGCCTGGAATAATCACATGAATATGTGCATTCAGGGCATTCTTCAGGTAAGAATTGAGGTATTTAGGAGCCAGTTCCGATGCACGCAAATATTCACGCAGGCCGCTAAACCAGGAGTTGAAAGTATATACCCATTTCGTGAAAGTTTTATCCATTGTCCAGGCTACAGCCGGCGAATAAGCGAAGGGTTTGGACGGGTCGAAACGTCGGTAAATATCATAATTATAACCGGTAATGTTCAGCCAATCCCCGATGATAACATACTGGCAATCTTCGTTTTTTATCCGGTGGTTTAGTGGAATATTCGTCGCTGCCAGGCGTGCTTCGTCACATCCTACATAACTGAGCGCTTTTACAGGAAGCTTCCCGTTGATGCGCCTGGATAGGTTGAAATCGTACCTGGAGACACATGTCTGGACATGATAAAAATCGGTTATAATGTTTTTCAAATATTCCCAATAATGTGGATATCCATTTTCTTCCCACGATTCGAGCCAGTCGGTGATCGATTTATCTTCGAAGGGAATCCGGACCCGTTTCTGTTTGTCCCCTTCGCCGGTGATTTGCTCGGTGTATAGGCGCGGACCTTTACCGAACATAAATTTTACCTGCTTGTTGATCACTTCCGGAAGCAATTTGTTTTCCCGGACGGCGGCAAAAACTTCTTGAGGATAGAGGTTGTGTCCGTCTCCCCAGAGAGGAACCAGGTAGCCTCCGACATTAAGTGTAGATCTGTCCGACATATAGCGCTGATAGATAGATTTCGATTCAGAGAACAAAGTCTCTTCTCTTTCCGATATCCCCTGAATCTCAAATGTCATGACGCCGACACCGGAGCTAGAAATATAACCACGCTTTCCATTAATAACTTCGACTGTTTCTTCCATTTATTCAAACCATTTTACTGTATACCAAATATTATTGGGAGGAAAACAAACAGCACGAATAAGCCATTTAAAACATTGCCTGGGTTCATCCGTATCAATATCTGTGAAGAAAAGATAGTGATCCGGATCTACACTCAATCTCTCTTTCCGTCTCGATGGGCGTAGACGACAATGATCGTATATGCGGACTTCACCCTGCTCGTTTCGTGACAAGTCGCAAGTAATGAATCGTATCCCAAACGTCGCGCCCGGGATAAGTTTCAACTTTCTCATTCTGTCAATAGCTTGTGATCCTGTTATTGTTTTTATCTCCATAATGCAATGTTACGGACAACGATAGGGGAGGCAAAGGACAAAAAAACCTCCCGAACTGTTGCGGGAGGTCACCATAAAAGCCAAATGCGTACACTATGTATCACACTCAGTGTTGTCAGGAAAGAATTTTTCTTGAATGGCTTTGTCGACATCCTTATCCACTTGCAACTTTAGCAATACCTCCTGGGCATCCACATCGCCCGAAGTGGCCTTATCGTAAAGGGCGTTTTCAACATCAAACAGGCCGATGTTCCTGGAGGAATGATATAATTCATATTCCTCTGTCGTGGGGTCGCAGAGTCGCTTTATAAGGTATTTCTTATTCGTTCCCGGAAACGAGCAGCATACAATTGAAACTGTTTGCTCAACAGAATAATTCAGTTTGCCGGCTTTAGATATCAACTCCTGAGGAGTAGAAGTCTGTTCTGATTCAGATGTTTTATCTTTCATGCTGTTTTGTTTTTCTTTATTCTATCAATCTCCAAACTCAAATATGTTTTTTCCCGGATAAGTTCTTCAAATCTTTTCAAAATTAGGCCTTTTAATGGATCTTCTCGAAAGACTGATTTTAGTACATTGTCATAAGGAACTTCACAAGTGATATCAACATTGAGTTCAAAGCCTTCTCCCCGATAGTATAATAACTTTTGTGTTGGCGATAAATATTCATAACATTCAACTTCATTTTGCATTTGTTGCTGCTCAATGTGTTTGATTCTGAATTCGTCGGAAATCGATTGGAATATCTCAGAGAGCTTTTTGAGGCTTAAGGTTTTTCTTTCGACTTTTATACTTTTCTTTTTCATACCGCAACTCCTTCCTTAAATGTAAAATCAATGGATATTTCAAATTCGGGAGATTCAAAGTGAGAGAGTGTCTGTAGGCCGAGCTCGAAGATGGAGCCCTTGATGTTGTCGGTATTTTCATATTCTGCCATCTCGAAGAGCGTGTCGCTCATTTGCTTAAAGGCGTGGGCTAAATCCGTATGGTTCATACGGCGTGTTTGAATTTTTGTGTTCATGTGAATACAGTTTAGCTATTGTGCAGGAAAAAAAGGAGCGACTGCACATTCCTCCAAGTCGCTAAACTGTATTCATGGTCGGTAACCGAAAATGAACTGGAAGAAGGCAGTCGCCTTTATCAATATTTTAATATTTGGGCATAAAAAAGCCCGATAAATAAGTTCGGGTAACAAGAGTTACCTTCCATAAAAAACAGTTTAGCACTGCAAATATGAAGCTAATATTTGAGATGTGCAAGGAAAATGAAATATTATTGAGAAATATCAATTATTTCATCGTCTTTAGATGATTCTATTTTATAAGAAGTACACTCATCAGCACCTTTATACCAGCGATATCTAACCTCTTTAAATCGTAATATGTTTAGTATTTCACCAATACTACGTTGGGTTTCTGCGATATTTTTATTGTTTGCAAATAAACCTCCTGTTAGATTAATAATATGATTGCTTTTTCCTTGTGTAGTTACATATACATTGCTTTCCCATAGTTTGTCGGCCATAATTTTCCCATATTCTTTCCTTATTTTTGGAAACTGGTCTAATTGCTTATTAATAACAAGTCTACTTAGCTTTTTAGCAAGCTTTACTACTTCAATATCTTTACTGCTATTTCCTTCATTAACAACACTTGCCCACAAGGAGAATAACACTACTTCACTTTGCAATGCTTCCACACTACCTCTAAAAGAATCCTCTTGCAAAGGTTTATTAAAGCTATTGATTTCCCGGTTTAGTTTGTCTTTTAAAGAATCTGTGGTACTTTTCGAATCTTGATTATCCGAAACCGATGAATCTACTGGTTTATTTTCAACTACCTTTTTTGTGTCGTCTTGAACTAATATACCAATTAATAATAATCCAATTAGTGCAGAGCCTAATATTTTCCACATAAGTTTTATGGAATTGTTTTTCCAAAGTGCATAAAGACCTACAGGAAAGAATAAAAAACATAAGATGATAACTAGCCAAACATTATCGTACCATTTTTTTGAAGAATTGTTTTGTTTCATGATAAGTATATTTAAGTAAAGTAAAATATACAAATATAACGGAATGTTCCTAAAATTTGAAATAAATACTTAACCTACGTATATTAGTCATAAAATATCCATGAAATTTTTCTCTATATCATAACAAAAGTATGCGATAATCGAGTTTATTTAATATTTATAGTCGTTGAGAGGACTTCTTGGATAAGACATAGATCTTGCCAGCCCGTCTAATCCTGGATATAATGTTTCTGCAGTAATATTCATTTGTTTTAGACTTTGGTTTATTGCAAAGTTTAATTCTTTTCTAATATTTATTTTTATTAAAAATATTTCTTGACTACCAAGAGTGTTCTTGTCGTTATTACTGTTTTCAATAAGTTCTTTTATAGATAATTCTTTTTTATCTAAATTTCGTGAAAACAGATTTTCTTCGAAAGAACTATAAATAGAGCCAGGAATAACAAACAAGCCTTGTTGTCTATTTAGCCGCTCATTGCAGTTTTTAGGTTCTATTATATATAGTTCTTTATTTCCTATAGTGGAAGGCGTTACTCCTCTTATTGCCGAATTGGCACGTTTATATGCGTATTCATTAAGTTGTTTTACCGATGCATAATTTCTTTTATTATCCGTGCAGTATTTTGTAAATATTTCATGACCTATAGCAACCTTATTCAATGCCCAAACAGAAGAGGAGTCAAAAGAATAATTGTCAATAGCCATGAATAAAGCTACAAAAAGCGAATTGGAAAAATCTAACATTCGTGTTGGACAACCATAATGTTGCATCAATGCCAACCACTCAACATCTTCATCTTTTTGTAGAGAAATGTTGTCTTTTCCGTATAGAGGGTATTTCCATTTAAATTCTTCTATCATCATTCTTTCGTAGGAAACAGGTGTATTGATATCAATGTCTTTCTGATGAAGTTTATTGATAAGCCTCTCTAGAGATGTTTGTAACTTCCATTCCGAGTTCGCCTGTCCTCTAAAAATAAATTTTGATGTGAACCGTTGATTTAAAAGAAACAAATCATTCCAATTTTCTAATTCGGTTGTGATATATGCATTTTCCATATTCATTTCAGGATATTAATATCCCAAAAGTAGATAAACTTAATTAAATTATTTTAGTTAAATTGTAAAAAGCACCGAATTAATTTTCGGTGCTTTGGATGTAAACAAAGGTCTTTGATTGTTACTCAAAGAAAATTTTTATTTGAATTCTACAGCAATCATCTCTTTACCAATCTCATGAATTGCTTTTTGAATCTTTCTGGTTTGTTCCTCAGAAGCAAATGCCTGTTTTGTTTTATACTGCCGAAGCAATGATTCATTAATTCCGGCGCGTTGTGCAATTTTCGAAACGACGAAGAAATCGAATCTATCAAAAAACGAAGGAATATCGTATTTATAGACAAATTCTGGGTCGTTGAGTTCTTTGGGAACCGGTGCTCCTCCTTCTGCGTACATGTCTACCATCAACTTCAGGGCTTCCATCATATCTGCTTTGGCGGCTTCCACTGAATCCCCCATGCCACTAAGGCCATGTCCTTTCAGGTTCGTTACGTATATCCCGTAACCGTCTTTTCCTTTTTCAATAATCGCATTCAGTTTCATATTTCCTCCTGTTATAGATAAGTTTGCAAACAAATGGCAGGTCTTATTTAAGACCTGCGCTCTTTTCGATGCTTCTTTGAGTACCGAGTGGAATTTCCTGACTCATGTGTCTACTAACAGGAAATTTTAATCCGGTTACCGGACTGTAGTAGATGTCATGATTCGCTCCGTTCCTGGTGACATAGCAACCGATGTTTTCGATTCTACGCCTTAGTTCAGATACTTTCATAATTCAAAGAACATTTGTTTACACTACAAATATAACAAATTTGTTATAATCATGCAAATTTATTTATAACAAATTTGTTATAAATTTGATTTTTATTCCATATATGTGCCAGCACCTTGAGGGGCAGGTTTTCGCCTGTCTGATGCGGGAAGAATTCCGTTGAACATGCCCCATAGCAAATACATAAAAGCCGATGACAACTGCGTTGAATACATTACCTGATCTTCAAACTCTAATTTTTCACTGCTCTTGTCCAGTTCCAATCGTCGGCCATCGCGTTTCAAAGGCGAGTGGTTGATGGAACTAACCAAGGCTTCACACTCATTTCTGTCTATCAAAATATCTACTTTGCTTCCGTGTGTCTTTCCAAACAGCATATTGAGCAGCCTGTAATGCTGCTCATGATAGATTGTTTCTTGTCCCTTATTCATGAGATGTACTGTCCATCCGCGAGCCTTGAGGGCTGCAGCCAAGAGGTTGGCATCGGAGTCTTTCAATGTTCCCATTAGAGGATACCATTTACGGTATTCTGGGGCGCGCTGATTCCCGGCTCGGTCGTAATACAGACGAATTTCTTTTTTCTTGTGGCTTTTGAAGAATGTGTCTATTTTTTCAGCCAGGTCAACATGTTGTTCGGGATGATAAACCCACATATTTTTTAAGACTCGAAATGTCTTTTTTTGTTTCTCCTCCTGAGCAAAGATGATACTTTGAAATGGACCGGGATCATACCCTGCTATCAATGGCTGATTAGGATTGCAGTATTTCAGGTTTTTACTGGTAAATTCGATTTTTCCATCGATAGAGAAACGGTCAATACCGGTGTATACTATTCCATCATCAAACAGATGTTCTTTTCCAAATTTACCGAAAAACATATCTTTGACTTTTGTCTTTCGAATAGCCAATATAGATGAATTCAACTTATCGGGATCTTTGATTGACTTTATCTGATTTTGGATATAGTCCAATCCTAAAATCTTGATATTTGAAAATGATGAAGCCCGCAGGTAAGCAGTCTGATCTACTCGTAATCCACGTTCTTCAGCATTATCACAGCGTTTGTTTAAGCGCTCTGACCAACGAGCGACAAATCGTTGTAATTTTTCTACCTCCCTGGTGTTCATTTCGGATTGTGCAACTAATAGTTTTGCCTTCTTTAAGTCGATTTCGTAGGCTATTTCCAATATGCAGTCCATTAAATTTCTATCCATATCCTTTTCCATCTTTGTCCACCAGTCTTCATCTGTCTCAAAATTCGGAGTACTGGAGAATCCGGTAATCCCCATAAAGTAATGCGAATGCCCGAATTTAGAACGGTCGGCGCGAAGAGCAGGCATAATGCGTTCTATAAATTTTTCTTCCGGAATGCGAATCATTTCATCAACAAACAGATGGGCAGCATTGAGACCCAGCATCGACTCCGGACGGTCGCAGGATACAAAACGTATGACTGTGCCATTAACGAACGAAATGGTGTGATTCCAATTCTTAATACCTTCAGTAATATTTGTCTTGGTAAAGTGGCCAGGTGGTCGTTTCCCATACTCAAAGTAAACGCCTCGTTGGTAGTTCTCAAGGAAATATTCCAGCACGCCAGGAAGAATATTGTCGATAATGCTTTTATAAGTAGCCGCGGCCAGTACCAGCATTGAGCCTGGCATATCATTCTGAACTCTATCTATGCGAGGAGCAAGCATATGAGTCGTTTTTCCGGAGCCACGACCACATTCTATAAATAAGAAAGTGGCATCAAGCAATTTGACTATAATTTGTACAATAGATAGGTAAACACGCAAAAAAACGTTATCAGCAATCTTCGACTTCTTCATATTCGGTGTAACCTCCTTCCTTGTCCTTGACGTTTAGTTCTCGGGCTGTTTCTATTAGAATACGCTTTTTCTCATGAATAGCTACATCCCGGCTGTTGATTATAGACTTAGCCTTCTCCCAGGCACTTAAAATACCTTTTGGCGTAACCCCCATTCTGTCGAGCTGCATATCTGCGGATACAATTTGTGGTTTAAACTGAATAAGGCGTGGATCTACTCTATTTTGAGAGGCCGACAAACGATATTCTCTTTCCCTCTCCGAACATATCCGAGCTTCTTTTCTGTCTTTTGCTATCAAATTGACTTCAAAAAGTTGAGCCATTCTGTCCGCAAAGTAATTATCCCAAGCATCCGCGGTCACCCCACAATCAGCATTAAAGAATGATATCGCATCATGTACCCGGCTTTTACAAGTTGGAAGAGAAAGCTCCGGATATTTTAACCGGAGCTGGTTCGCACAATCGCTTATCGACCTATAGCGTTTATTTAAGTTATACGCATCATTTATCTGCAGGATATATTCAGCCAAAACCGGGGATACTCCGCAAGCTTTTGCATTCCGGTTCTTTAGAAAGGCCTGAATAACTTCAATTGGTAGTCGTTGGATATGTTCAAGCATAGGTTATAAATTAAATCTTTCGTGTATCGCTGTTTCTATTCGTTTAAATTGCTGTCGCTGGTTTAGTTTCTCATTTGCATCTATATTGTTAGCTTTAGCCGAATCAAACAGAGCTTTATCCATTGTGTATTGGCCGGTAGTCTTGCCTTTTTGAAAGGCTTTGTATATCTCATGCTCTGGATTCTGTATATCCTTTTCAAATTGTTCCGGATCTTCCGGTTCTACCAGGTATATGATTTCATGTGCAGGATAACCCAAAACACCAAATGCCCGAACTTTTTCGATAAATGCACTATCGTAGTTCATATTCTTTCAACTGTTCTTTTGTTAATACAACTCCATTTTTTTTCACGATTATCGGTTTTCCAGTATTTCTGCAATAGCGAATATATCTTCGAATGTTTAGGTCACAATATCCGGTATCCAGCTCCACAGCATAACATATTCTATTGGTTTGTTCCGATGCAATAATGGTTGTGCCGGAGCCGGAGAATATATCAAGAATTATGTAGCCAACCAGACTGCAATCCATTATTGCATCGGCTACTAGTTTAACCGGCTTAGGTGTAGGATGATCTTTTGTGCTTATATCTGCAGTTTTATTGAAAGAACTCGCACCAGGGTAATCCCATACATTTGTTCGATATCGACCTGTCTGTCCTAGCATAAAATTGTTAATGTTTCGTTCACGGCCATTTTTAAATATATAGATAAGTGAATGTCCTGCTTCATATCCGGTTTGCTCAATATCGGTTAATCTACCATCAATAATTTCTTCAGGGATATCCTGATTGTTTTGGAACGTAAAGATTAGTTCATGCTTCGAACGATAGAATGTCCCCATTCCTCCATTATTTTTATTCCAGACTATCATGTTTTTATATTCGGAATATACTTTTCCAGCTGTGGTAATCTCAAGGACATGTTTCCAATCCATACACACATAATGAATAGAACCTTTCACAGAGTATCGGATCAATACCATGAAACATTTCTTCAGGAACTCAGTGAACTGCTGCTCTGACATTTCACCTACACCCATTGCAAATGTTTGCGATTCATTATTCCCGAATCCAGAGAACTGTTTAGGAGCCAAGTTATATGGTGGATCGGTAAATACCATGTGAGCGAACTTTCCGCCCATCAGCCGTCCAACTACATTCACGTCGGTGCTGTCTCCGCATATAATCCGGTGTTCTCCTAGCTCATACAGATCATCGACCTGAGTAATGGGATTCTTCGGTGGTAGGTCGTTGAATTCATCCTCTATTATCTGGCGCTCTTTATCCTTACTCTGAGTTATCTGCTCTGCTGATGGAAGAGTTGTATCCTCTATTGATGGAAGTTCATTAACCATGATCTCTTTATACAAATTACTGAAATGTTCCTCCAGTTTAGGAAGATCCCATTTGCCAGCATGCGTATTGGCCAATAGCATGTATTGCTTCACTTCATTTTCAGTGAGCATACGGGATGGAACACGAACATCTATTGTTACATCCAGTAGAGCACGCTCTATATAATACTCCAGTCGCCGGTGTCCTGATATCAATTGTTCATCAAGATTTATCACTGGCGTGTCTACTAACCCAAATTTATCAAGGCTCTTTTCTAGTACCGTTTGTCCTTTTTCATCTCTTTCTCTTGGATTGTAGTTTGAAGGAATCAAATCTCGGACCTTCCGTTGTTCTGTCTTCCAATATAGTCTACTCATTTAGCTTTATTTTATGGTTATTACAAAGCTATTCGAGCAATGGAAGAGGATAAAGGACAGTGTAATCGAAGGGTTTTAGCTTTCGATCGGATGTTTTATGAAGTACTGACGGATTCTGCCGAAAAATCAAAATTTCCAGCAGGATTTAACTGTTAATGGTTTTGTTTTTAACAGTTTGAATCATATAACCGTTTTTTTTGCGTTTTTTGCATTACAAGCCGCCAACACAGCGGCACGGGCTTGCGGTTCATTCAAATAATTATAAAATAAGCTCTTAAATATTATTTGTTTGATTATTAACTCAATATGCTTCTTTTAAATATCATTTCTTTAAAATCGGAGTGTTTTAGAATGAAAACGGATGAAAAACAGCAAAAAATAAGCCTCTAAAATATTAAAGGCTTCCGGTTGGTTTATTCTACATTAATTCTATTATGATTTGACGTTTTATTTCTGCTTTATTGATATTGTTTACCCATGATTGGTATTCCTCTTCATCTTTATATTTTTTCTTAGTAATATTGCTTTTTATACGTCTTATATTTTGATTTAAGTTAGTTATTTCATTCAGAAATCCTTCAGGATTTTCTTCTTTCATTTTTTTTAGCTGGTCACGTTGAGTTTGCTTGTATTGTCCATTGATAGTTAAGGGATGTATATATTTAAACTCATGGATATCATTAAATGATTGAAGCTCTTCGTGTGCTTGTCGATTTCTTATTGAGTAATGAACTAATTTTTGAGCTAATTCGGTTTGTTCATCTATAAGAGCATCAATCTCCTGCATGTATTGATACGTATTAATACGTTCATCATACAGGAGAATGCAAAGTTGAATATTGTAATTAGTATTGTCAGACCAGTTTATTCCAGGGAACTCTTCTTGTTTATTTCTTTTTTTTTAGAATTAGCTGTTTCCTGGTCTACAACACTGGCAGATTCTTCCGCAACCGGCTCTTTCTTTACAGTCTCTGGTGCTGTAACAGTAGCCAATTCTTCCGAATTAGACTCTTGCTTTACGGTTTCCTGGTCTACAACACTGGCAGATTCTTCCGCAACCGGCTTTTTCTTTACAGTCTCTGGTGCTGTAACAGTAGCCAATTCTTCCGAATTAGATTCTTGCTTTACTGTTTCCTGGTCTACAACACTGGCAGATTCTTCCGCAACCGGCTTTTTCTTTACAG
>JASGFJ010000033.1:0-56341 GCA_047605645.1 Dysgonamonadaceae bacterium | reverse complement strand
AAATTTAACTATACTTTAACTCTCGTTAGGGTTTAAATGCTCAATGTGGGCTAAGAGATTTGATTGTAGCTCTTGATGCACATCACTCTAAATGTTATCATTTAGGAATGGGTAAGAATGTATCAAAATCATCTTTAGCAAGAGCTAATCAAGATAGAAACTACCATATCTTTGAAGACTATGCTTATTATCTGGTAAGTGAAGCAAGAAAGAAACGCATCACCAACGTCTTCAATCTTGGTGGTAACATCTTTGCCTTTGATTCCACGACGATTGATTTATGCCTTTCCGTATTTTGGTCGGCGAAGTTTCGCAAGAGAAAAGGAGGTATCAAAGTACATACATTATATGATGTAGAAACACAGATACCTATATTCTTTCATATTACCGAAGCTTCTGTACACGACTCAAAGGTTATGAAAGAAATTCCACATGAGCCAGGTTCTTACTACATCTTTGACCGAGCCTATAACAACTTTAAGATGCTGTATAAGATTCATCAAATAGAAGCTCACTACGTTGTCAGGGCGAAGAAAAATCTGCAATGCAAATCCATCAGATGGAAACGAAGGTTACCTAAGAATGTGCTTTCGGATATGGAGATTGAATTAACCGGATTTTATCCAAAGCAATATTATCCTGAAACACTTCGTTTGGTCAAATATTGGGATGAAGAACAGAAACATGAATTTGTTTTCTTAACCGATGCAATGCATATCTCAGCTCTTCAAGTTGCCGAGCTTTACAAGAATCGCTGGCAAGTAGAATTGTTTTTCAAATGACTCAAGCAGCACCTCAAAGTTAAAAAGTTTTGGGGTACTACCGAGAATGCTGTTCGGATTCAAATCTATGTTGCCATTTGTACATACTGCCTGGTCGCAATCCTTCAACACGATATGCAACTTGATAGAAGTACATACGAGGTTCTTCAAGTATTGAGCATTTCTTTAACCGACAAAACATCTCTTCGAGAACTCTTCAACAAAACTAAATTTCAAAATGACAAAGAACCATTTAGGCGTAATGAGCCAAGTTTATTTGATTTTTAATAACGTCCTAATTTTAATGGGACACTAATGAATAAAACATATTTATTGAGATTTTTTACCCCAGATAGAAACACCTGTATCAGTCAGACCAGCATACATAATGGTTTGTTTTCGAGGTTCTGCCTCCCAATCCAATCCTCTCTCCACGATGACCTGATAGGATCCGATAGTTAACGTTTTTGTAACAGAATCGAAGCTCCATGATCCGCTTATTGCTCCCGAAACAGAATGATCGGCCGACAAAACAAGTGTGGATGAAGTTTGCTGCGCCTGATATTGATAATTGAGGAAAATATTTTCCCAAGATCCGACTAAATCCGATTCTGATATTTCCGTTTGTGGCACATCCGCATATCGTTCGGGCATAACCACAGGCCATCCGTCATCCGTCCATTTGATTTCCCTGATCTGTCCCATCATGATAGCGTTGCTGTAGGCATTGCCATTTGTGTTTGCCGGCAAACGTCCTTGCGATGCATAAAACCAATCATTTGTATCAGAATTTCGGAAAATAGCACAGTGTGAAATTCCAACCCATCCCGAATGACCGGCAAACTTGTAGGGATGTGTGAGAATCGGGAAACATTCTCCTCCTGAACTGATGTTTTCTCCGTTGTATCCCAAATAGGGACCTGTTATGCTTTTAGAACGGCAAACGCGCGTGTTGTATGCAACAGACAACTCATCGTAGGCCAAGAAAAGGTAATAATATCCCGTTTCCTCATTATAAATAATTTCAGGCGCTTCGGATGCCTGCCAGCGGGAATTTGCCGAACGGGTGTAGATTCTTGTTCCCCACGTTGACTCGTCATTTAAATCAAATTTTTTCAATGGCAATCCTGTTTCAGGGTTCAGCTGAATAGCCATAATGCCGCTATGCCATGATCCGTAGATCAGCCAATGTTCATTCTCCGGAGTGACGATGTAGCTCGGATCAATTGCGTTGTATTTGAAATATGCGGAAGAATAATTGCTTAATGACGGGCGATACCAATCGGTTCCCTTATCGGAAGCCGAACAAACCACCATTCCTTTTTCTGTCCATAGGTTATTGGCCAAATAATCAGATTCGCGCATTCCGATAAAAGCCCGTTCTGTCCACGAATTGTCAAAGTTCTCTGTTGTACTCGCAGCTCCTGTCTGGATATAATTATCAACCACCACACTATAGTACATCCTATATTTATTACCGACTTTTCTGACAGCAGGCGCCCAGAATGCCAATTCCGGATTGCTGATAGGTGCCAGGTTGTAGCTTGCACGGATGCTGTTAAGCGAATCCGTTATCCATGCAGGAGCTGTACTCATAGACATTCCTCTGAACTCCCAGTTTACGAGATCTTTGGAACGCCGATAGGGAAAATGCCCATACCCCAGATGCACGTTGCCGTAGGAGGCATCCGTTCCATACATATAATAGTAATCACCACTTTTTTCGACAGTAGGATCGTGCACGTTGGCTAAGTTCCAGTCAGCCCGATCCTCCCAGGCCGATATGGCGCTATAATCATCTGCATAAGTTGGTGCGGCATACACTTCGGTGGTATCACCTCCGGACCCGCTTCCACTGTCTGTCACATGGTTGTCATCGCCGGTGCATGCGCTTGCAAAAAGCAGCGACAGTGTAAATAGCTGTAGGAATCCATATTTTCTCATCATTCTCATCATTCTATTTCATTCAAATCTATAAATATTTCACCATCCGGTGTTTTGTCCTAGCGAAGGCACCTTTGTGAACTCTGTGTAAGGAACAGGGAACAGGTTGTTTTTCGGAGTGGTGTAAGCCACATCTCCAATATTATCTTCTTTGCCATAAGTGTAAGTCTCTGTGTTTCCGCTAGTGGTCACCTGCACACCATAGATATTGTAGATTTGTTCGTTGTAGGGCAAATTCTTTTCATTGGAGCTTGTCTGGTCATAATATGATTTCCAGCGTCGCACATCAAAGAAGCGGTGATCTTCAAAAGCCAGTTCGACACGCCGTTCATTCCGTACTCTCTTGCGGAACTGGTCTTTTGACAATCCGCTGGGAAGATTTGGCATTCCGGCTCGTGCTCTCACTTGATTGACAGCATCGTATGCCACAGTAGTCGGTCCTTGTGCTTCGTTCAAGGCTTCGGCATAGTTCAAAAGAATTTCAGCATATCGAAAAATAATCCAGCTATGCGATTGTGCCGTTAAGTATGAAGTGTTGAATATAATGTTCGGATTGACGAATTTTTTCACATAGTATCCGGTATATGTTCCACCGGAAGAACCTCTGTAGTCAGCACCTTTATCGGTTTCAGAATTGTA
The DNA here is from genome assembly GCA_047605645.1 of Dysgonamonadaceae bacterium. Classification (GTDB taxonomy): domain Bacteria; phylum Bacteroidota; class Bacteroidia; order Bacteroidales; family Dysgonomonadaceae; genus UBA1309. The sequence continues at coordinate 52,997 of JASGFJ010000033.1, read as the reverse complement.
GTGGACATCTACGGTTGCCTGCTCGCCATAGTCGGGTCGTCCCCACACAGATCCATGGTGGAAAATGGTTGCTTCCAGGCGCGGATCACGATTCTCGTAGGGATTCTGGCTGTCGTACGAAGCATCTTCCGCAATTGGTTTTCCATTGATTGTTTCATAAGCATCAACCAGATTTTGGGTAGGATTGGTTCGTCCGTATGCTCCGGAGAAGCTTCCGAAAGGAAGGAAGCTGAAATCAATGATATAAGTTGACCAGATGGAACGAGCCATAATGATTTCGTCATTGTTATAGGGCAGCGTCACAAAATTATACATATAGTTTAGCGTTCCTTTTTTTGCATTCACAATGCTTGACGGAAGCGAGGTTGTAGACAAATTACCTTCAAAAGTATACAGCTTGTGCGGATTAGAGAAAGACGTATTTTTGTCTATGAAATCCTTTGCCGCTTGTGCCGCCTGATTCCACCATTCAGTGTTGCTGGCGGTGTTGTTTAAAGCACTTGCTCTATAGAGTAATGCTCTCGATTTGAGAGCATAAGCTGTTGCTCCGGTCACGCGTCCCCAATTTCCTTGCGAAGCATACCGAAAAGGCAGAATGTTTTTCACGCTGTCGCATTCATCGGCAATCCATTGCAGCACTTCGTCCGGATTTGTGCGTGTGAGATTTAGCATATCCGCATCGTCGGTGCTGAAAATTTTTCCGTCCAAAACGGGCGCGGCTCCAAAATAAGCAACCAGCTCAAAATGATACATGGCTCGCAACAATCTAGCCTCGGCTTTGTAGCGGGTGAACAGATGATTGTCGTCTCCATTGGCAGCCACGTCGCTAATCACGTTGGAGCTGATGCGAGAAAGAAATTTATTGCATCTGCGGATACCGGTGAAATTGTTTGTCCAGAACGATCCAGCTAGAGGGTGCGAGGATGATGTGTAGCCATCCGTGCGTATTTTGTTGTAGTAGATCAATCCCCAATATGCAATGGCATTGTCGGTCATGCAATCTCGTGATGCATTTGTGTATTGTGTATTGCTGAATGGGCCAAATCCATCAGGTAAGAAGGTGTAAAGATTGGCTAAAAATTCTTTTGTGAGTGTCGTATTTGAGAATATTTTATCTTCCGAAAGCGACGCGTCGTATTCTTTATCCAGATAATCACTGCAACCGGATAGCACGCACATGATTCCTATCCCGATTAATACTGTATATATTTTATTAAAATTTTTCATAATCATAAAGCTTTAAAAATCGATTAAAAACCAATGTTTACACCCAGCGAAAACGATTTTGTTTTTGGATATGCCCACAGATAATTTGTAGGATTTTCCGGATCGAATCCATTGTCGAAGTTGCTCCAGTTTTTCAGGTTATATCCGCTAAAATAGAAGCGGCATTTTGTCATATTCACTTTTGCTATCAATTTCTGAGGTAGCGAGTATCCGATTTCTATGTTTCTCAAAGAAAGGAAATTCCCATTTTTATACCATACTGTGGTTGTGTTGTATGGATAATTTCTGTCCACGTTGCTAAAGGAAGTCGACAAACGGGGATATTCGGCCTGAATATTTCTCGGATCGGTGGGATCGTCAGTGTAGTATCCCCAAGTCTTAGTCACTTCATGCGTGGACGTTCCTCCCCAGCCAAACCCATAGTCCATGTTTTCACGGCAGGGAACAGTGCGGTTCAGATAAGCCGTTAAGATGACTCTGGCGTCAAATCCATTCCATTCAAAACCGAGATGCAGGGAGGGCAGTAATTCGGGAATTGTTCCGTATCCGTAAGGCACCATGTCTTTTGTGTCGATGGCTCCGTCTCCGTTCTGATCAACATATACAGCATTTCCTAATTTAGTCCCGCTCACATACGGATATTTGTTTGCATTCTCCAAAGCATCGGTTGCTGAGGTTGGAATCAGGCTTTCGTCTGAAGCCCATTGTTTCCAGATGAGCACCTGCGGACGATCGATGCGTTGTCCTGTCTTTGCCTGATATGGTTCCTCGGGAGCTGTCTCATCCATATAAGTTATTTTATTTTGATTCCAAGTGAGATTTCCTTCCACATTGTAGCGCACATTGCCTATTCGTCCGGAGTGTCCCAGAGTAAGTTCTACCCCTTTTGTTTCTGCTTTTCCGGCCGATGTTCGAGGAACCGTTGCGCCAAACAGATCGGGAACATTTGAGGGAGTGACTAAGATGTTCGACCGCCATTCCTTGAATACATCCAGAGAGCCATATAACAATTGGTTGCGGTAGTCAAAGTCTATTCCGATGTTCAGCATTCTGGACACTTCCCATTGAATGTTTTTATTTCCGGTCTTTGATTCATATACTCCTTCCAGATAAGATTGGGAAGTTCCAAAGTTATATCCGTTCCCCGAAGTATATTCGCTTTGAAATGGATAACGGCTTGTGCCTATATCGGACTGGCCGGCTTTTCCATAAGACGTACGAAGCTTCAGGAGATTGAATCCGCTGTTTTTCATCCAGTTTTCTTCAGATGCCAGCCAACCCAGTGATATTCCGGGGAAAAAACCGAAGCGGTTGTCCGGATCAAAATTGTCGCAACCCTGGTAGGAAGCAGTCAACTGAGCAATGTATTTTTTATCATACATATAGTTGAGAATAGATCCGACGGTTAGATAGCGGTTCGATGAATTATATCCTTCCACTACGTTTTTGTAGGTGCGAAACATGCCGGTGGCATGAATGTCATGTTTCCTGAAGCTGCGGTCGTAACCAATTGAACCGATGAAATTGATGTTATAGTACATCGTGCGCGGGTTGGTGACAGGGTCAGCCAATGACTCACCCGTGTTGGTGCGGGTGTATGTATATGAATTAGGATTGGTGTAGACCCCAGAATCAAAATCATAGTCAAAAGCATCGTAACTCTGGCTTTGCGTATACTGGAAGGTGTTGTACGAATCAAACCCTATCATTGCTTTCGCTTTGAGTCCCTTTGTCAGAAACCCTAAATCAAAATTAGCTGTCGCATTCGTATATAGATTGCGGCGGCGGTTGGAGTCAATACCTGTTTGTGCAACCAGAGCGGCTGCATTTTTAGACGAATTTGAACTCGGAGCATACCATTGTCCGGCAGGAGTGAAAATCGGATAAATGGGAAGGTTTTCCGTTGTTCCCCAGGTGAATATTGTCCATGTTGATGCCAGTGGCTGTTTAATCATGTCGATGCGTCCACCTAAATCAAGAGAAACACTCAGCACTTTGTTCACATCAATATCCACATTCGAACGGAGATTATACCTGTTCAGTGTATGCTGCGTAGAGTACCCGTCGTTCCAATTGGTCCATTTTGAATTATATAAACCTTCTTGCCGCAGATAGGAGAATGACACAAAGTAGCGTACCGCACGATTTCCTCCGCTGACCATAAGGTTGGTCTTGTATTGGGGTGCCAGATCCCGCAGCAGAATTTTATTCCAATTGGTGTTGAAATATTTGTATTTATATTCATCAGCCAAAGTCCCGTCGGATGCTTCTTTATAATGTTGGATATCCTCATCGGAGAAAGCCGGCGTCAGTCCATCCAGATAACGAGCCTGATTGTATGTCAATGCATAGTTGTAGGAATTCTGGCTTTCTGGAATTCCGGAAGCTGTTTGGAATCCGAATTCTTGTGTGAAATTGATGTTGATTCGACCAGGTTTCCCTCTTTTGGTAGTCACGAGCACCACTCCGTTTGCTCCACGCATGCCATAAATAGCCGTTGCGGCAGCATCTTTAAGAATGCTGATGCTTTTAATGGGATAGGCATCAAGGAACGAAAGATCGCGTTCCATATCGTCCACAATAATCAGCGGAGAGCGGGCGCTGCTGTTCATTGTGCGGATTCCCCGGACATATAAGGATGTTTCCGACCAGCCCGGTTCCGAATTGCTTTCGTAGGTTTCCACGCCGGTGACAGTGGCCGTGAAAGCATTCTGCAAAACGCTTACCGGATGTTTGGCCAGTTCTTCGCCAGTGACAGTCGACATGGCATTCACATTGTATTTTTTGGAAACCGAACCAAAGGGAACAGCAATTTTTTCTTTGTATATATCCGTTTCCTCATTCATGACAATATTGAAATCCCGATCAAAGTCGGCCGCAACAGTTGCATCTTTGTATCCGACACAAGTGACCAATATGGAGTCGCTCAACGCCACTTTTTTCAGATTGAAATGACCGTTTTGATCGCTAACGGCAATTCTGCTTTGTTCAGTTACGTTAACAATAGCTCCAATGACAGGCTCGCCGGCCGCATTGACCACTCTTCCCTTCAGGGTTCTTTCTGCTTGTGCGCCTGCCGATAGATTTGTCAACGCCATGCAAGCTCCTATCAGTAAGCATTGAAAAGCTTTTTTCTTATTATTTCGATATAAGGTATTCATTAGCTATAGAATTAAATGTTTGATAACTTATTCCCAACCCGGATTATTTTCCCATCCGGTTTTCCATATTTCTGTTTCCGGAATAGGGTAGAGAGAGAACCTGATCTGATATGTTCTCGTTTGTGCTTTTTGGCGGGTATAGGTGAGAGATCCATCAGACGATTTCACAATTTGAATTCCATAAATTGGGCGGGCAATGGCGATGTCTGCTACATTCCAGCGGCGCACATCCCACCAGCGATGATCTTCAAAAGCCAGTTCGATGGTACGTTCCTTGCGTATGAATTTTCTCAGCCCGTCTTTGCTTTGCAAGTCGGCTCTTTCTGACAATTTAGCCGTCATTCCCACGCGGTCGCGCAGCTGTTGCAGAACATCGAAAACCGCCAAAGAAGGGCCATTCGCTTCATTCATCGCTTCTGCATAATTGAGAAGGATTTCTGCATAGCGAATGAAGATCCAGTTGCGAAACATGGTTTTTGTGTCATCCAGATAGCTTGTCTGGCTGTCATCGTGATATTTGCGATTATAGTAGCCCGTAGGTGTGGCATAAGCATTTCCTGTTGGGTTATCCGTTCCTCCCACAGATGTATCTATGTCTCTAGCCCACCATTCAGCGCCATTGAAAAGAATAGTTGCATACATGCGCGGATCTCTTCCTACGTATGGATTTTGTTCATCGTAGGAGGAAGATGCATTCACTGTCGGATTTCCGTTCGAGTCGTATGCCGGAGCTCCCGTTTCGTCATAACTGCTGAAAGGAGCTGATCCGTCAGCCATGTCATACATGTCAACCAGTGTCTGGCTGGGACACAATCCTCCGTATCCTCCATAACCGACAGGCGATTCATTTTGCCACCAGTTTCCTGCAGCATCATTTCTCCAGAAAATAACCTCGTTGTTTCCATCCACAGCCCTGTTATTGATAGCATACTGATATGCCTGTACGGAATCTGCTGTGTTCTGATTCAAAGAATAGCGGATGCCGTTGCCCCAGTTGTCGATGAATAATTTGGCAATGTCGGCGGCATCCTGCCAGGTATACATTCCCAGATCCTGATAATAAGGGCTTGCCAGATATAATTTGATTCGTGACTGCAAGGCGAGATCGGCACCCTTTGTTATAATGCCCAGATCAGATGTGGCTACATCGTTGTCGGACGTTAAGTTGGCATAACAATCATTTAATTCGAACATGATCCACGTAAAACAAGTGGCGACAGATTCCGGCCTTTCGTATTTTGCCAGGATAGTTGACAAGTCAGCTTCCGGATCAATTGCATCCGTAATGATAGGAATTGCACCATAGCGCAGGCAGAGTTCCCAGAAGAAATAGGCTCTGAAAAAGCGCATTTCGGCTTTCATGCGATTGCGGGTTGCAGTTCCGGTTGCTTCGGTCACTTCAGTGCCGAAAGGGACGCTGTCTATTTTTGAGAGAAAGAGGTTTACCTTTCGTATTCCGCGATAATACGACTCCCAGGTGTCTGTGATTTCCGATGCTCCCCCCGATGCATAGAAGTTTCCGACATTAAAACTACTTCTGACACCGGCGGAAGATCTGCTCGCTTCGGCCAGATCGGTTGCTTCGTCCATCCATGAATTACTGATGCGGGCTTGTCCGTTTCTTAGAAAATTGTATGTGTCGTTGTAGAAATAAACAGCATTGCTCCAGCTTGACCACACTTCATCTGCCGTGAGTTCTCCGCTTGGTTGTTTGTCGAGAAAACTGCTGTCTTCACATGAGCTGATCGAGAATAATAAGCTCAGCGAAAAAATTGATATGATAAATAAAAATGATTTCTTCATAGCATTAGAATTTAATATTAACTCCCAGATTCACTGATTTCATGATCGGATAGGCATTCGATAAAGTGGTTTCCGGATCACAAAGTCCATCAAGACTGTCCCAGGTAATCAAATTATTTGCATTGAGATAGAATCTGCAATTCGACATATACATTCTTTTTGCAATTGTTGCCGGAAGAGTATAGCTCACTTCGATATTTTTTAAGCGGACAAATCGTCCCGATTTTAAAAAGAAGGTGCTGATCTGCTGGTTGTGGTTCCCCTTGTCATCGTAATGAAGCAAAGGATATTTCGCATTGGCAAGATTATATTCTTCCGACATTGCCGGATTCCATCGTTGCAGGTGTTCTTCCCTGACCTTTCCGCCGTCCACGAAAGCAAAAAGAGCCTCTGAGTCATAATAGCGTGACACTTTGCCTACTCCCTGAAACATCATGCTGAACGACCAGCCTTTGTAATCGATCCCCAATGACGCACTGTATGTATTTTCGGGGATGTAGCTGTGTCCGATCTGTGTGACATCCTGATTGTCGATATATCCATCACCATTCATGTCTTTGTATTTCAAGTCGCCAGCCTGCACTTTATCCGTGAATAAAGAGGTAGGCAAATTGCCCGAATTGATATCCTCCTGAGTGATGAATCCTTCAGATTGCAATCCGAAAAATTGTCCGATGGTGTACCCTGTTCCTTTTCTGTAACCCGGTTTACCGGCCGGTTCGTCCATTTCCTCAATCTTGTTTTTTGCATGAGTGAAGTTGAGGTTCACATTGTAATTCCATTTTCCAATGTTGTTCCGGTGCTTTAATTCCAGTTCAAACCCCTGATTCGTTGTGCGTCCGAGGTTTCCCGCGGCAATGTCCACGCCGATGTAGTCGGGGATGGTAAGATATGACGTTAAAATGTTTTTTCTTTTTTCTTTGAAGACATCGACATTGAAAGTGAGCAAGCCTCTCAGAAACTCAGACTCGAGTGCCAGATTGTATTTTCGTGCACGCTCCCAGGTTACGCCGGTGTTTGGGAAGCGTCCTTCATAGACGCCTTTCTTGTAGTTCCCGTTTCCCCAATAATACACATTATTATACCATGACCAGGCCTCCACATACAAGAAGCGCACTTCCGAGCCATTCACATAATACTTGTCGTTTCCCACTTCTCCGTATGATGCCCGCAACTTTAATTTGTCGAGCCATGAGTTCGTTCCTTTCATGAAATCCTCGTTAGTCATCAGCCATCCGAGCGAAGCTGAAGGGAAAAATCCGAAACGATGTCCTTTGTTGAAGTTCTCCGACCCGTTGTATCCGGCGTTGATTTCACCCAGATAGCGATCGTCATAATTATATGTTACGCGTCCCACAATACCCTGATAGCGCTTTTGCAGATCGGCCTGATAGCGATAGTCGTTTTGGTTGTAGAGCAATAATCCCGTGAATTTATGCGGGCCGAAATCACGTGCATAATTCAAAGAAGATTCCAGATAGAGCTTCATGGAAGTGGTCTGGGTATTGCCCGAATACGTCAGCTCTTTATCTTCATTGTAGCGTGTGAAACTATCTGTACTTTCGGGGTTAGAGCGGTCGAGCAGCTCGTAGGTTGCGAATCCTGCCGAAAACCGTCGGTCGTAGTAGGTTTCATAATCAAAAGAAGCCATTCCCTTAAAAGATAGGCCTTTGGTCAGGAAATCTAATTTTTGATCGATGATGAAATTTGTTTCGTTGATCGTGTTGTTGTCCCGGTAAAATCCGCCTTTAGCCAGTTTGGCAACAATATTGTTCTGGTGTTGTGAATTTCCTCCATAGTATCCGTACTCATATTTGACCGGAAAAAGCCAGCCCGGCGTGTGGTTTAGCTCGTAGAATATTTCATTGTATTTTGTAGTGGAATTCTCTGTCACATTGGGACCGTTACGTTCTTCAAACCGAGTTCCGAAATTAACGGACAAAGTGGTTGACCCTGTGAGCAGGAAATCAAGATTGGCACGAAATCCATACCGTTTGAAAGAAGCATTCGATGTTTGGTCGTAGGATGAGCTATTTGTCAGGTTTTTATACAATCCAGATTGATTATAATATTCGAGAGAAGTGAAATATCGCACACGTTTTGTTCCCCCCTGAATATTCACATTGTAACGTTGGGCAGGAGCTGTTTTATTCAAAACTTCATCATACCAATTCACATTCGGGTAGAGCTGTGCTTCTGATTGTGACAATTGTCCCAAAGACGATTTCCTGAAGTTCTCAATATCCGTAGCCGAGTATTGAGACGGCAGATCGTCGTTAGCTAATGCTTCTTCCAGCAACGTGACAGACTGATAAGAATCCAGATATTTGTTTTTTCTGGTAGGAGACTGAAGCTGGTAATTGATTGTCAGGCTGACCACCGGTTTTTGTTCGCGCCCACGTTTAGTTGTCACCAGAATTACTCCGTTTGCTCCCCGTACACCATAAACAGCAGTTGCGGACGCATCTTTCAAAACAGAAATATTCTCAATGTCGTCGGGTGCTATTTGAGAAAATGAACGTTCCACGCCATCCACCATCACCAAAGGCTGGTTGTCACCGGCAAAAGAGGCCTGTCCGCGGATATAGATGTTGACATCGTCGCTTCCCGGTGCTCCCGAAACCTGATTCGTGATCACTCCCGGAAGCTTGCCTGCGATTGCTTGTGATATATTTGGAGAAGATGACTTGAGCAGTTCTTCCGAATTAATTGAAGAGATTGCACCGACAACACTTTCTTTTTTCTGTGTGCCATAACCTACCACCACCACTTCTTGCAGTGACAGGTTTGTTTCCTTCAAAACAACCGGGATGTTTTTCCTTCCCGACACCGAAATCTCTTGTGTGTCATACCCAATGTAAGTGAACACCAGTGTTGCATTCGGAGATGCCTGTAAAGTGAAAATTCCGTTCACATCGGTCAATGTAGCAGTTGATGCGCCTTTCACCTGCACGGTTACTCCAATCAAAGGTTCACCTGTTTGGTCTTTCACGATGCCTTTCACCGCAGAATTCTGTGACCAAATATTCATTCCCCAACAAAGAAATACAATCATCAGAATGTTTGTCTTTGAGGTGATTTTTGTTATAACTAATTCTTTAAGTTTTTCTTTCATGTGATAATTTTTCTTTAAGGATGAGTGAAGCTGAAAAATCATTTTCATTGCTGGCATGAGTTTATAGCTCCACTCAATAGTAATTAGCCATGCAATATTTTCAATTTTCCACAAAAGGATAGTAGCCGGCAGATCTCATATCCAGGCTTGAACCATCGACAGTTAGAAATGTGCCGATATCAGTAGTCGTCACTCCTTCATAATAGAATGTGTAATCACCCAATTGTTCTCCATCGGCAGTTGTGACTTTCGCAGTGACATCAATTCTGTTTCCGGCTCGTTGAATGAGAATCTTAACTAATGCTCCGTTCATCTGAGATTTGAAATTATCCCAATCATAGCTAGCTGAAATGTTGTTTGCTGAATAGTTGCTGTCACCCCAGCCGTAGGCATCCGCACGGATCACGAAATATTCTGCATATCCGGTTTCACTTCTGTTTTTCCCATTGGTTACGACCAACACCCAGTTGTTCCAGTTGTTTGCTCCGCTCGTGTTATTATAGAAGGTGTAAACAAACGGGGAGCTTGTGTCGCCTGAAATCTTGCTGAAATTGGAAAAATACGACCACCAGCCGGCACTCAGATCTGACGGGCCAACAAGATAGGAACCGGCCGTGTAGGTTTCTCCAACAATAACAGCCTCCGGATCTATAGCCAGATGAGCACCTTCACAAGTCAGAAATGCTCCGATCGATGTCCCAATATTCCCTTCATAATAGAAAGTGTATGTGTAGACCGTTCCGCTTTCTGCAGTGATCGTTGCCTTCACATCGATGCGGTTGCCTGATCGGGTGATAGCCAAATCCACGTAAGCACCTTGCATATCGGTTTTGAAACTGCCATCGTCAAAATTGAAATTATGTGATATATTTTCTCCGTTATAGTTCGAATCGCCCCATCCGTAAGCATCAGCCCTGAGAACGAAATATTCGGCATACCCCGACTCATCTCTGTTTTTTCCATTCGTGACAGCCAATACCCAGTTGTTCCAGTTATTTTCTCCGCTGGTGTAGTTGTAGAATCCCCAATGCATGGTTTGGTTTCCGTTCATAGTGACCAGATCGGAAAAAGCAGACCACCAAGTGGTAGAGTTGTCTTCGTTTCCAACGATAATATAATCCGTTGTCGAACCATTTCCTCCGGTGTTGGGTTTGGCAATTTCGCTCGATGTGATTCTGTTTCGATAGATGTTCAGGTCGTCGATCATCCACGGTTGGGTATCTGTTTCGGAACCATATCCGATATATAATTTCGGAGCAGTTCCCGCAAATTGCACTATTTCCGAAAAATCATAATCAGAAGAAGTGGTGTCGATAAGCTTTTCCTCTCCATCTACATAGATGGCATACCCATCGGAGCGGAAGATAACAGCGACATAATGCCATTCGTTATCGTTGATCAGGCCAGTGGTGATTGTTGATGGATTATTCTGTTCATAGCTACCATTGGCTCCTTGATAGTGAATCCATCCGTTTGCCGTGAAAAATAGTTTTTGTGTACCTGATTGATCTTGGAAAGAAAACAAAGCACCGTTCAAGTCTGGTGAACTCCCATTTTGTTTCATCCAGAAAGTGAGGGAAACTCCGTTCTGCACTTTCACGCCGGTGAGCGGATTTTGCAGAAGTGCGTATCCTCCTTCCATATTCAGAACCTGGCTTCCTCTTTCTTCATCATTCACCAAAGACGGAAGTTGTCCGCTGGAATAAGAGAACAGATGGAATGCTGTGTCTAATTCCGAATTGAAAGAATAAGATGCAACTTTTTGCAGAGTAGGATATACCTGGTTTCCGGAAGGATCATCCCACTTATCCCAGCTTTGGCAAGAGGCAAACATGCACATAAAAAGTGCGATGGCGATATGCCATTGAAATAATAATTGTTTTTTCATAGGTATAATATGATGTTTAAGACTTGAATTTTAGAAAATTTTTCTTTCTGATTTAGTGGATTTTTTTTCCCCACACCGAATTTCCTTGCTTGTCGATTGCTGTAAACAAGAGCGTCCGTGTTTGATTTTCCCAGTCGTGCCCAATGAAAACGCAGGCGTCGAGTTTTTCTCTATCGAGTTTTAATTTAATAAAATTATCAGAATATTGCCAGTCTCCTGTCTTTTCACCGGAAAGACTATGGTCTTTGTTCAATAATATGATTTGTGAAGTATCCATCTCATTCGATTGAAGTAAATTTTCTCCCCATAGAATTTGTCCTGCTTCAAGACCACGGTTCGGAATCCGGCTTCTTAAAAAAATAATTTCCCATTTTCCGGGCACATCGTCTGCTGAAATCTTTTGATTCTCATCTCCATTATATCGTTCCGGAGAAACAGCAGGCCAGCCTTCTTTTGTCCAGAATATTTTGCGGATGTGAAGAACCATCTGATGATTTTCAGGAGAAAGGCGAGCCTGATGTGCCATGAAGAAATCTCCGTTTTTATCTTTAAACACTCCGCAATGTGCCGTTCCTGCCCAGCCCGGATGATTTTTGAACCGGTAGGGATAGGTCAAAATCGGGTAGTTGTCTTCTTCCTTTCTCATGTCATTGCCGAAATAATCATAAAAAGGACCTTCAGGTGAATCCGACCGGCCGACCCGTACATTGTATGTTGTCATCAGCGGATCATAGGAAACAAAAAGAAAGTATTTCTTCAAGACCGGATTGTATATAATTTCCGGAGCTTCAATATTATTCTTTTGCCCCTCATGGCGTCTGGCTGTTGATATGCCTTGAGTTCCATCTTTTAATGCCAGGCCCGTTCTCGGATTCAATTGCAACACATGCAATCCTCCGAAATAGGATCCGTAATGCATCCACTGTGTGCCATCGGCGGGATTAGTGACAATGCTCGGGTCAATAGCATTCATTACGTCTCCGGTGGTTGTTTTCACGACGCATCCTTTTTGTTCCCAGGGGCCTTCCGGCGAATCAGATTCGGCCAGACCGATGTATGATGTTTGTTTTCCAAATGCAGAAACGCTATAATATAAGCGGAATTTGTTGCCGTTTTTTAAGATGTAGGGTGCCCATATATTGGTCGCTCCTTTTCCTCCAGATTGGGAAAGAACCCATTCGCGCGCTTCTTCCGGTATTTCGGGAAAAGCCCATCCTGAAAATTTCCAATGAACTAAATCTTTCGACTTTCTCACTTGAATGTATCCGAACGGAAGTTTCATCTTTTTGATAGTTGTGCTGTCTTCTCCATAAATTGCATCAGTGGAAAACATATAATAGGTGTCTCCTACCAGAAGACAGGATGGATCATGCACATTATATGTACCCCATAGTTGGAAATCTGTCATGGATGAAATCGAGAGATAATTGTCGCTCCATGGATTCTTTTCGGCTGTAACGGTGAATATCTGTTGGGAAGAAATTCTCCCCGAAATCAGCAACAGGCAAATCAATAGATGCAGATGCACTACTTTGAACGAAAGGAGTTGTGATATTTTCATGATAGATTGAGGTTTTGACGTATTGTTTAGAAAAAATATTTTAGCTTACATCAATAATTTCAACTCTTAATTAAAAGGCTCGGAACCCTATGTTTCCAGCCCAATCACCCGGTTTCAATTTCGATTAGGGCAAAAGTACTTTCCGAAATTTTTTTGCAGGTGGACATTCTTCCATATTGGGTGGATTATTGTTCACTTCATTTCAAAAACCGATACAATGACGCTGTTTTAAAAGTTGTTATGAGATGTTTATAACTCCTATTTGTTTTTTTATTCATAACTTTACTTTCGAAACCTTTGTCTGTATGAAAAATAAAATAATATATCTGTTCTTCGTTCTTTTGACTATGCTGTTTTTGCATCCACTATCAATGGCTGCGCAGAAAACAATATCGTCCAAATACTCTTTCACTGCGTTGACGATAGATAATGGGTTACCTGTTAATTTTGTTGATGACATCTATAAAGACAGCCGTGGTTTTCTCTGGTTCGCTACTCAGGGAGGAGGATTGAGTCGCTTTGATGGGTATGAATTCATTAATTTCAATGTCAATAGCTTCTATTTGCCATTGAAGAGCAATTGCATCCGGAAAATATGTGAAGATAAGTTCAAGCGACTATGGGTCGCATCTGATTATGGAATAGATGTTATTAATCTGAAAACAATGTTGCGCGACGATGTTACATCACGTGACAAAGCATTTGCTCTTCTTCTGCAGAATGATTTCCAGTCTGTTGTGTGCGACAAATCGGGAAATATCTGGATTATGTCGAATGCTGCCATATATAAAATTATATTTAATGAAAAAGGAGAAATTGAACGCATTGTTCAAACCAAGCAACGCAATCCGAAAGAGAAAAATAGCTTTTCTGTCATTGTAGAAATTCAGGGAGAGATTCTTACGGCTCGCGACGGAATGATTGAAAAAGTCAACGAAACGGCTGGCGGCTATTTGAAAGAAACAAGATTCAGTGATAAATTGGTATTCGGAAAAGGACTTTTTATATCCTCTATCGTGGAAACGATGAATGAACTTTGGATTGGAACTGAAAATGGACTTTTTAGATTCGCTACCCAAACAAAAAAACTCGAAAGATATGCCTACAATGAATTTAATCAAAATTCTATTTCTCAGGATATGATTACGTCTCTTGAAGTCATAGACAATGGAATTCTGGTTGTAGGAACATTGAAAGGACTGAACCTGTTTGACTTAAACAATAATTATATAGAGCGGATTTCTCATTATCTGAATGCTTCTCAGCTCAATAATGATTTTGTTAATTGTCTGTTAGCGGATGGAAACAATCTGTGGGTGGGGACAGAGGCCGGCGGAATTAATAAGTTCACACTCAGGCGTCTGTCACTGACAAATTATGCTCATAATGAAAAACCTCAAAGTTTATCTCCTAATCCCGTCAATTCCATTATTGAAGATCATCAGGGGAATCTGTGGGTCGGCACTGTCGAAGGCGGATTAAATTTAAAAATGAAAGGGGAAACAGGTTTTATGCATATCCGTGCCGGAAAGAATTCGATAAGCCACAATTCGGTTAGCGCACTCGAAGAAGACAACGACAATAAGCTTTGGGTCGGCACCTGGGGCGGCGGAATAAGCGTGCTGGACTTGAATATGCCAGATCTAAAATCATTTACATATCTGCCTTCTTTTATGGATTATATCGCTGTTTTAAGATATGATAAAAAAAACGAAGGAATATGGATCGGCACAAATCGACAGATATACTTCTACGATAAAGAACATAAATCGATCCACACTCCCATAAAAAGCAATCTCACTAATAATCTGATGGGAACGCTTGGCTGTGTGATAGATAACAACAACAGGCTTTGGATAGGAACTTCCAAAGGACTTATTGTAGCAGACCTTAATACATTTAATAAGAAGAATTTTTCCTGCGAGGCACATTTTTTTGTCTCCGGGACGAAAAATCCAAGTCAGCCTTTTCTGAAAAATATTACATCTATTTTTCAAAGTGAGGATAATTCTATCTGGATCAGTAGTAATGGGTATGGAGTTTGCCAGATTAAATCTGTAGAAAAGAATTTTGAATGCCGTGTCTTCTCCGAAAGTGATGGATTATGCAACAACTCTTGTTACAGTCTGGTGGAAGATGACAAAAATAAGATATGGATCGGAACAGGCAATGGTTTGTCTTGTTTCAATCCGAAAACGGGACAATTCATTAATTACTCAAAAAACGACGGATTAAATAATGTGCAGTTTTATTGGAATGCCGGTTACAAATCGCCTTCAACCAATAAACTGTATTTTGGAAATATATCGGGGTTGATAGAAATCAATGGCATGACAAAAGGCCTGAAGGAGGTTACCGACCGGGTGGTTTTCACAAAACTTCAGGTGTTGAATAAAACGGTGAATGCTGTCAAAGATTCCTATGCAAAGCAGGATATAACCTGCGCAAAAGAGCTTTCTTTGCACGAAAGCGATAAGTCATTTGTTATTGAATTTTCGGCTTTGGATTTCGATAATCCGGCTTCTGTGAATTATTCTTACCGGCTCCTTGGCTTTGATGACCAGTGGATTAATGTTGCACCCGACAAACGCTTTGTCGGCTACACAAATCTGGGATCGGGGACTTATCATCTTCAAGTGAAAAGCACAAATGCCTCCGGAGAATGGTCAGATCATGTTGCTGATTTAAAAATTGTGATTCATCCGTATTTCTATAAAACATATTGGTTTATCGCTCTTTTGATCTTTTTTCTTGCCGGGTGTGTTATTCAGTTTTACAGATGGCGCGTGAGAGATTTTAAAAAGCAAAAAGTGATCCTTCACCGCAAAGTAGAAGAGCGTACGAGCAAATTAGAACAACAAACGATTATTCTGGAGGAACAGGCACAGGAGCTTAAGTCGCAGAATGTGAGGCTGTCGGAACAAAATGATAAAATTCTTCACCAGCAGAACCTGTTGGTAGAAATGTCTAAAAAAGTGCAGGATGCCTTAACTGACCGAATCTCGTTTTTCACGAATATCACTCACGAATTTCGAACCCCTATTACTCTCATCGTCGGTCCGATTGAAAGAGCTCTGAAATTAAGTACAAATCCGAAGGTCATTGAGCAACTTCGGTTTGTGTCGCGCAATTCAAAAAATTTACTTTCTCTGGTCAATCAATTGATGGATTTTCAGAAAGTTGAATCAGATGCAATTCACATAGATGCCAAATTGGATAATTTAACCAATTACATGGATGAAACTTTATTGCCGTTCTTCGCTTTTGCTTCGGAGCGAAGCGTAAATCTGCAAAAAAGATTCAGGCTGAAATCGTCAATGGCGTGTTTTGATACTGATGCTTTGCGTAAACTGACCACAAATTTATTGTCGAACGCAATTAAATTTACGCAACCCGGTGGAACTGTCAAACTCTATCTGGCTGATCTGTGGTCTCACAAACAATCACAAAGTTTTCTGTATATCTGTGTAAGCGACAGTGGTATAGGTATTAATAAAAATGAATTGGAGACAATCTTTGATATGTTTTACCAATCAAAAGAACACGACCATTTGTCCATTCGCGGACAAAGCGGAACAGGAATAGGGCTGTATCTATGTCGCAGAATCGTTGAGCTGATGGATGGAACGATTATCGCTAAAAACAACCGGGCAGGTGGAAGTTCGTTCCGGGTGATGATTCCTATGGAGTTTGGAGAGAATAGCTCCGGGTCGGATGAAGATGTCGTTGCGGTTGCAGAAAGTGAGGATCCGGGACAACAAAATTCTTCCATTTCCGAAGGACAAAGAAGGTTGTCTGTTTTGATTGTTGAGGATAATAATGACATGAGGCAATATCTACATTCGATTCTTATTGATCACTATCTAACGTTGGAGGCTTCAGATGGGAAGGAAGCATTAGCCATTTTAAAATCCCGACATGTCGATTTTATTATCAGCGATCTGATGATGCCGGTGATGGACGGTGCCGAATTGTCGAAAAAAGTAAAAAGTGATTTCTCCATATCTCATATTCCCATTTTGCTGTTGACAGCTAAAACAGGAAAGCAGACCCAGCTGTCCGGTTATAGAATGGGAGTTGACGAAATCCTTTTTAAGCCTTTCGACGAGGAAATTTTGTTGGCACGAATCCAAAACATAGTAGAGACACGGCAAAACTATCAGCGCCAATTTGGCTTGAATATGAATATTGAAAGCCTGAATATGGAGAAAGAAACTGACGACGAGAGATTTGTAAAGACAATAATTGATTCTTTACAAGCAAATTACGGTAATTCCGAATACGATGTCTCCGAACTAATCCGGTCTGTCGGTATGAGTAAGACGTTGCTCCACAATAAAATGCAGACTCTGATAGGACAGCCTCCAGGCAATTTTATCCGTAATTTCCGTCTGAACAAAGCATACGAGCTATTGAGTGCCTCAGGCAAATACAAAACAGTTGCTGAAGTAGCCTATGAAGTGGGATTCAATGATCCGAAGTATTTTACGCGTTGTTTCACAAAACATTTTGGCGTGACGCCGAGCTCTTTGGAAAATACAACTCTCTCAGAATAATGTATGAAACTGTTAATCGAAAAGGAAGGCTGATAGTTCGGCGATTAGTCGTATAATAAAGAATAATCACAATCCTCATACTCCCGAATGTTTATGCATAAACACATATTTTACCGGTAATCCGTAGTTTCCCTTGTTCGAATAATTCCAATGAAGTATCCGATGTCTGTTTTCTAATGTTGTATTACAAGCCGGTTGCGCATTATTCACTGTGTAACTCTCTTTTTTAAGGGAATAAAAATAATTGCATTTATTCCCATACTTATAAAAAATGCCCCAGTTGATAATTCTATTCTTCCAGGTATTCTTTCAATTCGAAAACATCCTTCTCTAGTTTGTCAATTTTTCCTTTATGTTTTCCAACACCCCATATATTAGCATAATAGGTTATAAAAAACAGAGCAATCAGGAATAAAATTGTGTTTCCGGTAAAGGTAAAACTGTTCCATCCGATTAAGATACAGCCCGAATATATAAGCGGATAATAGATGAGAACATTCCGTTGAAAGCCGCTGGCTATACTTTTTACTTTTACAATCTTCGTTAATGATTGAATGATGGTGTCAGCATCTAAATCTATGCTGTGTAAAATTCGGTAACTTTTCAGGTTGCCGATACATAAATACACGATAACTCCCAGAACCAGAAGGCAACCCAGGAGGAACTTCCAGTCTATATTTTCACTTGTCAAGTCTCGGTGCAAAGCAATTATCAGAATTACAGGAACTGCAATTAAGCTGTAAAGACTTCGAAATTCCAGACGGTTTAGTCTTTTCTGGGGTTTTTGAAGCAATGTTTCCTTCACTAATTTTTTATTGAATTTCTCCAGATTATCAAGTTTCTTATCGTATTGCTTCCATAGCATTTCTAATTCGTTGTATTCCATGATTTCAGTTTTTAAATGTTAGAAAATGAGTTCTTAGTTTGTCTTTGATCCGGTTGATTTTTGTAGCTACATTTGTTCTTGTTAAGCCCACAATTTCTGAAATATCGTCATAGGTATATCCATCCAATTGGAGTAGAATAATTGCCTTGTCGATTTTTCCCAAATGACTGATTGCAGCATATAATTTTTCGTGGAGATTCTCGAGTTCCGAATCTTCAATCAGGTTGGGAATAAGATCTGTATATTCAATGCGATTCTTGTATTTTGTATAATCGCGGAGCCATGTAATCGCAGTATTCAGAGAGATTCTGTACACCCATGTGCTGATTTTGGAGTTCCCTTTGAATTCGGGATAAGCCTTCCATAAATTCACGACTATCTCTTGAAAAAGATCTTTCTTATCAATGGAAGACTCACAGTATAGGCAACTTACCTTGTAAATAAGCTTTCTGTTTTCTTCAAGTAACTCTAAAAAACGGTCGTTCAATGTGTCATCATTCATCTTAAATCTATAATGTTTTGAAATATTAGTCGAAAATGAAGCCCTGAAAGTCACACACGATGTTATTTTTTTTCTGCTGATACCTTATGGAGATTCGAGCTTAGCGTTCAACCTTTTTTATAACGTATATGCACGAACATTCGTGCCGGAAAGTTCGGAGTCTTTTAGGTCTGCCGATGTGGTGCTGTTTGTGCCATAAGGAATAGTTTAGAGGAGGGCAAAACAATCTGGCGTGAGAATTAAATTGCTAAAAAAGGTTTTGTGCTGATTCTCTGAAAATACGTGTTTTTTGTGGTTGTGATATTCCCTTGTAAAATAAAAAAACAAACAGGGCAACATATAGCTGCCCTGTCATTTACCAGATATTTCTCAAGAAAATTTTCTTACTTGTGTTTCTCCACCCATTTCCGTGCATTTACAAAGGCTTCTATCCATGGAGTTACATCGTCTTTGCGGTGTTCAAACGGATAGTATGCATTTTGCCAGGGGAAGATTGCCCGTTCCAAGTGCGGCATCATAGCCAGGTGACGCCCGTCTTCGGAAGCAATGGCTGCTGTATCGTAGTCCGAACCGTTCGGGTTGGCAGGATATTCGCTGTAGATATATTTTGCTACGATATTATATGCCGATTCTTCTTCCGGCAGGTTGAAACGTCCTTCTCCGTGTGCTACCCAGATGCCCAGTTTGCTTCCCGAGAGCGAACCAAACATTACTGATTCGTTTTTCGGTATTTCCACACTCACAAAAGTTGATTCAAACTTGTGTGAGAGATTGTGTTCCATTTTGGGCTGTTTGTTACGTTCCGGATACACAAGTCCCAGTTCCACCATCAATTGGCAACCGTTACAGATACCCAGGCTCAGGGTGTCTTTGCGGGCATAGAACGCATCCAGTGCCGCTTTCGCTTTCGGATTGTAGAGAAATCCTCCTGCCCATCCTTTGGCAGAACCTAGTACGTCGGAGTTGGAAAATCCACCGCAAAAAACGATCAGGCTGATGTCTTCCAGTGTTTCGCGTCCCGAAGCGAGGTCAGTCATGTGTACATCTTTCACGTCGAACCCGGCAAGGTAGAGTGCGTAAGCCATTTCCCGTTCGCCGTTTGTTCCTTTCTCCCGGATAATGGCGGCTTTGATACCGGAACGTTCTTTGCGGTCCGGAGTGATGTTTAGGTGTTCGAAACGTCCACTGAAAGATGGTGTGAATTTGAATTGGAGCGGTTGTTTTTTATAATTCTCGAAACGAGCTTTCGCGCATGCTGCACCGCTTTGTTTGCGGTCGAGTAGATAGGATGATTCAAACCAAATGTCACGCAGTTCGTCAATATCAAATTTTTGAGAGAACTCTCCTTTTGTGATAAACAGCTCCCGTCCTTCGATCGGACGAGCCACTATAGCAAAACCTACGCCATAGTCTTCCAGTATTTTTTCTACCAGGTGATGATGTTTTACTTGCACGAGAATACCCGGATTCTCCGCAAACAGAATCTTGATAAGATCTTCGTGGCGTATTTTGTCGAGACGACAATCCAGACCTCCTTGCGGATTGGAGAAACACATTTCCAGCATAGTGGTAATCATCCCCCCGGCCGAAATGTCGTGTCCTGCAAGAATCAGTCCCCGATCAATCAGCTCTTGAACTGCGTTGAATGCATTTTTGAAATATTCAGCATCTGTCACGATTGGCGTTTCGATTCCTAATTTGTTCAATGTCTGATGGAAGGCAGAGCCTCCCAGCTTGAACGAATCGAAAGAGAAATCTATATAATAGAGATAAGTTCCTTTAATGTAAGCTAGTGTAGGTGAGACGATACGACGAATGTTTTTCACTTCACCTGCCGCTGAAATAATGACTGTTCCCGGAGAATACACCTTGTTATCTCCGTATTTCTGAGTCATAGACAACGAATCTTTTCCTGTCGGGATGTTGATTCCCAAATCGCAGGCAAACTGAGAGCAGGCTTCCACCGCTTTGTATAAACGGGCATCTTCTCCCGGATTCTTACATGGCCACATCCAGTTGGCGCTCAGAGACACACTTTCCAATCCTCCGTCGAGTGGGGCAAACACCAGGTTGGTAAGTGACTCGGCAATGGCAAGAACAGAACCTGCTGCCGGGTCGATCATGGCTGCCTGTGCGGCATGTCCGATAGAGGTAGCTATTCCCGCACGTCCCCGATAATCCAGGGCAACAGCACCCAGGTCACTGAGAGGAAGTTGAATTTCTCCTTGTGTCTGTTGGCGGGCAACCTTTCCTGTTACCGAACGATCCACTTTGTTGGTAAGCCAGTCTTTGCAGGCAACCGCTTCAAGTTGGAGTACATTTTTAAGATATTCTCCCAGCTTGTTGAGGTCGTATTCCGGGTTTGTATATTCTTCGTCGACGGTGTTGTCAGTAATCACCGTACGAGGTGTTTTTCCGAAAAAATCGGCCAGTTCCAAATCGATAGGCTTTTTGCCGTCTGCCTGTTCGAAAACAAACTTCATATCATTGGTTGTTTCACCAACGGTATACATCGGAGAACGTTCACGTTCTGCAATGCGATGAATATGTTCGATAGCTTCTTCTCCAACCAGCAAACCCATGCGTTCCTGACTTTCGTTTCCAATGATTTCTTTCGCGGAAAGAGTAGGGTCACCCACAGGTAATTTATCTATTTCGATGATTCCACCTGTTTTTTCCACCAATTCCGAAAAACAGTTAAGGTGTCCTCCGGCGCCGTGGTCATGAATGGAGACAATCGGATTTTCGTCTGATTCCGCCAAAGCACGAATTACGTTGGCTACGCGTTTTTGCATCTCCGGATTGGCTCGTTGTACAGCATTTAGTTCGATCCCGCTCGCATATTGTCCTGTTTCGACAGAAGAAACAGCACCTCCGCCCATTCCGATTCGGTAGTTATCCCCTCCGAGGAGTACCACTTTCTCACCTACTTGAGGATCGCCTTTCAGCGCATCCCGTTTGCTGCCGTAACCGACACCACCAGCAAGCATGATTACCTTGTCAAAAGCGAATTTCTTGCGATTTTCTTCGTGCTCGAATGTGAGTAAGGAACCACAGATAAGCGGTTGTCCGAATTTATTACCAAAGTCGGAAGCTCCGTTGGACGCCTTGATAAGAATTTGTTCGGGAGTCTGATAAAGCCAGGGACGTTCCGCCATTCCTTTTTCCCATGCGCGTCCTTCTTTTGTACGCGGATAAGAGGTCATATACACAGCTGTTCCTGCAATAGGTAGTGATGCCTTTCCTCCGCCTAGCCGATCGCGGATTTCACCTCCGCTACCTGTTGCTGCACCATTGAAAGGCTCTACGGTTGTCGGGAAATTATGTGTCTCGGCTTTCAGGGAGATCACCGATTTAATGGTTCTTGTCTCGAAAAAATCGGGCTTGTCTTTTGCAACCGGAGCAAATTGTTCTATTTCCGGGCCGCGGCTGAATGCCACGTTGTCCTTGTAGGCCGAAACGAGCCGATTCGGATTTATTTCGGATGTTTTGCGGATAAGTTTAAAGAGGGAACTCTCTTTTTCCTCTCCGTCGATGATGTAAATGCCGTTGAATATTTTGTGGCGGCAATGTTCTGAATTGACCTGAGAGAATCCAAACACTTCACTGTCGGTCAGTTTACGCCCCAGTTTGCTGCTCAGTCCGTTGAGGTAATTGATTTCATCTTCATTCAATGCCAGTCCTTCTTGTTGGTTATAAGCAGCAATATCATCTACTTCCCGGATAGGTTCCGGCTTTTTGTCAATAGTGAAGGTGGTTTGATCGAGTCGCGGATATACATGCTGAAGCATTGGGTCGAATTCCGGTTTTTCGGATGCAGAAGGAAAATATTCCTCAATGCGGATAATCCCCGATATACTCATGTTTTGCGTAATTTCCACCGCATTCGTACTCCACGGAGTAATCATTTCACGGCGCGGGCCTACAAACGTACCTTCTAGTTTTTCGGCATCCAGATGTTTTGCTTCGCCGAAAAGCCAGGTTAATTTTGCAATGTCTTCAGAGGATAGAGGATGGTTGGTTTCAACTGCAATAATGCTCTTTGAATGGGATGAAAAGAATGAAATCATTGTTTTGCCAATTAGCGATTTTTAAATTGAAGGAAAATGAAACGATTTTCCGTCGCTCCTATGGACTGCAAAGTTAATGAAAAGAATTGATTAAGACAATGAAAGGGAAGGAGAGGGGAAGAACAGATTTTTAAGAAAAATCCTGTAAACAGAAAGTTTATCAGAGGAGAAGGCAAAGCTATTGGGGATATGATTTGCAAGCGACTTCGAATTCTTGTCGAATATTAAAAAAACATACTGATAAGTTTTTGGTTTTCTGTATTTCTTTACCTCAATTTATATTTTGTAAATATTCTATTATCGTTGTTTGGTATTTTGATTTGTAAATAATGTTTGCGGGACAAGTAGTTTAATAAAATTAGTTTCGTTAGTCTTGCCTTATATATTGCTTATTTTCAAAAGAATATAGATGTGGCTGTTTACAGCTGATTTTGATAATACCCTTAATAAAAAAGTCTACCTCTTGGCAGACTTCTTTTCGATTAATACATCATCAACTTACAATTTTTCCAACCATTTTACGACATCGTTCAACATTTCGGAGGTAATGGTATGTCCCGCAGGGTAGTGATGAAGCTCAGGGGACAATCCTGATTGAAGCAGATACTCTGCAGCTTCTTCGGCAAAACCAAAACGCAGTATTTGATCCTGTACTCCATGCGAAATAAAAATTTTCAGATGTTCCAGAGAGCTTTTTTCTGCGATCTGCGGTTTCACTTCAGGCAAGAGGCGACTACTCATTACGACAATCCCTTTTACCTTTTCGGGAGCTGTCAATGCCACACTATAACTCATGATTCCACCTTGACTGAATCCTAAAAGATAAACTGCCTTTTCGTCAAATTCAATTTCATTTTGAAGTTCGTCTAAGAATCCGATAATCTTTTTCCGCGATGTATCCGCCTGTTCCGCATCGATACGTGGTATTGTTCCTCCTAGCTGAGTCATGAACCAGGCATATCCGCCGGCTCCAAACCCGAGCGGTCCACGGACTGAAACAACCGTAAATTTTTCAGGAATATAAGAGGCCAGCTCAAAAAGATCTTCCTCGTTGCTGCCTATCCCATGCATCATCAGGAGAAGTGGCGGACGGCCCGATTCTACTTTTCCGGGACGTAATTTATAAAATAGTGATGTCATATTGTTCTTCATTTGAAGGGATTAAAAATAAAGAGAGAACCGAAAATGCCGGGTATCGGAACCAGAACGGTTCTTTCCGAATTTTTGAAGTTTTTTATTCCATTATATTCCGGGCATCTAGTTATGCCCGGTCGATTTTTACCGACATCATATTCAAAGAACCACCTACCAGTGCATCGTTGAATAGGGTCGTTTTTTCGTCTTTTTCCTGCAACCCCAATGTATACAGCAGAGGATAGAAATGTTCCGGAGTTGGAATAGATAAATCAAAAGCTTTTCCCATTTTCCGGAATTGCAGTAATGATTGATGGTCGCCTTTCAAAATGAGTTCTTTCATCTTTTCGTTGGCTTCCACTGCCCAATCATAGCCAAAACCGACTGTGTTCATATTTTCCCAGTTCACCATGCGCAGGTTGTGAATTGTATTTCCGCTACCGATGATAAGCACCCCTTTTCGCCGTAGTGCAGCCAATTCTTTTCCTAACTGATAATGAAAATCGGCTCCCTTAAAATGGTCGATACTTAGTTGTACAACAGGTATACTTGCATCCGGATAGAGGAATTTGACAACGGCCCAGCATCCGTGATCCAAGCCCCATTGATCGGTGAGCTCCAGTGAGGCCGATTTGACCATTTGCTGTGTTTCCACCGCTAGTTCAGGACTTCCGGGAGCCGGATATTGTATGTCGTAAAGAGCTTTGGGAAAACCTCCGAAATCATGAATCGTTTCCGGATGTTCTACAGCTGTGATGTACGTTCCGCGTGTCTCCCAATGAGCCGAAATACATAAAATAGCTTTCGGACGAGGAATATCTTTTGCAATCGATTGAAAACCTCTTGTAAACTGATTGTCTTCGATCGCATTCATCGGGCTTCCGTGTCCGAGGAATAAGACAGGCATGCGTTCCGTTGCCTTGAATCTATCAGTGAGTTGCTGAAGTGCATGGATGTCTTTGACATCGTTGTTGTTATATACTGACATAATTTTTTCCTTTCTTTCTGATTACATCTAATTGTGATTGACAATGCAAATTTCGTTCGAAAACAGGAGGCGTGGGTAATAAATTTCGGAACAATAGTTGTGCTTTTGAGAATAACCGACCCAAAGATGACGTCTTAAGTCGAAAAAGAGAAGATTGCGTGGCGAAATTGGTAGATATTTATTCTCGGGGCGTATACCCTTTGATTTATTCACCTAAAATATGGGACATTTCTTTTCTGAATTCAGATGGAGTCTGACCCGTTTTTCGTTTAAAGGCATGGGTGAAATAAGTTTTTTCATTAAATCCTAATTCGAATCCTATGTCGGAAATAGGTTTGCCGGTTGTCAACAAAAGATTCTTGGCTTCTGTCAGGCGTCGCGTTTCAATGATATCCGAGACGCTCATGTGAAGAATTTCCCGGGTGATTTTATTCAAGTTACGGGATGTCATAAATAGTTTTTCGGCATAAAAATCTACATCCTGCTGTTCTTTGTAGTTATTCTCCAGAATACGCAGGAAATTTCGGAATGTTTCAGAATGAATCTTTTTGGATTCCTCGTTTTTTAGATTCAGCTTGCGCCGCTCCGATTCAATAATACCGAACACAGCACTTAGCAACTGCCTTAAAACAGCATAGTCCGGATTCTCGGTCTGGTATTCATCATACATCATCCGGCAAAGAATGTCCAATCGGTTGAAGCAGGTGCCGGGTGCCATCCAGACATTGGCATTGTCATGAAAACTGGAATAAAGTTGGAATGTGGTTTCTGCAATAAAATCGCTTTGAAAACGGATAAGCCACATAAAAAAGCCGCCGTTTTTCGCACTCGGGCGTACCCGGTGAAGTTTCCCTTGTGTAATGAAGCTAATAAAAGGGGCATGTAAATGATGCTCTTCAAAGTCTATAAAATGATCGGCCTCCCCTTCCATCGCTATAATTAATTCTTCGAAATGGTGACGGTGAGGTTCCAGTGACGGAATCTGAAGGTCAGGCAAATCACTGAGATCCTCTTTGTAAATCACAAACAGGTCGTTTATATTTGTGTTGTCTTTGTTAATTTCCATCTGACGTAAATTGATACACTGACCGGGGAGTTCTGAGTGTAAATAGTTTTGCTCTCCAGCCTGTCTGATATGCTTCGTATAGATAGCTCATCGTTTCCAAAAAGCAGGCATAAACAAGGAGAGGACTGTAAATATTTCGAGTCTGCCTACGAGCATCAGAAAAGCCAGATACCATTTTGAAAAATCCGGAATACTTGAGAAATCACCACTTGGCCCGAGTTTTCCCAGAGCCGGCCCCACATTACTCATACATGAAATAGCCGAACTAACCGATTCTTCGAAGTTCATCCCTGAGAGGCTTAATACCAGAAAACTGATAAACAGAATAACCAGATAGAGAAATATAAAGGCAAGTATTTTGGTCACGACATCCATCGGTACCACATTTCCATTGACACGAACCGGAAGAATTGCATTGGGATGTACCTGGCGTTTGAATTCGTTAATCGCATTTTTGGTAAGAATAATCATTCTTATAATTTTTAATCCGCCCGATGTAGAACCTGCGCATGCACAAAAGAGCATCAGCAGACACATCAGCAGGGAGTAAAATACACCCCACGAATTGAAATCGACGGTCGAATAACCTGTCGTCGTTACGATTGAAATCACCTGGAAAAGCGAGGTTCGGAAAGCCGGTTCAATGTGTTTCATTTGTCCGGAAAAATATATTCCTATCATGACCACTAGGGTGAACGCGAGGCAAATGCCTACATACCATTTAAATTCTTCGTTGCGGAATAGCTTTTTTACTTTTCCTCGTGAAATAAAATAGATAAGGGTAAAATTGGTTCCTCCGATAAACATGAACAAACACAAGACATATTCAATATAAGGTGAATTCCAATACGCGATACTGGCCTGTTTGGTAGAGCTTCCTCCGGTGGAAACGGTCGAAAGTGAATGGCATATATTATCAAATAAACTCATGGGGCTGAATGTCAGCAGAACCATCAGCAGGATCGTGATAAATACATAGATATACCAAAGCTGTTTGGCTGTCTCTTTTATTTTCGGACTAAATTTGTCTTTCGAGATGCCGGTCACTTCGGAATTGTAGAGAGCTACACCATTTCCGCCAACCATGGGCAGTAACAATAAGGCAAAAACAATGATTCCGATACCACCTATCCACTGTGTGATACTGCGCCAGAGTAAGAGTCCCTTGGGGATAATATCGATGTTCTTAAAAATAGTGGAACCGGTAGTCGAGAATCCGGCCATGGACTCAAAAAAAGCATCGCTCACTTTGGGGACTATTCCGCTAAGGTAGAACGGCAGCATTCCAAAAAAGGTAAGAGAAAGCCAGATGAGTGTAACAGCGAGAAAACTTTCACGTTTGGTGGTGCGGTTCGGAATAGGTTCGGTGCCGAATATTCTCAGAAAAACGCCTGTTACAATGGTAATGGCGCTGCAGGTGAGAATGATATCCCCGCATTCTTCCATATAATAAAACGAAACGAGCGAACAGAGCATCATAAACAAGGATTCGAAAATCAAGACGAATCCAAGCATCCGCAGAACGAAACGAAAATTGAAATTACCCATTATTCATATTTTTCTCAACCAAACAATTTTTCCGCGCTTTTTAATGCGTCATCGAGGCAAAATACCACCACATGGTCGTTGGCCATGATGATTGTTTCGCCATCAATCATCATGGCTTTTCCATTGCGGATTAATCCTCCGAAGGTAATATTTCCCGGCAAATTGAGGCTTTTTACGGGTTTTCTGGTAATGCGTGCACCTTCTCGTACTACCATTTCTGCCACTACTGCTTCTCCAAAACTCAGGCTTTTCACCGTAGAGATGTCTGCGTTGAGCAGAAACCGATAGATATTGCTGGCGGCAATCAGCTTTTTATTGATGACGGCTCCGATATCGAAGCTTTCCGCCATCTGTATATAATCGATGTTCTCCACCTCCGCTACCGTACGTAGGACGCCGAATCGTTTGGCTGCCATACAAGCCAGAATATTGACTTCCGGATTGCCGGTGAGTGCAATGAAAGCGTCCATATCTTCGATTCCTTCTTGGGTTAGAAAATCGGTGTTGCGTCCGTCATCGTTAAAAACGGTTACGTTAGAAGGAACAACCTCTATGAGTTTCTGACATTTTTCAAAATCAGGCTCAAGCAACTTGATGCGTATATTGTCCGGAAGATACTGGCTTGCACGAATGGCAATCCGGCTTCCTCCCATAATCATCAGATCTTTTACTTCGAAAACCTTTTTTCCCGAAATCTTTGGTATTTCGTTGACGTATTCTTTGGTTACAGCGAAAAAAACAAGATCGTTTGCCAAAACCTGTGAAGAACCATTCGGGATAATGGTCGAATTTCCTCTCTTAATGGCGACAACATGAAATCTCTTCGAATCAGCAGTCAATTCATATAAATGTTTATTGACGATATCTGCATTTTCCCGCACTTTCACACCAGCTACGACCATCTCTCCTCCGCAAATGTCGAACCACAACCGTGCCCAAGGATGACGTATTGCTGACACGATTTCTTTAGCAGCCAGCATTTCCGGATAAAACATAGCATGTACTCCCAACTTATGGAAAACTTCGGCATTTTTGGGTAGCAGGTATTCATAGTTGTCAATGCGGGCAAAGGTCTTTTTTGCTCCCAGGTAGGAAGCGAGCATGCAGGAGGTGATGTTTGTGGATTCTTCGGGCGTTACGGCGATGAAGAGATCGGTATTCTTTACTCCGGCTTCAGAAAGAGCCTTTAAAGAAGAAGCTGAACCTTCGAGTGTCATAATATCAAAAGAAGAAACATCCTGTCGGAAACGCTCCCTGTTTTGATCCATCAGCACAATATCGTGATTTTCTGAGGAAAGAAGTTTTGCCAGATGGGTGCCGACTTCTCCGGCACCGGCTATAATAATTTTCATACGATGAGCCCTTGCTTTAATATTGCTATTTAAGCTACAAAGAAACACAAGAAAAGGCAAAAAACATAAATAATTTTAATGCTTATCGAAAAATCTTAATTCTGTTGTTGACTTATTCGTGATTATCTATCAGAGATAATCCCTTTTTCGAGCTCATTCAGGGGGTGAGGTTGATAATTGGCCTTCAGAATCAATCCTTTGACACGGTGATAGATTCCTTCAGCGTCAGTTCCAACCATGTGAGTAAGTTCGGCAACAGAACCATGTGTAACAAAGCTGTCGGGAAGCCCAATGCGTTCCACATGAACATCATTGAAGTCATGATCCGCCAGAAATTCGAGCACAGCACTTCCAAGTCCGCCTGTGACGGCACCATCTTCCACCGTGACAATTGTCCTGAATCTAGAGGCAACTTCCGAGAGCAAGGCTGTGTCGATGGGTTTCAAAAATATCATATCGTAGTGTGCTACCGAATATCCCTCTTTTTCCAGGCGATTCAGTGCATCGGATGCACTGTTTCCGATAGGCCCGATGGAAAGTACTGCTATATTTTTCCCCTCTCTCATTTTTCGCCCTTTCCCAATTTCAATGGGATGCATCTCGTTTTTCCAGTCTGCAAGACGTCCTTCCCCTCTTGGATAGCGGATCACGAAAGGTTGGTCGGCTTTATACGTAGCGGTGTACATGAGGTTACGCAAATAATGCTCATCATAAGGCGAAGAAATAATCATATTCGGAATGCAACGCATGTAAGCTAAATCGAAAGCCCCGTGATGTGTCACGCCATCTTCTCCTACAATCCCGGCTCTGTCGAGGCAAAAGATAACATGGAGTTTCTGGATAGCCACATCGTGAATCACCTGATCGTAAGCGCGCTGCATAAAGGAAGAGTAAACATTACAGAACGGAATGAGACCCTCTTTCGCCAATCCAGCGGAATAGGTTACCGAATGTTCTTCTGCAATTCCTACATCAAAGGATCGCGAAGGGAATTCTTTCATCATATAGGTCATTGAACATCCGGTGGGCATGGCAGGAGTAATTCCTACAATTCGCTCGTCTTTGTGGGCCAGTTCAACCAATGTTTTGCCAAAGACATCCTGAAATTTCGGAGGGCAATTCGTTACTTTAGAGACGATTCGTTCTCCGGTGAGTTTGTTGAACTTACCCGGAGCATGCCATACAATTGCTGATTTTTCGGCCGGAGCATATCCTTTCCCTTTTACGGTGCAGATATGTAGTATTTTGGGTCCTTTCATATCCTTGATGTTATTCAGGATACGGATTAATCCCGAAATATCGTGTCCGTCCACCGGTCCGAAATAACGGATATTAAGCCCCTCGAAGATATTGTGTTGTTTGGTAATCAGCGCTTTCAGGCTGTTGTTGAAACGAAGGATAAAGTTTTTCCCCCGATCAGAAATCAGATTTTTACGTTTGATATGTTGATAAACGTCGTTGCGGATTTTATTATAGGTGCTGGAAGTTGTCAGCTTCACAAGATATTGATTGAGCCCACCCACATTGTTGTCGATGGCCATGTCATTGTCGTTGAGGATAATCAGGAGGTCGTTGGGTTGTGAAGCCGCATTGTTCAGCCCTTCAAAAGCAAGCCCTCCGGTGAGTGATCCATCGCCAATCACAGCAACGACATGACGGTTAGTCTCTTTTTTGAGTTGGAATGCAACAGCCATTCCCAAGGCTGCCGAAATGGAATTGGATGCGTGTCCCGCAATAAAAGCGTCGTATTCACTTTCTTCCGGATTTGGAAAGCCCGATAATCCGCCAAATTTTCGATTTGTATCGAAAAGATCACGTCTGCCGGTAATAATTTTGTGGCTGTATGCCTGGTGTCCTACATCCCAGACAATTCGATCCAAAGGTGTATTGTAGACATAATGAAGGGCAACAGTCAGTTCTACTGTGCCCAGGCTCGAGCCGAAATGTCCCGGGTTCGTACTTAATTTGTCAATCAGAAAAGTCCTTAATTCGCTGCATACTTCCGGCAGTTGATCTTCCCGGAGTTTTTTCAGATCAGAAGGATTATTTATATTTTGAAGTAAAGACATAGCCTACAGATGGTTCTTCTAATAATCATTCGAAAAATTGAACAAAGTTAAAAAACAAAAATGTTTATTCCTATTGATAACGCTTTTTTAAGATTCGACAAAGAATTGTTCGAAAATATAGCAATAAAAACATTCATTTTGGTATAGAAAAAGAGTGAAAAACTATTTTTCAAGCCTTCTTTTCGATCTCATGGAGACAAGCCGGATTTAAAATTGTGTTTTTCATATATTCATATTCACGCAGAAAGCATTCTCCAAATATGTGAGAATGAATTTCATCATCAATTTGTTTGATTGTCCAGAATTTACCTTTCAGCATTTGGATATTTTTAATTTCACTGACGGAGTTAACCCGTGATACATAAAACAGTACCAATCGCTTGGTCTGATCGTTTTCAAAAATATACTTTAATTGAAAGCTAAGCGGTAAGGACGCATCTCCAAGCTGGTTGGCAATACTGTTGCGTGCTGCCAGATTCAGATCGTGTTTGAAAAGGATATATTTTTCAAAAGGGTGATCTAGTAATTCAGGTTCGAACGTGCAGTCCTCGGGGCGTTTTTGTAAATAAATCATTCCGTCACAGACCAATGCTATGCGCACTATCGGATGCAAAAATCTGTTTTTCATCTTGACAGACACCGAGCGTGCTACTTTTCCGATAACACGACCCTGCTCATTGACAATCGGAAGCCATTCTTCTTTTAAAAAACGGGTACTGAACGATCGCAGCATATAGCTCTTGTAAGCGATAAGGAAAAGCAAAATGGCCGCAGGTAAGTGAAAATAGATAATTGAATTGATCGGTATTGCTGTTTCACGCCATTTCAGCATATAGAGCAGAACGATAAACAAATGGAATGTAAACAGATGTTCACAGAAAGAGATCGTCGAGAAAATCTCTCTTAATAAATTTTTTTCGCGTATATCAACTCGGTTGAAATAATGAGAACCGATATATTTTTTACTGTGTTTCGCCGTAAACAAGGCGATAACGAAGCAAATCTCGCTGAAAACCACATACGTTTGAGCTTTCTGTATTTTGTCCTGAAGAAAGAGCGCCACGATAAAGGTTACAAAAAGTGTTGTGATATTTATTGCTGTCAGTATACTGAAAATCGGAGTTTTCAGAAAAATACGATAATAAGAGTCTATAACCAGACTTATGCCTACAGAAAGCATAAATGCAATTCTAATATCAAAAGAAGATGCACTTAAAAGCATAAACGTGACAACGGGTATTAATCCCAAAGCCGGATTCATCGTATATTTTCTATAACCTTTTATCAACATACACACGACACACTGAAATAAGAAGATACTCCGGAGAACATTTCATTCCTCGACACTATAAATTACATTTCAATAAATGATTGATTACTTTCGTGAAAAGTCTCTCGTTTTTATTAAAACGCTCAATTACGCCTTATTGTTTATCCGTGATGATTTTTTCCGCGTGATAAGAGGATCGTACCAATGGTCCGCTCTCTACGTGTACAAATCCTTTTTCGATAGCAATGCGCTTATATTCGGCAAAGATATCGGGATGTACATATTCCATTACCGGAAGATGGCGACGTGTTGGTTGTAAGTATTGACCCAGGGTCAGCACCTTACATCCGACTGCTAGTAAATCGTCCATCAATTCAAGTATTTCTTCACGGGTTTCTCCCAATCCGAGCATTACGCCTGTTTTGGCATGGACACCGTTTTCTCCGATGCGTTTCAGCACTTGCAGACTCACATCGTATTTGGCGGCACTACGCACTTGTGGAGTCAGACGACGCACTGTTTCCATGTTGTGGGCGATAACTTTTGCACCCGCTTCACACACTTGGTCAATGAGTGAATTTTTTCCCTGGAAATCGGGAATCAACACCTCCACATTGGTTTCAGGGCATGCCTCAAGAATTGCACCAATGGTTTTTACCCAGTGATCAGCACCCTGATCCGGTAGATCGTCTCTGTCGACCGAGGTGATGACAGCGTATTTCAATTTGAGTATTTTCACCGATTCTGCTACACGGCGAGGTTCATCCGGATCCAGGGGTAGAGGACGTCCGGTTTTTGTATTACAGAATTTGCATGAGCGGGTGCAGATGTCACCGCCAATCATAAATGTGGCAGTTCCTCTTGCCCAGCATTCTCCCATATTCGGACAATTTCCACTGTGGCAAATTGTGTTTAAGCGATGAGATTCTACGACAGATCGCGTAGACGCAAATTCAAGACTTCCACCTATTTTGATCTTCAACCATTCCGGTTTTTTGACATGAGGCTGTTTTATTTGGTTTTGTTCCATTATTTATTTTGATATAAAAGAAAAAAAATCTTGGGCGTTAACCCAAGATTGAACAACTATCGGAGATTATTGTTGAAAAATTTTATAATCTTTTCGTATAAATACCGTCGTGTATTGCCTCCGTATATAGAGTGATTCTTATCTGGAAAGACAAACATGTCAAACTGTTTATCCGAATTTATCAAAGCCTGGGTGTAGATCATTGAATTCTGGAAATGAACATTGTCGTCTGCTGTACCATGCATCAAGAGCAGATTTCCCTGTAACTGATCGGTATATGTTGTCGGTGAACCATCGCGATAACCTGTCGGATTTTCCTGAGGTGTGCGCATAAATCTTTCGGTGTAAACCGAGTCGTAGAATCGCCAGTCGGTGACCGGGGCAATGGCAACACCCGCTTTGAAAACACCGTTCCCGCGTCCCATACACATCAATACATTGTACCCGCCGAAACTCCATCCCCAGATGGCAATCCGGGAAGCATCCACATAGGCCAACTTTCCAAGTTCGTGTGCTGCTGCAATCTGGTCGTCCGATTCCATGATTCCTAATTTCATATAGGTTTGTTTTCGAAATTCTTCTCCACGGGCACCAGTGCCGCGACCGTCTACGCAGGCAACAATATAACCTTGTTCTACAAGATAATAAGTCCAGTCTATGGTGTAATTGTCGAGTACTTGTTGCGAATTAGGGCCGCTGTATTGTACCATCACCAACGGATATTTTTGAGAAGGATTAAAATTTGTCGGCTTCATCAGGTAAGCATTCAGCAGTGTTCCGTCTGCTCCCTTCACAGTCGTAAATTCTTTTTTAGGCATCCTGGTCGCGGTTAAAGCCAAAGTTGCATTTTTGTTGTCTTCCAGCACACGCATTTCTTTGCCGTTGTTGTCGTTCACCGTGACGATGGAAGGGGTGGAGGCATTGCTCCAGGTGTTGATAAAAAATTTTCCGTTTTCGGCAAAAGTTGCATTGTTGGTGCCTTCTTTATCGGAAAGCTTCACCGGCGCTCCTTTTAGCATATTCAGCTTGTAAATTTCGCGTCTGAGCGGGCTTTCTCCGGCAGCTTGGTAATATATTGTTTTGGAGAGCGGATCCACCGCGAGTAATTCCGTTACATCATATTTTCCGTTGGTCAGCTGTTTTTGAAGAACACCGTTGGTGTTGTACAGATAGATTTGGTTGTAACCATCTTTTTCGCTCACATAGAGAAATTGTCCCGGAATGAAACGTATCTGTTTCAATAATTCTGAATCAACAAAATATTTATTCTGCTCCTGAAGTACTAGCTTTGCGACCAGGGAACGGGGATTCACCAGATACATCGAGAAGTTGTTTTGGTTTCGGTTCAATGTCATGACAGCCAGCGAAGGTTCGTCGGGAAGAAACTTTATTTCAGGAATATATTCGAAACCCGAAGGAAGATTCACCGCTTTGGTCGTTTTATTCTCAATGTCGAATATCTGGCAGGTTACTTTCGAATTGGCTTCCCCGGCTTTGGGGTATTTGAAAGATTCGAGTTGTGGATACAGGTTGTCTTTATATTCCTGAAAACCATATTCCGGTACCTGGGATTCGTCAAAACGAACAAAAGCGAGTAATGAATTATCGGAAGAGAAATCCATGATGTGCGTAGTGGTAAACTCCTCTTCGTAGACCCAGTCTGTTGCACCATTGATGATTTTTCCTATTTGTCCGTCTTTTGTCACCTGTGATTCGGTTCCATAATCAAATTTCACCAGCCAGATATTGTTTTCGCAGACGTAAGCCAGCATGCGTCCGTCTTTCGAGAAGACAGGCACCGACTGTTTGGCTTGCTTATTGGTGAGTTTGCTTACGAGGTTGCGTCGGATGTCGTAATAAAAATAATCCGCTTTAAAGGAGCGCCGATAGCCTTGTTCTGTATTCCGGTAGACCAGTAGACGTTTCCCGTCGGGGCTCATCACAAATCCGTCAAAATTATCGAATGTACATTCACGTGCCCGCTTCACATTGAAAAGTGTATCAGTGGGCATCCCTGTTTTGAAAGCATATTTAATGACCATGGTGTTTCCGGGGTCAGCTTTGTAAAAATATTCACCATCCGGAGAAGACGGCACTTCAATAGCCCCTTTAGCATAGAATTTGCCGGATGTGATGTCTGATAACTTCAGGTTTTGTGCGAACAATACCTGCCCGGCAAGTAACAAACCACAAACGATTAACTGGATCTTTTTCATTTTGTATGTTTAACTCTATTAAATTCAATTTTCTATTAGAAAATATCACGAACAGCTTCGTTATTACAAATATAGAGTAAAACTTTTAACCGGGAAAGCTATTTTTCCTCTTCAAACTGGTTTTCGTAGAGTGTAAAATATTTTCCGCGTAATGCAATCAACTCTTTATGGCTTCCCATTTCGACGATTTGCCCATCGTCAATGACTAAAATTTTGTCGGCATTTTTGACCGTAGACAGGCGATGAGCGATAATGAAGCTTGTACGCCCTTCCATCAATTTATCGAGCCCTTGCTGTATCAGAATTTCACTGCGTGTGTCGATATTACTGGTTGCTTCATCTAAAAGCAGAATGGAAGGATCGGATACAGCCGAGCGTGCGATGTTGAGCAGTTGTCGCTGTCCCTGGCTCAGATTGGCTCCGTCATTTTCAAGCACCGTGTTGTATCCCTGAGGAAGACGCTTTATAAACGAATGGGCAGAAGTCAGTTTGGCGGCTTTGATCACCTCTTCGTCGCTGGCATCAAGCCGTCCGTAGCGGATATTTTCAAAAACCGTTCCTGTAAATAAATGGGTATCCTGCAGAACGATAGCCTCCATGTTGCGCAAATCATTTCGTCTCAGCTCCTTGATAGGCACTTTATCGATTGTTATTTGCCCGGATTGGATATCATAAAAACGGGGAAGCATGTTCAGGAAGGTTGTCTTTCCTGCACCTGTTTTTCCGACCAATGCAATTTTATCTCCTTTTCTTACCGACAAAGAAATGCCTTTCAGTACAGGTTTCTCGGGAAGGTAGCCGAACCATACATCCCGAAATTCCATGTTTCCGCAAGCTCTATCCATAGCCGTTGCGTTTGGTACATCTGCCGGTTCGGGCAGTTCATCGATTACCTTGAAAATACGTTCTGCTCCTGCAATAGCTGATTGTAGCTCGTTGTATAGCGTAGCCAGTTGATTAATCGGGTTACCCCATTGGCGTGTGTATTGCACGAAAGTGGCTAATCCTCCGACATCCAGTCCTCTGAAAATAGCCAATAAAGCCCCTACGATTGTAACAAACACAAAATTAAGGGTGGTAAGGCTTTGCATTGCCGGCATCATTACTCCCGAAAAGAATTGTGCCATAAAAGCTTCTTTTTTCAGAGTATTGTTTAGTTTTTCGAAATCGTTTTCTACTCTTTTTTCTGCGCCAAAAACTTTCACCACTTTCTGACCGCTCATTTTTTCTTCTATATATCCATTGAGTTGCCCGATGGCGTGTTGCTGCGCTTTGAAATAGGACTTGCTTCGCTTAATGATTAACGAAGGAACATAGATCATCAGCGGTAAAACCAGTACAGCTACCAAGGTTAACAATGGGCTGATATAGAGCATGAAAAACAGAATACCAACCAGTGTAAGTCCGGCTGTGATGAAGTCGGCGAGATTATCGGTCAGGACATCGCTGACTTTGTCCATATCATTGGTGTAGAGACTCATCAAGTCTCCATATTGTTTTGTATCGAAATAGCTCACGGGTAGATGCTGCATCTTGCTGAACAGATCCATTCGTATACGTGTGGCTGTCTTTTGTCCGATAACATTCATCAAGCGGTATTCAATATTGGTGGCTGCCACTCCAAAAATGTAGATGCAGAGCAGAATAAGCAGCATGTGTATAAGTCCTGATGCATTTCCGGGAATAATGTAGTCGTTGATGATGGGACGCATCATATAAGAGCTAAGAAGCCCTGTGGTGATGTTTATAATTACCAGTAGGACGATGATTATCAGCAGCGTTCTGTTTCCTGCCAGATAATTCATCAGCCGGATAAGGGTTCTTTTACTATCCTTGGGCTTTTCCTGTACTCCTCCTATTCTTCCGTGTGCCATCTCTTTTTTACACTTTTTCTGTTTCTATCTGCTGTGAGAAGTAAATCTCCTGATATATGGGTGATCTCTGCATCAATTCGTCATGTGTGCCGATCGATTCAATTGTTCCGTCGTCAAGGACAATAATGCGGTCTGCTGCATGCATATTCGATACGCGTTGTGTCACCATCAATACCGTTGTATCTTTCATTACCTGGCGAATATTTGTCATGATGGAACGTTCCGTTTTGGTGTCTACAGCACTGGTGCTGTCATCCAGAATTAATATTCGAGGATGCAGCAGTAAAGCCCGGGCGATGCAAAGGCGCTGTTTTTGTCCTCCCGACACGTTAATGCCACCACGTCCCAATAGGCTTTTATAGCCGTCTGTAAATGACTCTACGAACTCAGATGCTTCTGCCATCTGTGCCGCCCAGCGGATTTCCTGATCACTGGCGTTCGGATTTCCCCAACGCAGGTTTTCTTCGATGGTTCCTGCAAAGAGTTCATTTTTTTGAAGTACCATTCCTATTTTGGAATGCAGTTCGTCGAGGTTAAAATCCCTAACGTTTTCTCCATCAATAAAAACGTTCCCTACCGTTGTGTCATAAAGTCGGGGGATTAATTGCAACATGGTACTTTTTCCGGATCCTGTAGCTCCGACAACCGCAATCAATTCGCCTGTTTTCACGTGAAAGCTCAAGGATTTTAAAATGTCATTTTCGCTGCCCGGATAGCGAAAGCATACATTCTGCATTTCAATTTCCCCGTATGTCAGTTTATATATATTTTGTAATCCTATTGCTGAATTTTTCAAATCAGGCTCGGTGTCTAATACTTCTTTAATCCGCTTTGACGAAGCAGAAGCACGAACGCTCATCACAAACACGATAGAGAGAATCATTAGCGAGATAAGAATCTGTGTCAGATAATTGACAACTGAAATAAGTTGTCCCACTTTTAGGTCGCCGTGAATCACTTTGTTGCCTCCAAACCAGAGGATCAATGCAACAGAAATGTTCATCACCAGTTGCATCATCGGGAAGATAGATACCGCCATGTTGGAAGCCTTGATCGCAGCATCCTGTAATTCTTCAGAGGAGCGATGAAATTTCTTCTTTTCAAAGTCTTCGCGGACAAAGGATTTTACCACCCGGATATTAATTAGGTTTTCACGTACTACGGCGTTGATCTTATCCACTTTTTCCTGAACAATGACAAACAACGGAAACCCCTTGGTCAGAATCAGATAAAGTGACAAAGCCAGTATAGGGATGGAAACACCGACAATCCAGGATAAGCCAGGGCTTACACGGATCACAAAAAAAAGAGCCAGAATAATCATCATCGGAGCACGTAGCAATAAACGCAATGACATGAGTACAAGTGTTTGTAAGCGTGATATATCACTCGTTAGGCGGGTGATTAATGATGATGAATTGAAAGTATCTATTTCGAAGAAAGAAAATTCCTGGATCTTGGAAAAAAGCTTGCGGCGAAGGTCTGTGCTGAATCCGATTCCGACCTGTGATGAAAAGAATATATTGGCCATGCTTGCCAGAAAACCCACAACCGAAATCAGCAACATTTTCACTCCTACAGAAGTGACAACTTCCAGCTTTTTCTGCATAATTCCTTCATCTACAACACGTGCCATGAGGGTGGGTTGAAGTGTTTCGCAAACAACAAAGATCAATACCAATAGCGGACATAGGATTAATCCTTTTTTATAGGTTTTTAGAATCTGCCAGTAATGCTTCATAGAGAGGAGTGTGATTGCAAAAATAATGGTGCAAACTTAGCGATTTTTGCGTGAAGAGGCAAAAAGGATTTCGATTTACAAAAGTTCGGTTTCGGTTTTGTCAGCCCTTATCTCTCCGAGATGCTTTGTAATAAATTCAGGGCTGTGTTTTACTCCGGTTTATTGTATTTTTCCTTTTTTGTTATTGCATTTGGTATCATTCCTTTTTGATAGATATAAATGGAGGTTCACTTCTATGTGGCGTAAGTACATCCTTCTTGTCAAATTATTATCTGTTGTCTAAGATAGAAGGACGGAAGCCGTTGGAAAATAAAAAAAGAGAGCCTCTTTGTGAGACATTCTCTTTTCATACTAAGGATACGAACTTTTTACTGAAAATAGTCTTTCTATATTGAAGAAAATTGCAGAGCAAGGTGTTGTGCATATTTCAGTCGGTAGTTTTCCACTCGTTCGGCAGTAGCATTTTTTTCTAAATCATGAAAATGAAATCCGTCGATACGTTCCATAGCAGCGAACTTCATTGCTTTGTGGAAGCCAAAAAGAACTCCCTCATCGACAGAAGTCTGATCAAAAAACTCCCCCGGAAGAGTGAAGGCTGTATCGGGAGCATTCCATGTTGTAGTCACCATATACTTTTTTCCATGCATCAATCCGCCTGTACCGTAGTTGATAGCGGGATTTTTGTGTGAACGCCCATCGCTTTGATAGATTCCATTCTGATAGCCGGCAGTAAATACCTCATCCATGTACAATTTAAGTCTGTTTGGAACCTGAAACCACCAAATGGGAGTGTGCCAGATGATGATGTCCGCCCATTTGAAATTTTCTACTTCTGTTTTCGGATCAAAGCGATCGTTGATGTTTGTAATGCGGATTTCCATTCCCTTATTGTTAAAGAATCCGGCTGTCCATTCGGCAACAGTCTTGTTGAATGTTCCGCCCGAATGTCCGAAGTGTTGTCCTCCGTTGACGATAAAGATATTTTTCATTGTAGCTGTACTTTTTTTATTCATCTGCAAAATTAATGCATGAATGTATATAATGAAAATAGCTTAAGTTGTATATTTGTATCATAATAATGATAGGTTAGCTATGCAAACAAATCTCGAATGGTTCAGAACTTTCAAGGCTATTTACGAAACCGGTACGCTTTCCGGTGCAGCCGGTGAACTGAATATCTCACAACCGGGAGTAAGTCTTCATCTTAATTCATTGGAAAGTTACACCGGATACAAACTATTTGACCGTACAGCGCGAAAAATGATTCCGACAGAGAAAGGCAAAATGCTTTACAACTTTATTCTTGAACCCATATTGAAGCTAGAGACTGCTGAACGGCAGTTTATGAAAAAATCGGAAAAGGAACGGGTGACTATCAGTCTGGGAATGTGTTTTGAAACATTTCAGTATACATTGGAGGAATACATTCCGGGCTTGCCATTCAATCTGATTATTAAGTTTGGAGACTATCCTTCGATGCTCCGTGATTTAGGAAACGGGTTGTTGGATTTGATTGTGACACCTCAAAAAGGAAATGATAAAGGTACCGATTTTGAGCCGTTTTCGAAAGAGCGAATCTTGTTGATTGCCGGTGGTTCGACTGACCTTGCAGATGTAAACAGTCTGATTGCGACAAACAAGCTGTCAGCCTTATCGGCTTATCTCAAACAACAAATATGGTATAGCACGGCGGCAGATATGGAGCATCACAGACGATTCTGGATGCATAATTTTGGTGAACATCCCGATTTTCGTCCCAACTACATTGTTCCAAATATCAGTTCCATTATTCGTTGTTTGAGTCATGGAAAAGGTTTCGCTGTCGTTCCCGATTTTCTTTGTAGAGAGAGCATTGACGAAGGGAAGCTGAAATCTGTATGGGAAGGGAAAACGCCATTGGAGAATATTCTTTATTTCGGAAGCCGGAAAAACACGATTTACAAAAATGAGATTGAGGGTATTCAACGTATTCTGAAGAAGAAATGGGAAAATGAATAGGACGTATATGCAATAAGTTTATTATTAATTGATAACAAACTATGCTTTTGCCCCCCCCGAATGTTTATGCATTAAAAAAAAATATGACTTCACATCGTGTTGATAATTAAACAATATTCCTATTCAATATAAGTTTCAATAGATAAAAATAGAAAAGCAAAGTTCCTTATGCATATTTATTTTGTTAAATGAATAAATCAATACCCAAAACTAAAAAAAACAGTTAAAATATACTCTGCCGATTTTCAATATTGAAGACAAATGATGCTTTAGATTGCCTACAATGCGGGTATTGCTCTATTTAATAGATAAACAAGGATTTAATATAATTAATATCAATAAACGATTGCTTGTTCTTATCAAAATTAATTTTTTTCTTTGCAATCGTATAAAATAATCTATTTCATGCACTTATTTCACACTAAGTAAAGCTATTTCATAAAGACGGCAACAATGGTTCTCGGTACTTTAATACTCATGATTTATTGCAAATCTTTACGAATACACATTTTTTAAATTTATAAGACTTTTATTTATATGACTCACTCAGATAATGCGTTCTGATGTGAAAAACTCAGTGATTGATATTTCAGGAAAATAAACTTGGTATGGCCAAATCGTTTATTTCTTCGTTTTTATATCGCCTTAGGAATAATCTGTCTTACATGCAACGAATACAAAACTCTTTAACGAATAGATTTTATTATGAACACAAATGTATGTTCTCGTCAAAAAAAAGGAATCTTACCTTATGTAAAGCCTCAAATAATGGTGGTGTTAATAGCCATAGAATCTGGTATTACTATCGGTTCGAATAAGACTTATAATACTCCTTATATTGAAGATTGGAGTCAAGAGGACAAGTCCAAAACCCTGGATTTGTAGAATCATTATCTAATTTCACTCAGAAAACATGAAAGCTATACATATACCCAGATTCCTGTGCTTCAGGATATTCATCCTGTCTGCCTGTTTTATTT
This sequence comes from Dysgonamonadaceae bacterium, assembly GCA_047605645.1. Taxonomy (GTDB): domain Bacteria; phylum Bacteroidota; class Bacteroidia; order Bacteroidales; family Dysgonomonadaceae; genus UBA1309. Next base: position 10,962 of record JASGFJ010000033.1, on the reverse strand, counting down.
TTACCGGTATTTTCTTTTCTTGTTCTTCCTCTACGGAAGAGGAGGGAGGTACAACCAATTCTAAGTCGGTTCAGGTTTACTTTGGAGGACTTCAGATTAATGATGCGGATAGTTCTGATGTTTCAACAAAATCGGCGCAAGTCTCTGTGACCAAAGTGGTAGATATGGGAAATGGATTTGATGCCGTTTGCACGCTTAGTCCGCAACAGTCATCCTGCGCTAAAAGTATTATCAACATGACGTCCGGAGTATATTACCGTGTGATAATATACAACAGTACCGGGACGGCGCTGGTTGGATACAAGGATTATGTAGCCGGAGCCTCTTCCGATAGCCAGACTCCGTTCACATTAGATGCCGGCACAACATACAAATATGTTGCTTATTCCTATAACACCCAAACAGCTATAGGAGATGCCGCTCCGACTATATCCACCACATTGACACCCAATTTAGGACTCGATCTCCTTTATACATCCGGTTCTTTCACTGCAGCATATCCCACGACAAGCATTACTCTCACATTTAAACATCTTGTAGCCGGAATAGATGTGGAATTGGATTCTAACGGAATGTTCGGTCCAATGGGAACGACGACCACTTCTATAACCGGACAGCTTAGAAAAGGGACTTTAACCTTAAGTTCGGGCTCTTTTGTTACAGCTTCTTCCACGACTGATGACAGTAATGTTTCCTCTGCGAGTTCTTCCACCTCTTCCCGATGGAGCAGTGTGGCAACAACAGACACTACCCGGACGGTTTCGTTTTACTCGGCACCTGGAAACACCATTACATTAAATGTTACTTTTAATTTGATTCAAATCAAGCAAGATTATTCGACCACGACGTCCGGATATTGGGAATTCAGTAATAAATCGGTTAGTTTTGGAAGTATTGCGTTGACAGCAGCCAAAAAATACATTTGTCATGTCTATTTAAGAGCTTCTTACTTACAGATAGGTAGTGCTTCTGATACCAAATGGGCAAGAGGAAATCTTTATCTTGCGAGTGATGGAAAATATAAATTCCGTCATCATCAATCCGGATTTTATAGTGATACAAGCTCTTCTTCATTGGAATATTGGAATTTTAATAGCACTGTTGGAGCCGCAAGCACCGCTGATTATGGTTCGGGCGATCCGTGTGCACAGGTATTGCCTTCAGGAACCTGGCGCTTGCCTACTCAATCAGAATTAAACACATTGAGTACTGAGTCATTTTATGATGCAACGACGCAAACGACCCCACATGATGCTATTGCAACAGCTTGGAATGCTTATAATTATACATCCTCTGCCTCTTCAGATACATGGGGAACGCTGCGTATAGCCCTGCTGCATTTTGGTTATCGGGGTTCCGGAAGTACAACCATATTACAAGGACCGACTAGTTTATCTTCTACGAATGGCTACAGTGGAAATGGTTATTATTGGTCTTCAACGTCAAATCCTGCCAATAATGCTCAGGCGTATGCATTGCAATTGACTTCTACGGGAAGGAACACTCGAACAGTTGCAGTGGTCTCTATGTCTAAATCACTGGGACTTGATGTTCGATGTGTCAGAAATTAAGTGTTTTACGGATGTTTTAGTTGTCATCTTAAAGAATAGCAGGGTGGGAGAATCGGACGATTTTTCCACCTTGTTTTTGAATAGCTCCTTCCTTTATTTGTTTTTTGAGAAGTAGTCTTTTGTCGTAACGTGCTATTTTTTTAGCTGTGTCTTTGTTTAGCCGGACGAAGGAGCTTTGTCTGGGTTTATCTACTCTATAACAGCGAAGAGAATGTTTGTCAGTCGATTGGATAATAGCTTTTCTTTTTCGATGCTTTCCTGCTGTCTCTGATTAGAGCCCATTTTCTTGGAGTTGAAACAGGCTCTTTTCCTTTGTTATTATCTTCTGAACCTTGCATACACACTCAGGGGAAGACGCTTGCCGGATTGTTCCCGGATGATTAATTCTCCAAATTGAGTTTCCTGTGCATCGGGGAAATAGTCTTTTATCAGATTCTCTGCAATTACCGAAGAGAATCCCATTGAATAAAGATTCAGGATTAAGAAAGACTCCTGCTCGCGTAGAAGCCGGCTGCACAAATCCATGAGTTCGGCAATGCTTTCCTCAAGAATCCACTTTTCTCCGTCCGGACCTCTTCCGTATGCCGGAGGATCGAGAATGATTCCTGCATATTTTTTTCCTCGTTTCACTTCCCGGCGAATGTATTTCATCACGTCTTCCACAACCCATCGAATGTTGTCCAAACCTGATGCTTCCATGTTTTCCCGCGACCACGAGATTACCTGCTTTACGGAATCGACATGTGTTACTTCGGCTCCGGCGCTTCGGGCTGCTAAAGACGCACCACCTGTGTAGGCAAAAAGGTTCAGCACGGGGTTGTCGCTTGAGTGAAAACCCTGGAGGGTGTCGTAGATGTAATTCCAGTTGTCGGCTTGTTCAGGGAAAACGCCGACATGTTTGAAAGAAGTCAGTCCGAGGCGGAAAGCCAGGTTCATCTCCTTGTATTTGTATCGGATAAACCATTGGTCGGGCATTTCTTTTCGGCGTATCCATTCTCCCCGATCATTTCCGTCAGCCGTGTTTTTGCCCTTTTCCTTTTTGAAAAAGGCTTTGGTCTTTGATACCCAGATTTCATCCGAAAGTGTTTTTCGCCAGACAGCCTGAGGCTCAGGACGACGAACAACGTATGCGCCGAAACGTTCCAGTTTCTCGTAGTCGCCGGAGTCAATCAGCTCATATTCTTTCCAATAAGTAGGTTCAGATAATTGTATCATTTTTATGTATGCGTAATTTTTATTCGTTTTCGGTTTTAACGGTCTTGACTGTGTTTGTACTGTCTTTCTCGTCGTGATGTGACGTGAAATAAGGAACAACTGCCGGCATCAGTCTTTTTACAAAATCATGTGAAAAGGATTTTTGTTTGGTCTCCTTTTTAATCACCCATTCGTGGCTATCCATTGTTTCGATTACATTGAGAAATACACTGAACAAGAAGAGCCATTTGAACATGGAAAAAGCGGCACCTGCGAGGCTGTTCAGGCATCCGGCGTGAAGGGCGTTTATCAGGCCGTTTGTCATTTTCCCCAACATCAGAAATCCGATAATGATTAAAAGGAACGCTACCGAATAGGATATCGGGCCGATGATGTGCGGAGATGTTTTGAAAAAAGACGAGAGTCCCGGTTCGAGAAAGGCAGCTATCTTTCCGGCAAATATGGCTCCGATGGTTAATCCGAGCAGGGAAGTGACTTGCAGGATCAATCCTTCAAAGTATCCTTTGAAAGCTGAAAATCCGATAAGAATCAGCGTTGTAAAATCAATCCAGGTCATTTTTATTGTTTAAAACCGGTGTTTGGATGTGTTCCGATAAAAAACAAAAGTAAGAATTAAAAAATTAATTCTTACTTTTCTAATCGTTTGTAAAAAACGTTTTACTTTCCGGAAAATTATTTTCCGCTCATTGAAGAAGAGACAGTCAGTCTTGCGCGACCTTTGGCTCTGCGAGCAGCAAGCACTCTACGTCCGTTGGCAGTAGCCATTCTTGAACGAAATCCGTGTTTGTTTACTCTTTTTCTGTTGTGTGGTTGAAATGTACGTTTCATTGTTAAATATCTGTTTTACAATAATTATTAATACTTTGAGTAGAAATAGTGTCAGATAGACTCTGATTATTTTCTGATACCCAATTCTTTGATGATTGCACGATATCTTGCGATATCAATTTCAATCAAATAATCAAGTAAACGACGACGTTTACCAACCAACATTTTCAATGATCTTTCCGTGTTATAATCTTTCTTATTTGACTTTAAGTGTTCAGTCAAATGCGAGATACGGTATGAAAACAATGCAATCTGAGCTTCTGGTGAGCCAGTATCAGTGTTAGACTTTCCGTATTTTGCGAAGATTTCCTGTTTTTTAGCTGCGTCTAAATACATGCTTAATAACGAGTTTATAAATATAATTAGTAAAATGAGTCGCAAAGGTAAACATATTTTCCTAAATACAATGCGATGTGTGTGTTTTTTTTTGTGGAAATGCCTCTTGTCCAGGTCTGTCCGGTTCGAATGAAAGAGAAAACGGAATCCTCCGCTATTCTTTCTGTTCTATGATGTTTGTTATCCTATTGACCGGGTGTGGTTCATGCTGGAAAGTCCGGCGATGTGTTTGGCGATGCGATAAAACAGCTACTCTTAAATCGGATGGATGTCTCTCTCATTGCTATTCTTATCCCCTACCAGTCGGAGGGATCACTGGAGGCAGCAGTGCCCCGCGTAAGGATTTGTTTTATAATGTCCGTTTTGTAAGATTCTCATTGTTAAAAGCAAACGAAAAGGTTGATTTAATAACCGATTAAAAATAAATTCTAAAAAAAGAGTATCTTTGCCTTTATAATTAATTGAAAAAACATTTTATAAGGTTTGACAAAGTGAATCAAATCGTCGTAGATAATCGTGCCGGAAAAATACTTTCCATTATTGTACCCTCCTACAATGAAGAAAAAACCATTGCGGCTATTTTGGAAAAGCTAATTGCTGTGGATTTACCACAGGCTGTAGGAAAGGAAATTGTGGTCGTGGACGACGGTTCGAAAGACAATACCGAACAGGAGGTATTCCGGATAAAGGAATTGTTCCCGCACGAAACTATTTTGTTTGTTCGTCAGCCTCGTAATCAGGGAAAAGGGATGGCTATCCGCAGAGGTATACAGGAAATTACGGGTGATTATGTGGTGATTCAGGATGCTGATTTGGAATACGAACCGGAGGATTTTAGTCTGATGCTCCCTTTCCTGTTGTCTGGTGAATATGAAGTGGTGTACGGATCCCGGTTTTTGAATCGAAGAAACCGACATTCTTACCAGTCGTTCTATTGGGGGGGACGTTTGATTTCGTTTGTAACAAATCTGCTCTACCGTCAAAACCTGACAGACGAACCTACTTGTTACAAAATGTTCACTGCCCAACTGCTTAAGTCCATTCCCTTGCATTGTACCGGATTCGAGTTTTGTCCGGAAGTGACGGCTAAGGTATCGAAACTGGGGCATTGGATTTTGGAAGTGCCGATTCATTATTATCCCCGTTCGGTAGAAGAAGGGAAAAAAATAAAATGGACGGACGGCCTCGAAGCTTTGGCCGTTTTGCTAAAATATCGTTTTTCACATTAAGATTTTATTACTGCATGAAAACAGCTCAAAAAACAGGACAAGCTGTCACCCGAAACACCATTCAGGCGAAAAATAAGGATGGTATACATCCGAATCCGGGCTTGCCGGAAAAAAAAACATTCGTTATCTCTCCGAAAACCTTAAATTTTATCCTGATGGCCGTGATTGCTGTCGTTTTCTGGGGTACATACTTCTCTGTCTTTGATCCCAAACTCGATCTGAACGGCGATAATATTCATTATTATTCGCTGGGACAATCCATTCATGCCGGTAAAGGATATACCAACATTATGTCTTTTTCGGAATCCCCACACACGCATTTCCCTCCCGGTTATCCGTTCTTTATCTCGCTGATTATGAACTTTACCGACAGCGTTTCTGCGGTTAAATTTGCCAACGGATTGTTGTTTTTCTGTTCGGTGTTGTTGCTATTCTCTATCTTTAAAAAAATATCCGGTAAACAATGGCTTAGCTTTACGGCTTGTCTGCTGATTTCTTTTCATGGTGAAATACAGCGTTGGGCAACCATTATGATGAGTGAAATGCTTTATCTGTTTTTGACGGTACTGATGACCTGGATTATTCTCAATCTGAATCCTGAAACCATATTTCAGAAGGAAAACCGGAAAAAGACGCTGATCAAATTGGGCCTTTTTACCGTCTGTTTCGGTTATATCTATCTGGTGAGAACCATGGGAGCCTCTTATATGCTGGCTGTCCTTTTAGTCCTGGCAGGACAAACCGTTTATTATTTTGTGAAAGGATACAAGCTTCGCTCCGAAAACGCTTCCTGGTGGAAAAACGGAGTGGCTGCCTCGGTCGTCATTTTGTTGCTGGCTGCCTTGTCTTTCTCTTCTTACAAACTGTCATGGGATGCACGCAACAGAAGTGTCGGACTCACCAAAAGTGACTACATGAACGATTTCGGTGGGAAAACGGGAGGCGGAAAGATGGAAACTACAGCCGACTGGACCGAACGGATAAAGAAAAATTTTCAGCTTTATGTTACCGAATGGATTCCCAAAGCGGTGATTTCTCCGAATAAAAATGTTGATATTGAACAAGGAACCTCTTCTTCTTCCGCCTGGTTGGGAGGATTTGTTTTACTGGCCCTGATTTTGATCGGTGCACTCTCTCTCAAGGATAAATACCTGATTGTATTATATATGTCGGTAACCTTTGCTGTGTTGATGATATGGCAAGAGCAATATAGCGGACTGCGCTATTTCTTGGGAGTCATTCCTTTTGTCCTCTTCTGTTTTTTAGAGGGATTGACCAAAACCGTCGAATATCTAGTGCGCAAATTAACGAAAAAAGAACCTGCTGCTTTCTGGCAGTATGCCGTCTGTATTCTCGTTCCGCTTCTTCTGGTATCTAACTATGCGCAATCGGTCAACACTCAGCACGTCATGGCCAAGTATAAAGACTGGACGGAAGCTGTGGACGTGATTGGCCCTGCGGGTGCCGAATACATTGCTGCCTGTGAATGGATTGGGAAAAATCTACCGCAAAACGCGGTTGTGGCATCCCGCAAACCGGAACTTTTCTACATGTATTCGGGCTATAGAAAGGGACAGGGGATCCTACGGGACGGCAAGCCGGACGAAATTTTAAATTATCTTATCAAGAACAAGGTAAATTATATCATTATAGATCATTGGTATCGTCATGCCATTGCGACCATTATCCCGTTGGCAACCCAATATTATCCTTATATGTTTAAGCCGATTCTTCAGATTGGAGGAAATTACGAAGGGATGCCTCCTACCTATATTTTGCAGTTTGACCCGAATGCTAAGCCGCAAAGCAATCAGAATGAAGCCGCGGCAGATTCGAAAAAATAATAGAAAAAACAAGGAGTTGTCCCACAGCTTCTTGTTTTTTTTGACTTTTATTCAGAAACTTTATCCGGCACGTTTATCGGTTTTAGCAAAATTATTACTTTTGTAAACTCAATTCAAAAAAGAAATAAAATGGAACAAAAACTGGTCTTATTCAACACGCTAAGTTCTAAAAAAGAGATCTTCGAACCGGTTCATGCCCCTCATGTGGGGATGTATGTCTGCGGACCTACGGTATACGGAGACGGACATTTAGGACATGCGCGACCTGCAATCACTTTCGACCTTTTGTTCCGCTACTTGCAGCACATCGGATACAAAGTTCGCTACGTCCGTAACATTACGGATGTCGGACATCTCGAAAACGATGCCGATGAAGGAGAAGACAAGATTGGAAAAAAGGCCCGACTCGAACAGTTGGAACCCATGGAAGTCGTTCAATACTACACCAACCGCTATCACGCGGCTATGGACAAGCTGAATGTCTTGCCTCCCTCCATCGAACCGCATGCTTCGGGGCACATTATCGAGCAGATCGAGACTATCCGCAAAATACTCGAAAACGGATATGCTTATGTGAGTGAGGGATCTGTTTATTTTGACGTGGAAAAATATAACAAGGATTTCGATTACGGCATCCTTTCTCACCGGAATATCGAGGATATGCTCAATACGACCCGTTCTCTCGACGGACAGGACGAAAAACGGAGTAAAGTGGATTTTGCTCTCTGGAAAAAAGCATCCGCTTCACACATTATGCGCTGGCCCTCTCCCTGGAGTGAGGGTTTCCCCGGATGGCACATCGAATGTTCTTCTATGGGAATGAAATACCTGGGGACGGAAATCGATATACATGGAGGAGGAATGGATTTGGTATTCCCACACCACGAAGCCGAAATAGCCCAAAATACCGCTTGCTGCAAACATCAGGTGGTCAAATATTGGGTTCACAACAATATGATTACCATCAATGGGCAGAAAATGGGAAAATCGCTTGGCAATTTCATCACATTGGATGAGTTCTTCAGCGGAACACATAAATTGCTGACGCAAGCGTATAGCCCGATGACAATCCGCTTCTTTATTCTGCAGGCACACTACCGCAGTACTGTGGATTTCAGTAACGAGGCCCTTCAGGCATCGGAAAAAGCATTGAGCCGGTTATTGGATGCCTATTCAAAAATAGAGAAACTGACTCCCTCGGCTGACTCCGGAGCAGATGTCAGTGCTTTGCGTGCGAAATGCTACGAAGCCCTTAATGACGATCTTAACTCAGCTATCGTTATTTCGCATCTGTTTGAAGCTGCTTCTATTATCAATTCTGCTCACGATGGCAAGCTGAGTTTGGCATCGGCAGATATAGAAGAGCTGAAAGGCCTTTTCGATACCTTCCTTTTCGGAATCCTGGGAATCAAAAATGTATTAGATTCCGGCTCTGCTTCGCAGGAGGCTTTTTCGAAAGCGGTAGACTTGCTGCTGCAAATACGCGCAGAAGCAAAAGCGAACAAAGATTGGGCAACCAGCGACAAAATCCGAAACGAACTTTCTTCTATTGGTTTTGAAATCAAAGACGGAAAAGACGGAGTAGAGTGGAAATTAAAATAAAAAATTTGCTCCTGTAAGACTTGGTATCAGCCTGTACAAACCTCTTTGTGCAGGCTGATTTCTTTTTTATACTATCGCTTTTATCGCGCTCTTTCTCTTTTAGTTAACTATTTTGCGGCTCGGTAACCAAAAATTGATTCTTATTTGATATCTTTATAGGTGAATGTTTGTAACCTGATGCCTTTATGAAGAATTGCTGTGTCTGTCTTTTCACTTCCCTTTTGATATTTTTGCCTGTCTTTTTCAGTCAATGCCATCCTTTGACCTCGACGGATGAATTACTTCTGCGTGCAGAACGATTTGCCGACAGTGGAGAGGTTGATAGCGGACTTCGCTACATCGATTCTATTGTTTTCCCGGAGAGAAGTTTGCGTAAGGAGTTTTACATGCAGTATGTGGTGACAGATGTCCGGCTTCGCTACAAAGGATTCCGCGAGATCCGCAACGACTCGTCTATCTTTCAAGCCCTTCGGTATTTTAAACACAAAGCTTCGGAACCTCGCTGGACAGCGTTGGCTGCGTTTTACGGAAGTTGTGTATGGCGCGAGCAGAAAAACAAAAATAAAGCCATGAGCTTGTATCATGAAGCATTTACAGAAGCGCAAAAAACAAAGGATTATAACCTGAAGGCGTTGATTGTGACCGGAATTGGAGATTTGTTTTGGGAAGAAGAACTTTACAGGGAGGCATTAACCGCTTACCGGAAGGCGGAGAAATTCTCTCCACCTTCTTCTCCAAATAGGGCGAAGATAATGAGTAAGATCGGGGGAGCCTATTTGATGTTGCAACAGCAAGATAGTGCCCTGACTACATTTGAAGAAGGACTCAGCTTAGCTCTAAAAAACAAAGATGTGTCCGCACAAATGATATTGATGCAGAACATCAGTATTGTTTATCAACAGCAACAAAACTATGCTGAAGCCTTCAAATACCTCTGTCAGTCGTTTCATCTGAATACAGAAGAGAAAGAGTTGCCAAAGTATTATTTGAATTTTGGTAATTTATATGCTTATATGGGATTCGCTGATTCTGCTCGTTTTTTTTACCATAAGGTAGAAGAAAAATTACCGTTTCTTCCCGATGATGAAATAAAACTTAATATCTATGAATCACTGGCAGAAATGGCCAATGCCCGTGGAGACTTCAAAAAGCAGGCTGAGATCAAAGCCAGAGAGCTTAATTTACTGATGGCGATGGTGGAGAAGCGCAACAACAACTCTTTGCTGGATGTACAGCGTAAATACAATTTTGAGTTGTTGAAAAATAGGCAGCAACAGGAAACAACGCGTTACCAACAAGAAATTATTGCTTTGCTTGTCGCTGTTATTGCCGGAGGGGGGATATTCTTCTGGTATACGCTCAGGCAACGCAAAAAGATGCTTGAAGTAAAAGATTATATTGCTGCTCTGCAGAAGATGGCACATGAGCTGGATCATTCGCATCAGTCGAAAATGGAGATAAAAGAGAGGAGTCTCCGTGAACTGGTGCTCTGGCGTTTTGATGTTGTCAGAAAGTTGGCCTTGCTACTCAATGAAAATATGGAGAAGCTAAACGGAGCACACCTGCTGTCGGAGTTTCGTAAAATTGTCTATTCGAAGAACGAGCCTGATGTTTGGACGAATATTGCCGAATCCATCGAGATGATGGAGCCCGGACTCTTTTCGCGCCTGGGGCGGCTCTCTCCTAAGTTGACGGAAACCGAACAGCGGATTGCTCTTCTCACCTATGCCGGCATGAATCTGAAGGAAATTTCGGTGATTATGGGAATAACACAACGCTCAGTACAGAGTAACCGGACTCTTTTGAGAAAAAAAATCGGAGTCGAAGATCCTCGGGAAGATACCATGACGTTGCTGCATAATTTACTCCGCCGCCCTTAATTCCTCCTTGAACAGACACCCTTGCAACGTACCTTTGCTTTCTTTGTGGTCTGCATACATCCCTAAATGAACTGCAATTTTATTTGTATAACCTGTTGCACAATTCGGTTATTGGGCGCGGATAAATAATCTCGTAAATGTTCAGTCGGGTTGTCAATTGAGAGGGAAATCGAACCTCCAATTTTTTAGAATAGCTTCGTTACATAGTTAAACACCCTGCAACGAGGGAAATTAATGTAAAGTAAATCAGTTGTTTATCTCCTTTTGGGGTGTTAAACACCCTGCAGGCCTGTCTCTATCCCTTGCATGATTGCTCGTTTGATGATTACTTTTGCTATGTTGATTTTTAGTAAGTTGGCTTGCGATAAATACGAACATGGCTTATGACGTATAATTAAACAATCGTTGAATTGTGTAACTAATTAAACCGCTAACCGAAAATACAATAACGAATGAG
>JASGFJ010000032.1:0-57290 GCA_047605645.1 Dysgonamonadaceae bacterium | reverse complement strand
TTTCTTAGGCTATTGACCAACGAACAGGAGGTAATTTTGGCCTCCCGCGAATATAGCTGGTGGGTGTGCGCAATTCCGCTTGCCAGTATTGCTGCTTTTATGTGGGACGGTGTGTATATCGGAGCAACTGCGACCCGGCAAATGTTAGCGTCGATGGGGGTGGCGGCTTTGGTATTTTTTGTTGTTTATTTTTCATTATTTTCCCTATTCGGAAATCATGCACTGTGGCTGGCTTTCATTCTATATCTTTTTTCCAGAGGACTGGTGCAGACTTTTTTAGCAAAGAATATTATCCTGAAAGCTTGCTGAGAAAGCACACAACACCCTGTCAGGAAATATATCCAAACAATGGCATCAAAAAGAACAGAATTTGATAGTACAAATAATGCCTTCGCTGTTCGTCGTGCGAAGAAGTGTTATGCCCAAAAACAACATCAGAAATAACTCTGCCTTATTTTCTACTATTGTCTGGCTTCCTTTGTAAACCGTTATTTTGTATGTCTATCCTGGATGGAAGCCAATTTCAAAAAACAAGAGCGCTGTAATGCAAAGCACATGCATCTACGTGTAGATTCAGCATTCTTTGACTTACAGCACTCAGATGGAAAGTGTCGGCACCACTTCCCTTTAACGATAGTTTATGGAGGGACATTCCCGTCCTTTCTGACTTCTTATTTTTCGCCGACCTTTCCCAATACGGAAATAATAACCGGTTGAGCAATACTTTCCATCAATTCATAACCGACAGCATTGGGATGAACACCATCATTAGCCAGCGACGGAAGAAGTGCTCCATCCGTTGTTTTCATTTTCGAGTTGTAATCGATATACGCAAAACCTTTCTCTTGAGCATATCTCTTAATTTCATTATTCAGAGCATCAATTTTTTGAGGAACATCGATGAGCTTCTCGTTCCACCAATATTGTTTTACAGGCAAAACAGAAGAAAGAATCGGAACAATGCCGTTTGCCTGAGCCAGCTCGGCCATCGAACGAATATTTCCGAATGTAAATTCTGAATTATAAATACCTGTATTCTCCGCAATATCGTTCGTACCTGCATTAATGAGTACAATCACCGGATGAAGGTTAATGACATCCTGACGAAAACGAAGTAACATTTGAGTTGTTGTTTGTCCACTAATTCCCCGACAAATAAATCCATTCTCTGAGAAAAATGCGGGATGGCTTTTCTTCCAGCCTTCCGTGATGGAATTCCCCATAAAAACCACTCTTTTTTCACCTTTTTGAGGAAAGGGCAAGCGGCTGTTTTCTTGTGCGTAATGTTGCAGGTCTATCATTTCATTCATTGTTTGAGCAGAAAGAAATCCTCCCGTAAAAAAAACAAATAAACTGACTATTATCAAAAATCGATGTATCATAATTACAGCATATTAAATGGTTTATATTTCGCAAAGTCGACCACAACCTGATAATGCTTATTCTTTCTCCTGAAACAATATAAATTCGCGCATAATCAGTACTGAGCCACAAAAGCATTAAAGTTTGATATATATTTTCTTTTTATACAAATAATAACCCACTCCCCAACACACGCAAATAAAAATCAGCGCATAAATAAAAGAGGAAAAATAGATATCCAGATAAGAGGAAAGAAAATTGTAGAAGACGGTTTTGGGAATAATACCTCCAATTTTAAACTCTTCGACAAGTGTGGCAAAAACTCCCGCAAATACATAAATTGCCAAAGGATTGACACCAAACACTTCAAAGAAACGACTCCACGATTTATAGCCTTGCTCGTCAATCAACCAAATCAGAAGAGATAGTAGAAGAGAAGCTGCACCACAAGTCACCAACACGTATGTGGGAGACCAAACTTTCTTAATGACAGGACAGCCATAACTCAGCAGAAAACCGATGAAAAGCAGGATGGTTCCGAGTAAGAACAGCGAAAGCATTCGCTCTTTGTTCTCTTTGGTTTCCATGATGATTCTCCCGCAGCAAAAGCCAATCAGAACATGACAAACAGACGGAATGGCACTCAAAAGACCCTCCGGCTCGATTCCCATATCGATATACATGTGGTTCTCGCCAAGGATAGCACGATCGATTATGCCGATAATGTTAGTTTGATCAGGTACAAATCCGTGACCAAATAGTAGAATCAGAAAATAGCCAAGCAATCCCCCTGCAATAACAAAAGGAAGATTTCTGCTTTTTACCAATACGGCAATCAGAGAACCGGCTCCGTAACACAAAGCCAAACGCTGCAATACTCCTAAAATTCTCAAATGCTCAAGATGAGTAACAGACTGATACAAGCGGGTGAAGAACGGAATATTTTCCGCCTCCAGGTGATTATAATTGGAGGCAAAGGTGTAGAAAAAGTTAAGCAGCAATCCGACCAAAAATATTTTAACGGTACGTTTCAGTATTTTAGTTATTACCGGACGGGTAGGCTCAAAATTGAATTTTCTAAGTGAAGCATAACAAGATATTCCCATAATGAACATAAAGAACGGGAACACGAGATCGGTCGGCGTTAACCCATTCCACTCGGCATGTTTGAGCGGTGCATAAATATGGCTCCACGAGCCCGGATTATTCACTAAAATCATGCCACAGATAGTAATTCCCCGCATCACATCAAGTGAGAGCAAGCGAGTACTGGCTTTTGATATTTCCATTTTTTCAATTATCATTTAATTATAACAACTATCTCTATTTTTCATTTATTGTCCGCAGGTATTTCTTCCAACCGGGTCACCACACTCTCCTTCCCTTCATAGAATAGCTTGGCTAGTACAAGCGAGGCCTGACTGGGAACCGGTTTTATCCAAAGAGGGGACAATGCTGTTGGGGTGGAACCATCCGTCGTGTATCGAATCTCAGCTCCTTGAATGGCGGAATTGGCATAAAGTAAACCGTCACGGATAATAATGCCGGGCTGTGAAAGCCTGAAGTTTATGCCTTCGCGCCTTAATTGAGGTAATTCTTTTTGAGAAATTTTAGCATTATAAAGTGTTAATGCCTGAGTATAGCCTCGATTGTCGTTCCAATCAGAAGAATTTGCCCAGGAGGGAGAAGTATTCCATCCTCTTTCTGCCAATCCAAACAGTTTTGGAAAAATATAATATTCTACCATATTGAAACTTCGGATTGTTTCACTGAAAAGCTGCCCCTGCACGCCTCGAATACGATGCTTCGCTTCTTCCGTCAGCTGCGGCTTGCCCTCCCCTGTCCTATTCAAATCAAAGGGAACACCCGATAGATCGGTGTGTGTAGACTGATAGACCTGATAAGGGAGCATATTGAAAGAGGTGTATTCATCCTGATACCCGGCCCAGGTATGCCCCGGCTCAGACGGATGTTTGTTGTAAGCCAGGTCGAAATAAAAATTGGTCAGATTGCAAAGAATCACGTCATATCCGGCATTTGCCAAGCTGTAAGGAATGTGATCTCCCTGCCAGTCGGGAAGTGTGTTCCAGCAATAGAGAGCATCTACTTTCCCCAGATGTTGCGGATTCACAGTTTCGTCTCTGTGAAGTCCGGCTTCCTGCCACGCACTGATTTTCAAACCTTTTAAACGAGCTATTTCACCGACCTTCGCAATAAAATAATCTTCCAATTCATCTGCTGACCCTATATTCTTTTCTTTCATCAAACGAAGGCAAGCTTCAGACTTCTCCCAGGCTCCTTTAGGAACCTCATCTCCTCCGATATGGAAACTTTCGAGGGATATACCGGCTTCGCTATACATATTCTTAATCTCAGCCATCACTTTATCCACAAAACGATAAGCCGATGGAAGCGCCACATTAATCACATTATCCGAATATCCCTGTGCAGAAGTATAGACCGACAAATCAGTTGCATCACTCAATAAATACTCTTCCGCTTTCTTTCTATTTAGCGAAATATACTGATTATAACGAGCCTTCATTGCAACAATAGCAGCACGTGAATGCCCCGGAAAATCAATTTCCGGAATTACACGAATATGCCTATCTTTTGCATACCGGAGAATTTCTTTAAAATCTTCCACGGAATAAAAACCTGAACTAACGGCCGAGGGATAAGCTCCGCCGGAATAATTGGGATAAAGCGAACGCGATTCGTCTTGGGTATGTGCTCGTTGGGACGCCACAGTGGTCAATTCCTCCAAACCGGGAATTTGAATACGCCACCCCTCATCGTCACTCAAATGAAGGTGCAACACATTAATTTTATAAGATGAGAGTTTGTCTATCAACTTCAGCAAATCGGTTTTAGAAGTAAAGTTACGAGCCACATCGAGCATAAATCCACGATACAGTAAATCCGGATAATCCTGGATGAACACATGATTCAGGACAATCTGTCCCGATTGATTTTTCATCATCGCCAATAAGGTTTGGAGTCCGTTGAAAGCACCGTGAGAAGAAAAAGCCAAAATTTCAGCTTCCTCGTTTTCGATTTTCAGTTCATAATATTCATCATTGGGCATCGCGGCTCTGCCCTTCAACACAGAAAACCGTATTTTAGCAGCACTTTTTTCTTCCGTACCAATTCCATACAGTGATTTCAATTTCGATTTCAGGTAATGCGCTTCAGACGAAAAATCGGGAGGAAAGACAAGGGCAACCGCCTTATCAATAATCATTGTCCCTGCCGAAGGAACGGCAGTTTTCACAGAAGGAAAAATATCAGTTTGCTTTAAGGATATTTCGTTCGCAAAACGATTGTTCTGCTTGTACATATATTCCCCGTCTGGATAAGGCAATTGAGCCAATCCCGCCACTTCCCATTGCGATGAATGATTGAACGGAATATGCTTTATATACAAATCTATCGGCGGCAACTCTTTTCCGTTTTCAGTCTCTACCCAATAGGCAGCCTCCGGCGCATGTGATTCCTTCTGAAGGTAGCCTTTACAAACAAACGAAACAGCCAATGTGTCCCCTATTGCTAATGGCTGATAGAGCGCAGTCGGACTGATGCGAAAAAGATTTGGTTTAACCTCTTCCACTTTTATCCCGGGATTTTCCACACGAAGCACCGGACGGGTAATCTGATTGTAGTAAACAGCCCAATTATGTCCCAGTTTTCCACCGGATGTATTTTTGAGAATAAAGCGGTTTGAATATGTTCCTTTTTGGGGATTGTTGCTTCCCATCTCCCATACAATAGCAAGAGGTGGGGACGGTGCTTTATTCTGCGCATGCAGGATGCAGGATGTAAATCCGACAAAAAAGAAAAGAAGTATATAAATGGATAATTTATTCATTTTTAATCGTTTTTTTAATAGGGCGTGTAAGACGCTCCCAACTCCCATTTTTCACTGTTGATTTGATTGTTATACTCCGTTAATGAATGAATGTCTCCTGTTACTCTGTTAGCGATATACAAGTCATAACCTCCCCGGGTTCCCTTCCGGGTAGATGATAAAATCAGCCACTCCTCATTGACAGGGCAAGCATCCGAATAATCAGCATCAGCCCGATTGAATGGGAGGTATTCACTCTGACGTCCATCCCAGTAACCCAGATAAAGCTGATCCACCTGATTCAGTTCAGAAAGATGGGCGCTGAAATAGAAACATTGGTCGTTGAGCGTCACCGGATAATATTCTGCAATTCCGTTCCGATCATAAAGTTTTTTGAGTGTTTTTGAAGAAATATCATAAAGATAGATAGCCGAGGATCCATCATTACCAACCGAGCATACCACTTTATTTCCTGCCCGATTGAAATAAGGCATGGAAAGGGTTGTTTCACCAAAATCAGTCAATTTCAGAACCTGCCCGTTAGCTATCTGAAACAGGGCAAGTTGCCCGTTTTGCTTAAAGATTATTGATTTCCCATCGAATGAAAACTTAGGATCTTCATCCCTAACAGCAGCACTATTAGTTAGATTAACAGGTTCCTGCGAAGTATCCAATGTATACAAGAAAATATCCCATGAACCATTAGATGCGATACCCATAAAGGTGATTTGCTTTCCATCCGGTGAAAAATGGGCATTCATCGGGTTCTGGATCTTCCAGTCTGTACTCAAGGTTTTAATACTTCCGGAAGCAAACTCATACAGCATTATCTTTGAGTCCATGCAGTCATAACAGGAATAGGTATGATAAACCAGTTTTCCCTGCTTTAATTCCGGTAAAGAGGACTGAACCGTTGATCCATCAGCACCCTTACAAGACATGAAGAGGTTCAATGCAATAAAAACAAATATCAGTCTGTTCATATTTTTCCATTGTTTGGTTATTAAAAACAGTAATAACAGCAATTGTATCAAAAGAGAAAAAAGAAAGACCGGCAATACCCTAGAGCTTGCCGGTCTCCGGCTTATTCGTCTATTTTCTTGAAATCCAGCAATGCATTACCCAAACCATTGGATATATCCAATGTCAATCGGTAATACCCGGGACTGAAGTCAGAACTGCCTACGACATCGGCATTTACATCTCCTCCAACATTTACACCGGTACTGTTTCCAGAAAAGGATGCAGACGTGAATACAGCGTATGAGGCGCTCCATGTACGTTCACTATAGAACTGGATATCGAAGGGTCCCCAATCGTGTTTCGTTGTCAGATATACTGTAGCCTGATATTTATTGTTCCCTAAATTTCTCATATAAGCTAATTGCTTAGTATCTTCCAAATCCCAACCGATGGAATTGAAATCACTGTTCCAAACAGATGCACAAGAGAAGCCGTGTCCAATAATCCAATAAGTGGTTGGCGCAACATCACTTTTCCGGGTTACCCAGAAATAATTATACTTCAGCGAATAATAAACTTCCCATGTTCCGCTTTCTCCCAGGAAAGTAAGCTTGCCTGTAGATTCGTTATAGCTGAAGAAATCCCGATTGTAAGCTTGCTTAATTTTTGAAGCATCAATCCCATCGATCGTAAATTCCTGCCCCTTCACAAAATTTATTTTTGAGTAGAAGTAAGCACCTGTCCCTTCCAACTGCGTTCCGTTCACATTGAGGTCTACTTCTGTTCCTTCCACACTGACAGCAAACGTGAGCGCATTGAATACAAGACGTGTTACCATCCATGTTGGATACGACACGCTGATTCCACTTGAAAACTGATCTCCGATAATCCCCACATTGCTATTATTTCCGGCTCCCCATATATACTGTGCGCTATCGAGTGATTCGGAAGTGCTGACCAAACCGGTAAAAACAGAATTATATTCACCCTCTTCCGATTTATATACATTCGGATCATCTCCGTCCCGGGAAAGGACAATCACATCGTCAGCTATCTTCAGGTACAGATTATCCGGCAAAGACGGGCGTTCAATCTCTATACTTTTTTCCACTGTTGTTTCATATCCATCAATGTTGATAAGCGTGAAAGAAATGGAAGCTTCTCCTTCCGGAAGATTGGCAAGAAAGGGAAGGCCGATTTTCACATTCGATAAAGTGGCATTGTTCCCTTTGGTACGAAACGATTTATGTACAACTGAATCTCCATTTACCTTAATGTAAACTTCTAATGTAGACAGAGGTGTTACCTGATCTTCGACGGCTGCATCAAAAGCGAGACTATCGGTAATTTTGAGTATTGAACCGGATGTTATTTCCAGGCTTTTAATAACCGGAATCGATTGCCTTGGCTCTTCATTCTTCTCGCAAGAACTTGTGACGAAGACAAGAGCGCATAACAACATAAATATATAGATATGTAACTTTTTCATACAATTATTTTTTTCTGTTAGGCGGAATGAAACAGTACTGGATTTTCAATTCTCTGTGGGTTAAAAAATCAGACACTGTTTCATATCCTGTTCTTATTTAGAAATTAATATCCCTCGTTCTGGGTTAATGATGAATTGATGTCAATTTGCTCTTGCGGTATTGGCCACAAGTTACGATAAGATTCGACATTCGAAATATACAAATTACCATTTCCGTCCTTATGCTGGCTCATTACAGCCACCATTCTGCCATTACGGACCAAATCAAACCAACGTTGTGCTTCTAGGACAAGCTCAAGCTGGCGTTCTTTTTCCACAGCCAGACGAGCAGTGCTTTGAGATAAAGACTGATCTAAGTCGGTTAATCCGGCACGGCTGCGAATTTGATTGACCAATACAATAGCTTCGGGAATCCGGTTTAGCTCAACCAATGCTTCGGCCTTGAGCAGGATAATATCAGCAAGACGCATCAGAATGATATTGGAATTCTTTTCTCGGATTTTATACGCAAAAGGATAATTACTTGCCGGATAATAAACATTATACGGAGCACTTTTCCAAATGAAAGAGGCTGTTTTACGGACATCGTTCTTATCATATTTAGCCAATAATTCGTGAGTGGGTGTACAATACCGTCTCCAGGTGACAGTTCCGTCACTTTCTTTCAACAATACCCAGTAGGCCCAGTTTGGGGATTCTGCGGTATACAATACTTCAAAAATAGATTCGGATGTAAATTTGTTGTCAGCCTGCCAGAGTGCATCATAATCATCGACCAGTTTATAGCCTTCGGCCAATACTTTATCACAATAATCCACAACTGTTTTATAGTCCCGATCTGCGATTGCTCCTTTTGTGGCATACACCTTAGCCAACAAAGCATAAGCGGCCCCTTTCGTTGCCTGAAATGCACCGTTACTCATGCTCGTCAGGTAAGGAATTGCAGTTGTCAGGTCGTTGACAATTTGGTTATATATCGAATCGGACGCCGTACGCGGGGGATAAAGCAGCGGATATACCTGTTCGATGTTATCATTCGTGATGGCTGGAATTAATTTTGTCACCAACGGTGCATCCCCCCAGATGCGAACGATATCGAAATAAGCATAGGCACGAATAAACTTAGCTTCCGCGATGATAGCATTTCTTTTATCATTAGTAATAGCTCCGTCAGCCATCAAGCGGGTATTTTCAATCACTGTAGTGGCTGTTCCAGCCATGCCATAGTATTCTTTCCAGTCGAGGGCCACTTTCGCATTCATGGAAGTAGTCACTAACCTATCAATGTCTTCGCCGGCTGTTTCGTCAGCACCCAAATAACAGTTGTCTGATTGGATATCTCCAATCATAAAATTTTCCAACTGAAAAATATCTTGTTTAAACTTACTATACGCTCCGTTCAATCCGGATTGCGCATCATCAGCATTGGAATACTCAGAAGTGAGTGTTGTGTCTGTACTTCCCGTGCTGGTAAAATCAGACAAGGGTTGCTTATCGATGAAGTCGTTACAGGAAAGAGAGAATATCATTCCTGAAGCAAGGATGAAATATTTATATGTTTTCATACGATTTAATTCTTTCTGTTAGGTGATATGGAAATTGCCTGATTTTTTGAATCATTTTACGAGATGATTGAATAAAAATCATGCTTTGTTTCATATTGATTTCGCTTTTAAAATAAGTACTGAATAATTGAATTTTATATTTCGCCGGAAAATTAAAACTCAATATTAATTCCAAAAATCACAGATTTAGATTGCGGATAAGTTCCATAATCGATACCAAGAGCAACAGCATCATTTCCATACGCATTCACTTCCGGATCATAACCCGAATAGGAGGTGAAAGTCAGTAAATTTTGTGCAGTTACATACGGTTGTACCTTTGACATTTGAAGTTTTTTCACCCATCTGGAAGGCAATGTATAAGAAAGCGTGATATTTTTCAGTCGTAAGTAAGATCCGTCTTCCACATAACGAGAAGAGTTGTGGATATTTTCCTTGTTTCCCACTTTAGGCACAGAGGTAATCATCCCCGGACGCATCCATCTCTTTAACACTTCCGTTGATTGATTACGAAAATCAATCATTCCTTCCGTGTCAATTCGGGTAGCATTGAATATCTTATTGCCCTGGCTTCCCTGAAGCATGAGCGATAAATCAAATCCTTTGTATGAAAATGAATTGGTCAGTCCATAAATAAAATTCGGTTGGGCAGATCCTATTACGGTACGATCCGAAGAATTTATGATCCCGTTATTGTCCAAATCTTTATAAATAATATTCCCGGTTTCCGGATCAACACCTTCTGATACGAATCCATAAAAAGAGCCCAGTGGCAAACCTTCCTTGAGAATGATAGCTCTTTCATTATTGCTATACATTTCCGCATAATAATAGAGTTTATTCAAACTCAATTTAGTCAGTTTATTTCTGTTAAACGAAATATTAAAATCAGTATTCCACAAAAACTTACCGGTAATATTGCGAGACGAAACAGCAAATTCCAATCCTTTATTAACCATTTGCCCATCGTTGCGGGTAATTCCTCCCGGAAGGTTTACATTGTCAGGCAAAGTCAATGTTAACAACAGGTCTGTTGTCTTTTTATAATAAGCATCCGCTGTAAAAACAACCCGTGAATCAAACAACGAGAGATCGATTCCGACATTGGTTTGTGTCGTTTTTTCCCAGGTCAGATCACTGTTTGCTGCCGAATAGGGGCTCAGTGCCAACCCCGGGAGCGTATTGTCTGTGGTCGGGGTTACTCTGGTCGTTGAATAATAAGCCAAATAAGAATAATTCCCGATTCCCGATTGATTACCATTAAGTCCCCAGCCGGCACGAAGTTTCAAATCGTTTACTACCGACTTTAATGACTGCATAAAAGGTTCACTGGAAATCCTCCATCCGGCAGAAAACGAAGGGAAAATACCCCATCGTTTTCCCGGAGCAAAGCGGGAAGAGCCGTCCATACGAACATTGGATGTGAAAAGGTATTTGCTGTCATAGTTATACATAACACTTCCGACAAAGGAAGACAAAGCCCATTCTGTAGCAGTAGAGTAAGTCTCATCTTTATCAATTTGATTGGCTGCACTCACAGTTCTCAAATTGGGATAAGTAGTCAGCAAGTCGTATCCGGCTATATTCGCAGCCTCATTTTTTGCATTTTGGAGAGTCGCTCCTCCAAGCAAATTCAAGTGATGGTGCTTGTTAAGGGTTGCATTATAGGATAAGGTGTTCTCTAAAAGCCATTCGAAGTTGCGGGAATACCCCTCTTCCACCCGTCCTTTGGTGCTACGCCCATCCGATGAGCGGTTTGGGTCGAGAAAATAATTGCTTTTTTTATTGTTCAGGTCGATACCGAAACTAGTTTTAAAAGATAAATTCTTAGCCAGTTCCAATGTAAAATTCATAGAGGAGATGAGACGGTCGGCACTGTAATTCTGATCAGCGTCATTGGCTGCAAAAGGATTGGAGATACGCGATCCGTAAGCATCTTCATCATATTGGCTTGGATTGTCCGGATCCCAAATCTGCATAAACGGAGGCGTATTGATAACTGCAAGGATAGAACCTGCCCGGAATGCGCTACGGCTTTCGTATACATCTCTACCTCCGGCATTGGCATACGTGATGTTAATTCCCATTTTCAGCCGATCCATAATTTTGCTGTCAATGTTGGTACGAAAACTATAACGTCTGAAATTTGCTTTTTGTACAATTCCCTTTTCGTTCATATAACCAGCCGATACGAAATATTGGAGTTGGTCTGATCCACCCCCCAAGGACAATTGATAGTTTTGGTTTGTTCCGGTTCGGAAATATTCGTCCGACCAGTTCGTGTAACGGGTTTCAGAAGTAGGAATAGAGGGTGCGGCAGAAGAAACGACAAGCAGTTCTTTCATCAATTGCTTATACTGTTCGGTATTGAGAGCGTCAATGGTCTTTCCAAGACGCGACACGCCGCTATAAGCATTGAATTTCAATAACATTTTCCCTGCTTTTCCGCGTTTAGTTGTAATCAAAACAACTCCGTTTGCAGCCCGCGCTCCATAAATGGCTGCCGAAGAAGCATCTTTGAGAATTTGCATGCTTTCAATATCATTGGGATTGACATTACTGATATCATCCGAAGGCATTCCATCCACAATATACAAAGGCTCATTGTCGGCATTGACCGATGTGGCTCCACGCACCCGAATAGACAAACCGGCTCCCGGCTTCCCGGAGGGTTGTACAACCTGAACTCCGGCAGCTTTTCCTTGTATCGCCTGAGCCGCATCTGTTATTGGGCGCTCGGAAATATCTTTTGTAGATACGGAAGCCACGGCAGTTGTCAAATCCCGCTTTTTCACAGTATTATATCCAACGACCACTACCTCGTCAAGTGTTTTATTATCCACTTTGAGAACAACTTTATAAAAGTCATCCTTGTTTGTCGACACTTTTTGCGTGCCGTATCCCAGATAGGAAACAGTCAACACAACACCCTTTTGCGGCAGATTCAGATTAAAATTTCCATTGACATCGGTTACTGTAGCCAAAGAACTGCCTTCTACCTGAATAGTAACACCAATCAATGGCTCATTACCATCGGAAACCATCCCCCGGATAGCATGAGTAGATGAAGCACTCCCGGAAGGACGAGTATTCGTATTTCCTGAAGGGACAATAATGATATGCTTGTTTTTGATTGAATACGAACAATTCGAATTCTTCAAAATTTCTTTCATCACTTCATCGAGTGTCCTATTCTGAAGCTGAAGGTTTAAAGTTCTGTTCGGATCCAACACTTTTTCATCAAAATCGATAGAATATCCTGTCTGCTTTTCCACCTCACTCAAAGCAGCCCTCACGGTGATACCTTTTTTCACCAGGTTCACGTTTGATTGTCCGGCCAGATTGCCGATGCTTAGCATCAGAAGCAATAAGACGCTTGTCCAGATTTGTCTTTTTCTTCTCATTTCTTCCCAAGATTTAATTAGCTAATATTTTCCAAAAAGGTGTAGGCGGTGCCTAACGACGATACTTACCGCCGTTCCGTTTTTTGAAAATCAGTTGTTTTACGGATTAATATATATAAACGTTATTTTCTTTTATTTCATAATTGAATCCCGACACAATATAACGCATAATATCAAGAGATTCTTTGAGATTCTCCTCCGGAGCAAATCTCACTGTTATGTTTTTCCCGGCAAATTTGTGATTTTCGAAATGAATTTTCACTCCATATTTCTTTTCTATTCCGTGCGTAATTTCTTCAAAAGAAGCTCCCTGATAAACCAGATATCCTTGTCTCCACATCCCTATCCTTTGTGCATCTACAGGTTGCTTATACGATTCGCCAGTCAGATTATTATAAATCACCTGTTCATTGGGATCCACAAGATAAGAGCGTTTTCGGGAAGGAATATCCACCTTTATTTTTCCCTTTTCCAAGGTCGCAATGATGCGGGGAACATCGGAATATGCAATAACGTCAAAAACAGTTCCCAGAGCCGTCACTGCCACATGCTTGGTCTTTACGGTAAACGGTTTCGATTTATTCGGATGAACGGAGAAATGCGCTTCTCCTTCAAGAAAAACATTTCTTTCATTACCGGTAAATTCTTTCGGATAAATGAGTAAAGAACCATAATTGAGTTCCACCTTACTGCCATCAGGCAAGGTTAACTTTCGTTGTTCTCCTGTGCCGGCATAACACTCGACAAAATCAGGAGTCTTACTAAATTGTCTTTTACTGACATACAGCGTGAGAAGCGAGCACAAGAGAGGCAAAACAATTATTGCAGCAACTAATTTCCATTTAGATAATGTGATTAGTTTCAGATCCTTCTTCCGGAAAGATGAGTCTATCTTGCGATGCACTTCGTTCAGATGCTCCATTGTTTCGGCTGTCGCTGCCGCATCAATTGAATCCCACAAAAAAGAAAGAGCCTGTTCTTTCTCCTGCGCAAAAGAAGGATCGATCAGCCATCTCTGAAATTTGTCACGAATAGCTGTGTTAAAATTTCCTTCAGCATACTTCTTTATAAGGATATCAATGTTGCTTTTTTCCATTCTTATTCATTTCTTCTATAAATATGACTTTTATAAATGAAAACACACGTAAGGGAAAATAAAAAAAATTAAAGAAAAATTATATTGATGCGGGTAATGAGCTTGCGAATATCGTGTAAAGCATTCGTTATGTGGGTTTCTACAGTTCGTTTACTAATATTCAATTTTATAGCAATCTCTTCGTTGGAAAGCCCTTTTTTTCGACTAAGAATAAAAACATTCTTTCGTTGAGCAGGCATACCTTCTATCACAATATCAATCAACAGTTCCAAATCCCGGGCTTCCACCACATCTTCGACCGTATCGGTACCTAACGAAGCAAATTCATGAATGTCTATATCAGAGCTTTTAGCAAGTTGTTGTTTGAAATAGTCGTAGACCCCATTTTTAGCCATTTGAAAAAGGTATGCTTTCAGAGAATCTACCTCAAGCAGACGTTCTCTGTAATTCCATAGCTTGAGAAAAATTTCCTGAGAAATATCTTTTGATTCATCCTTATTCTTGACCAGGCTATCTATAAATCCTAAAATACGAGGATAATAATAGAGAAATAAGACATCAAAAGAGGATGTATTTCCTCTTGACATTTCTATCAGATGTCTTTTCTCAACCTCACTATCCATTCTGTTTTTTGATTTGTTTCCTGATAGGCAAAGTTAGTATTATTTTTATTTTATAAACAGGTTAAAAGTATTTTATTACACATTTAACAGCTTGAATGGCTATCTATAAGAAATATTCCCGAAAAAAGGAATGATATTTAATGTTAATTATCTTTGTTCTTAATGCCTTCTGGTTATCTTTGCGCAAAATTCGAAATCATGAAAATGAATCGAACAGACATTCAGATTATCACAGGAGATATCACCCGCATCGAGGCGGATGCAATTGTGAATGCGGCAAACAGTTCGTTACTGGGTGGCGGTGGAGTGGATGGCGCTATTCACCGCGCCGGAGGAAGTGTGATTCTGGATGAATGCAGGACAATTGTAAGCCGACAGGGAGGTTGTAAGACAGGAGAAGCTGTGGTGACAACCGCCGGACTACTAAAAGCCAACTATGTGATTCACACGGTAGGTCCGATCTGGTTTGACGGTAATCATCAGGAACCTGCTCTTCTGGCCGCTTGTTACGCCAATTCGCTTAAGAGGGCTATCGAAAACGGCTGCAAATCGATAGCTTTTCCAAACATCAGTACAGGCGTGTACCGCTTCCCGAAGGCGCTGGCTGCACAAGTCGCACACCGGGCAGTAAATGAGTTTATAGCGAAGACAGCTGCTATTGAAAAAATCATATTTGTCTGTTACGATTCAGAAAATTATCAACTCACCCAAGCGATTTGGGCAGGTTGATGCCGGAATAAAATTCATGCTTCCGGCAAAAGAGAGAACAAACTCTGAGTGCTAATTTTTAAAATCTTTACAGCTTATGAATCCAATTCTATCACAGCATCCGGTAGACATAGCTGAACACATGGCTTCGCTTGACAAGAAAGAACGTTTTCTGACTTTCTTGATGCTTTCGGAAGAGCAAAAAGCGGAGGTATTTCCTTATATGGATAAGGATATTCAACAGGAAATTATTGAGAATTTAGGTAATAACGAAACTAAAAGTCTGATAAACAACTTAGCGCCTGACGACCGAACGTTGATTCTGATGGATTTTCCCGATTACATCATCAAAGAAATAATCAACCTTTTAAATGAAAATGAGCGCAAAGAAGCACTGAAACTTTTGGGATACGAGACAGACAGTATTGCCCGTCTGATGACCCCCAATTATGTGCAAGTACGTCCGGAATGGACAGTCAAGCGGGTGCTTGAACATATCAAGCGATTTGGGCGAAAGGCTGAAACCCTCAATTTTGTATATGTAGTCGATCAAAACAATATCCTAATTGACGACTTACGTATCGGCCAGTTACTGCTGGCAGACGAAAACACGCTGATAGCAGAATTGCAGGACAATAGTTTTGTATCCATTCGTACCACTCAAACCATAGAGGAAGGATTGACCATTTTTGATAAATACGAACGGGAAGCGCTCCCTATTACAACCGAAAACGGGACATTGGTCGGAATCGTCACTTTCGACGATTTACTTTCACAGATTGAACAACGCGACACCGAAGATATGCAAAAATTCGGGGGTATGGAAGAATTGGATGTCTCGTATACCAAGACCAGCATGTTCGAACTTGTAAAGAAACGTGCCGGATGGCTTACGCTGCTTTTTTTCGGAGAAATGCTCACAGCTTCTGCCATGGGACATTTCGACACTGAAATCGAGAAAGCGGTGGTACTTGCCTTGTTTGTTCCCCTGATTATCTCCAGCGGTGGTAACTCGGGTTCACAGGCAGCTTCCTTGATCATCCGTGCAATGGCTTTGAAAGAACTGGGTCTGAAAGACTGGTGGTATGTAATGCGTAAAGAATTTCTTTCCGGATTGATGCTGGGGACATTGTTGGGATGTATCGGTATGCTGCGCATTCTGATATGGCAGTTTACCGGGATATACAATTATGGCGTTTATTGGTTGTGGGTCGCGATTAGTGTTTCACTCTCACTTGTCGTCATTGTCCTCTGGGGAACTTTGTCGGGCTCGCTTATTCCTTTTGTGTTGCGTAAAGTGGGGCTTGACCCGGCAACCGCATCCGCTCCTTTTGTGGCAACACTGGTAGACGTAACAGGATTGATTATCTATTTCTCCATTTCAGCAATCTTCCTTGCAGGTAAATTGCTTTAAAATGAGATTCTGACTTTTTCACTTCCTGCTATGCAAGGAGTCATTGGAACAAAAAAACACGGGCAATCGTATTCTACGGAAACGAATGCCCGTGTTTTTTAACCCACAAAAAGCATATTTGCCTGCTCCCTGACCTCAGTACCCAATAAACACAATAGACGAATAATATACAAATTCTATAAGCAAAAAGAGAAGTATGTAGGATTAACAATAGAGTTTATATCCGATTATTCACTAAGGCACTCTTTTACAAACACTTGCAAGACAAGGATTGAGTATTGTTAACCAATGGAACCTCTACGAGGTTTGGGTTGTATATCTTGTCTCTCTTTTCTATTGCAATGAATCCCCTACGGTGAAAAAAGCGATAGGATATATGAAAGAGAATGGATAATAAAATAAGAAATATTCGGTTTAAGAATCTCCTATCAATAAGAAAATAAGAGGGTGCAAGTTGGGTTTTGATAATTTAGTCATGTTAACTGCTTACTGCCTGCATATTTTTAGATAATTGAAATACAAACTACTAACCATATATAATCTTATTAAAGATAATATTTAATCAAGAACGGACATACCCTCTTTCATCTTTTCATCAGCCACTAAAGGGTTTCATGTATTTTCCGGAATTAACACCTTTCCTTCTGAAAACAACTCCCACATTCCATCTCAATAGAGAAATAGCATAGGCAGTTTGCATCCACTTCTTCCCAAACAGAAGAGATTAAAACCTTATAAACTTCCATAAAAAGAATTTAAAGGGAAACGGCTTTGCCTCTCAGCCATGGAAAATAAAAAAATAATAGCTTGTCTATGTGTTTTGGACAAACTTGATAAAGAGGGGATAAAGGCCTGTCGATTCCCTTCAAAGTAGCGTATCGGCACATTATTAAATACGAATAAAAAGCGGGCTGTTTTTCAGAAAACAAGAATAAAGACTATCTTTGAATATCAAAATAAAAAATTGTATGAAGAAAACTCCGTATCTGAAAACGCTCTATTTACAGAAACCGTTGGTATTGATTCTTTTAATTGCAGCTTTTGCCACTCTTCCCTGGTTAGGAACCTATCCTTTTCTCCCGGGAACAGAACAGCATGAAGTTACAGTGATGCAATCTTTTCTAACGAACGGAAATCTTCAAAGCCTGAATACGCCAGAAGCGCATTCGTCTATTTCACGATTATTGGTTGCCGGGTTTGTCTCTTTCACAGGGCAACTCACTGCTTATGTATTGCGACTACCGTCAGCTCTCGCTTTCATTGCGATGATGGGATTCTGCTTCATGTTTTTTGCGCACAGACGTCCGGTACTGGAAGCTTTCACCTCAGTACTGATTCTGATTACGAGT
The DNA here is from genome assembly GCA_047605645.1 of Dysgonamonadaceae bacterium. Classification (GTDB taxonomy): domain Bacteria; phylum Bacteroidota; class Bacteroidia; order Bacteroidales; family Dysgonomonadaceae; genus UBA1309. The sequence continues at coordinate 39,470 of JASGFJ010000032.1, read as the reverse complement.
TTTGGACTTTATTTTTCCGCCACTGTAGCCAACGCCTATATGCTCCCGGCTTTTTTAGTGGTAGGCGGAGTATTTGAGTTTTACCGATGGTTGGAAACACGGCGTCCGCTGAAGCTTATCACCACCTGGTTATTTTGGGGAGGTGCTTTCTTCGAGTTGGGTATTTGGGTGCTCGTTGCTCCATTTGCGGCCTTACTCATCTATCTTATAGCTCGACGCAAACCAATATCAGAAGTGATTCTTCAACCTTTATTGGTGGGTATTCCGGCATTGCTTATAGGCTTTGTTTTGTATTGGTTGTTTTTTTCTTCACCCCCCGAATTGTTTTCTTTTCAAACCTGTGAAACCCTGATGAGTTCATCACTGGGTAGCAAAATACTGGCTCCTTTCTCCGGATTTATGCCTTGGGTACTGTTACTGATTGTAGCTTTACTCTGCATTCCATTCATCCAGAAATCGGATGGTATCAAAAATTACAACATTCCTCCTGTACTCCCGCTGGATAAAGTATCTCAATTCAATCTGCTCGTTGCAATTATCCCGTTTATCGGGTTCTTAATCGTTCCCTCATCAGCACTTTCGGAGGTATTTTTCATTGTTTGTCTGTTGTTTACAGCCATATTCCTGTCACGGCTTATCGTCCATTTATCAGACGTATATCCGTTTGCTATTCGCGTATTTTCTATTTTACTGACCATAGCTACCCTTCTGGTAGTGCCCATGCAGTTTGCTATTCTAAATGGAATCATCGATTCACAAAGTGTGTGGGCGTATCTCCCTTATCAACACGCTTGGGGACACTTTTTACTCGAACAGCAACCAGACGGAGGCATTTGGTTGGAATACCTGCTTTTGGCTTTCATCATCGCGGCAGTCATTGTGAATATCTGTTTCCTTTCGCGTCGTAAAAATCTGAAAGTACTTATGGCTACCGTAGCATTGATTTTCGCATTGCAACTTTATTTCAATTGTGAAATTCTGCCGAACTACAGAGGATTTGTTCCCAATAAAGAAAACATAAATAAAAAGTAATCTTTCCGAAAAATAAGAACAACATAAATAACAGAAGTCTTCTACAATCATGGTATTGAAAGATAAACATATCGTACTGGGAATCACAGGAAGTATTGCTGCCTACAAAGCAGCCGTACTAACCCGCCTGCTCATCAAAGAAGGAGCAGAAGTGCAGATTGTGATTACGCCTTCAGGAAAAGAATTTATCACCCCCGTTACACTCTCTGCTTTGACCGGAAAGCCGGTTGTCAGCGAGTTTTTCACGGCCAACGACGGCACATGGCACAGCCATGTCGACCTGGGTCTTTGGGCGGATGCCATGCTTATTGCTCCGGCCACAGCTTCCACATTAGGAAAGATGGCAAACGGCATCGCCGACAATATGCTCATCACTACTTACCTGTCGATGAAGGCTCCGGTCTTCGTGGCTCCGGCAATGGATTTGGACATGTTTGCCCATCCCTCAACCCAGAAAAATATAGAAACACTACGCAGCTATGGAAATCAGATTATCGAACCTGCTGCGGGCGAACTGGCGAGCCATTTGATTGGCAAAGGAAGAATGGAAGAGCCGGAAGTGATTGTAGAAGTGTTGAAAACTTATTTCGAAAAAAAAAAATCTCTGAAGGACAAGCGGATTCTGATAACAGCTGGACCTACGTATGAAAAACTAGATCCGGTACGCTTCATTGGAAACTATTCGACCGGGAAAATGGGGTTTGCCCTTGCCGAAGAGTGCGCCGAACGAGGCGCCGAAGTGATCCTTATAGCCGGCCCTGTTGCTTTGAAGTCGCATCATCCCGGTATTCATCGCATTGATGTCGAATCAGCAGATGAAATGTTCGAACAGAGTACAGCCGAGTTTACACAGGCAGATGCAGCCATTCTATGTGCAGCTGTAGCCGATTATCGCCCGGAACGGCAAAGCGAAACAAAAATCAAACGGCAGGGCGACAACATGCAATTGACACTCGTTCCCAACAAAGACATCGCTGCTCACCTGGGAAAAATCAAGCAAAAAGGACAAATATTGATTGGGTTTGCCCTGGAAACAGATCATGAAGAAGACAATGCGAAAAAGAAACTTGAAAAAAAGAATCTCGATTTCATTGTGCTGAATTCACTTCAAACTCCGGGTGCAGGTTTCCGCACAGATACAAACAAAATTACAATCATCAACAGAGAAGGACATCCGTCTGAATTTCCCTTAAAATTAAAAACACAAGTTGCCGCCGATATTGTCGCATACACTTTGTGTAAAAAATAAGACAAAGGGTGCAGTACTGAAAACGGTGCTGCACCTTTTTACCAAAAGCATCAAAAATGAAAAAAATAATCTCCATAGTTTGCCTCTTGTTTGCAGGGGTGAATTTGTTCGCACAATACTCCGCGCCGCTAAGAATACCATTATCATTGAGTGCCAACTTCGCCGAATTCCGAGCCAATCACTATCATAGCGGAATCGACATCAAAACCGGAGGAACCGTCAATCTACCTGTATATGCAGTAGAACGCGGTTATGTTTCCCGGATCATGGTTTCTCCCAGCGGCTATGGCCTGGCTATTTATATCGACCACCCGGATGGACATACCACTGTGTATGGTCACCTCAACCGCTTTGTCTCTTCGATTCAGGAATATGTACAAAAAAAACAATATGAACAAGAAAGCTTCAAAGTCGATTTGATGATTCCAAAGGATATGTTCCCTATTCAAAAAGGAGAACTAATAGCCTATAGCGGGGATACCGGAAATTCCGGAGGGCCTCATCTGCATTTTGAAATCAGAGACACCCGAAGCGAAGATTTGATAAATCCCCTCCTCTCTTTCCGAAATGTCATTCAGGATCACAAGGCTCCTGAATTTCAGGCACTGATGGTGTATCCGACAACAGGCTCCGGAGCCGTCAACACGGAATCCTATCCTGTCCGGGTAGGAATACCCCAAAGCGGTGCTGGCAAACCTTTGCCGTTCAAGCAACAGATAAATGCCTGGGGACAAATCGGGCTTGGCATAAAGGCTATCGATCGGATGGACGGCACCTACAATACTTTTTGTGTCACTCATGTACGACTCTATCTGGATGGAAAAGAAATATTCAGTTACCTGAACGACGGGTATTCTTTTCATCAAGGACGAATGTATAACAGCGTCATTGATTTTGCGACATGGAAACGACGTAATGAATTCTTCTTGAAGTGTTTCGTCGATCCGGGCAATACGTTCCCTTTCTATAAGACAGTCAATAAGGGCTACATACAGATAAATGAAGAGCGTGATTACAATATCCGGTATGAACTGGAGGATATCTATGGCAATAAATCTGAATACTCTTTTCTTATAAAAGGGCAAAAACAGGAAATTCCCGGACCGGAGAAAACCCCTTATTTATTTGCATGGAACAAAGACAATAAATACGCCAACAACAATTTCTCACTCGATATCCCCAAAGGAAATCTGTATGGCAGCTTCTATTTTTACGGGGCAGACTCGCCTTCAACAGTTTATTATTCCAATATTTGCCGGGTGAATAATTTTGCAGTACCTCTTCACAGCTTCTGCGACCTAAGAGTCAAACTGAATAACGATACTCTAAGCAATAAATCCCAGTATGGAATCGTGCAAATAAGCGGGAGAGGGAAAATCTGGGTCGGCGGTAAATACGATAAAGGCTATGTGCGTGCCGGTATACGAGAGCTGGGTGGTTCATACGCTGTTTCCGAAGATAAAAAGGCTCCTGTTATCATTCCGGTGCAAACCGCGACCTGGCTCAAAAGAGGAATCATCCGGATTCAGGTTGCAGACAATCTCAGCGGACTGGCACTTGTCAGAGGAACTATCGACGGCCGATTTGTACTGTTTGAGAATGATGTAAAGTCTGCCGTATACAGCTATAAAATCGATGGAAACCGTATCGGGCGCAACAAAAACCATGAACTGGTATTACTGGCTAAAGATGCTTGTGGAAATACATCCGAATACAAATGGAAATTTGAATATTGAGACAAATTGTATTATTTTAATCGCCACACAAGAGATAATATGACAAAATAACACATTAAACAACTAAAAAGACCCCTATAAATGACAAAATGACTTCTCAACCCATATTTTTGAATTTGGTACATCATTTGCTCATTTATACTCGAACGCAGCTCCGATAAAAGGCTGCAAATAAAGAGTATATAACAAATAAATATAGGAGGATACAATGATGTTACCTGTAAGAAAAACTCAAAATTGGTTACCAAGCATTTTTAATGATTTTCTGGATAATGAATGGATGACAAAAGCCAATGCTACAGCTCTGGCAATCAATGTCATCGAAACTGAAAAAGGTTACAAAGTGGAAGTTGCTGCCCCCGGAATGCAAAAAGAAGATTTTCATGTATTCATCGACGAAGACAGCAATTTAGTTATTTCGATGGAAAAGAAATCGGAAAATAAGGAAGAAGATAAGAAAAACGGACGTTACCTGCGTCGTGAATTTTCGTATTCCAAATTCCAACAGACCATCGTATTACCCGACAATGTGAACAAAGATAAAATTGCCGCTCAGGTTGAAAATGGAGTCTTAGCCATTGAATTACCCAAACTTGACCAAGCAGAAATTAAAAAGAATGAACGAGTGATAGAAATAAAGTAAGAAGAAAAGCGTTCTTATGCTAAGAACAAGCTTATTACTCCCGGATATCTCCTCTTATGAGATATTCGGGAGTTTTTTTGTTAAGAATTACTATATTTGTATTTATGGAACGAAGCATGATTTTTATCAAATTCCCCAAAACAATGATAAAAAATCAAACAAGTAGAGACGTTGCGTGCAACGTCTCTACTACCAGTAAAAATTAAATCGTATGAATAATTAATATAACACCATTGAAAACAAAATCAGAAATAGCCCTATCTATCGTAATCTCTGTCTTTAATGAGGAAGAGATTTTGGACTTATTTTTCAAAACCTTGTCTAATGTTTTGATTGATATGGATATCCGCTACGAAATTATTTTTGTAAACGATGGAAGTACAGACAAAACGATGAATATCTTAAGTTCTTTCATCCCTAAGAATCGCAATATCAAATTAATATCCTTTTCAAGGAATTTTGGGCATGAAGCAGCAATGATTGCTGGCATTGATTATGCAAAAGGGAATACCGTGATTTGTATGGATGGCGATTTGCAACACCCTCCATCCTGTATAAAAGGAATGTACGATATATATTGCCAGGATAGAACAGATGTTATAAATATGGTTCGCTCCAATAAGAGTAAATCGATAATGTCATCGTTTTTCTATTGGCTGATTAATAAAATTTCCCCTTTCGAAATTGAGCCGAATGCATCCGATTTCTTTTTAATATCCAGACGCGTTGCTGATATCCTACGAAAAGATTACCGTCAAAGAAGCCGCTTCCTGAGAGGTTTTATTCAGACAATTGGCTTTCCAAAGAAAAGTTTATCATTCTATGCACCTCAACGAGAAGCAGGACAAAGTAAATACCGTTTTTTTAAACTTTTATCTTTATCTTTTGTAGCCATTGCCTCCTTTTCTAAAATCCCATTGAGGCTAGGTAGCATTCTGGGAGTTTTATCTGGTTTATTCAGCATATTTCTCGCTATCTACAGCGTTATTATGAAGTTCATCGACAAACCAGTTTCCGGTTATACAACAATTGTTGTTTTTATGAGCCTAATGATGAGTATCCAGTTTTTCATTCTCGGAGCGATTGGCGAATATGTCGGAATGCTATTTGACGAACAAAAAAAATGGCCGATATATATTGTAGAAGAAACGAAAAACATTGCATCTGGTGATGTAGACAGTCAGCTCAACGTAAATTTAAACCAATAAATCTTATCTCTATGTCAAATAAACTGGAACGCCTGTTTCTATCTGGAAATCTACAGGTTGGGATATATCTTCTTATCAATTGTCTCTTCATTTTCAAATACCTTTCCAGAGTTGCCAATTATGGAATTATAGCGAGTTTTTGCTATTGTGGACTCATTATCCTTACACTTTACGGAACGAACCGAATATTCAATGCTAAATTCAAAGCAAATATCTATAAGATTTTCACTTTCGTACTACTGGGGTTAATAATTATTTCTATTATTACTATACTCCATCACGTGAATCCCTATCAAGTAAAAGTAGACAGGTGGTCAGCAGTCACATTCTTTTTAGATCACCTTTTTAATGGAAATTATCCGTATGCTGCACATACCCATACCAGTGTAACAAATTTCCCTTCACCTTTTCCTTTTTGGTATGTGATTAATCTGCCTTTTTATCTATTAAACGATGTCGGAATTGGATTAATTTTCTTCTTATTATTAATTTTTTATGCCATATATATATTCACGTCTTCATTCAAAAGCAGTTTTCTCTTTATTTTATTACTTGCTCTTTCTCCGGCTTATTGGTGGGAAGTCTGGGTCAGGAGTGATGGTTTAAGTAATGCAATACTAGTATATGCAACCATAATTGTACTATATCAGAAACAATACACACTTCAGAACAAACCGGCTTTAAACGGCATAATTTCTGGATTTATTGCTGCGACTCGTCTATCTGCGATTCTACCGTTAGCTATCTATTATTTTAGAGACTTTCTCAAATTAAAATTCAGCAAGAAACTGATCTTCATACTTCTATCCATATTTATACCTGTGCTATTCTTTCTACCTTTCATTTTTTGGGGGGGGGACACCTCTACATTTATAGGCAGAAATCCATTCATGTCTCAAACAAGTTACGGGAGCAGATATATTTTACTTATAATGCTCCTTATCGGCATTTTGTTTTCTCTTACATGGAAAGACATACGGGCATTTATGGGTGCAACATCATTTTTCATTTTACTGTTTATGCTAATTTCTCAAACGGTTCTACTCCTTCAAGAAGGTCGTAGTGATTGGATTGAGAGCCATTATTTAGATGTATCTTATTTTACGCTATGTTTTCCGTATTGCTTAACCGTAATTGTATCTAAATATAGAGCAGATTCTTGTTAGTAAAACACAGAAGTTAAGAAAATAGGAAATGGAAACAAAACCCGTCGACTTTGAATCCCGAGTCAGTCATGTTTTTGCATATACCTTGTAAAAGGCCGTAACTCTTCAATTAGAATGCCGCTATATGGGTTTGGTAATGAAAAGAGACTTGTCTTCACTAAATTCAGGTTTGGTAACGATTTGAAAGTTCTCCCAGCTTTTCCATATATAGTTGATGCGAACATTCAAAGTTACTCTTTATCAGGAAGCTTTTCATATTGCCTAGGGTATATTTTGTAAACAAAGCTCACCTATACGAGAATAAACACTCTTTTGCAGTAGCCTTACTTTCGGCTAGTACATTTTTTTCAGCAGGCGTACCTCATTAATTCCAACAAGGAAAAACATTTTTCAAAAACATGCAACTATAAATATATTGATAAGCCACAAGTTATATCTATTCTGCATCTGGTTCAGAAATGAGAGAATGAGATTTCTGACATTAAGAATTCTGATAAAAATCTATCTAAAGCAAATAGAATATAAAAATATCTTTAGGGGAATCATCACATATTCATACAATGCCAACAATGCCAAATATATTTTCCCAAAAGAATACATACAGTTAGCATAGTAAAACATATCAGACAGCGTTTGTATGACAACACAATGTACAAGAAGTATTTTCAAATTTATTTGTTTGACAATAGTTAATTCTTTCAGCCGGAGGATGTATATTTGCCATAGAAAACAAACAAGAAAACGATGGAAACACAAATGCTATTACGAGATCCGCACATCTATCCGTCAAATGAGGTTTTGAAGAACGTACTCGGAGACAGTGTGTACCACATATTACACATCTTCCTGACGACCATCACAAACGAAGAGTATGCTCTGAGCATTGAATGGCGATACTATAACGATGGTAAAGCCTGGTTGGGCAAGATACAATATAAAAAGAAGACCATTTTATGGCTATCCGTCTGGGAAGTTTTTTTCAAAACAAGCTTCTATTTCACAGAAAAACACCTTGAGGCAATCGCAGCATTGAATATTTCAGAATCGGTCAAAGTTAATTTTTATAAAGCAAAACTTTCAGGTCGGTTAATACCAATGATAATCGATGTAAGTGAGGAAGAACAACTAGCGGATCTACTGACGATTGTCCAATGTAAAAAACGTTTGAAATGACAAAAAAGCAACTATCTGAGATGCCCCGTGAAAAACTGTGGCAAATCTTCCCTATTGTACTTAGCGAACACCAGAAAAGATGGGAAAAAGATTTTCAAAAAGAGAGTCATACAATTCAATCCAATATATCCGACAACACCCTACGTATTATTCATATCGGGAGTACAGCCGTTCGGGGATTACAGGCAAAACCAATCATTGACATTCTTCTTGAAATAAAAGAAAATACAAATATAGATTCCTTTATCGCCAAGATGGAAACTATGGGATATATTTATAGTTCTCAGCCGCACAATCCCGCTCCATATATGATGTTTATGAAAGGGTATACTCCTGATGGATTCGCATATCCGGTGTATCATGTCCATGTAAGGTATTCAGGAGATTGGGATGAAATTTATTTTCGTGATTACCTGCGTACCCACCCGAAAATAGCAAAGGAATATGCGACTTTGAAAATCGAACTCAAAGCCAAATTTGAACACAACAGGGATGCTTATACAGATGCCAAAAGCAAATTTGTAAAGAGAATCACAAAACTAGCCAGACAAGAAAACACGACCAAATACTATTCAGGCCGGATACCAGCCTGCGGTGTATTTTGTGGCGGATGTCCGATGTTTACCAGAGAGAAAAAACCTTGCCCCGGAGCTGAAATTAACTACAAACGTTGCGAAGGCTGTAAAACATTTCATTTATGCTGTAAAGAACGACATATTACTCATTGTTTTCAATGCCCATCATTTCCATGCCAGAAATTCAAACGCTTCACCAAAAGCTGGTTAAAGTATGGGCAGAATCTAATCAGCAACCAGGAACTTCTCAAAGAAAAAGGGATTGAGTTTTTTCTGACGCATTACAATAAGACCCATATTATTGATAATCAGGAGTAGTTCAATAAAATTAGCTTCATACGCCTAAGTTTATATATAGCTTATTTTCAGCATATTACACATACGCTTACAACAAATTGTGAACATTTACTTATAATATAAACTCTTATTCAGCACAACCTCTATTATGGCAGAAGACAAACCCAGATTAGTCCGATTAGCTGCAATTCTCACCCAATTGCAATCTAAGCGAATAATAACTGCAACAGAAATTGCGGAAAAGCATAACGTCAGTGTCCGCACAATCTATCGGGACATCCGTACTTTGGAACAGTCCGGCATCCCGATTATTACCGAAGAGGGAAAAGGCTATTCCATGATGGCGGGATATGTGCTGCCTCCGGTCATGCTTACACAAGAAGAGGCTAACGCCTTAATTACCGGAGAACAATTGATTTTAAAAAACCGGGATGCTTCATTGGTGAAGTATTACCAGAATGCCGTCATGAAAGTAAAGTCTGTTATGAGATCCGCTCAGAAAGAGAAAGTGGAATTTTTATCAAGCAGAATACAAATTCGAAACAAACCGGAGCAGACAACAAGTAATTATCTCATCCTGCTGCAAACTGCTGTTATCGATTATCAGGTAGTGAGAATAACTTACCTTTCGCTTGAAAATCAAAGGAGTGAAAGATATATAGAGCCATTTGCGCTGTATACGGCTCAGGAAAACTGGATCATGATAGCTTTTTGCCGGCTGAGGAAAGACTTCAGAGCTTTCAGACTTGATTGCATCCGGGATATGGAAATAATGAACGAACATTTTGAACCCCATGAAATCACCTTAGAACACTATCTTGAGAAATGCAAAAAACAATTTGCAGACACCTCTGACACACCTCTGTCACACAAGGGAGATACCTTTGTAGAAAACAAATAAAACAAAGTATTATGGAAAAAACAAGTGTGCCTTCCTTTCAACTTATAGGCATTGCAGTACGCACAACCAACGCAAACAACAAAGCGGCAACCGACATCACTATGTTATGGGAAAAATTCCGTCAGGAAGATATCTTGAACAAAATCTCCAACCGGATAGACAACACAATCTATTCTGTATATACCAATTATGAGGGCGATCATACTCAACCCTACACCACCATCATCGGTTGCAAAGTCGGGATATTGGATATGATACCCAATGGAATGGTTGGACTGTGTTTTGAAGGAGGTAATTATGTCAGAATAACGGCTAGAGGAAATCTGGCAGAAGGACTAATTGTTAAGGAATGGTCGAAAATATGGAATATGAAATTGGAGCGAACGTTTTCGGCCGATTTTGAAGAGTTCGGAGAGAAAGCCCTGAATCCCTCGGACGCTGAGGTCAACTTCTATATTGCTGTAAAATAATACGCCGGTCGATAATGAAAGAAACGGATAATTTCTATTTAAGTCTTAAAGAACCTAATTATAGTTGTATGCTTGCTCTTAGAAGCATTATATTGGGACTGGACAACAAAATCGATGAAACATTGAAATGGCAAACTCCTTGCTTCTGTTATAACAACAGAATGTTATGTTTTCTTTGTATTGAAAAGAAAACCGGAGAACCTTATATCCTGGTAGCAGACGGACGGCTCATCCATCATCCGATGCTGGAAGCCGGTAACCGAAAGAGAATGAAGACTCTCAAAATAAATCCGAATGGAGATCTTCCTTTTGCAGAGATAGTGGAGATTCTGAATGCTGCATTGGACTTATTCCGAAAGAAGATAATAAAAGTAAAATAAACCCAAACGGATTGTCCTATCCAACGACTGATACTCCATGATAATATTGCCGGTCATGACAAGCTCCGTCAAAAAAGAATACGGAAAGTCAGTTTTTAGTTCCTCTGTAAACGGCTGAATATCTTTCTGCCCGGGACAAAAGAAGAACGATATTCTATACCAAAGAAAAAACACTATCTTTTTACTACAAAAATTTGTTAATACAAAATTCCTTTATATATTTGCATCCGTAAAAATGAATACTAACCCTTAAAAGCTTAGGAAAGGGTATAATTATGTTGGTCAATAAATAACACTACTGCTAAGAAACTAATTGGGTTTATCGGAAGGATAAGCCTGGCAATATTCAACACATCTATCACAATTTACGGCTGCAAAGTGGTAGTTATTGGTTAGTTTCAAATTCATCCTCAAATTTTATTATTAATTGCTGATATACCGGCATGAGGGATTGTCATATCCGTCCGGCTAGCTATGTATATCATTATCAAAGAATATCTGGTCTTGGATAAAGATTAGTCTGATACTTGCATATTCTTGTATACCAATCAAACAATCATGGGCATACAACGAAAAGAATTAAGTAAACTGGGATATACCAACAATGTAGCTCGCAGTCTGGCAATAAACACAATTAGCAAACACTGCAAGCATAACACAAAAGCAGAGATTGAAGCAACGTTAAGCGATTTATTGGAGAATCCCGGAAAATACAAAAGAGACGAGGTCTGGGGAAAACTGGCTGAGCATTTTGCTCCAACAATGACCGAAAAACAATTTACAGTGTACAATCTGTCAGATATCCCCTTACCTTACCAAACCTACGGAGGGAAATTTATTCAAAGCCTCGCCAAACAGCAAATGGAATTGGCAATGCGTTTGCCGGTGACCCTTGCCGGGGCTTTAATGCCGGACGCACATGCGGGATACGGACTTCCGATAGGAGGAGTACTGGCAGTAGAGAATGCAATAATACCTTATGCCGTAGGACTGGATATCGGCTGCCGGATGAGCCTGACCCTATTCGATGCCAAAGCTGATTATCTGAAACGTTATTCACATCAAATCAAAAAGGCTTTGAAAGAATATACGCATTTCGGCATGGAGGGCTGTTTAGACTTTCCTCAGGAACACGGAATACTCGACAGAAGCGAATTTCAACTGACACCATTACTTAAAATTCTGCATGGCAAGGCTGTCCGGCAATTAGGTTCATCGGGAGGGGGAAACCATTTCGTTGAATTCGGAGAGATTGAATTAATCGAAAATAATGTGTTGAATCTTCCGCAGGGAAACTACCTGGCGCTCCTCTCCCACTCCGGTTCACGGGGAATGGGTGCAGCTATCGCCAGTCATTACTGTGACATTGCCCGCAACAGATGTAAGTTGCCAAGAGAGGCACAGCACTTTGCCTGGCTCGGCCTGGACAGTGAAGCAGGACAGGAATATTGGATGAGCATGCATCTTGCAGGGGACTTTGCTCAGGCTTGCCACGAACGAATCCATATCAACCTGTCAAAAGCTTTAGGCTTGAAGGCAATAGGCAATGTAAACAATCATCACAATTTTGCTTGGAGAGAGGAAATTGCTCCTGACCGGTATGCAATCGTACATCGCAAAGGGGCTACTCCGGCAGGGAAAGGAGTTGCCGGATTCATTCCGGGCAGTATGGCTACTGCTGGTTATCTGGTTTGCGGAAAAGGTGAAATAAAATCATTACACTCTGCTTCACACGGTGCCGGAAGAGCAATGTCCCGCCAAAAAGCGAAAGAGCAGTTTACACAGTCGGCTTTGAAAAAGCTGCTTTCTCAAAACAAAGTTACTCTTATAGGTGGTAGTGTCGAGGAAATGCCTTTGGCATATAAAGATATCGAACAGGTAATGCCGGCACAGGAATCGTTAGTGGAAATTCAAGGCAGATTTATGCCACGAATAGTAAGAATGAATAAAGAATAATTGACCATGAATAACAAAATATATTTACAAATAACTTCAGGGCGTGGCCCGGCCGAATGTTGTCGTGTAGTAGCATTGGTCTTGGAAAAGATACTGATGCAAGCCCGAAAAAAGGGATGGACAGCCAAGGTTATCGAAAGGGAGGAAGGAGTGATGAACCGGACGTTGTTTTCGGCAATTATTTACCTTGAAGGCAGTAAGGCCGATGAAATAGCGGATGAGTGGGAAGGGACTATCCAATGGATAGCACAAAGCCCTTATCGCATCTATCACAAACGAAAAAACTGGTTTGTTGGAGTAAACTCTTTTATTCCTTCCGAACTAAACGAAATAGATACAAAATACATCACTTATCAAACTCTGCGATCTTCAGGCCCCGGCGGACAGCATGTGAATAAGACCGAATCGGCTGTCAGAGCCACTCACGCGCCTTCGGGACTGAGTGTAACCGCATCTGACGAGCGGTCACAGTTACAAAATAAAAAACTGGCTACCGAACGTTTGTTGATTAAGCTCTCGGCATGGAACCAAGAACAAATCAAGGAAAGAGTACAGGAAAACTGGGTTCACCACAACAATCTTGAAAGGGGAAATCCGGTGAAAATGATACAACAACCATTAACGAAGTAAGCGATGCATAAAATAAGATTAGATCACGAACCGCCATTAGCCACCGAAGTATGGGGCTGGAAATATCACCATACAGGAATACCGACAGATAAAGTGATGCCGGATGAGAGGTACTTACCTCACCTGAAATTCTATGTTTCAGGATTTAATACAAGCCCATTTGGTATTGAGTGGATGAGATTTGACAAAGATTGCCCCATATCAGATCTAATAAAAACAGTTCCTCATATTGCGTTTGAAGTGGATGACATCGATAAGGAATTGCTCGAACATAATTTTGAAATTATTTCTGAACCGGGTACACCTTCTGATGGAGTTAGAACAGCCATGATTGTGCATAATGAAACTCCAATAGAATTAATAGAATTCAAATTAAAAAAATTAAAATCATGGTTGCACGACGGACAGCAACCAACATAAAGCATGGAACAAGTAAAAAAAGAACAATATAAAAAGCTTTTGTTTGATAAAAAAGAAATATTAAACAATGCAATTATACAACTTAAGAAAGAATTTATTGGAATTGATGGTGTTATCGATCAGATAGCAAATGCAATTACGCCCTGGTTCTTCTTCCCTGAGATGCAAGACCGTCCGGTTATAATCAACCTTTGGGGATTAACAGGAATTGGCAAAACTTCTGTTGTTAAAAGACTGACGGAATTGCTTGGATACACCGAGCACTATTTTCGCTTCGATTTGGGTGAATGTTCCGGACAATATTTTGATATACAGGATTCGTTCAAAGATATTTACCAAAATTGCGACGGGAGCCCATTTATTATTGCCTTAGACGAATTCCAACTGGCTAGAACTATCAATGAAGATCAGGAAGAGATAGACCGTGCCTCGATTCGTGCCATTTGGGATTTATTAGACAGTGGAAAATTCGATGTCATAGACTTCGAATACAATATGAGTTGGTTTAACAAGCTGATAAAGAAACTCGACCTGGCTCTTTTCAAAGGAGTAGAAGTAGAAAAAGGGGATATAACGAAGCATCCGGATATATATTGGCAGATTGTAAATCCGGCTGATGCACCCGAAGGAAAGGAAAGAAAAAAAGCAGAGAAAACTCCTTTTATTTCGGACGATGAGGTGAGTACAATCTTTAACATGCTCGACCCTCTTTTCCTTACACAAAGCGAATTGCGCAAAAAGCTAAACGAGTTGAATGGCGACCAGACAATAGATTATTTGATTATGCTATACAAAGCTTCATTAAAGCCCAAAACTGTGGATTGCACTCAGTCTCTGATATTCGTAATGGGGAATCTGGATGAGGTATATACAATGAGCCACAACTTTAATCCCGATATGAACGCCAATGAATTTCACCGCCAGTCGACAGAGATAAGTGTTACGGAAGTGAAACAAGCACTGCTAAACCGTTTCCGAAGCGAACAAATTGCCCGTCTGGGAAACAATCATATTATCTATCCGGCTTTCAATGAGCAATCGTTTTACGGAATTATCCGTCTCGAATTGGATAAAGTAAGGAAGAAGGTAGCAGATACCCACCATCTGGAAATCATATTCGATGATAAAACCGAGCGTTTGATCTATGAAGAAGGGGTGTATCCGACACAGGGAACGCGTCCTTTATTTACGACTGTTCATCAGATTGTAAATACCCGCTTGGGAAAGATTCTCAATGAGATTTATCTGAATGGGCGGGAAGCTGATTCAATCCGGTTTACGATAAACGAAGAAGCATCCGTACAAGATCACGTAGCATTGAAAATTGATTTTCTGAAAGACAATAAGGTGGTTCACTATATTATTGACCAGCAAGCTTTGGTCTTAGGCAAGCTCCGCCGGGAAAAACAAAACGACGAACAGGCGATTGTTGCCGTGCACGAAAGCGGGCATGCCATCCTCTCGTCCGTCTTGATGAAAACTGTGCCGGATGTTGTGTTTTCGGTAACTGCCGACAGCAACAGCAATGGCTTTGTATTGGCTCGCCCCGAATGGAATTATATTTCCAAAAAGGAAATTATAAACCGTCTGGCAGTACTTTTAGGAGGTTTTGTCGCCGAACGGATTTTATTTGGGGATGAAAATGTGACTATCGGTTCCAACTCCGATCTGAGCAAGGCTACACAACTGGCCATACATGCACTGTACACAGGTGGAATGGGAGAAACCAGAGCTACTTTCGGAAATGAAAATACGGGCGGAGTACCTACTTTCATATTCGACAACAACAGTGAAACGGTAAATAAAGAAGCAAAAGAAATGCTTGCTAAGGCAGAGCGATTGGCTGAGGAAACACTCAAAAAACAAGAAAAATTATTAATCAAAATGGCCGATTACTTAAGTGATAAGCGTACCTTGACAAAAGAACAGATAAAAGGATTCATCGGGCAACACGCTGTTGATTTCGACAGAAGTGAAATCATCGAGGATGCCGAACATTTGTTCTATCGCCAGCACTTAAAAGAACTGGCCGAAAAATATAATTAGGATGACAGAACAGGATAAAAAACGGATCAGTAAATTCCTGAGTTTGATTCTCCGGCACGAGCCGGACAAAATAGGATTAAACCTTGACGTAAACGGCTGGGCCAATGTAAAAGAGCTGATCGAGAAATCTAAGAAACACCGCTATCACTTCTCAATGGAAGAATTGACAGAGGTGATAGAAACGAATGACAAGCAACGTTTTTCATTGAACGAAAAACGAACTAAAATCAGAGCTAATCAAGGCCACTCGATAAATATTAATCTGGCACTTTCGCCAAGCGAACCACCGGAATATCTCTATCATGGCACAGCTACCCGCTTTCTTTCATCCATCATGGAAGAAGGAATTACAAAAGGTAGCCGCCAACATGTACATTTAAGTAAAGATAAAGAAACAGCAACAAAGGTTGGTTCGCGACATGGAAAGGTTATCGTCTTAACCATTATGACCAGTCAGATGTACAAAGACGGTATACTCTTTTATCAATCGGATAATGGAGTTTGGTTGACAGATTATGTGGATGTGAAATATATTTTGGAATGACTAACCCAATAAAAACCAGAAGTCATGTAATTGTTTGTTACATAAGGGATGCGCTCCCTATTTTATCTATCTGATACACCTGAAAAGTTATCAGATAAGAAATTCCATATTTTAATAAATAAAACAATTATGATTATGCAATCACAAAAATATGGTCGTACCTATCATTTTCCTTTTTCACCGGGAACAACAAATGACGACCGTTTCAATCATACTTACTGGGAGGATATTCAACGAATAGAAACTCTTGTACATACAGAGAAACTCGATGGAGAGAATAATTGCCTCAACCGGTTCGGAGTATTCGCCCGCTCACACGTTGCTCCTGCAACATCGCCCTGGACAAGCCGGTTGCGAGAACACTGGGAGCTGATGAAAAACGACTTGGGAAATATAGAACTCTTTGGTGAAAACCTGTATGCCGTCCATTCCATCGCATACAGGCATATTGAAGAATACTATTTCATTTTCGCTGTACGTCAGATGGACAAATGGCTCTCATGGGAAGAAGTGAAATTTTATGCTTCAATGTTTGATTTACCAACCGTCCCCGAATTGGCTATCGAGCCAACAACCAGTCTGACGAAAGAAGCCTTACAGCTTGAAATAGAAAATTGGGCACAGCAAGAAAGCATCTTTGAATCGTTCAATCCGCTTACAGGGGAACACTGCACACGCGAAGGAGTGGTTACGCGGAACATTAGAGAATACCCGGTCGGAGCATTCAGGCACAATGTATTCAAATATGTCCGCAAAGGGCATGTAAAAACCGATGAGCATTGGATGTGCAACTGGAAGCGAGCCAAATTGCTCTGGGAAACCGACATGAGAAAGGAGGAAAAATAATGATTTGGCAATTAGTTGAAAAGAAAGACTGGGCATCCCTTGAAAAGCAGTTTTCATGGGTGGCGGATATGCAGCATGTGGAGCAACATAAGATTCATCATGCGGAAGGAAATGTTGCTATTCATACTCAAATGGTATTGAATGAATTACTAAAATTGTGCTCCTATCGAAACCTGAATAAACAGGATGAAGAGATCCTTTGGACAGCAGCATTGATGCACGATATAGAAAAACGTTCGACATCGGTAGACGAAGGCAATGGGGCCATATCAGCAAATGGCCACGCCCGAAAAGGCGAATATACAGTACGAACAATTCTGTTTCGGGATGTACCTGCTCCATTCCACATCCGCGAACAGATAGCCTCCTTAGTCCGTTTTCACGGATTTCCCCTGTGGATGATGGACAAGCCCGAGCCTTTTAAAAAAATGCTGGAGATAAACCAGCGTATCGATATGCCGAATTTAGCGTGTTTAGCCGAGGCAGATGCCCGCGGACGTATTTGTGAAAATGCAGCCAAAGTATTGGAAGCTTTGGAGTATTTCGAACTGTTTTGTAAAGAATACGACTGCTGGGATAAGCCCAAAAAGTTTACAAGCGGTGCTGTTCGTTTTCACTATTTCAATACAGAGGATAGCTATGTCGATTATGTTCCGTTCGAGAACTTCAAATGTGAAGTAACGATGCTTTCCGGACTTCCGGGAATGGGCAAAGACCACTATATACAATCATTAAAAATGGATATACCGGTGGTCAGCCTCGATGCAATTCGCCGAAAACACAAAATAAGTCCGACCGACAAATTCGGTAACGGACGAGTTGTTCAGATGGCAAAAGAAGAGGCTCGCTCCTACCTGAGAAAGGGACAGGATTTTATTTGGAACGCAACCAATATCACCCGGCAAATGCGTTCGCAGCTCATTGATTTGTTTGTCTCTTACGGTGCAAAAGTGAGGATTATCTATATAGAAAAACCGTATGAGCTTTGGCGAAACCAAAACCGAAACAGGGAACATCCTTTACCTGAAAACATCCTAGATAAGCTACTGGCTAAAATGGAGATCCCCCAATTGACGGAAGCTCACGAAGTAGCGTATATCGTGTAATGAAGAATAAGGCAGAAAGGAATGTATTTTCTGCCTTATTTTTTATTCATTATTTTTACCCATAACAGAATAGCCAAACGATGTAATTGTTTTGAAAACAGTGAAAATAAAGAGTGTATATAAATAAAGTTTACTTATTTATTAACGCTCAGGTTTTTATGAGACACGAGTGTAGGGATGTCTTGAATCCGCCAATCAGAAAGGCTCAGAGGTAGAAAAAATCCCCCAAGTGCTTTGCTTGAAGGATTTTACGTTAAAAAGGATTATTTTCATTGTGCCTGATAAGCCGTGTCAGAGAATTTGAAAAAAACATCCCTCTCCTGCCCTAATCCGCTGATATAATACTTATCTTTGCAGGAAGAACCAACACAACTACATTTTGAACACCATTCTTAAATTGGTAATTACAGCATAGTCAATCTCCGAAAAACCACAGATTGATGCTTTTTTGTTTGGAATAATCCTTCCCAAACAGGTTTTTTATGTCTTTTCAAATAATAAAAACCGGCGACTTCGGTTTGCCAACGAATGATGTTGTATTACAATTAAAAATCAATTTATGAATTCAAAAAATAAAAATCAGATTATTGGAATCATTTTAGCAGTTTTCATGCTAATCGCCTTATTAAATAGTGGTTATTTCTTTTTAGGAATATTAAAGCTAGGTATTGGGCAATGGCTTGCCTTCAATGCTTGCTCTCTGGTCAGCATCATTTACCTGATAAGTTTTGTTGTATCGTTGAAAAAAAGGAATTCCACCTGTCTATCGGCTACCCTACTACCGATGTACTACTACGGCACAATGGGACTGTTTATAATGCCTTGGAATGAAGCAAACATATTCGCACATCTCACTCATATCATAATGACATGTACTATATTATGGGTGCTTTTGTGTATTATCAAAGAGCATCGGGTGGAAGAATCAGGGAAAGCCGTATTGGTCAGTATCTTTATCTATGTACCTCTATTTGCTTTGATTCAAATCTATAATCAAAGACATTTAGAGGAGTTTATGCAGGTGTTGCAGAATATGTAGAAAATTCCGGAAGTAAGGTTTACTTTTCTTTATTCAGAAATTTCTTTATGTTCGTTATTTACTGCATATCGAACCAATGGCTTTATGCCCATTACCCCAAATCATGGGCAATAAAGCCAATCTGCTTTACACCTATTGCATCACTTCTAGATTAAAGGCCAAACAAAGGACATTATCAGCACATAACCAACCGGTTGTCCTTGTTTGGCTGATTTCTTATTTTGATTAATTCTTTAGTTTCATCTATCTTTATGTGCTAAGGTCAATTTAGTTGAAAGGTGTTCAACGAATGAGCAGCAAGGGTAACATTGAGATAATTCCCTCCTAACTTAACCGTTAATGGCCTGCTTTTCTCATTAAAATTCCCGGCCACGAGAACATATTTACCTTGCGGATTCAAAAACACGACCAAGGGCATCTTATTATCTTTGCTTTGATAAGCCAGCAGGCGAGATCCCGGAGCTACAAAATTGCAATAATGTTTCACTGCATAATATTCGGGAGTGTATGTTGCTGTTGCACTTTTGGGATCGACACGGATCAGTGCATTTTGTTTCCACCCCCAACCGCTTGTGCCTTCTCCGGACAGAATAATATTCCAAAAAGTGTATTCCTCGCAACCATTTCCCAGATAATAATTAATCAGTCCAAAAGTATGCTCGGCTGCCTTCCAGTCAAAGGCTCCCCATCCACATTCGCTTTCGGTTTGCACATATTTATATTGAGGATATTTAGCACGAATATCGGGCAAAATCTGGCCACCTTCCCACTGAAAGCCAACCCCTTTTATATTTTGTGACATCCGAGGGTCAGAGAGAATCTGATCGACAATCTCAAAACGATTGGTATTGATGGTTCCTATATAGAGGTCAACATCGGGATGATATTTCTTCAATGCCGGCGCCAGATATTCCATATTGAAACGAATGGTTCCTTCCGGAGTCCATGCACAGCCCGGATAGATGGTATAGCTGTAAGCTTCATTCTGGTACATCACCTTATTTATAGCTATCCCTTGTTCCTTATACGCATCAATGAATTTGCAGAAATAACGGGCATACGCATCCAGATATCTGGGTTCTTGTATGAAATAGTCATTTACAGCCAACTGTTGAGGAAATACATTCTGATCTTTTTCAATCTGCCCTTCGTATAAAGCAATATCCGATAAAGGCTCCATCGTATTGAATTTTTTATCGCTGCGTACAGAATAATAGTTATTTATTTTCATCCACGAAGGCGGAGACCAAGGAGAAACCCAAAACTTCATTTCAGGGTTATATTGTTTCGCGGCTTTGATAAACGGAATAAGAGCCATTTTATCACGCTCGATATTGAAATACTTCAATTGAAAATCGCCGTTTACTTCATTGCAACTATACCAGTTACGGGCATAGTCATTGGCATTCATCGAAAAGCGTCCCAAACTAAAATGCATGTCTCCGTTTGGAGCAAAAAATTGTTTCAGGATAGTTTCCTGTTTTTGACCTGGCAACAACTTCAGTGCATCCCACCCCAGTTCGTTGAAGGTAGCTCCCCAGGCATGGAAAACCAATAGATTTTCATTTCCTTTTACTTCCAGATCCGGGGTTACATCAGGCCTCTTTTGTAGTTTAACGGTCGACTGTTTCCAGAATTCTCCTTCCGTGCTGCTTACCCATGTATAGGATTGCGCATAAAGCTTTACCATAAGAGATGTCATCAGACAAACAAACGCAAGTGTACATTTAAAATTCAGTTTCATATTTATCAGTTAGCGATTAATAAAATAAAATCAAGGTTAAACATAGGTATTTTAAATTCCGCGCATGGACAAAATTATCGCAATTAGGTCTCATAATCACTCATGCAATAGAATGACAGTTTTTTGACATAAATAGAGACATGTAAAAACCTTCTGCCGCATACTTTTGATATACCATCGGGACAGCGTCCTCTGTGGGATAACTATGTTTAATCTTAAAATAGGAACAATGAAAAAGAAGAGATTTCTAAGAAAGAGCGCACTAAAACGACTGTACGAGACAGTCATTTGCATGTTGTTATTTCTCTGTTTTCCGCTGAATGCTCAAAACACAGCTGTTGAGGGAGTCGTAAAAGATGCAAAAGGGGAACCGGTAATTGGGGCGAGCATCATGCTCAAAGGTTCGGCTATCGGCACAACGACCGACCTCAACGGACATTTCTCTATAAATGCATCTCCAGGTAAAACCCTTATTATCCGCTACATTGGATATAAAACGAAAGAAGTGACAGTACAAGATTCCCGCTTATTCAACATTATTATGGAGGAAAGTGTGGAGGCATTAGAGGATGTGGTCGTAATTGGATACGGCTCAGTTTCAAAAAAAGAACTGACAAGTGCCATATCTCATATATCGTCCAAAGATATGCTAAAAATAGGTACAGGCAATGCAGCCATGCAGATACAAGGCAAAGTATCAGGGGTGATGGTCGATAACACGGCTTCAGCCGATCCGAACGGATGGCCAAACATACAAATTCGCGGAGCCTCCTCTCGCTCAGCTGGATTAGGTCCGCTTATTGTTATAGATGGTGTACCCGGAGGGAGTCTGGACAATTTGAATGAAAACGACATCGAATCAATCGATGTTCTCAAAGATGGTGCTGCTTCTGCCATTTACGGAACACGCGGCTCGAACGGAGTTATTGCCATAACAACCAAAAAGGGCAAAAACGATGGAAATGTTCAGACTTTATACTCGGGGTTCATAAATATAGCAACTCCGATTAACGAATTGAAAGTACTGAATGCCGAAGAATTTAAAGCATATAAACGTGGAGACGATTATGGAGCAGACACAAACTGGTTTAAAGAATTGACGCAGGTGGGCGTTTCCCATAGTCACACACTCCAAATATCCGGTGGAAGTGTCAAGAATAATTATAAAGGAACAGTCGATTTCAAAGATTCGCAAGGAATTGATCTCCGCTCAACCAAAAAAGAAATTGGAGCACGCCTATCACTTAACCACACACCTAAAAGCGAACTGTATAACATTTCATTGAATGTAGCGCCACGCAATATCAAATACAATAATTCGGACTACAATGTGTTTTGGCAGGCTTTAACAATCAATCCGACGATTCCGGTCATGGATCCGAACGATCCTTTGAAATATTATACCATGACAGGATTTGATGTATATAATCCGGTAGAAATTTTGAAGCTGGAACAAAGTGGAGGCGAAAAAAAAATACTAGACTGGGACGCTACATTCAAGCTCAATTTATTACCTCTGTTATACATGAATGATTCGCATTCTCTTAATACTCAAATAACATTTGCCCAACAGGTGATCGATACAGACGGTTTTTTCTATCGTCCTTCTACCTCAACCCGCGCCCAATTAAGCGGATTCAAAGGGGAAGCAAGCCGGAACTATGATAAAAACCGGCAAGAATCATTGGAGTGGATTTTCAATTATATATTTAGTCGGGGCCCTCATAATCTAAAGGTGATGGGAGGATATTCATACCAATATTTTGTAAATTCAGGTTTTTCAGCCAACAACAAAGACTTCGCATCTGATTTGCTAACATACAATAATTTAGGGGCCGGCCAATACATGAGCGCCGCTATCGGACGTCTTGGGATGGGATCTTATAAGAATGACTCCAAGCTGATCGGTTTCTTCGGACGAATAGGCTATAACCTTGCCGATAAATATTTCGCGACATTTTCTTTGCGTCACGAAGGTTCATCCAAATTTGGAGCTAACAACAAATGGGGTAATTTCCCCGCAGTTTCAATAGGATGGAGAATTAGCCAGGAGAAATTTTTGCAAAATCAGAAATGGATAAATGATCTAAAACTTAGAAGCGATTATGGAATTACCGGCAATCAGAATTTCAGTAGTTATCAATCGCTAGCGACTATGGCAGGCTATGATCTGGTATATTATCAGGGGCAATATATCAAAGGCTGGTCATTCAATTCCAATCCGAACCCTGATTTGAAATGGGAAAAAGGAAAGAATCTGAATTTAGGGATCGACTTCAGCATGTTCGATAATATATTTTCAGGTAGTATCAACTATTACCGCCGGAAACAGCAGGACTTATTAGGCTATTACAATGTACCGCTACCTCCTAACGGAGAGTCGAATTCTTTTGTAAATGTCGGAACGATGAAAAATTCGGGCATAGAGATTGAATTAAGTATAGATGCCATAAGAAATAAAAATTTTGGTTATACCCTTGGACTTGTTGGCTCTACTTCAAATAACAAGTTTGTTTCTTTCTCCAATCAGACATTTACAGGACAGTCTTATTATTACATGTCGTCCTTCCCTTCGTATCTGGGAAACCCGGGACCTGTGCAACGCATCGAGGAAGGCGAACGTATTGGTAATTTCTACACATTGAAATATGCCGGAGTTGATAATCTGGGAAACTGGTTGGTTTATTCGAAAAATGGCGATGTGATACCCATTCGGGAAGGAACAGATGAAGATAAACAAAAAGTAGGCAATGGATTACCAAAGCTCAGTATGTCATGGACCAATTCGTTCAGATATAAGAGTTTCGATTGCATGTTGTATTTCAGAGGAAATTTCGGATTTCAGATTTATGATGCACACGGGCTCTACTATGGCCTAAAATCCGCACCTGTAAATTCGAATGTTCTGAAGTCGGCTTATAAAGAAAATGCACATATAACTACGGGGACTAATATCCACAACAGCTACTTCGTACATGATGGGGATTTTCTGAAGCTGGATGTGGCAACATTAGGATATAATTGGGATGTAAAATCTAAATGGATGGAAAAAATACGTGTTTACTTCACGGCCCGGAACATTTTCACCATCAGCAAATTTAACGGTCTGGACATGGATGTCTATGCTGTAAATGGAATGGAACCGGGTGTTCCGAGTGGTAAAACAAGTTACTACCCCTCTTCACGACAGTATTTATTCGGTGTTCAGGTTAATTTTTAATACAGAAATCTATGAAAGCAAGACTCTTTATATATATCATTACATTGCTTAGTTTATTGATGCCGACGAGTTGTACGGATCTAAGCGAAACGACATACAGCATTATTCCACAGGGGAATTTCCTACAAACGAAAGAGAATGTGCTTCAAACTTTTGTCCGCCCCTTTGGACATGGATATTGGCTTTGTTCAAGAACAATGTATTTGTTTGGCGAATTGGCTTCCGACCATTATATGACAGTTCAGAGAGAAGGACACTGGTATAATGGAGGAGAATTTTTTCGATTACATTATCACACCTGGACTATTGACGATTGGTATGTTCATTATACATGGGATGATACCTACAGGGGAATTATTTTATGTAACTCCACCCTGACGGATCTTTCCAGGATAAACCCGGCAAATTTCGGTTTTACAAAGCAGGAAATAGATGATTTCATTGCACAGGTGAAAGTTTTACGGGCATGGATGTATATGAATATCTTTGATTTAGTTCATAATATAGTTATCGTTACAGACTATCCGACTTCGGAACTACCAGAACAATCCTCCCCAGAACAAACTTTCTCATTTATAGAAAGCGAGTTATTAGATGCATTGCCCAAATTGTCGAAGAAAGAGGGTTCTCTAGGTAATGGCAGAAATCAGGGATTATGGAACCAGGGAGGTGCTGCAGCATTATTGGCACGACTTTATATGAATGCCGGCTGGTGGATTAATAAAGACATGAGTTCGGAATGTGAAAAATATTGTCAGAATATAATCAATGGCACATACGGCAGTTATGATGTAGCAAAGCGTTGGGATGCTCCTTTCGATTGGAATAATGATAATTGTGAAGAAATTATCTATGCTTTCCCTACATCTTACGGAGGTGCACATTGGGGATATGACAACGATTTGCATTGGCTTGTGGCTCCTTTCAAATCACCTGCATATTTTGGTTTTACCGATTGGGGTAGTTGTAATCCGAAATATGGTTTGCAACCGGGGCTTGACCTGAATGGGAACGAATATACATTTGATAACGGAAAGCCTGTGCGCAAGTTTATGAAATATCCCGATGATATTCGCCTGAAGAAATACAAAAATCTCGGAAACAGTACACGCGAAGGAATGTTTTTATATGGCAATCTACCTTATACTGACGCTGAAGGAGCCGTAAAATATGTACGCTCAGACAACGATGCTTATCGACTATATATTCGCGACCAAGTTGGTATTTTCCGCGACACAGATCCGAGCGAGTTCTATCCTCATCCTTCAAATGGAAGAGAAACACCTGAATCTACCATGGCATACGGTGACCAGAATTCAGGTTGGTGCCTGATTAAATATCCAATCTACCGTTCGGACGATGCAGGAAAAATAGAGGCAGATTATGCAGTTATCAGATTGCCGGAGATTTATTATTATCTGGCTGAAATTAAATTCAACAAAGGAGAAAAAGCTGAAGCAGAGAAACTCTTGAATAAAGTAAGAAAACGTTATTACCCGAATGGCTCCTCCAGTTTGTATCCTGAGGACGGCAGCCGGATTACAAAGCAGGAACTATTGGACGAATGGGGACGCGAGTTCCTGGGCGAGGGCCAACGTCGTCGTGTCCTGTGTCGCTTCGGTGTATTTAATTCGGGCTCATGGTGGGATAAAGCCCCCGATGCGGATAATCATACAATGTGGATACCGCTGTCACGCTCAGTTTTGAATGCGAATCCAAAACTAAAACAAAATCCGGGTTACCATGGCGTTGAGTAAAGAATAATAGATTCAACCAGATATTATTAGTGCATTGAGTGATTGTTTTCGGGATCTCCCTTTATACGTCACTCAATGCACTTTTTCATACGATTCCATCCTTACTGTCAGGAGGCATATAATTCATCTGATTATAAAACAATTGCCTTGAGTAGTTTAATAAAAAATCAGACTTCGTCTCATTGGTTATTCTGATATTCTCTCGGGGATATACCAAACTCATCCTTAAAGCATTTGGCAAAATAGCGCGGGTTAGAAAACCCTACTGTATAAGCGACTTCTGAGATATTAACAAAAGGCTTCTTTAGTAATAAACAAGCATGCTTAAGCCTGATATTACGAATAAATTCCACAGGAGCTAAACCTGTCATGGCTTTAATTTTTCGATTTAATGTCGACTTGGAGACATTCAGTTCCAATGAAAACAGGTCGATATCAAATTCAGTTTCTATCAGATGTTTCTCAATACACTGGATGGCATCTTGTAAAAACTGTTCGTCTAATGTCTTATATTCCAATGTCATTACATTGATTTTCGTATCGTTTCTGAATTGTTGTTGCCGTTTCTTATTGAGCTTAATCAAATTGTCGATTCGGGCATATAGCATTTTCAGCTCGAAAGGTTTCATTAAATAACCGTCAGCTCCAGCGTTATAACACGCTACTTCATCTTCTAGCGAATTTTTTGCAGTAAGTATAAGTACCGGAATATGACTGTTTCGGATATCTTTTTTTACAGTTTCACAGAGTTCACAACCGTTCATTTCCGGCATCATAAAATCTGCAACAACAACATCAATATCTTCATTACTAATTTTCTCGAGAGCCTCCATCCCGTTCGTAACAGCCAACACGCGATATTGACTCTGCAACATTTTGCGCATCAACAGCAGAAACTCAGTATTATCATCTACAAATAAAATAGTGCCTTCATGGATATAGTTGATTGAAGGTTGTTCCAGAGTTAGCACCTCCGGTTGTGTATCGACAATATCCATAATTTCCGGATAACAGCTTCGCTGGATAGGTATTTGAATCGTAAATACCGAACCCTGCCCAACAACGCTTCGAACATCAATGGATCCTTTATGCAAGGATACCAGCTTTTTACTTAAAGATAATCCGATTCCGTTCGACAAGGAAGCAAACGCTGTTTTATTCATGTAGAAAGGCTGAAATATCTTGTTTAGCTGGCTTTTCTCTATGCCGATACCTTCATCAGCAACTTCTATTTTTAGATATTGAATTCCATGTTGATCCATCACCGTCAATACATTCAATGTAATTTTTTTATTTGCCGGTGTAAATTTTGATGCGTTTGAAAGAATATTATATAAGATTTTGTCCACCTTATCAAAATCCAGATATCCCCAGATTGGATTTTCTCCGAGATGTATCTCGAGAGTAATATTTTTTTGATTAATAATCGGCCGAATCCCTGTATTGCATATCTCTCGAATCAAATCTGTAATATTTCCATAGGTTGGATTCAATACAAAAGATTCTTTTTCGATCTTACGGAAATCAAGCACTTGCTGAATCAGACGTTTCAAACGCTGAACATTCGATTTCAATATACGGACATCTTCTTCCGGAAATTGCTCCCCTCTTTCCAGATCTTCAGCCACACAGCTGATTGTTGATAATGGAGTAAGTAATTCATGGCTTATATTGGTAAAGTACTCCAGTTTCGTTTTGGTCAGCTCTTTTTGTAATTTCAGTTGATCGGCCAATCGCGTCCTGCGCAGATAATAATAAATAATGAGATATGCGGCTAACATGATCATGATAACATAAGCGGTGTATGCCCACCATGTTTCGTGCCATGCAGGGACTTTATATACAAGCAAGGTGGTGATACGACCCCTCCAATAGCCATATTCATCAGTGGAACGCACCATAAATGGATGATCACCTTTCGGTATTTTATTGTAAAAAGCCGATCTGCGTCCGGCTTCGAGATAAACCCAATCGCGGTCTACACCTTTCATTTTATATGCATATCTGATTTGAGAGGTAGATGTGTATTGAAGGGCTGAAAAGAATATTTCAACATCCCTATCATCGGGATTCAACCGGATATATGTTGTTGAAGCATTTTTTGATTCCCGGACAGGATTAAAAAACAAAGAATGATTTGAAACTTTTACATCGGTAACAACTACCGGGCTCAGACGTTTATTCTTTATAGGTAGCTGCAAAGAAGGCATTGAAACAAAACCGCCATGACCACCGGCAAAGAGCCTGCCGTTATAAACATCTATTACATTTTTCTTAAATGAATTTATTTGAATCGACTCATCCGAATTTGAGTAATGAAGATATTTGTCTGCATGGATGTCATAAGCGGTAATTTGTCTGTTGGTGAGTATCCATAGAATATTTCCATCACATTTCATTCCTAAAATGGGATCACCTGTCATCCCGCACGCCCGACTCATGTCTTTGAATTCTTGCGTAAGGGTATTAAATGTAATCACGGAGCCTTGAGTGGTGTAAATCCATAAGGTATTCATTCGGGAAATTATTCCTTCAATGTTATCGCTAAGCAAAGTTGAATTTCGCGTAGAATAATGTTTATTTAGTGTGATACCTTTTGCAAAAGAGACCTTGTACAATCCGGATTGTTGAGACCCCATCCAAATATTCCCTGAATTATCTTCTGCTATCGAACTGATATCAGATAAAGTAAAACCTGGTTTTATCAACTCGCCGGATAAAGGTTTAATATAAAACTGACCAGTAGTAGCCACCCAAAGATTGGCTTTTGAATCTTCATACATGGCCGTAATCAAGCCTGTTTTGAGTTCCTTATCATTCAGGTTCTTTTTGAAAAGAAATTCCAGGTCTTTGTTGTTATTTAGCTTGACTTTATAGAAAACCGGAGTATCACGTCCACCTATCCAAAGTTCGTTTTTTCGCTTTGAACGGAGAATGTAACCGATATTATTCAAACCGATCTCCCGGGTAGAATAATCATAAATTTTATCGTGCTGTACATCGTACCGACATAATCCCCAACGCTCCTGGCAAAACCATAGTCCGTCCACTGGATCGGCGCAAAGTGTGGTTATATTGGCATCGAATCCGACAACGTTTTTCAATTTAGCCAGAGAGTTATTGGTTATATAGGGGGATCCCATTAAGATATGATAACCACTATCGTAAGCACCAGCCCAAAGATTCCCCTCCCGGTCTTTTATTATCTGGCTGAACATTTTATTGTAATCAAGCATATAGGAGCTTATATTTATTTTCTTCAAATGCCCACCTTCTGCTTTGAAAGCATAGAGTTTATGATAACCAAACACCCAAATGTAATCATAAACATCATCTTGAACGATACTGAAAAAAGCAACCTCGGGAATATTTAATTTTTCATTTATAATCGCCTGTTGCGTATACATTTTGTCGGGAGAATCAGCATTCGGATGAAAAGAAAAGATTCCCTCTCCCCAAGTTAATAACCAATACTGATTATTTTTGTCCTGAAATATTTTATAAACGACATTATTTTTCCCAATCCGCGGATAATGGACAAATGAATCTGTTTCTCTATCATATTTATACAGGCCTTTGCCCCAAGTGCAAACCCAGAGATTACCGTAATTGTCTTCCGTAATGGAATTAATACCGCTTCCCGGAGGATTGGACGGAGAATTATCAAAGCATTTTTTTAGAGAATAATCGGGATGAAACTGATACAGATGAGAGGATGTGGCAACCCAAATAACTTTTTTCCGGTCTACAAACACGTCATTTATCCAGATACTACCCACTTCTTTGTGCGGAAATGGTTTGATCTGGTAATTTTTTTTATTCAATATATTGACACCATGCCTGGTTCCTAACAATAAGGAATTGTCATCTTCGGCGAAACACCAGATAAAATTGTCGGTGAGCAAATGAGGTTGATTAAAATCCGAACGGAATGATTGCAATTGATAGCCGTCATATCGTCCTAATCCGTTTTTGGTGCCCAGCCAGATAAATCCGTCCTTGTCCTGATGCAAATTGAGTATCTCGTTAGATGGCAATTGCTCTAAAAAAGGCATCTGTTTAGCAATAATGGGTTGTGCTGTCAGTGAATAGTCGGTTAAACACAGCATAATAGACAATATCCGGATATATAAACAAATCCTATTTTTCATACGATTTAATTTTTACTGTCAGGAGGTATGGTACTCGCGTGATTTTTAAATCATTGTTTTGGATGATATAATAAAAAATCAGACTTGGTCTCCGAACAGTATTGAAGTGGAGTAAATATACGACTAATTATTTCCTGCATCGAAAGGAAAATTTATAAAGTATTCCCAGAGGTAAACAAAAGAAACGATTTATAGAGAGGTTTTGACTGAATCCATTAAGGATTTACAGTAAAAAAAACTTACTATTATCAGCAGGAATCACGGCATCAGAACTTTATTCCATGCCTAATTCCTGCTGATAATGATAAGTTATACTATTTATATATGAAAAATGTATAAAAACAGTAAACCTTTACAATTTACGGCTTTTGATAAAGCCAAAATGATGTAATTCACAAATAGATTTGTTTTGAGTTGTCGATTTAAATACAAAATAAAGGGCATGTTTTCCTTTTATTTTATTCAATCCGGACACTTTCGCGTTCATTTCAGTTAAAGTCAGAGGAGCATGTTTTGAAATCAGGATATTCCCGATTTTAATTCCGCCCTTAGCTCCCCACGGACTATTTATATAAATATCAATCGTACCATCAACACCTTGAGGTATAAGAGAAATAGCAAGTTCTATATTATTTCCGGTTTTAATATGATCAAAATTGAAGTACTTATACCCAACAACAGATCCGTTGGTATTATTTACAACAGGATTACTGCTAATTTTCAAATTATATGGATTTCCACATAAAGGCTGAGTAAGATAAGTAGGTTTTATATAAGAGCCGGAATGATACATATTGGGCCATGAATGGTAAGCCGGCTTAGGTCCGGTATAATAACAGGCAATACCCGCCGAATATCTTTTAAACGGATCTAAACCTTTTATTTCAAATCCTTCCGAGTTGTATTCTCCTTCTGAAATTTCTACTTTACCACCGGCACCTTCAGTAACTTTTACATTTATTGGTGCCACCATGGCTTGACGAGCATATTCATTAGTTCCTGCCTGCCTGTGATAAAAAACAGACCATTGACCGTTTATTTGCAGAATGCTTCCATGTGTATTTCCACTCGGGGATGCAGTAACGATTGGCTTACCATCTGCATCCGTATCTCTTCCCCTACCGTCAATAATGGTTCCTCCATAAGTAAACGGACCTAAAGGGTGATCGCTGTAAGCGTATGCAAGTGTATAATTACTTCCCGGCAACCCAAATTCTCCATTTTCCGTCCAGCGACTATATATAAAGATATATTTATCTTTTATCTTCCGCATGGAAGAGGCTTCAAAGAAACGGAATTTACCATCCTGATGCAGGTTGGAAACCAAATCTTTCACCGGTTGAGTGCCATCTTTAACAGTAGCCATTGTCTTTGGATCTAATTCGGCGCCCCATGATTCCTGAAATCCCCAATAACCATATACTTTCCCATCATCGTCAACAAACACAGCGGGATCGAACTTCAAGTCTCCGACCGTTTCTTGTGGATTATCGGGACTCCAGTTGCATACAACAAAAGGGCCATCCGGTCTGTTTGACTTGGCAATCATCCCATTTCGTCCTTTACTTTGGTTATTCGGATAGAAATAATATGTTTTTTTTCCATCTTTTCCTATTGACTCTGCAATATCGGAAGCAAATAATACATCTCCAAGTCCATTAGGATTCAACACCTTTCCATTGGCGTCTGTTTTAGACTCAAAAATAATGCCGTCATACCTCCAATTGTTTAAATCATTTACCGGTGCAGACCATAATACTTGCTCCCGCCCGCAATAGTCGGATTTCATAGAATCATGGGAACCATAAATATATATCCGGTATTGTCCCGGATTGTCCGGATCTTCAAAGATATAAGGTTCCGCATCCGGAAGATATTCCCATAACGGTAGAAATGGATTGGCAGCTCGTGCGGGAGCCATCAGAAATGGAGTTATCATCACAAATAATATTATAATAACCGAATGAATGAATTTCTGTTTTTCCATAGTGTATAATTGATGTTAGATTAAAGAACAAATGTATCCTCTTTAGAAGAGATAGAGTTGCAATTTCGATTCAAATAGGTACAAAAATAACGCAATAAAAAAAATGGGGGGAGAAAATAGCGAGAAATACCGCTAATGGGATTTATTTGTACGAACCTTACAGTTGAACCTTTGCTATATTTTGATACAAGAAAGCAAATCCACAGGGCAAATAATAATCCGTTTTCCGATACCATTTATATAGCCTATTTCGGCCTCCACTACTAACGCATCATTAGTCGTAAAGGGTCTAAAAATGGGAGTATTTAGACGCATAACTCCGGTTTTTGTTTTTGTCCAAAACGTGTAATAATATCCATTTTCGATTTATTCATCCCCTTAGAGACATATATATTTTTCCGGCCGGAACCGGTAAAACTATTGCCGGCACACAAAGCCTATCGTGTAGAGCCTGGATAAGAACAGGGAAAGGTTAAAAATCTCCATAGAAATTTATCCTTTATCAGAAAAGCTGTCCTCAAGCAGCTAAAACCCGATAGGCCCAAGAGAACGTTAGATGCTAAAATACCTAAAACCCGGCAGCAATGAGAGCTCCTTGCTGCATCTGTTCAATATTCAACGACATTGCCCTTGGTTGGAAATAGTTCTTATTTATATAGATTGAATAAATATTCACAGTTAGCTATCAACACACACATAACAACTTCAATAAAAGCAATATAACTACACACAAAAAAAAACGAGTTATGAACACTTACTTATATAAACAAAGAATGTGTTCAACTACAATTGAAGAACCGAGAGCCTAATGCAAAGACAACTCCATCAGGCTCCTGAGATTATTATCGTAAGCCTTTAAACATTTGGTCGATACATTTTTTCTTCTGTTCCATATTCGGATGAACATATAAATTCAGCGTTGTGCTGATATTAGAATGCCCTAAAAGGACACTCACAGTTTTATAATCACAATTGCTTTCGATACATCTTGTGGCAAAGCTATGACGTAAGCCGTGAAATTTAAGTTCGGGCATATCAAGTTCTTTCATTAATCTTTTGTAGTAGTTTCTGTAAGTGCGAGGCTCAGTTGGTTTTATGTCGTTGGTCAAAACGTAGAAAGAATTGTTCATAATTCTCTTTATCGGTTTTAGCATCTTTAAAAGCTCCCGGCTCATCGGAATATCCCGAATAGAGTTTTTGGTTTTAGGACTGTCAAGGATAAGTTCTGTGCGCCTTTCAGTATTATCAATGATATAAATACGTTGAATAGTTTTTCGAATATGGATAACCCCCGTGTCCGTATCAATATCGTCCCACGTCAAGGCACAAATTTCACCAATACGGATTCCGGCACTCAAACAAATATAAATCCCTAAGCTTTTGAATGTAAAATGCTCTTGTACATAGTTCATAATTTTCCTCTGATTACTTTTACTAAGCACTTCAATTCCGTTATTCTCTCTTTCTGTTGGAAACTGGATGTCGAATTGCTGATAATCCAATACCTTGTTCTTCATGCCAAACTTTAAAATCATTTTTAGTACAATCAAAATGTCCTTAATCGTCTTTTGACTTAATCCTTCATCTAACTTAGCAAGTACAAACCCCTGAACATCAGCCTCTACAATTTTATCTAAATTTCCAAATGTTGGTAATAAATGATTCTCTATCAAAAGCATATAAGCCGAATAACTGGATTTTTTCACATACTGTTTTTTGTCTTCTTTCCACAAGTTGATCACTGTACTAATTTTTGTTCTTTCTGTCATCTTATTCTGATTTTTAATGTTGATAATCCTAAGAATATACAGAAAAGGATTTGAGTATGAAATAACCTTAATGTTCCAAATTTGAGATTCCCGGAGTTTCAGGGGGAGTGGGGAAAATATAAAGTTGCAGATATGTTGGAATTTTTCCCAACCAATTCTTTTTCTTGGGAACAATTGGAATTTGAGACTGATAACATTCATAACCTTCATTATGGCTTAATACATAAAGGGCTTCCAACTCAAATAGAAATTAGTAAATGCTGTTTACCCAACATAAAGAAAGAATTCATTCCTAAGAACTACATTCTTTGTAAAGAAGGAGATATTGTATTTGCTGATACATCTGAAGATACGAACGATGTTGCTAAGGCTGTCGAGTTTTTGAATTGCAATAATAAGAGTATAGTATGTGGTTTACATACCATTCATGCTAGAGATAAGAAACACTTAACAGTAAAAGGATTTAAGGGCTACGCTTTTTCTTCCATTACTTTTCGCAATCAAGTAAGACGGTTGGCACAGGGAACCAAGGTTTATTCCATCAGTTCTAAAAATTTTAAGAATATCTCTATCGGAATTCCCTCAAAAGAAGAGCAACGTAAAATAGCCAGGTTCTTATCCCTCCTTGATAAGCGTATTGCAACCCAAAGCAAAATAATTGAGAAACTGGAACTCTTAATTGAAGGACTAAGTAATTTATTTTTTTGTGAACAGAAAGATAAACCCTCCTTCCGTTTTCCAAAATATCATGAAGAATGGCAAAAGGTAAAATTGAACGAAATTGTGACACGCATTACTCGTCGAAACAAAGAAAATGAAACAGATCTGGCACTGACCATCGCCGCAAAATACGGTCTTGTAGATCAGACTTCGTTCTTTAATAAGCAAATAGCAAGTGTCAATCTATTAAATTATTATTTGTTATATCATGGAGAGTTCGCATATAATAGAAGTTATTCAAAAGATTATCCTTGGGGAGCTGTGAAGCGTTTAAATACATATAAAAAGGGAGCATTATCTACTCTATACATTTGTTTTAAACCTAAAAAATCTGTGATTTCGGACTTCCTGGCACATTATTTCGAGACGAATAAATGGCATCGCGGAATTTCAGAAATAGCCGGAGAAGGTGCCCGAAATCATGGTCTTTTAAATATATCAATTGATGATTTTTTTAATACGAAACACCACCTTCCTTCGTTTGAAGAACAAAACGAAATTGCTTCCTTTTTTAATTTACTACGTATAAAATTAAATAATGAAAGAGCTATTATTCAAGCTTTTGAAACTCAAAAAGGATATATTTTAGAACAGATGTTTATCTGAATATTTTTTCAAGAGATACTTTTTCTGAGTCATATATGCTGAAAACAATATGTCTTTCAGTTTGCAACTTGCTATTAATAGACTCAAGTATAGAACAAGATATTTCTTCTTTATATACATTTGGTATGTAAAGAGGAATTTTTTCAATAGTTTCTTTTGATAAGTTTGGGCCACCTGAGACCTCATTATATGGCTGTCGGTTTATTAAACGCAAAAGATAATAACAAAAGCGTGGCTCACTCATTGAAAAATTGTATATACGAAATAGCCTATCAACTGTCCAAAAATTCTCTCTTAGAAAGAATAGGTTGTCAATCGTGCCTTTCCTTCCAATACAAACACGTTCTCCATCCTATAAATAGCCACCAACGAACAACACGTAATCACCTTATAAATTAAGAGTTTACCCTCGAAGAGATACTTGTCATTTTTACCGCTTCCTGTTTTCATAATTTTGTTAATCTTTACTCTTTTGTAGGCCTTCGTTTTTTTTTAATAGTTTGTAACAAATTTGGAACATTTCCACTTTCTTTTCTATCTTTCTTCATTGTAGTCATTTATTTTCTTACGTATGTAACATTAAGGATTTTAGATAAAAAGTTAAAGGACTAATCCCAATTCTTTCAAGTACACTTCAATCTCTTTGTCTAGCTCCGTCCTTTTGGTCTCCAATCCTTTGATTTCAGTCATGACTGCGTGAATGTCGATTTCTTCTTTCTCCTCAAAAGTATCCACGTAGCGAGGGATATTCAGATTAAAATCATTTTCCCGAATTTCTTCCAGTGTAGCACAATGACTATATTTCTCGATTTCAGAGCGATTTCGATACGTTTCAACAATCTTATTTATATGTTCCGAGCGGAGTTTGTTTTGCGTTTTGATTTTTTCAAATTCCTTGCTGGCATCTATAAAAAGAATATTATCATCTTCTTTACGGCACTTTTTCATCACCAGAATACAGGTAGGAATACTTGTCCCGTAAAAGATATTTGCAGGCAAACCAATAATGGCATCAATGTAGTTTTTCTTTTCAATAAGAAATTGGCGGATTTTTTCTTCGGAGCTACCCCGGAATAATACACCATGTGGCGCAACACAAGCCATTGTCCCGCTTTCATTCAGGTGATATATCATGTGAAGGATGAATGCATAATCGGCTTTTGATTTTGGAGCGAGAACTCCGGCAGAGCTGAAACGGTCATCGTTATTAAACTTACCCGCAGCACTCCAGGTAGCAGAGAAAGGAGGGTTTGCAACTACCGCATCAAATTGTTTTTCCCCGAAATCGTCAGCTTCCAAGGTATCTCCGTTTTGAATGTTAAAGTCGTTATATTTTACGCCATGAAGGAGCATATTCATCCGGCAAAGATTGAAAGTGGTGGGATTCTTCTCTTGTCCGTAAATAACATCAGCCTTACCGTTTTTTGCCGTTCTTAAAAGAAGTGATCCACTTCCACAAGTCGGGTCATATACGTCTTTTAGTCTTGTTTTGCCTGTTGTTACAATTTCGGCTAATATCTGGCTGATTTCTTGAGGAGTATAGAATTCTCCCGCCTTTTTGCCTGCTCCCGCAGCAAATTGGGAAATCATATATTCGTATGCATCCCCCAAAATATCAATTTCATCCGCCTCTTCTAAACCAAAGTCAATTCCATTTAAGGCTACCAACACTTCGCTCACCAGTTTATTTTTATCATCAGCCGTTCGTCCTAATTTAGGAGAAGCCAAGTCAATATCAGAAAATAAACCTCCGAAGTCGTCTTCGCTTTCTTGTCCGGTAGTGCTGTCTTCGATTCTCTTTAGGGATCGTTCCAATGCGGGAAGAATATTCTCTTTTCTCTCAATCATACCGATAATTGTAGAAAAAAGATATTCCGGTTGTATAAAGTAGCCAAGATTTTCTATACAGATTTCTCTTATGTCGTTTTTCAATTCCGTGTCGTTTCCAGCCCATGCTTGCTGAAAAGTACAATCATCTTCTTCCAATTCTTCATTCACATACAATTCAATTTTTTCAGAAAGATATTTGTAAAAAATGAATCCTAACGAAAAGTACATAAAGTCTCCGGCAGACATGTTACCTCTCAAAGCATTTGCCACTGCCCAGAGTTGAGCTCGTAGCTTTTGTTGTAATTCTTCGCTCATATTTATGTTTTATTTCGTATTAAACAACCACATAACGATAAAAAAACAGGAAGTTATATAACGGACTAAAAGTTCTGTCAAGGTGAAAGCCATCTTTAAACAAAGGCCATCAGTCATCTTAAAAACCAATACGAAAATTATCGTCTGCTAATCGATGATTTTGATTAGCAAAATATTCGTTGAGAACTGCAGCGGCTATGGCTCCGGTGATAGTTACCAAATAGCCACGTGACCACCAATGTTGACTCCGATATTGCTTCACAAATTCAGGCAATATGATATTTGATGTCAAATCGCCTGTATAAGCCTCCGATTGCAGATTTCTATTGCACGAACATTGTCTGCATAAACCTGCCAGTGCTTTATAAGACCATCCTCAACGATAACTTTCCATGCAGCCGGTATTCTGTAATAATTGCTATTATTTTTATCCTTAAGGTTTTTATATGTTCCGGAGGCATACCCGAATACCGCAGATGAGGAATCTCCGTCCAGTATTTCTTCTACTTCTATAAAATAATCAGGAAACATGTTGAAATACTCAATCCATGACTGTTTCATAACCTCCTTCCCCACCATCCTATTGTCATGGGCATCAATAAAGATATAAGTAGGCGCCATGAACGAATATAACTTGTCAATATCAGCTTCATTGATCGCTTTTATGTATTCCAAAATGACAGCTTTCATTATATGATTTAATTTTTTTTAGTGTTAGGAGGTCTGAAACGTGCCTGATTTTTAGACAATTGCTTTGGGTGATTGAATAAGAAGTATGCTTTGCTTCATTATTGGCTATTCTAACTCGGTTATTTCCCGTTTCAACTCTGTCAACAACTGTTTTTCTGTCGGTAAATAGAGTTCGTATTTACTTGCCATTATTGCTTTATTTTCTTCCGGTAACGAATATTTTACTACCGCATTGTTTTTATCAGCACAAAGAAGAATGCCAATTGTTGGATTCTCGTCCGCTAATTTCTCATTTCTATCATAATAATTCACATACATTTGTAATTGCCCGATGTCGGCATGTGTGATTTTATGTGTTTTTATTTCGATAATAACGAAAGAACGCAATAAGCGATTGTAAAAAACCAAGTCAATAAAAAACTCATCATCCTCTAGCCGGATTCGCTTTTGCCGTGCGACAAACGAAAATCCATTACCTAGTTCCAATAGAAAAAGTTGTAGATTAGTTATCAATGCACCCTCTAAATCTTTTTCGTAATAAGCTGCATCATGTTTCAGTCCCAAAAACTCCAGCACCATCGGGTCTTTAATTATCTCTGTTGGATGTTCCGGTATCCTTTGTTTACGAGCAATTTCTAAAACAGCTTTTTTGTCGTTGCTCAATAATAGCCTTTCGTATAGCCCTGAATTTATTTGCCTCTCTAACTCCCTGCCTGTCCAACCATTGTTACCGGCTTCCAATTCGTAATACTCTCTTTTATCCACATTATCTATCTGAATCAAAAGACGATATTGATACCAGTTGAATTGCGAACGCAATGCGTTCGTAATTGGATATGTCCGATAGAATTGGCGACATTGTTCTAATATCCGAACAGAAAATCCATTTCCAAATTCTGGGGTTATACTAGCAGAGAGATTCCGGATTAAAAAACTTCCATATTCGGCACGGTCTTTTCCGTCTTGTTCTTCAACAAAAATACGTTCACCTAATTTCCAATACATTTTTACCCGCTCAAAATCAACACTTCTTATTGCAGATGCTCTTGCGGATGTAATGATTTGTTTTACATCAGATATAAATTCATTTCGAAGTACTATATTGTTGTTTTTCATTTGGTTGTTGTTAGTTATCGTCATGCAAATATAGTCTATTTTTTTAGAATCGATTGAATTTACCTTACTTGTATTTCATATATTTCGAACCAAAATTAGACATTATATTCAATAAAATTATATATGATTCAACATCAATGAATTTGTA
>JASGFJ010000031.1:0-59235 GCA_047605645.1 Dysgonamonadaceae bacterium | reverse complement strand
AAATTTAACTATACTTTAACTCTCGTTAGGGTTTAAATGCTCAATGTGGGTTAAATGGATAAAAAAGCCCCGTGCTTTTTTTGAATCTGAATGCTTCAGCCAAATCAGAAAGCAAGCTTCCAATATGATTGTGAGGCTTGCTTTTTTGGTGGTGGCATGTAGATTAGATTAGATGACTTTTGACATACTTCTCGTTATTTATGAAACGCCTACGGCGTATGTGTTCCAAATCAATGTTTTGTTTCTATTGCAAGGTCATATGACTTTACCTACGGGGAATATTATTTCTGTCTGACATTTCATTTTCTAT
Source organism: Dysgonamonadaceae bacterium (assembly GCA_047605645.1). Lineage (GTDB taxonomy): Bacteria > Bacteroidota > Bacteroidia > Bacteroidales > Dysgonomonadaceae > UBA1309. The sequence goes on along the minus strand of JASGFJ010000031.1, from coordinate 58,925 downwards.
TGATAGGAAATCCACATACAGGATATTTCTATTTTAACCCTTCATCTTCTTTCGTATATTTATTCCATCGTCTTTTTTTCTATTGATATGTTTCCCCTATGGGGAGTTACAAAAGAACAAGACCTCCACCTTATATATACAATCGGGGCTGCCCGATAGAGCAGCCCCGATTTATAGTCGTATTTTATCTGAGATTGAAAACGATTAATTTTCTCCCAACAAGATTTTCAAGATGCTGACAGCCGCTTTAGTCACGGAAGTACCCGGGCCAAAGATAGCAGCCACACCGGATTTGTAAAGGAAATCGTAGTCTTGAGCAGGTATTACACCTCCGGCAATCACTACGATGTCTTCGCGACCCAGTTTTTTCAATTCTTCAATTACCTGAGGCACCAACGTTTTGTGTCCTGCAGCCAGAGAAGAAACACCCAGTACGTTAACGTCGTTTTCTACAGCCTGACGAGCTGCTTCTTCCGGAGTTTGGAACAAAGGTCCCATATCCACGTCGAATCCGCAGTCGGCATATCCTGTTGCCACCACTTTTGCACCACGGTCGTGTCCGTCCTGACCCATTTTAGCAATCATGATACGTGGCTGACGACCTTCGCGTTTTGCGAATTTTTCCACCAATTCCTGTGCTTCGTGGAATGATGGGTCTTTTTTGCTTTCTGATGAATACACGCCTGAAATTGTTCTGATTATAGCTTTGTAACGTCCAACTACCGCTTCGCAAGCATCCGAGATTTCTCCCAAAGTAGCACGCAGGTGAGCAGCTTCCACAGCCAATTCGAGCAAATTGCCTTTCTTGGTTTTCACTGCTTCCGTAATAGCTTCCAATGCTTTTGCTACGGCAGCGTTGTCGCGTGTAGCTTTTAGCTGGTTTAGACGTTCGATTTGTTGTTTACGAACTTCTGTATTGTCGATTTCAAGGATATCGATCGGATCTTCGTGTTCAAGACGATATTTGTTTACGCCGATAATGGTTTGACTACCAGAGTCGATACGTGCCTGAGTACGTGCAGCAGCTTCTTCGATACGCATTTTAGGAAGTCCTGTTTCGATAGCTTTTGCCATACCACCCAGTTTTTCCACTTCCTGAATGTGTTCCCATGCTTTGTGAACCAATTCATTGGTTAATGTTTCCACATAGTAAGAACCAGCCCATGGGTCGATTTCTTTGGTGATATATGTTTCTTCCTGGATGTAAATCTGCGTGTTACGTGCAATACGAGCCGAGAAATCGGTAGGCAAGGCAATTGCTTCATCCAGCGCATTGGTGTGAAGAGATTGCGTATGTCCCAATGCTGCCGCCATTGCTTCGATACAAGTACGTCCGACATTGTTGAACGGATCTTGTTCGGTCAATGACCAACCTGAAGTCTGTGAGTGAGTCCGAAGTGCTAATGATTTCGGGTTTTTAGCTCCGAAGCTCTTCACGATTTTAGCCCACAAAAGACGTCCGGCACGCATTTTAGCGATTTCCATGAAGTGGTTCATACCAATAGCCCAGAAGAATGACAACCGGGGAGCGAAAGCGTCCACGTCGATTCCCGCATTGATACCGGCACGAAGATATTCCATACCGTCAGCCAATGTGTAAGCCAACTCGATATCTGCTGTTGCGCCGGCTTCCTGCATGTGGTATCCGGAGATAGAGATAGAGTTGAATTTAGGCATCTTCTGAGAAGTATATTCGAAGATATCAGCAATAATCTTCATCGAGAATTCAGGTGGGTAGATATAAGTGTTACGCACCATGAATTCTTTCAGGATATCATTTTGGATAGTTCCGGCCATTTCTTCCAATTTGGCTCCCTGTTCCAATCCAGCATTGATATAGAATGCCAATACGGGAAGAACGGCGCCGTTCATTGTCATAGACACGGACATTTTATTCAAAGGAATACCATCGAAAAGTACTTTCATGTCTTCTACAGAGCAGATAGACACACCCGCTTTACCAACGTCTCCTACTACACGAGAGTGGTCGGCGTCATATCCGCGGTGTGTAGCCAAGTCGAATGCAACGGAAAGTCCTTTTTGTCCGGAAGCCAGGTTTCTGCGGTAGAATGCGTTCGATTCAGCAGCCGTAGAGAATCCGGCATACTGACGGATAGTCCAGGGACGCATAGCATACATTCCGGAGTATGGTCCGCGAAGGAATGGAGGAATACCGGAAGCATAGTTTAGATGTTCCATGCCTTCCAGATCTTCTTTGGTATATACTGGACGAACCGGGATAAGCTCAGGAGTAGTCCAGTCGGCTTCGATACCATTGTCGGCGAGCCATTTTGCAGCATCTGCTTTCACAAATCCTGCGCTTTTGATATCTATATTTTTGAAATTTGGTTTCATGTTCTAAAGCTTTTAGCTGATAGCTTTTAGCTGGCTGCTATTTGTTGTGATGCCCAATAGCTGATAGCTAGCTAATGACTACAGGCTTGTTTGAATTAATTTATACCCATTTTAGCGTTGAAGATTCTCAAAGTTTCCAACACATTACTCTTCACATTGATAAAGTGTTCGATTCCATGAGCTTTCAATTCATCCATACAAGCCGGAGCACCTGCCACAACAAATAGTTTGTGGTTTTCTTCTGCCAGTTTGTAAGCTTCGGGAGCATAAGTAGCATATTCGTCGTCGCTAGAGCAAAGTACGATGATGTCGGCTTCTTTTTCCAGAGCTGCATCGATACCTGCTTTTACGGTTTCGAAACCTAAATTGTCAATGATTTTGTATCCGGCACAACCAAAGAAGTTGCTTGAGAACTGAGAACGTGCCAGACGCATAGCCAGGTTACCAATTGTAAGCATAAATACTTTCGGTGCTCCGGAGCGTTCTGTTTGCAGGCGAAGTTTTTCGAATTCAGCAGCCAGACGAGTTGTAGGCAGAGAAAGTAATTCTCCCGCTTCACTTGTTTCAGAGAGTTCGTCTTTAATGATTTTGTCTCCTGCTTTTTCCGTAAAGTTCGGGAACTGGTTTGTACCCAGCAATGATTCTCTACGCGTTGCGACAGCTTTGAAACGGGTATCGGCAGAGGCTTTGATTGCAGACTGAACATCTCCGGCTTTCAATGCTTCGTAGAATCCTTTTTCGTCTGTTGTCAGGAATAGCGCCCAAGCCTGAGCGGCGATAGAACTAGTCAGGTTTTCGATATAATATGAACCTGCTGAAGGGTCTGTTGTGCGGTCGAAGTGGCATTCTTCTTTCAACAACAACTGTTGATTCCGCGCGATACGTTCGGCAAACTCGTCAGATTCTTTGTATGTGACATCGAAAGGAAGCACAGTCAATGAATTCACGTTGGCGATTGTTGCCGACATTGCTTCTGTTTGAGAACGAAGCAAGTTTACGTGTGCATCAAATACAGTCATGTTGAAAGTTGTTGTTTCGGCATGGCTATAAATTTTTGCAGCTTCTTTGTCAGCACCGTATGCACTTACGATTTCGGCCCACAACCAGCGTGCAGCACGGAATTTTGCAATTTCCATGAAGTAGTTGGTTCCAACACCGAAGTTAAATTTGATTTTTTTAGCAACAGTAGTGGCATCTAATCCGGCTTCTGTTAGTTTGGCAAGGATTTCGTTTCCGTCAGCCAGTGCATAACCTAGCTCCTGATAAATGTAGCTTCCGGCATTGCTGAAACGATTTGCACTGATGTTCAGTACTCTGAAGTTCGGCAATTCTTCAGCAGCAGCAAGAATTTTTTTAGATTCTTCTACCCAATCTTTGTTATCAGCCCCTCTTTTGAGGATAGATTTGAAGGGGTCGTAGTTGACAGAACCTTGTACTTTTGACAAATCAATATTATTCGATTTGAAATATTCTTTCAAAATACTGATTAGGTCAAGAACATGCTTGTGGCAGGTTGTGAAATTGATTTCAATAGCATCTACAAGAATGTCTTTCAGGAGAGCAGCGATGTTTGCGGCATTCACATCATTGCCTCCGATACTGAATCCCAGAGAAGTGATTCCTTTGTTAAGGATATCAAGTGCTTTGGCATTCGCAGCTTTGGGGTCATTGACTGCAATATCCTGGCGAACAAACCAGTCATTGTCTTTTTTAGTTCCTCTTACGTAGGGGAATTCACCCGGAAGAACATCCGGAGTCTTTAATCCTTCCAGATTTTCATTTCTGTAGAACGGATTCACTTTGAAACCTTCGGTTGTCTTCCAAACCAATTTTTTCTCAAAGTCGGCGCCTTTCAGGTCGGCAGTGATTTTCGCCATCCATTCCTCGGTAGAAACTGGAGGAAAATCCGTGAAAAGCTTCTCTTTTAAATTAGCCATATTCTCAGTTTATTTATAGGTAATTATGTAGAATTAAAACTGTTTCTTTTTTATAACTGTCCCTCTGCATATTGCTTTCAGGCATACTTCTGAAAAGTGAATCGGCAAACCTTTCAAAAAGCACACAAAATTAACTCATTTTGTTCAGTTGATAAAGCATTTTGCCTATTATTTCTTGTCGATGGAGCGAGTGAGGTTGTTTTTTGTTGGAATCCAACCCCGGTTCTGAGCCGACCCGATTTTCATGTACGGAAGGAGTCTTGTTTGAGGCTGGTTTCGAACACGAAATGATACACGCCGGTTGTGGGGATGTATGCTGTTGCCGGTAAATTGTATTTGAATTTTTTTATAGAAGTCAGATGTGTTTAGGAGAAATGTTTTCGGCTTGTGCCTTTATTTTACAGTTGGGCGGAATCAGTTATCCGGTGCATTTCCCAATTTTCATAAGATATTGAAGTGAGCTGCTGTTTGGCTTTGGAGGATAGTCTGGTTGTTTGTAGGTAATTCCCTGTTCGGGTAATAGGTGGTGTTTCAAATTTGATGTTCTACGAGGAAGCTTTGTACTGTTGATTGGCTTATTTTTTTGTTTTTCTGCGGGTGCACCCCGTTTGAATAAAACAATAAAACCGGCCTGATGAACTACTTGTTCCGGGTCGGTTTTATGTTTTCTTGTAAGGAAATATCTTATAGATCCTTTACTTCCCAGCCTAATGCACTGGCGCCAAGCACAGCAGCATCGCTTTCTTTCAATTCAGAGCGTAGCAATTTAATCTTGTTGCGGAAAATAGGAAGAAGATTGTCTTCCATACTTTTTCTTACAGGATCGAAAATTAAATCGCCGGCTTTAGTCAGTCCTCCGAATAGAATAATGGCTTCCGGGCTTGAGAAAGCAACGAAATCAGCAAATGCTTCACCCAAAATATTGCCTGTTTCTTCAAAGATCTTTTTTGCCAATGCATCTCCTTGTTGAGCTGCATCAAAGACATCTTTAGAGGTGATTTCTTTAGGGTCGAGTTTGCGAAGAAGGCTTACTTCTTTGGTTGTTTCGAGATATTCACGCGCAGTTCTGGCTACGCCGGTTGCAGAAGCATAGGTTTCCAGGCATCCGTGTTTGCCACATCCGCACAAGCGTCCGTTCTTGCGGATAGTAATGTGTCCGAGCTCTCCGGCAAATCCGTCGTGTCCGTATACCAACTGTCCGTTTACAACAATACCGCTTCCAACGCCTGTTCCCAGAGTGATGACGATAAAGTCTTTCATTCCACGTGCAGCCCCGTAAGTCATTTCACCGATAGCCGCAGCATTTGCGTCGTTGGTTAGTGAAGCAGGTATGCATACGCGGTCGGATAGCATTTGTGCCAATGGAATAACTCCTTTCCATGGGAGGTTTGGTGCGAATTCGATGCAGCCGGTGAAAAAATTACCGTTCGGTGCCCCAACTCCAATTCCTTTGATGTTGCTTTTTCCTCCAACTTTATCGATAATAACTTGAAGACCTTTGACGAGTTCGTCGACATAGGCATTTACTTCAGCATGAACAGCTGTTTTGATGGCTCCTTGTTCAATAATTTGGCCTCGTTTGTCAACAATCCCAAAAACTGTATTAGTACCACCAATATCAATGCCTATTGCATAAGGCTTTTCCATAATGAATTTATTTTTAGGTTAAAGATGATTTTGTTACAAAGATAAAATTTAAAATTTTTTATTGGCTTATTTCAAGTAAAGATTCTGTGAGCTAACGTTAAATTTTGAGAACACATCTTTTTCATTTGTATTGAGATGTTTATCCCTTTTATGTCCTGTCTCAGAATGAAAAAAAGAGTAATCGGTTGATTACTCTTTCTTTTAAGATTTTATGCAGCAATTAGTTTGCTGGATGAATAGCTTCAGTTGGGCATGCATCTGCGCAAGTGCCGCAATCTGTACAAGCATCCGGATCGATTTTATAGATTTCACCTTCAGAAATTGCGCTAACCGGACATTCGTCGATGCAAGTGCCACAAGCGATGCAATCTTCACTAATTACGTAAGCCATGATGTCAAAAAATTAATTGTTACTACTATTATCTATATCTAAATACAAATGTAGGCAGATTTTTGTTGATTGCAAATTAAGATAGATATTGTTAATATTTATCGGCATTTGGTGAAATTTATTACTTTCTTTTGTCTATTTTTAATTTACTGAAAATTAAGGTATTATTTCTTTTTTGCTTTTTCGCTTTGTAATATTGAGATGACAAAACAGGGGCTAATTTTGAATCTTTCTAATTTATGAGGATGCAATTCAATTCTTCAGCTATCCGGGCAATAACTTAAGGCCTTGTCGCGTTATAATTGAGAATAAAAGTCTTTTGTTTTGAAAAAAAATACCCACAAATATATTTCCGTCGTTTTGGCGGCTCTTTTTTTATGGACAGCGATGCTGTCTCCGCTGATGGGGCAGAGCCAGAAAGTTCAAATTCAGCCGTATGCCGATCAGAAACTTTATCATTATGGGTTTTCTGTTGGTCTTATAACGGAAGATTTGATTTTGAAACAGAGCGGTGTGGTGACTTCGGGCGGAGAAACATGGTTTGGCAGTATTCCCAGTTATTCTTTGGGGTTTGAGGTCGGATTCGTAGCTGATCGATATATTAATGAATATATGAATCTGCGGGCATTGCCGACTTTGTATTTTGGCGAAAAGAACTATGTTTTCAGAGAACAGACCTCCGGCAAAGAGTATTCTACGACCATTCGTAATAATTATCTGAGCCTGCCTGTGCTGATGAAATTCAGTGCACAGCGGGTCAATAACTACCGTCCGTATGTTTTAGGTGGAGGGTATATTAGTTCGGAGCTAGGAAGTGTGAGAGCTCAGGCGTTGCGATTGAATAAGTTGGATTATGGATTGGAGTTTGGGCTCGGTTGCAATTTTTATCTGCCCTTGTTTAAATTCTGCCCGGAACTTCGGTTCTCCTTCGGGTTGCGGGATTTGGTGAACAAAGACAGAAGCGATTTGAATGATAATGATATCCGTAACTATTCGGATGCAATTGCGTCCGGCAAGTCCCGAATGATAAGCTTGGTGCTTAATTTTGAATAAACCGGCGATGCTAGCTTAGCTGGGAGAAATGTTTTTTCCCCTTTATATAATAAGGTATAAGAATTAATCCTTTGAACGGGTAGGGGATTTTCACCTCTTGCTTGCTTAAGCTCATGTTTTTTTCACGCAAATAAGTGTATTGTCCTTTTATCCGGCTGAATTCGTGTCGAGCTTGGAGTACCGCTTTTGCATTTCCGGCCTTCCCTTTCAATAGAAATTGAATAGCACTCAGGTAATCCAGAAATAGGCGCGTTGTCATGACCCGGGATAATCTTTCTTGCGGCATGTTTTTGTATATCATCAGCAGATTGTTGCGAAAATTCAGAAACGTCTTTCTGGGGCTTTCCTGTGAGAGTGTACCTCCTCCTACATGATATACCTTCGACTGCGGCACACAGGCTATTTTATATCCGCGGGCATTGATTCGCCAGCATAGATCTATTTCTTCCATGTGGGCAAAGAAGCTTCTGTCAAGTCCTCCTACCTCTTTATATATTTTCGTCCGAATCATCAGGCAGGCTCCCGTCGCCCAGAAAATAGGCATGGGTGTGTCGTATTGTCCTTTATCTTTTTCTGTGGTTCCGAGAATTCGTCCCCGGCAGTAAGGATAGCCGTATGAATCAATAAATCCACCGGCTGCTCCTGCATATTCGAAGTATTCTTTGTTGAGCTGGGCGAGTATTTTGGGTTGGACAGCGGCTGTTTCAGGATGATTATCCAGGTAATTTGTTAGAGGTGTTAACCATCCCGGGGTAACCTCGACATCGGAATTCAGCAGCACGATGTATTCTGCCTCCACTTCTTCCATGACTTTGTTGTATCCTTCGGCAAAACCATAATTCTGTCCGAAACAAATCAGTCTCACATTTTGGTAATTCTCTTTTAGAAACAAGATGGAATCGTCGGAGGATGCGTTGTCGGCTACCACCACCTCTGTATTCTCAGTGAGGGAATAGCGAGTGACAGACGGCAGAAATTTTTCTAACCAGCTTTTGCCGTTCCAGTTAAGAATTACAATAGATGTCTTTGGATTACTTAAATTCGCGGTAGTAGTCATTGTTTCTAAAGAGTAGAATTGTTTATCCTGTTTTTATAAATCTTTGTTATAGGCAGATGCAGAATCAAATGATGTGATGCACCCTATATAATAAGGAGTCGTTGAGGTTTTATCAATCGGCCTGTTTCGTTTCCCTTTTGTGTTTCCACCGTTTGTGAGTCCAGAGCCAATAAGGTGGCTCGCGAAGAATGGTCTTTTCTATTTTGCGGATGTATGTTTCCGTGATGGACATATCGGGTTCTTCTTTCGGATGATTTGAAATCATTTCGAAGCGGCAGCGATAGTGGCCCCTTTTCACTTTTTCAATATCCATATAAGCAATGTATCCATCCATTTTCCGGGCAATGCGCTCCACTCCGGTAAAAACAGGTGTGTCCTGATTAAGAAAGGTTGTCCAGTAGTGAATATTTCTGCCGGATGGGGTTTGATCGGCCATGAAGCCGATGAGTGATTGCCTTCCCTGATGTTTCCATTTCACTATTTCACGGAATGTATCTTCTTTGGGGATTCCAATAGAACCGAATCTGCTTCTTATTTTTAGAAAGATGGCATCGATGGCTTTGTTCTTCAACGGGCGATAGATTTGCCCCATCGTTATATCGTGCTTAAAGATTAGCGTGATGGAGGGAACCCATTCCCAATTGCCGTAATGCCCAAGGAACAGAAATCCGGATTTCCCTTTTTCCATCTCCGCCTGAAGTACTTCTTTGTTTTCGAAAACCATTCTCTTCTGCATCTCTTTGTCAGAGATATGAAGTAGTTTAATTGTTTCCACAAAGTAATCGCAAAAATGGTGATAGAAGGCTTTTTCCATTTTTTTGCGTTCGGATGGCGATTTTGAGGGAAAAGAGTTTTCCAGATTTAGCCGGACTACTTTTTTTCGGTATCCGATAAGATGATAAATCAGGATATAGAGAAAGTCGGAGAGGAGATAAAGTGCTTTAAATGGAAGCAAAGCATGGATATACATCCATGAATAGACAATTCCATAAAGCAGTTTATCATTCCATTTCATATTGTTCTCCATTGCTTATGCTTTTATGCCAGAAGTGCAGTCTGCTCTTTGTTGAACTCTCCCAGCGTGATGGTTTCCACCGTATTTACTTTCTCTTCATTGTAGGGCACTTCCACACGCACATAATTCTCTGTAAATCCATGCATGCAAGTGCCGCTTTCGTTGTGTTCGAAAAGTACGCGCCGGATCTTCCCTTGCTGAGAACAGTAGAACTCCTGAAGCTTTTTGTCTGATAAGTCAAGCAGCTGGCGGCATCTTTCGTGTTTTTCCTTTGGAGATACTTCCAGCTCTATCTTGAGTGCCTGTGTGTTTGGCCGTTCAGAGTAAGTGAACACGTGTAATTGAGAGATGGGCAGGCTTTCAATAAAGATTCTTCCCTCTTCGAAGAATTCGGGAGTTTCACCTCTGGTTCCGACTATGACATCTACTCCGATGAATGCATCCGGAATGATTTGCTTGATTTTCTCTACTTTGTGACGGAAAAGAGCCGTGTCGTAGCGGCGGCGCATTAATTTCAGTACTTCATCCGAACCGGCCTGAAGCGGAATGTGAAAATGCGGAGCAAAGCGTTTGGATTGAGCAACGAACTCAATGATTTCATCCGTGAGCAGGTTGGGCTCGATAGAGGAAATTCGATACCTTTCGATCCCTTCCACCTCGTCCAGTGCTTTTACTAATTCGAAAAATGTTTCTCCGGTTGTCTTTCCAAAGTCTCCGATGTTTACTCCGGTCAATACAATCTCTTTTCCTCCTCCTGCTGCTACTTCTCTGGCTTGTGCCACCATTTCTGCAATAGTGCCGTTTCTGCTTCTTCCGCGGGCAAACGGAATGGTGCAGAATGAACAAAAATAATCACATCCATCTTGTACTTTCAGGAAATAACGTGTGCGATCGTCTTTTGAACAAGAAGGGACGAATTTGCGGATATCTTTTGTTTTGGTGGTTAGTACCGTTCCTTTGTCTTTTTTTCTCAGTTCGTCGAGATGGGCGATAACATCGAGCTTTTGCTCTGCCCCCAGAACAATGTCAACTCCGGGGATTTGGGCTATTGATTCGGGTTTTAGTTGTGCATAACAACCTGTGACAATAACGTATGCTCCCGGATTCTCTTTTACCATTTTACGGATGACTTGCCTGCATTTTTTGTCGGCTAATTCAGTTACCGAACAGGTGTTTACGACACAAATATCTGCGATTTCACCTTTTCTGACTTTGCGTACACCCACGGAGGACAGTTGACGCCCGATAGCCGAGGTCTCTGCAAAATTAAGTTTGCAGCCTAAAGTAAAGTAGGCCGCTCGTTTGTTTTCAAAAACAGAATTATCTATCATAGTTTTCTTTGAATAAATATTGTAGGGATATATGCGGAAAGCTATATCGCGGAATGGAACCGCAGTGAGAACCCCTAAATTTCATGCAAAAATACATAAATACCTCCATTTCTTCTATAAAAGCTTGGATATTCATGTTGATTATGTTATTTTTGCACATATTTACCCTAGGTGAGCAATTTTAATAACGCATGATAGCAGAAAATTTTATAAAGCTTTATGAGCAAAGTTTTAAGGACAATTGGGAATTGCCTGCTTTAACCGATTATATCGAGAAGCATACTTTGACCTATGGAGAACTTGCCCGAGAAATTGCATATATACACACCATATTTGCAAAATATAACCTTAAAAAGGGAGACAAAGTGTCTCTTGTTGGAAAAAACAATAGTCATTGGTGTGCTATTTATTTGGCTACGGTTACGTACGGAGCCGTGATTGTTCCTATTTTACAGGACTTTCATATCGATAATATTATACATATAATCAATCACTCAGAATCTGTCATGTTGTTCACGAACGAACAGGTCTGGGAAAATATTGAAGATACGCAGGTCAGCAATGTCCTGGCCGTATACTCACTGAATAATCTGAATTGCATTAGTCAGCAAAAAAATGAAAGTCCGCTCAGAGCCTCACAGGAGTTGAAAGAGTCTTTCCAAAAAGCTTACAGTGCCGGTTTTCGCATGGAAGACATTAAGTATGCAGCCGTTGATAATTCGGAGGTGGTGATTTTGAATTATACTTCCGGGACAACCGGGTTTAGCAAAGCTGTGATGCTGACTGCTAACAATATCATGGGGAACATTACGTATGTACGTACTTTAGATATTCTTTTCAGGGGAGAACGTATGTTGGGATTTCTTCCGTTGGCTCATGCTTATGGCTGTACCTTTGATTTTCTCTATTCGTTATCCGTGGGTGCGCATGTTTCCTTGCTTGGCAAGATTCCGTCTCCGAAGGTTTTGTTGCAGGCTCTGGCTGACGTAAAGCCTAAATTAATTATTTGTGTTCCTCTTATTATTGAGAAAATCTATAAGAAACAGATTCTACCTCAACTAGCCAAAAGAACAACCAAACTCGCGTTAAGCGTTCCTTTTTTGGAAAAGACTATTCTGGCGAAAATTCGTCAACGTTTGATTGATGCACTTGGCGGAAACTTCAGGGAAGTCATTATTGGAGGAGCAGCCTTAAATAAGGAGGTTGAGAAATTTTTGCATAGAATTAAATTCCCGTTTACCGTTGGGTATGGCATGACTGAATGTGGTCCCCTTATTTCTTATGACCATCATTATGACTTTGTTCCTTCTTCCTGTGGAAAAATACTTACCGGCGTTATGGATGTTCGAATCGATTCGGAGGATCCTTATCGCGTATTAGGCGAAATTCAGGTCAAAGGCGAGAATGTCATGAAAGGATATTATAAAAACGAAGAAGCAACGAGGGTTACGTTTACGGAGGATGGCTGGCTTCGGACAGGCGATTTGGGGACAATTGATGTTAATAAAAGAATATATATTCGAGGACGGAGCAAGTCTATGATTTTAGGCCCCAGCGGGCAGAATATATTCCCGGAAGAAATTGAGTCAAAAATCAATAATCTTCCCTATGTTAGGGAGAGTGTAGTTGTTCAACGGAATGGTAAGCTGGTTGCGCTAGTTTATCCCGATTTTGAGGCAATGGATGCTACCGGATTGAGTCAGAAAGATTTGTCTTCAGTAATGACTGAAAATAAGCTGGCTCTGAATGAATCTTTAGCGAATTATGAAAATATATCAGCTATCCAGATTTATCCGGCAGAATTTGAAAAAACTCCCAAAAAGAGTATTAAAAGGTATCTTTATGAAATGTAAAATGTATCTATTCGGGGATAATGAAACCTGTAAAATGAGGAATCGCTAAATAGCCTTGTTTTTTAAGAAAAAACACAAAAAAAATGCAGTTTCCTCAAAAAAAATAGATTTATGTTGTACAACATATCAAAATTCTATATACCTTTGTCGCGTATTTCGGATGATAAATCACGAAAATAATAAGAAATTCATTTACCGTTTAAACAGAAAAAGAAAATGAAAAAATTAGTTTTATTTGCTGTTGCTCTTGTAGCAATATCTTTCGCTTCTTGCAAAAAATCAGCTCCTGCTGACACAACTGCTGCTGATACAACTGCTGCTGTAGTTGATTCTGCTGCTGCTACTGCTGATTCTGCTGCTGCTACTGCTGACTCTGCTACTGCTGTTGCAGATTCTGCTGCTGCTAAAGCAAAATAATTTTTGCAAAGCAAAAAACAAAGAGAGCCTGTATGTTAGACATATAGGTTTCTCTAAAGAAACAAGGCTCAATGTTTATCATTGGGCTTTCTTTTTTTTGATATATGAGACAAGCAAATATGAAAAGAGCAGACCGTGCCCTCGGGGTTTACGACCTGCTCTTTTTTAATTTTATTCTGCTACTTTACTTATTTCAATAAATCCGGCCGGAGTTGTTTGGTGCGAGTTAGGGCTTGTTCGTGTTTCCATTCATCAATCTTAGCTTCATGTCCGGAAAGCAAGATGTCCGGGACACGCCATCCTTTGTATTCTGCCGGCCGTGTGTAAACCGGTGGAGCAAGCAGGTTGTCCTGAAAAGAATCGGAGAGAGCCGATTGCTCGTCGCCAATAGCTCCGGGTATGACGCGCACTACGGCATCGGCAATCATTGCGGCGGCAAGTTCTCCTCCGGTCAGTACAAAATCACCAATTGATATTTCTTTTGTGATAAGGTGTTCCCGGATTCTGAAATCGATTCCTTTGTAGTGTCCGCATAAAATAATGATATTCTCTAGTAAAGACAACGAATTTGCTGTTTTTTGGTCGAATTTGGCTCCGTCGGGAGACGTGTAGATAATCTCGTCGTAATGACGCTGGGCTTTTAAAGCAGCAATTGCATTGTCAATGGGTTCAATCATCATTACCATGCCGGCTTCTCCTCCAAAAGGGTAATCGTCTACTCTTCTGTGTTTATCGACAGAGTAATCCCGGAGGTTGTGCAGGTGGATTTGTGCAAGACCTTTGTCTTGAGCTCTTTTCAGAATAGAGCAATTAATAGAACCTTCCAGCATTTCCGGAAGCACTGTTATAATATCAATCCTCATCAGGGTATTTCCGTATTTTAGTTTATGCCGATCTGATTAATTACATTTTATTTTCTGAAGAATGGCTGATGCGATGAAGTCTGCAGCTTGTTCGTTCAGTCCACCGCCCATTACGAGCATATCGGCCTGTTGGCGCGAAGGCTCAATGAATTCTTCGTGCATGGGGCGTACGGTTTTGTAGTATCTGTCAATCACGTCTTTCGTCGTTCTTCCGCGTGATTCCATATCCCGTTCAATAATTCGGGTGAGGCGTCTGTCTGCCGGAACCTCCAGGAAAATTCTCATGTCCATCTCGTCGCATAAGGGGAGAAAGGTGTAAATAAGAATCCCTTCTACCAAAAGAATCTTTTTGGGTTGTACAAGCACTGTTTCCTGCTGACGTTCGCAGGTGAGATAGGAGTATGTCGGGCGATCCACATCAAAACCCTGTTTCAGCTTCCGTATATCCTTCAGCATTAATTCCCATTCGATGGAATTGGGGTGGTCGAAATTCAGATGGAGCCGTTCCTCCATTGGAAGGTGAGAACTGTCTTTGTAGTATGCATCCTGAGGAAGCACAGCAACATCAGCGTTCGGTATTCTTCTTAATACACTTTCTACTAAGGTCGTTTTTCCGGAGCCTGACCCTCCGGCAATGCCAATAACGTACATAATGATTGATTTTTTAGCAAAGATAAGGCTATCCCGGTTAAAATTGTCATGAAAAGAATAAAAATCCTATTTTGAGAATAAATACAAAAAAACTAACTTTGAGAGATTTTCAATAGTCGTATAAATAAAGCGCAAAAGCGCAAAGAAGTTTGGTCGGGTGAGGATGAAAAATTAAAAAAAGATGAGTTTCCCCGGCAGATTTTGCAGTTTATCGATATTGATTGCTCTAATCTTTAGTTTGTAAAATAGTTAATATATGTTTCCCAAAGACGATTACACAGAGAATTCCGAAGATTTCGAAAATGAAAACAATGATAATGCAGAAGAGAGGTTTTCGGAGGAAGACGATGCCAATCCTTCGGGTCACTCAGATTATAAAGTTCCTCTTCGTGAGGGAGACACCCAGACTCATCTGTCCGGAATGTTTCAGAACTGGTTTCTGGACTATGCTTCCTATGTAATCCTGGAACGTGCCGTGCCGCATATTACTGACGGCTTGAAGCCGGTGCAGCGGCGTATTCTCCATTCGATGAAACGAATGGACGACGGAAGATACAATAAAGTAGCCAATATTATCGGGCATACGATGCAGTTTCACCCTCACGGAGATGCTTCCATTGGTGATGCTCTCGTGCAATTGGGACAAAAAGACTTGTTGGTAGACTGTCAGGGAAACTGGGGAAATGTACTCACCGGAGATGGAGCGGCAGCTCCCCGTTACATCGAGGCACGACTCTCTAAATTTGCATTGGAAGTGCTGTTTAATCCCAAAACAACGGAATGGAAACCTTCGTATGACGGGCGAAACAAAGAACCGGTCACTCTACCTGTGAAATTTCCATTGCTTTTGGCGCAGGGAGTGGAGGGGATTGCCGTCGGGCTTTCTTCTAAAATCCTGCCTCACAATTTTAATGAGATTTGTGATGCATCGGTGGCGTATCTGCAAGGAGACAGTTTCCTGCTTTATCCTGATTTCCAGACAGGAGGATACATCGATGTCGAAAAATATAATGATGGTGAACGGGGAGGTTCGGTAAAAATCCGTGCCAAGATATCTAAGCTGGATAATAAGACCCTCGTTATTACCGATATCCCTTTTGGACGAACTACATCTTCGGTTGTGGATTCTATTTTGAAAGCTAACGACAAAGGAAAAATCAAAATCAGGAAAGTTGACGATATTACTGCCCGAAATGTGGAAATTCAGGTGCATCTGGCAACCGGAGTTTCCTCTGATAAGGCTATTGATGCATTGTATGCATTCACAGACTGTGAGATAAGTGTTTCTCCCAACTGTTGTATTATTGAAGAGAATAAGCCTAAGTTTACGAATATCAGCGAAGTTCTTCGGTATACAACAGACAATACGCTTTCTCTGCTGAAGCTGGAATTGGAGATCGAAAAAGGCGAATTGCAGGAAAATCTGATGTTTTCGTCTCTGGAGAAAATATTTATCGAAGAGAGAATTTATAAAGATAAAGAGTTCGAAAATGCCAAAAGCATGGATGAAGCTTTTGCGCATGTCGGCAGAAGGCTGGAAAAATATCAGGAATTGTTTATCCGGGAGATCTGCCACGAAGATTTGCAGAAACTGATGGAAATCCGGATGGCACGAATTCTGAAATTTAATTCGGATAAAGCAGACGATCTGATTGTAAAAATCAAGGAGCAAATCGAAGAAATCAATCACAACCTGGTACATATTGTCGATTACACGATCTCCTGGTTTTTGATGCTGAAAGATAAATACGGAAAGCACTTTCCAAGATATACCGAAATCCGGAATTTCGATACTATTGAGGCGACAAAAGTCGTGGAGGCCAACGAAAAACTTTATATAAACAGAGAAGAAGGTTTTATCGGTACTTCATTGAAAAAGGATGAGTTTGTTGCCAACTGTTCGGACATTGATGATATTATTATTATCTATAAAGATGGAAAATTCAAGGTGGTGAAAGTCTCGGAAAAGATGTTTGTAGGTAAAAATGTGCTTTACCTGAATGTTTTCAAACGAAATGATAAGCGAACCATTTATAACCTGATTTACCGGAGTGGTAAAAACGGACCGCATTATATTAAACGATTCTCGGTAATCGGTATTACACGTGACAAAGAATATGACCTTACGCAAGGGGAAGCCGGCTCACGAATTATATACTTCTCTGCAAATCCGAACGGTGAGGCCGAAACCGTGAAAGTGATTTTGAAACCAAAACCTCGCCAAAAAATATTGACTTTTGAAAAAGATTTTAGTGAAATCGCGATCAAAGGACGTCAGTCGATGGGGAATATCCTGACAAAAGCCGAGGTGCATAAGATTACTCTGAAACAAAAGGGAGGTTCGACACTCGGTGGACGGAAAGTGTGGTTCGACCCGGATGTACTTCGATTGAACTATGATGGCCGGGGAGATTATCTGGGTGAGTTCCAAAGCGAACACCAAATACTTGTTGTTACAAAAAGCGGAGAGTTTTATACAACGAACTTTGATGTTAGCAATCACTACGAAAAGGATATTCTCCGGATTGAAAAGTTTAATCAGCACAAAATATGGACATGTGCGTTGTATGATGCCGATCAGAAATATTATTATCTGAAACGTTTTGGATTGGAAACTTCTGCCAAGAAACAAAGTTTTCTGGGAGATAATGTACACTCCAGAATGCAGCTGCTCACCGATACGGCTTATCCCCGTATTTCAGTTACATTTGGAGGAAATGATAGTTTTCGTGAAGCATTGGAAATTGATGCTGAAGAATTTATTGGAGTGAAAAGTTTCAAAGCAAAAGGTAAACGTTTATCCACCTTTCAGATAGACAAAATCTCAGAGCTGGAACCTATTCGTTTTCCCGAGCCGGAAGAGGATGAAGAAATAGACGAAACCATAGAAATTGAAAATATTCCCGAAAATCTAAAAACAGACAATGAGCTTAGGGATGAGCTTACCGGGCAAAAGAGATTTGAATTCGGGAATACCGGTAATGAGGACGTCGATGACAGCCCGGATAGTGAGGAGTAAACAATTATAATTCCAGGGAATGAAGAATTGTCTTTTTGTTTTATTCGTATGGGGACTTGCAATATCTGCCATGGCGCAGTCAGACTCGTTGTACTTGTCTGGCCGGTTTTGGGCTGTGAACAAAGGCACCTCGCTGGGGATTGGTTCTGCAAAAGTCTATGATACTTATTTATCGCCTCTCGAATACACAGGGACTGCTTATTCTTTTCAGCATGAACGCATCAGCAGGAAGAAAAAGTTTGATGGGAAATTGATTAAACAGCAGATATTCAACCTTAATTTTACAGACACCGAAAATCCAGCAGGAAATGCAAGTGCATATTCTTTGCTGGGAGAATATCGTCTGGGATTTCATTATCCGGTTTATGCAGCGGGGCATTTTCGTATCCGTACCGGAGCTGTCTGGAACATTGGAGGAGGTGCCATTTATAATGAGCGAAATTCCAATAATCCCGCTTCAGCAAAGGCGTATACCAATTTGAATCTGTCTGGTCAGACATTTTATCAACTCGGAAGTTGTGTATTGCGCTGGCAGCTAGATGTTCCTTTTGCAGGAGTCTTTTTTACTCCGGAATACGGAGAATCGTATTATGAAATTTCTCTGGGTAATCATTCCAATCTCTTTCATTTTTCATCTTTTCATAATCAACGAAGCCTGTTGAGTAACCTTTCTGCTGATTTCCCGATTTCCAACTGGACCATCCGCATGTCTTTGCAAAGTTCTTTCCTACAGACTCGGGCAAATAGCTTAATTTCACATATCTATACACAAAACATCCTAATTGGGCTTGTCAGTGAATCGGTAAACCTGGGAGGGCGGAAACTTAGAAAAACTTCCGTCTTCCGAAGTGCTTTCTCAGAATAAATACTATCTTTATGTTGAAATGTCAGAAGGCTATCCTGTATAATGTGTAAGCTGGATGGTGTAGCTAACAAAAAGATATTTTCGATCGTCTAATTATTTATTATTTGTTCTATGTCGATAATTAAACCTTTCAGAGGCATTCGGCCTCCCAAGAAATTCGTAGAAGAAGTAACTTCACGTCCTTACGATGTATTGAGTTCGGCAGAAGCACGTGTTGAAGCAGCAGGAAATGAGAAATCTCTCTATCACATAATCAAACCGGAAATAGATTTTGATGAATCTGTGGATGAACATGATGAGGTGGTGTACGCAAAAGCGGTAGAGAATTTTGTAAAGTTTCAGAAAGAAGGCTGGTTGGTTCAGGATAACAAAGAAATGTATTATCTGTATGCGCAGACGATGAATGGACGAACCCAATACGGTTGGGTTGTGTGTGCGCATATTGAGGATTATTTTTCCGGTAATATCAAAAAACATGAGCTGACGCGCCGTGACAAAGAGGAAGACCGGATGAAACATGTACGGGTGAATAATGCTAATATAGAACCCGTTTTTTTTGCTTTTCCTCACAATGAAGCGCTGTCAAAGATTGCACATCGGGTGACTTCAAATCCGCAGGAATATGATTTTGTTTCGGTAGATGGCATACGCCATCAGTTCTGGATAGTGGATACAGACGAAGATATACGGAATATTACACGCATTTTCGGAGAAATACCGGCTATGTATATTGCTGATGGACATCACCGTTCTGCCGCTGCGGCATTGGTCGGGGAGGAGAAGGCTCGCCTGAATCCTCATCATCAGGGGAATGAAGAATACAATTATTTTATGGCGGTTTGTTTTCCTGACAACCAGTTGAATATAATAGATTACAACCGTTTAGTAAAAAATCTGAACGGTTTGTCCCATGAGGAATTTATCGATAAACTTAAAGTTTGTTTTGAGGTGGCGGAGAAAGGTGGCGAAATGCTGAAGCCTCAGGCTTTGCACGAGTTCTCTGTTTTCCTGGATGGAAAATGTTACATGCTGAAGGCTAAACCGGAATATTATAACGACGACGACCCTATTGACGTGCTTGACGTGACAATATCATCCAAATATATTCTGGACGAAATTTTAGGAATCAAAGACCTGCGTTCCGATAAGCGAATCGACTTCGTGGGCGGCATTCGAGGATTGACGGAATTGCAAAAGCGGGTGGAAAGCGGAGAAATGCGTTTAGCGATCGCTCTTTATCCGGTATCGATTCAGCAACTTATGAATATTGCCAATACCGGCCATATTATGCCGCCTAAAACAACCTGGTTTGAGCCTAAACTCCGCTCAGGGCTGGTGATTCATAAACTAGATTGAAAAGGTTCGCACACATCGGTCTGATATAGAGCAATGAAAGACTGTTCCTGGCTTTAATAGCTATGGCGCAGTCTTTTGTTTTATCTGATTTTGTGAGGCGCCATCCTTTTTTGAATTTTGATTATCCTTTATCCCCTGTTTTTTTTAATGATTTATGGAGGATTCTGATGTAATCCGCCTTGAATTTTCAGTTTCGGGTTTATCATTGAATTTGGATTCTTTTGTTTCTGTAAGATCTTGAAAAAGGATAACTCTTATTCCTGTAATTGAGTCAATTACTGTTGATTATTCTTTATGAGATACTCATTCTTTGAATATTGTCTCAGAAGAGTGGTGGCTGCGTCCAGAGATAGCTGCAACCTGGAAACATTGGTTCTTACATGGGAAGAATTCCTCTATCTGCAGTAATGCTTTGTCTCTGCCGAATTGTATCTTATTTCTTTTGTTTTGCTTCATGCTGATTTTCTTCAATATTGTATCTACATTGTCCTTGTTGAGTCTGTAAAGACCCTATCTATTATCAATATTGGTTTGATGTGAGGGTAAAAAAAACTTCACAGTCTGTATATTTGTAATTCTCATCAACTTTATTTTTCTTTTTAATAAGTAAAAGCAAGACTCAGAACTTGAGTTTTGCTTTTAAATTTAGTATAAACACTTTTCTCGCAACATACATAAATGTATAATTTAACATTTGAAAGAGTTCATTGTGTGGGATATTCAAAATTGTGAATAACGATTAGAATCAAGAATATTTATTTAATGTGCTTATTATTAGTTATTTGAATTTTCATTTCTGTTTTGATTGTAATTTTGGCACATCCTTTGACTAATAAACTGTATAAAACTCAATCCTATTTTCAACCCAATAACTTTATTTATTATGAAAAAGATTGCATTCTACGGAAAAGGTGGTATTGGTAAATCTACCACGCAACAAAACACAGCGGCCGCAATGGCCTTCTTCCATGGACAAAGAGTTTTTATCCACGGATGTGATCCCAAAGCCGATTCAACTCGGATGATTTTGGGAGGTATGAACCAGAAAACTATTATGGATACGCTCCGTGATGATGGTGCCGAATTGGTGACGAAAGAGAAAGTGATAAGTTCTGGATTCGGAGGAATCAAATGTACGGAATCGGGTGGCCCCGAACCTGGAGTCGGATGTGCCGGACGTGGGGTAATCACTGCAATTGACTTGATGGAGGCTCAGGGAGCGTATGAATCTGATTTGAATTATGTATTCTACGATGTCCTGGGAGATGTTGTTTGCGGAGGATTTGCAATGCCGATACGTGATGGAAAAGCACAGGAAGTGTACATTGTTGTTTCGGGAGAAATGATGGCTGTATATGCTGCCAATAACATCTGCAAAGGCTTGGTGAAATATGCTCGTCAAAGTGGAGTGCGCTTGGGTGGTCTGGTGTGCAACAGCCGCAAAGTGGATAAAGAACGTGAATTCATAGAAGAATTTGCTGCTGCTATCGGCACACAGATGATTCATTTTGTCCCTCGTGATAATATTGTTCAAAAAGCCGAATTTAATAAGAAAACTGTCGTGGAGTATGATCCCGAATGCAATCAGGCAAAGGAATACGGTGAACTAGCTCGTAAAATTATCGATAACAAAATGTATGTAGTGCCAAAACCGTTGAAGATCGATGAACTGGAAATTATGGTACAGAAATATGGTATTGCAGAATAATTCTTTATTTCCAACTTTAAAAAGATTATCCTTATGAAAATGATTAGAGCAATTGTTCGCCCCGAAATGTCGGATGTCGTAACCGATGGATTAGCAGATTCGGGTTATTATTCCCTGACAAAAATGCCTGTTTTCGGACGAGGTAAGCAGAAAGGAATTACAATTGGAAATGCTCACTACGATGAACTGCCCAAGATCTTGATCATTGTTGTTGTGGAAGATGCATCTGTGGACGAAGTAGTGAAAATTATCCAGTATAAGGCATACACCGGCAGTGAAGGGGACGGAAAAATATTTATCTCGCCTGTCGATAATGCAATTACGGTTCGGACAGGGGCAAAAGGTATATAATCGTAAAAGCTTATGAAAGAGATTATAGCCATTATTCGTCCGAGCAAGATGAATGCAACTAAGAAGAAGCTTGATGAACTACAAGTATCCTCGGTAACAGCGATGCCTGTCTTGGGCAGAGGTAACCAAAGAGGACTGAATCCTATTCTTACCGGCATTGAAGTAAGCAGGAATACATTAGCAAAAGGACATATCATGGGAATGAAGTTTGTTCCCAAACGTATGTTGGTGATTGTTGCTAAGGATGAAGATGTTGATAAAATAGTGAATATAATAATCAAAACCAATAAAACAGGGTATGTCGGAGATGGGAAGATTTTTATCAGCCCCACGGACAATGCGATGAGAATCCGTACAAAAGAATCCGGTGATGCCGCTTTGTAAGGATTGAATGTTCAACTCAAAAAAACGAATGAATCATGCCATATCATCAATTTAAATGCAGCGAATGTCTCCCAGAGAGACTGCAACACGCGGTGGATAAAGGAGACGGAGAGAATCTGACTGATGCTCTACCGTTGGGATACCTGAATACAATACCGGGAACTATCTCGGAAAGGGGATGCGCGTATTGCGGAGCAAAACATGTAATTGGAACTCCTATGAAAGATGTGATTCATTTGAGTCACGGTCCGATCGGTTGTACCTACGACACTTGGCAAACCAAACGCTATATCAGCGATGATGGAAATTTCCAGTTGAAATATACGTTTGCTTCGGATATGAAAGAAGCGAATATTGTGTTTGGTGCGGAAAAAATGTTGAAAAAGAACATTGTGGAGGCTTTTAAAGCTTTTCCTGATATTCACAACATGACGCTTTATCAGACTTGTGCTTCGGCTTTGATCGGCGACGATATGAATGCAATTGCTGAGGAGGTGATGGAAGAAATGCCTGGTAAAAAGGTGTTTGTCTGCAATTCTCCGGGATTTGCAGGGCCTAGTCAATCGGGCGGTCACCATAAAATTAATCTGGGTTGGCTCAACCAAATGGTAGGAACGGGCGAGCCTGAAATTTACAGCAAATATGTGGTAAATTATGTAGGAGAATACAACATTCAGGGGGATCAGGAAATTATGAAAGATTATCTTCATCGGATGGGAATTCAGATTCTTTCTACTTTCACCGGAAATGGGCGCTTTGACGACTTGCGTTGTATGCACAAAGCTCAGTTAAATGTATTGGAGTGTGCCCGTTCGGCCGAATACATCTGTGATGAACTGCGTGTCAGATATGGAATTCCCCGTATGGATATTGACGGATTCGGCTTTGAGGCAATTTCCGATTCTTTGATGAAAATCGGTTATTTCTTTGGTATAGAAGATAAGGCAAAACAAATCATCGAAGAAGAATACACCCGTTGGAAACCCGAACTTGACTGGTATGCCGCTCGCTTGAAAGGTATTCGGATGTGTTTGTGGCCGGGAGGTTCCAAATTGTGGCACTGGGCACATATGCTGAAAGCCGAAATGGGAATCAATGTTGTTTCTGTATATACAAAATTTGGACATCAGGGAGATATGGAAAAAGGTATTTCCCGATGTGAACCAGGGGCCTTGGCCATTGATGATCCCAACGAACTGGAAGGTTTAGAGGCCATGTATGAATTGAAACCGGATTTAATTATGACGGGGAAGCGTCCCGGAGAGGTTGCCAAAAAAATCCGTGTTCCATATTTGAATGTGCATGGTTATCACAATGGGCCTTATAAAGGCTTTGAAGGATGGGTGCGTTTGGCGCGAGATATTTACAATTGCGTATACTCTCCGGCTCATCAATTGGTTCATTTAGATATCAGTAAGGATGAAATTCCAACCAAATGCGGGTTTATGACACGCCAAATGTTGTCGGATGTAAATTTACCTGAAGAGATTAAGAATTCGACCGAGCTTCGGCAATGTACCAGTGATTACGATCCTGTTCCCCGCCTGAGAAAAAAAGTGGAAGATAATAAATATCTCTTCCCTGACCCTGAAACAGGGGTGTTGCGTTCGGTGCCTTTGGAGAAGATTAGGAAAAATAAAGTAGTGGACGTAGAATATTAAAAAGAGTGTCAGAAATGGAAAAGGTCGTGGTAGAAGAAAAAATGGGACAATTGGAATGGTACATCTCCAAACATTGTCTGTGGCAATATAATTCACGAGGTTGGGATAGAGAAGTACAAAATGCTCAGATTCTGGGAAAAGCTAAGCAAATACTTTGTGGGGAGAATGCCCGTGTGGATGATTCAACTCCTGAACGGTATTATTGGAGTGAAGCCCGATCGTTGGTGGATGGGTTTCTGAGGTATTTTCCCTGGCTGAAAGAAACATCAAAAGAGGATTTGACTCAAATCATGGAACTCTTAAAAGAAAGGATGGATTATACGATGATTCATGGCTCATTGAATCAGGAATTGCAAAAATCTCAATATTAATCGTCAGTTGGATTTAAGTAATCAAGTCTCATTATTCGACAGGGAGGGAAGAGTAAGACAAAGCCTCTGAATACAGATTCTACTCTTTCTTTTCAAAATGATGAAAGATTGTTTTATGAACTAAAAAAAATGAAATCATGGGTTGTGAATTAAAAGCGAAAGATAGAGTTGGGGTGATTAATCCTATTTTTACTTGTCAGCCCGCCGGTGCCCAATTTGTGAGCATTGGGGTAAAAGATTGTATCGGGTTGGTACACGGTGGGCAAGGGTGCGTTATGTTTGTGCGTCTGATTTTTTCTCAGCATTTTAAAGAAAGTTTTGAACTGGCTTCTTCTTCAGTACATGAAGATGCCGCTGTATTTGGTGCATTAAACCGAGTAGAGCAAGGTGTAGATGTCCTTTTAATGCGTTATCCGCATCTTAAGGTGATTCCAATTATTACGACCTGTTCAACAGAAGTGATTGGTGATGACGTAGACGGACTTGTCTTAAAGTTAAGGGAGAGTCTGCTTAAAGAGAAGTATCCGGATAGAGAAGTCCATTTGATTCCGATTCATACTCCGAGTTTTGTTGGGAGCATGGTGAGTGGATATGATGTTGCATTGAAAGATTTTGTTTCGTATTTTGCTGAAAAGCAACCGTTGACAAATGGAAAGATCAATTTGATGGCTGGTTGGGTGAATCCGGCGGATGTGACAGAGCTTAAATCTTTACTTTCGGAAATGAATGTTGATGCGACAGTATTGTTTGAAATCGAAGAATTCGACTCTCCTATAATGCCCGATGGAAATCATGTTTCTCATGGTGAAACCACTGTGGATGACTTGCGCAGTACGGCTAATGCTGTCGGTACTATCGCATTAAATCGTTATGAGTGTTCAAAAGCTGCCACTTTTCTGGAAAGAGAGTTTGATGTGCCTGCCCTTATCGGCCCCACTCCGATTGGTATTCGCAATACAGATACTTTTCTGGCGAACGTGAAGAAAATGACAGGCAAGCCAATTTCTAAATCTTTGGTAAAAAAAAGAGGGATCGCTTTGGATGCTATTGCGGATGTATCGCACATGTTCTTGGCCGGAAAAAGAGTGGCTATTTATGGAAATCCGGATTTGGTCATTGGGTTAGCAGAATATTGTATCGATCTGGAAATGGAACCGGTTTTGCTTTTGTTGGGTGACGATGTGAATTATAACAACGATCCCCGCATCAAAGCATTGCAGGAAGGAGTTGATTTCGATATGGAAATCGTAACCAATGCCGATTTTTGGGAACTAGAGGATCGCATCAAGAACAAAGGGCTGAAATTAGATCTTATCCTGGGACATTCAAAAGGACGCTATATCGCTATTGATAACAATATTCCGATGGTCAGGGTTGGATTCCCGGTCTATGATCGTGCCGGAGGGTTTCGTCATCCCGTTGTCGGTTATGCCGGCGCCCTTTGGTTGGCTGAAGAAATGGCAAACACAATTTTCTCTGATATGGAGTACAAACATAACAAAGAATGGGTATTAAATGTCTGGTAAATGATGCCTTATGAGATTTTTATCTTGTTCACCGATATGAAAAGTATCGGTGAACGAAGAAAATAATAATGGTAAAGAAAACTGAATATGATAGAATTTGAATCACAATTTATTGATGAAGAATCGCTTGAGACCAATTTGGCTGATGCTGATGCTTTCCACAAAAGAGCACTTGCGTATATGAAATTGGAGCAACGTGCGAGCCTGGTTTTTAATATTGCAGCGGTTGCACTCGAAAGATATTTAGTTGCCATTTGTAATTTGTATGGTGCTGAACCTCGCAATCACAACTACATAACTTTAATGCATGATATTGAGCAATTTGTAGAAGTGCCTCCGGATGTAAATAGAAAAATCAAAGCGATGGATTGGATTTTTGGGATTTGTTCCATTGATGAATACAGGCATCCCAATCCGGATAAGACTGATATGGAAAATGTGCTTACGTTATGTAAAGAAGTTCAGAATCTTTTCGACAGAGAACGGATGGCGAAAATTCTTGAACTGGCGGGACTAGAGTCTCACGAAATTGTTCACTAAATAATATATTTCAAATAGAAGTAGGTTTATGCAAGGACGAATGAAAGAACATCCTCTTTCACAAGAGGAAATAGATGATTTGTTGATGAGGGAGCAAGTTGGTAATTTAGGAACGGTTTCTCCGGAGGGTTTTCCATACATAACTCCTGTTCATTATGTTTTATTGGAGAATAAGATATACATACATGGCCTATGTGTGGGGCAAAAGATTTCTTTCCTGAATGCAAATCCGAAAGTAGGTTTTGAAGTTTTCAAAATGAACGGATTAATTCAAGATCCGGAGTTGCCTTGTGAGACAAATAGCGATTACCAAAGTGTTATCCTTTTCGGCACGGCACGGATGATTGAAGAACAAACCCGAAAAATTCAGGTTCTGGATGAGGTGGTGAAAAAATATACACCGCAGCATTGTGGTAAATCTTATCCAGCCGCCATGGTAAAGGCAACGGGTATTATAGAAATTATCCCCTTGGCAATTACCGGAAAATATTTCAAATGATAAAACTGCCGGATTTCTCAAAACTTGTGTAAAAATGGAAATAGCTGTTTTTTTGAATGACGACAGGGATATTCTTCCTTTTAGCAGTTCTGGTATAGTGGAGATTTATAAAAAGGACCAATTCAATTGGCATTGTGTCAACCAGATTCCTTTCGATTTGTCTTTTCAGAAAGATTTACGGGAGTTTCAGACAACGGTTAAGCTTCTTACATCCGAATTTGAGAACTGTAAATTGCTGATTGTAGAAAATGTAAAAAGTCTGCCTTTGGCGTTGTTACGTGAGAGTGGTATCGGTATTTGGAAGGCAGAAGGAAAATTTACTCCCCGGTTAGCCGACTTTGTTACAACTAAGTTGGAGAATGCGATGAAATATCAGGAGAAAGAGATTGTTCGTCCAAAACTGGTTGGTAATAAGGAGGATGCTATGTATTTCATTGATTTAATTCCTCTTTTACATGGTGACAGAAGGTTGAATTCTATCGACATACTTATCCCATTTATAAAAGATACAAATTTCAAAACATTGCAGATTATTTGTAGTCATTTACCTAAATGGTTTAATTATGCAGTCGAGGTCTTTCGTTTGTCTTGTTCCAAACAGCAACTCGAAACAGATGTGTGGCAGGTAACTCTCCATCCGCTTATTTGGGTTGAGGATATTTCTTTCCGTAAAGATATTTTGATTCACGGAGTAAACGGTGGCTGTTCGGGATGTTGATTTTTTACTGAAGTAGTTTGATTGAACTCGTTTTATTTAGCTGTTCTTTTTATGTGACTTGTCTTTTTTTGTGATACGTTTTGTAATTCAATGTATTATAAGTGTTCGGGTAACCGATATATTGTGAGTAAATATGAAAATGAGAATCGCGGCTTTTGTGGATGAAGACGGAAAAGTACTTCCTATTTTATCGTCTGGAATGATACATATTTATGAGATTAATGGTACACAATATAGTTGTGTTGAGCGGTTTTTCTTTAGCCTGGAATCTACTTTGTCTATTGGTACTATTCGTGATGCTATCCGAGTTATTGGCACCCGGCTCTCCGGATGCATCGCATTTATCGTGAATCGGAGTATGGCTATATTTAATGCATTGTTTGAAAGAGAACTGCATTTGAAATTGTTTTTTGTGACGGGAAATCCTGTTGTTGTTCTCCCTCAAATAATGAATATTCTTCGAGAACAGATTGTTGCGGCTATCGAATGCATTGAAGAGCGTAAGCAGACAGATAGGTATCAACCGTTTCGTGTGAAGTATACAGACTTGAAGTGTTTTCGGATTTTTTTCGATGAATCAACAGAAAATTGGGATGAGGGAAGGATGAGAGAGTCGATTATTTCATTTCTGAATGAAATAAATTATGACGAACTCGAAATTGTATGTTTGAAAGTTCCTCAATGGTTGGAACCCGATTTGTTGAATCGTTCGCTTGTATTTCAAAAAGAATTTAGAAAAGATGGTTTTTGTCATGCGTTTGTTAGACCCAAATAGAGAATGATGTCTTGAAATAATTTAGTATTAGATTTCTTGATTTTGTTGCATGCAAAAATATGGAACTGACGTTTGATTTTGTTCAGCCAACGACCGAAGTAAACCAGACTTTGGGTTGTTGTAGACTTTATTCCGGCAGTTCCACATCTTTTTATTGTTCAGATTATCGGACGAATTTTCCTGTTAAGGAAAAGAAGAAGGCGGCTTTCAGGCTGTCACTGATGGCAAAGAATTTATTTTTTTTCTCTCAACTGGCTGAACTTGTTTCGTAGCATCTGAGTTGAAGGTGGTATTGTTTTCTCTATTTCCTAATTTTATATCCAATAGAAAGGAAGAAATTTCTCGTTCGGACTTTTCCGGAGGCTTCATTTCTGCTGATATTTTTCAATCCCCAGTCATATCCTATACCAACAAAGATTCGTGTAGGCGTTTCTGCGTTAACTCCGATTCCCAATCCATAGTCGAAACGCTTTGCAAAATATCCGCTGAAAAATCCGGGATTTTTTATGTCGGGATCATTGTTAAGCTCTGCTATGCTTAGTTCATGGACTTTTCCTCCAATGCCGGAGGCTATAAATGGCCCTCCATGAAAAATGAGACTGTATTTTCCTGCAATCGGAAGTTTATATCCTAGGTGAACCGGTAGTTGAAGATAGAGAGCGTCGAATTTTAAGTCGTCTACCTCATTCTCCTTTATAGAAACTTTCGTTCCTTTCATTGAAAGATCTAATCCGGATAGAAGCTCTATGTTAGAGGATAAACTGTAATTCAGAGTTAATCCAAGGTTGTAACCTATTTTGTTTTCTGTTGGAAGTTCTTTGATTAAACTTCCATTCAAATCAGAGATAGTAAATCCTCCTTTCGCTCCAAGGGAAAGGTGTTGTGCAGATGTCTGGATAGATACTGATAAAAATAGAAGTGCCGGTAATAAAATTTGTTTTAAGGTTTTCATACGATTCATTTTTTTACGAGTAGGTGGTATGGATTGCGTCTGATTTTTTAATCATTGCTTTGGGTGATTTAATAAAAAATCAGACTTCGTTTCATTATACATATATGCTTGTTTAATATTGAAAACGAATCCCAAACATTATTATTGTTTGTCTGATACATATATTACATCGCACACAAAAAAGGCCGCCTCAAATATGGGCAGCCCTTACCATTTTTTTAATCTGGCTTATCTTGTTTAGCCTAAATAACTTTTCAAAAGTTTGTTGCGAGAGTTGCTTCTCAGCCGTTTAATTGCCTTTTCTTTGATTTGGCGTACGCGTTCTCTCGTTAATTGAAATTTGTCTCCGATTTCTTCCAGTGTCATCTCTTGATAACCGATACCAAAAAACATTTTGATAATGTCACTTTCGCGTTCAGTCAACGTAGATAATGCGCGTTCTATTTCCTGATGTAGAGACTCGTTAATTAATGTACGGTCTGCTACGGGTGCATCATCATTTACTAATACGTCGAGAAGGCTATTGTCTTCCCCTTCTACGAAAGGAGCATCCATCGAAATGTGGCGTCCTGAAACTTTTAAAGAATCAGCTACTTTGTCTACCGGTATGTCCAACTGGTCGGCAAGTTCTTCAGCTGAAGGACGTCGCTCGTTTTCCTGTTCGAACTTTGAGAAAGCCTTGCTGATTTTGTTCAGAGAACCTACTTGATTGAGCGGCAAACGAACAATACGAGATTGTTCGGCCAATGCCTGAAGAATAGATTGTCTGATCCACCAAACGGCATAACTGATGAATTTAAACCCACGGGTTTCATCAAATTTTTCAGCTGCTTTGATAAGCCCCAAGTTTCCTTCATTGATAAGGTCGGGAAGACTCAATCCCTGATTCTGGTATTGTTTTGCAACAGATACCACAAATCGCAGATTTGCTCTCGTGAGTTTCTCCAAAGCGGCTTTGTCACCTCGTTTGATGGCTTGTGCCAACTCAACCTCTTCTTCAACTGTAATTAGGTCTTCACGACCGATTTCCTGTAGATACTTATCCAGAGACGCACTTTCTCGATTGGTGATCGATTTCGTAATTTTTAATTGTCTCATCTATCTTTCTCTTGTTATTAAAATTTTTTTGGAACGCAAAGATACGAACTTTTATTCAGATATCTATGATTTTGTTTAAAATAATCAGTTTGTAAATGTTTTACTTCTAAGAGTTCATCACGGATTTTCCTCATGTCTATGATGACTTCCGGAATTTAGACGTTTACTTAAAGCTATAACGTAAAAGGGAAGTATTTGATTGAACTTATGCTGTTAAAAATAACTAAACCGGAACGAGTATTTGTTCCGGTTTAGTTTCTTAGAGTGATGAAGCCTGTTTTATTCGCTTAAATCAATTGCATAGTATCTCATTCGCTTATTGGCCGGATAAAAGCCTGCAATAAATAATCCCTTATCCTGAGCTTTGGCAACGTTTTGGATTAAATCTTCCACGTCGGAAGCAGAAGACACCGCCTGATTATTTATTTTCATAATAATGAATCCTTTTGAAATACCGGCCTTCTGGAATTTGCCGTTTGCATCCACACCGGAAACCTCTACTCCTTGTGAGATTCCGAGGTTTTTAAGCCGCTCGTCGCTCAATCCTTTAAATGCAGCTCCGACTGCTTCAATGCCATCTACCTTTTTTACAACGGAGGTATTGCCGTCATTGTTTTTCAATTCTACATTTGCTGTTTTTACAGCACCGTTACGAACGAAGGTCACTTTGACTTTATCGCCCGGGCGGAACCGACTTACCTGATCCTGTAGTTCGCTTACACTTTTTACATTCACATTATTGATAGCAGTGATGACATCTCCTTCTTCAATACCCGCTTCTTTGGCCGGGCTTCTTTCTGCAAATCCACCCACATAAGCACCATTATCTAATTTGATTTCTTTGGCTTTGGCATAGTCTTTGGCTTGTTTTGTATCGTCGGAATTGGCTAAATCTTTTGCAATGGATACATCCATGATTTGTACACCCAGAACTGCTCTTTGCACAGCTCCGTATTCTTTCAGGTCAGAAGCTACTTTCCCTGCAATAGAAATCGGAACTGCAAAGCCGTATCCGGCAAAGCTGCCGGTTTCGGAATAGATGGCTGTATTGATTCCGACAAGCTGACCATCAGTGTTGACTAGTGCACCTCCACTATTCCCCGGATTGATGGCTGCATCTGTTTGAATAAATGACTGGATCGATTGAGTATTGCCTTGTCCCGGAGAAATTCCTCCACGTCCTTTGGCGCTGACGATTCCCGCTGTAACAGTTGATGTCAGATTGAACGGATTTCCTACAGCGAGCACCCATTCACCTACTTTCAGGTTGTCGGAATTACCGAAAGGAATGTAAGCAAAACCTTTTCCATCGATTTTCAGAAGAGCAATGTCTGTCGTCGGATCGGTTCCGATGAGTTTGGCTTTGAATTTGCGGTTATCATTGAGGGTAACCTCAATTTCATTTGCTCCGTTTACTACGTGGTTGTTGGTAATGATGTATCCATCATCTGAAATGATAACACCGGAGCCATAGCCAACTTGAGGTTGTGGTGTCGAATATTGATTTCCCCGGTCGGAGTCTCCGAACCCGAAGAAAAATTCGAAAGGATCAACCATTTGCCCGCGGCGACCCTGTTGGGCTCTTTGCTGCGTTTTCATGACTGATTTAATGTGTACTACTGCGTGGACAGAGCTTTCTGCTGCTTTTGTAAAATCAGGATAACCTTGCCCATTGAGGCTTGCCAGGTGGACTTCCTTCTGGTTGAAGTCATTTCCATAATTGTAACTATCCGCACTGCTAAGTCCTCGGCGTGAGTCCAGTACACTGTATGTGGCAAATGTTGCTCCAATGCTGATAGCGGCAACAGCTACATAACTAGAGATTTTTTTCCATATTATTTTCATGTGTTCTATTTTAAATGAATTACTAATTCTTCTTTTTATGACCTCAAATTAAATACAAATTTCGTGAAACTCAATGTTAAAACGTTTATAAAAATGCAATATTTAATTATTTAAGGAGCGTATTAACAGAGTTTAACCCGATACGGAGGCGTGCTGATGAATTTAAGGTGGAAAGATCTTTGCTAAGTGCCAAAAAGGCATATCCGAATGCTATAAGATAAGGGTTTGGGATACCTGACGACTGAAATAATGTCATCCTATTTGTTCGAGATTCAGGGATACCAGCAAATGCGACGAGACTCCTATTCCTTGAACTTTTGGGTATTCAGTGAATTATGACTATTTTTGTGCGGCTTTTTAATAGAATAACAATTAACAAATTAAATAATTATATGAAAGCATTTGTGTTTCCTGGACAAGGAGCTCAGTTCGTTGGTATGGGAAAGGATTTGTATGAAAATTCGGAAGTAGCAAAAGAACTGTTTGAAAAAGCAAACGAGATTTTAGGTTTCAGGATTACCGATTTAATGTTTGAAGGTACAGCCGAAGATTTAAGGCAGACAAAGGTGACTCAGCCCGCAATTTTTATTCATTCCGTGGTTTTGGCAAAGACAATGGGTGAAGAATTTAATCCGGATATGGTGGCCGGACATTCGTTAGGAGAATTTTCTGCTTTGGTTGCTGCCGGCGCATTGTCTTTTGAAGATGGTCTTAAGCTGGTCTACAAACGAGCTTTGGCTATGCAAAGAGCTTGTGAATTGAATCCTTCTACGATGGCTGCAATATTGGGCTTGCCTGATGCAAAAGTGGAAGAGGTGTGTGCTTCTATTACAGAAGAGATTGTTGTTCCTGCCAACTATAACTGTCCGGGACAGATTGTTATCTCCGGAACAAATGCAGGCATAGATAAAGCTTGTGAATTATTAAAAGAAGCTGGTGCTAAACGTGCTTTGAAGCTGAGTGTAGGTGGTGCTTTTCACTCTCCTTTAATGGAGCCGGCAAAAGAAGAATTGGCGAAAGCAATTGGTGAAACTGAATTCTCAAAACCTATTTGCCCGGTCTATCAGAATGTTTCTACAGTGGCAGAAACAGAGCCGGCAGAAATTAAAAATAATTTGATTGCTCAATTGACAGCTCCTGTGAAATGGACGCAATCTGCGGAACACATGATTGCTGACGGTGCAATCGAATTTGTAGAACTAGGCCCGGGTAGCGTATTGCAGGGATTGGTAAAAAAAATAAATTCAAGCATTGCTACCAGCGGTAAACAATAGTATGAGGCTTATTATTCTGTCTCATATAAAAACCGGATGTCGATACATCCGGTTTTTTATTTTAAATCGCAAAATCTTAAAACATTTTTTTTATACATGTATTATTGAAGATAGGGGAGAATGCATCTGATTTTCGGGGCGAAATGATTATTTTTGTAGAATCAATTAAAATATGAAAACAATGGCAAATAGGATTACAGAATTATTTGGAATTAAATACCCGATAATTTCAGGAGGAATGGTTTGGTGCAGCGGATGGAAACTAGCTGCAGCTGTGAGCAATGCGGGAGGTTTAGGCCTAATCGGAGCAGGATCGATGTATCCCGATGTGCTCCGTGAACATATACAGAAATGTAAGGCAGCCACAGATAAACCATTTGGAGTGAATGTGCCTATGTTGTATCCGAATATAGAAGAAATTATAGCGATTATAATTGAAGAAAAAGTTCCTGTCGTTTTTACATCTGCAGGAAATCCAAAGACCTGGACTCCTAAGTTGAAAGCAAACGGAATAAAAGTAGCTCATGTGGTTTCGAGCTCGAAGTTTGCAATGAAGTGTCAGGATGCAGGTGTGGATGCTGTTGTCGCAGAAGGTTTCGAAGCCGGAGGACATAACGGGTATGAAGAAACAACCACTATGACTTTGATTCCACAAGTCCGTAAATCGATTACTATTCCCCTGATTGCAGCCGGTGGAATTGCTACCGGAGCCGGTATGCTAGCAGCTCTTGCCTTAGGTGCTGAAGGAGTACAGATGGGAACTCGTTTTGCTTTGACAGAAGAAAGTTCAGCTGCATCTGAATTTAAAAATCATTGCATAGGTCTCAAAGAAGGAGACACTTTGTTGTCTTTGAAGAAAATCGGACCTACACGCTTGGTGAAAAATGAGTTCTATCAGCAGGTTCAGGAAGCTGAAAACAGAGGTGCAGGTGCAGAAGAACTGAAGCTCCTTTTAGGCCGGGGAAGATCGAAAAAAGGGATATTTGAAGGTGACCTGGTGGATGGAGAGTTAGAAATAGGACAAATTTCTGCATTAATCGATAATCTTCCTTCTGTCGCTGATGTTATTGATAGCATTATAGCCGAATTTAATCAGCAGGCGGAGACGTTGTCAACCGTGAAATTTTGATTAAATCACAGATTTGATTAAATCTAAAAAGATATCTTTATTTGACTGGATTCGATTATCTTTGCAGTATGGAATGTGATTTGTTTTCAACAAAACAAAAATATAGATTAATTAGCTTAGCCAGTGGGAGTAGTGGCAACTGTTATTTTCTTGGAACTGTGTCGTGTGGGATTCTTATTGATGCCGGAATTGGAATAAGGACTATCAAAAAAACATTGCGTGAGTTTGGTATTTCGATAGAAAATATCATGGCTGTTTTGGTCACTCACGATCATGCTGACCATATACGAACAGTGGGCAGTTTAGGCGAAAAACTTCATGTGCCGATTTACGCGACGGAAGCCACGCATGCAGCAATCAGTAGAAGTCACTATGTACAGGATAAACTGATAGCTTCCAAAAGGATTATAGAGAAAGAAAAACCCTTTTTAGTTCATGGCTTTGAAGTTACTGCTTTTGAGGTACCTCACGACAGTTTTGATAATGTAGGATACCATATTTGCTTCGGGCAGAACAAGTTTACGCTGGCAACAGATGTCGGACATATTACCGATCGCATCGAATATTATGCCAAACAAGCCGAACACTTGGTTATTGAGAGTAATTACGATGAGGAAATGTTGAAGTTTGGAGCATATCCTGAATATCTCAAACATAGAATCACAAACGGAACCGGGCACCTTAGTAATCGTCAGGCTGCAGACTTTCTGGCAAGCATTTATTCTAAAAAGTTGACAGATATTTGGTTATGCCATTTGAGTCATGACAATAATCATCCCGAACTTGCCTATAAAACGGTTGAAGAGAGATTGTTGGAAGAAGGAATTAAAGTTGGGAAGGATGTCTTGTTGCAGACGCTTAACCGGGGAAAACCTTCCAAAGCAAAAGAATTTGAACTGCGTGAAGGCAGAGAAGTCCTTTTGAATGTATAATGAAACTTCATTTTCCTAAAATATAAGGTGGTGACACCTGTTTTACTTTACAAATTCTCTATAATTGCTCTGTCTTGTTATGAAAGGGAAGATACTGATTGTTGAAGATGATGCTGCTTTTGGATTAATGTTGAAAAATTGGTTCAAAAGAAATGACTTTGAGGTGTCGTTGAGTCTGAAACTGGAAGATGCTAAAAGGCAATTGAAAGACGATAATGTTGTGGATCTTGTTATCACCGATTATCGTTTGCCGGATGGCGATGGTTTGGAACTTTTGTCATGGATGAAGCAACAATCAATTTTTTCTGATGTTCCGGTTATCATTATGACTAGCTATGCTGAAACTCAAAATGTCGTTAAAGCAATCAAAATGGGAGCTTTCGATTACCTGGAAAAGCCAATAAATCCGTCGATGCTTGCTCAAAAGGTGGAGCAGGCCTTGACTCAGGCTCCGCCGAAATCTTTTATTCTTTCAGAGAAGCCGAGAGAGGACATATCAGAAGATAATGGTACTGTATATGGACATTCAGCAGAAGCTCAGCAGATGTATGATTATATTCGTCTGGTGGCGCCGACTCATTTATCTGTTCTTGTTCGTGGAGAAAGCGGCACGGGAAAAGAATATGCTGCCCGGATGATTCATGAGAAAAGTTTGCGATGTGATAAGCCTTTTCTTGCCTTGGATTGTGGAAGCCTTTCCAAAGAATTGGCACCTAGCGAGTTGTTTGGACATTTAAAAGGCTCGTTTACTTCAGCCATAGAAAATAAAAAAGGTGTTTTTGAGCAAGCGAGTAGTGGAACATTGTTTCTCGATGAAGTAGGAAATTTATCCTATGAGGTGCAGGTTCAGCTGCTTCGTGCAGTGCAGGAAATGAAAGTTCGTCCGGTTGGGGCATCAACAGATATCCATGTGGATGTTCGGCTTATTGTGGCTACCAATGAAGATTTAGAGACTGCAATCATGGAAGGTCGGTTTCGGGAGGATTTGTATCATCGTTTGAACGAATTTATGCTAATTGTACCTCCTTTACGAGATCGGATTGGCGATATTCCTCAGTTTGTGAAATTCTTCCTGAAAAAAGCAAATGAAGAACTGAATAAAAATTTGCTCGGGTGCACCGATGATTGTATGCGTATTCTGGAAAGTTATTCCTGGCCCGGTAATTTAAGAGAGTTACGTAATACGATCCGAAGAATGGCTCTTTTTGCAAAATCTGATTATATTACGTTGGATAATCTGCCGGAATTTATATTGAAAAAAGTAGAAGAAGAGCCTTCCGTAGATCTTTCATTGAAACCGAAAGACGAAAAATTGCAGATTGAAAATGCCATTAAAGTCGCTAAGGGAAATAAAACACTAGCGGCACAATTGCTGAAAATCGACAGAAAAACACTTTACAATAAGATTCATTTGTATGGGATAAATTTATAAATCTTGTTTTTGTGGAGTGAACGGATGGATGCGAAGGCTGTAAAAATCTGTATTGGATTTGTAGATACAGGAAAACCTGTATGAGTAATTCTTAATTCTGAAATTTTGTAACTCCGGTTCACCGGATTCGGACTTTCTCGTACTATTTAGTTTTTACTATTTGAAATCGGTTAAATTTATTGATTATTAGGTTTCTATCTTATTCTGTTGGGCGAAAAATGAGTTTTGTTTCATAAGAATAAATTGGGTGTAAATTTTCTTCCTTGTAACAGCTTTCTTCCATCCGGTTTTCTTTAATGCCCTCGCTCTTTTTCTAAGAATTTTTTTGTCGATTAATTAATAGATCTGTCTGTTTGTTGATTAAGTGTTTCGATAAGCTCACCTGTAAAATCCTGTTTTCCTATATCTTCTGCTCTGATATTGGCTTTGTTTTATGTGTTTTTTTCTTTCAAAATCAGCTAGTTTATAATTTTAAAGGGTATTCAATTTTGAACGAACCTTGATGTAGATAACCAAAGTAAGGCGTTTCCAGGAAAAGTTTATTCAAACAGAGTATAGAATTAGAAAGGAGATAATTTCAAAATAACTTTGAAATTATCTCCTTTATTAAGGTTCTCAACAAAAAGGTTCCTTTTAGAACTTAGTCATTCATAGATACCAGGAACTCTTCATTATTGACTGTTCTTTTCAATCGAGTGTCCAGGAACTGCATAGCTTCCACTGAGTTCATGTCGGAAAGGAAGTTTCTCAATATCCACATGCGGCTGAGAGTCTCTTTGTCAAGCAGTAAATCGTCGCGGCGTGTGCTTGAAGAGATAATATCCACAGCGGGGAAAATACGTTTGTTGGATAGCTTGCGATCCAGCTGAAGTTCCATATTACCTGTTCCTTTGAATTCTTCAAAAATAACGTCGTCCATCTTAGAGCCTGTTTCTGTCAGAGCTGTTGCAATGATAGTCAGGGAACCACCGTTTTCGATGTTTCTGGCAGCACCAAAGAAACGTTTGGGTTTGTGAAGTGCGTTCGCATCTACACCACCGGTCAATACTTTTCCTGAGGCTGGTTGCACGGTGTTGTATGCACGGGCTAACCGGGTGATGGAGTCGAGAAGAATAACAACATCATGCCCGCATTCTACCATTCTTTTTGCCTTATTCAATACGATCTCGGCTATCTTGACATGGCGATCTGCCGGTTCATCGAAGGTTGAAGCAATCACTTCTCCGTTGACGCTGCGCTCCATGTCGGTTACTTCTTCAGGACGTTCGTCAATAAGAAGTACTATCATGTATACTTCCGGATGATTGGAAGCAATGGCGTTGGCAATGTCTTTTAATAATGTCGTTTTCCCGGTTTTAGGTTGTGCAACGATTAATCCACGTTGTCCTTTACCAATGGGTGAGAACAAATCGACTACACGACAGGATAAACTATCGTTACGACCTTTTGTCAGTTGAAATTTTTCATTTGGAAAAAGAGGTTTCAGATGATCGAAAGGTACACGATCGCGCACTTCTTCGGGGCTACGTCCGTTTATGACATCTACTTTGACGAGAGGGAAAAATTTCTCCCCTTCTTTGGGCGGACGAATCGGGCCTTCAACAACATCTCCGGTTTTTAATCCAAAGAGACGAATCTGCGATTGAGAGATATAAATGTCATCCGGAGAAGACATATAATTGTAGTCCGATGAACGGAGAAATCCGTAGCCTTCCTGCATGATTTCCAATACTCCGGAGGCTGTAAGGATACCGTCAAAATCGAAAGGTTTATCTTGTACGGCAGGAGCCGGACGAGGTTGTTCCTGTTTGGGTTGCTGAGGTTGTTTCACTTGAAACAGATCCAGAGGCATGGTTGCACTGTTTTCAGCGACAGGTTGTACGACGGCGACTTCTGTGCTGTTGACAGATACAGGTGTGGCAACAACCGGCTCATTATCTTCTTCTAATTTCAGGCTTGCCAGTCGAGGTAGCGGAGGAACCGGTTCGGAAGATTCGTTGGAGATTTTTTCCTTATTTCGTGGTTTAAAAACCAATTGAGTTGGTTTGCTTGGTAAGGTTTTGGGAGCGGATGATTGTTCCTTAGGTTGTTCTTTGGATTCATTTGCCTCTTTTACAGGCTTTCCAACGGGGTTGTTTTTGTTAAAGTTGCTATTTTCAGGCTTTTTCTTAACGAATGTTCTTTCGTTTTGTTTTTTCTCTGCTACAACTTCTTTTACCACTGGAGCAAGGGGAGCCTCTTCCGGTTTAATAGGAGCTGGAGCCTGTGCAACTTCATGTTTCTCTATCGGCTCTGCTATTGTTTCAGCTACCGCAGGAGCCTTTATATTTTTATTGGCGGGCTTAGGTGACCGTTTTTCTTTCGAGTTTTTCTTTTGTGGAGTATTGTCCTCCTCAATGTAGCTTTCTGAATTCTTGTTTTTGGATTCTATAATAGCTTGCTCGTCTAATATTTTGTATATCAGTTCTTCTTTTTTGTATGCATCAGGTCGTCTGATACCTAGTTCTTTAGCTAATGCTCTAAGTTCGGTCGTAACTTTTTCGTTCAGCTCTAAAATGTTATAAACAGGCATGAATGATATGATAGTTAAGTTAGTAAATGTAAATACTAAATTTGGCTCAAGAATAATAAATTATTCTTTCATTGTTAATGAATTGATAATTAAAAAGGGATTTTCGAATAAAGCAGTGAAGGTGTTTCTCGCTTTATTTGTGGCAAAAGTAGAGGTTTTTTCTTTTTACACCAAATTATATTCCTTCTTTTTTTTGAAAAAAGATTAAATTCCGAATTTGTAGCGGAAATATTTTTATCCTGTTTCCTTTCTTGTTGATATATAGGTGAATATAAACGTTGGCTAAGTTGATTCGGAGAATGTTATTTTTAGAATTTCCTTTGTTTGTTTTTCAATTCTAAATCTATTATCGCTTCTATGACCGACTAGCCAGGTTATTTGTCCCTCTGATTCGAGAATCCAGCACTTTTCTTTTTCAGAGAGGCTAAATTTATTGTCACTGAAAAAATCACTTACTTTTTTTCGTCCTTTCATGCCGAATGGTATAAACCAATCCCCTTGTTTCCATTTACGTAATGTGAGCGGAAACGATATTTTTGAGGCATCGGCGTAGAAGGTGTTACCGCCCGTTGTTATTTCCAATGCGTTTGTATTCAGAAGATGTTCTATTTTAAGTTGGATAGGCGTATTGATGATTTTCTCATCTTTTTGTATAAGAATACGGAGACCGGAATCTTCTTCTTGGCACGGCGTGATAATAAATGTGTCTCTGTCTTTGATAATCCGGTATGTAGAAGAATAAAAGACACGTCCTGATTCGCCGTAACGGCTGGCATATATTTGTTCGGCCTGTGCCGAATTAAATCCGTAAGGGAGTATGGTTTCAAACAGAAGAGTCTCCGGCTCTAAAAAGAGCTCAAGAGCCGGTATGGAGATAAAATTATCTTTCAAAAAAGATTGTCGAGCCTTGGCAACATATTCCTTATATATCTTATCTACTTGTTGCAGGTGTTTTGCTGTTTTAGCAATGGAATCTCTGGCGGAAGGATTGATTTCCTCCATTAAGGGCAGTATGTTCTGACGTATTTTGTTTCGCTGATAAAGAGTTTCATCGTTGGAGCTATCCTCAACGAATGGCAATTGGTGTATTGCAATGTAAGCATTTACCTCTTTCTTGGTCAGGCAAAGCAATGGGCGAATGATGTTTTCATGGATAGGAGCTATTCCGGTAAGTCCGCGGATGCCTGTCCCTCGGATAAGGTTCAGAAGAACTGTCTCATTCGAATCGTCCTGGTGATGAGCAATAGCAGTACGCTTGATATGTAATTCTTTTGATAAGTTTTTAAACCAAGTATAGCGCAATTCCCGGGCTGCCATTTCGATGGATATTTTATGCTCTTGTGCATATCCTTTTGTGTCTAAGTGTTGGACATGGATCGCAATGTTATTCGTTTCACAAAATTTTTTTGCAAAACTCTCATCTCTGTCAGACTCATGCCCTCGAAGATGAAAGTTGCAGTGTGCAGCTACACACCGAAAACCCAATGAATTCAATAGATGTAGCAGAACTGTTGAATCGCTGCCTCCACTGAATCCGACCAAAACTTGTTCGCCTTTATCCAGGAGCTGGAGAGAGCGAATAAAATCTTTTACTTTGTCTTGAATATCCATTTCATTGCAAATATACTTGAATAATGGACAGGCACTCCTGATGAAACCTGTTTTTTTTAGAAAAGGCTTGAGAAATAGGGATGATTTTGGTTTAATTTGCTATTTGTTATTTGACTTTGTTTTATATAACAATTAACAATCATAGTTTAACTTATTTAGTGATTTTATTTCCTCGTTAATATATAGTTTAGCGATGAAATTGAAATTATATGAAAATTGTCCGTTTTATTCAAAACATCTCCCCCTTATTGTTTATTTTATATACATCAGAATCTGTATTTGGGCAGTCGATACAGCATGAATTGAAAAAAGATTTATGGAAAACAATTAAACCATACAGCAGTAAAGGTGATAATCCTACCAATCCGACAGTGAGAGCTCCTCAAGCGCTTGATGACTACAATAAATTGCCTGATGTGATGGAATATTATTACAAGACAAAGAGTAAAATGACTTTAGACGATTTTTATGATGAATACAAGCGCACACATACGGTGAATCCGAATGTGTATACTTTTTACGGCGATGAACCAATCAATAAGGTCAAAGCCGGATACCTTACCCCCGAACTTTTTGGCGGACATTTTCAAATGGTACCTGCCAAGAGTAATTATATTAAGCCTTCCGGGCTTAACCTCAGTGGAGGTGGACGGAAAAAGCTTTCTGAAAAAACAAAGAAAATACTGAAAGAAGTATTCGGCCAAGAACCGGAAGAGTGAATCTTCCGACATCTTTCATCCGATTAATTTTACAGGTGAGTAGAGACGTTGCATGCAACGTCTCTACTCACCTGATTTTAAAATCATTGTTATGGGATTTTATAAAAATAAAGGTTCGTTTCATACACCGGAATATACTATCAATCCAACTCTTTTTGATACTCCGTCGGAGTGGTTTTAAAAAGAGTTTTAAAACAAGTGGCAAAGTATCTCGGATCTGTAAATCCGACCGAATATGCTACATCCGATATGCTGCGCGATTTGTCCTTCAACATTTGGCAAGCGTGTTTGAGCCGGATATTGCGAATGTATTCGTTGGGAGCAAGTCCCGTAAGAGTTTTTATTTTCCGATATAGAGACGACTTGGACATGCTGAGTTCTTCTGCGAAGGCATTCGTGTCGAAGGCGGTGTCATCCAGATGTTCTTCTATGATTTGTATTGTATTGTTCAAAAACTCTTCGTCTTGTGATTTATATTCAAAATTTGAAATATTTATTTCAACATTGTTCTTAAATTCTGTCTGTTTTTTCTCTCTGCTTAAAAGGAAATTCTGAATTCTTGCCATTACGACCTTGATGTCAAAAGGCTTCGATATGTATCCGTCAGCTCCTGCGTTATAGCATTCTATTCGGTCTTCAGCACTGTTTTTGGCCGTGATTAGCAATACCGGAATATGGGAGGTATCCAAATCTTGTTTGATTTTCCGGCACAATTCAAGTCCATCCATCTCGGGCATCATCACGTCGCTAATGACAATGTCCATGTCGTTTGATTTTAAAATCTCCAGCGCCAGTACCCCATTGGTTGCTGTCAGAATGCTGTATTCCCGCTGAAGAATATTTTTTAAAGTATAGAGGATATCTTCGTTGTCTTCGACAAGCAAAATTCGGGCTTTCGCTTTTTTATCTTCACTCTGTTCAGATTCTGTTTCGTTTTCCCAATCATCGCCTAATCCGATAGTTAGTTCCTCCTTTTCAGCAGCAAGATAGGATTCGCTTTGTACGTCGTTTCGATTATAGGATGAAATACGGAGGGGAAACGAAACAATGAAAGTTGTGCCTTTTTCTGGTTGGCTTTCAACTTCTATTTTCCCGTGATGAAGTTCCACTAAATCTTTTGTCAAAGAAAGTCCTATTCCGTTAGTTTGTGCCGATTCGATACTTTTATTATTATAAAAGCGGGTGAAAATTTTATCCAATTCTGTCGCTTCGATTCCGATACCTGTGTCGCTTACCGATATGGTGGCCCACTGAATGTCATTCACCTGGTGTTCAAATAGTGCTACTCGTACCTCTTTTCCCGAAGGAGTGTATTTGTATGCGTTGGAAAGAAGATTAAAAACAATTTTATCGATCTTGTCCGCATCAAAAAAACCTTCAATGACAGGAGGTTCCGATTGAAATGTGAAATTGATTCTTTTGTGATTCATCATCACCTGGAAATGATTCTGACAAATATCATTTACAAAAGCAGTAAGGTTTCCGTTTTTTACATTGAGTTTCATATTGCCGCTTTCCAT
Organism: Dysgonamonadaceae bacterium; assembly: GCA_047605645.1. Taxonomy (GTDB): domain Bacteria; phylum Bacteroidota; class Bacteroidia; order Bacteroidales; family Dysgonomonadaceae; genus UBA1309. The sequence goes on along the minus strand of JASGFJ010000031.1, from coordinate 15,498 downwards.
TTTCCTGAAATCAAGAACTTGCTGCAAGAGTCTGCGCAGTCTTTCGATATTTGTGCGAACAATATCAAATTGCGGAATTCTCTTCATGAGCAGGTTTTCCGTGTCGTCTATCAGGCAGCTGATAATGGTGAGCGGAGTGAGTAAATCATGAGAGATGTTTGTGAAATATTTTAATTTTGTCTGAGTTAATTCTTCTGACTTTTGCTTGTCTATTTGGGCAATTTTCAATTCATTCTGGAGCCTGATTCTTTTTTTCATAAACCGTTGAAGAAAATACAACACAGTCGCGATCAGTAATATGTAGAAGCTGTATGCCCACCATGTTTCGTAAAATGCAGGCTCTTTGTAGATCTCAAAAGTGGTTATTGCCGATGTCCATAAACGGTTCTCGTCCGTTGCTTTCACTAAAAAGACATGCTTTCCTTTGGGCAGTTGATTGTATGTCGCAAATTGGCGTGTAGTGTAGTTCCATCCATCATCCACCCCTTTCATCATGTAAGCATATATAATTTTTTCAGAGGCATTGAAGTTTAATGAAGAGAAATCAATTTCAATGTTTTTGTCTTCAGCTCCAAGATGAAGTTGCTGAGAAACAGTTTTAAACTTGGAATTGGAAGAGAAGTCTAGTAATGAGTTTCCCTGCACTTTGACATCAGAAATAAAGACTTTGAAATTTTGATTGTTTTTTTCAATGAAATCAGGAGCCGAAAAACAGCTTATTCCATGATTTCCTCCGAAGTAAATCAGATTGGAAGAACAATCATAGAAATCGGAACCGTTGAGAAATGAGTTGACAATGACTCCATCCTGATAGGTATAGTCGCGGGAAGCACCAAGTTGCTTATTGTAAACGACAATTTTTTTATTGGCCGAAATCCATAAGTTATTTTGTTTGTCACAAAGTAGTTTTAATATGGCTTCTCCGGAAAGGTTACATGCTGTGGTGAGGTCTTCAAATTTTTTAGTTTTGATGTTATAAAGAATTACATTGCCTTCTTTTGAGCCCATCCATATATTTCCCTCTAAATCGCTGCATATAGAGATGATATTGTTTCTCATCACTTCTTGCTTGGACTGGTTGTAGTTGCTAATTTTGTATTTCGAAAAATCGGAACTGATATTCGTTTCTATTTCGTATACGCCATTATCATTGCTGCTTAACCACAGATTCCCGTTATTGTCTTCGGTCAGATCTGTCGTGTTTTTTATCTTATCACTAAACAGATGCAGGTGTTGAGACTGGTATGGTTGTACAAATATTTTCTGATTGGTTGCAATCCATATATTGTCTTTTTTGTCTTTAAACAAAGCCGTGATATGCCCGGTATTTTCTTTACTGAAATCAATGGTTCGAATAAGAGATTTGGTATCGGCGTTGATTAGATAGATATACGGACTTTCTGCTGAAACAGCCCAAATTTCTTTGTGATTTAGTTCTTTAATGATCGACGTATTTGAAAGCCCGTCCAGATTTTTTAATTCAGGAAGCTGGAAATAAGACTTTACAGAATGTGTTTTTACATCATATAAACACAATCCGGTTCGATTCTGGTTTACCCAAAAAAGACCGTTTTCTTCTTTAAAGATGGACGTAATATTCGGTGTTACATTCAGTTGTTGTTTGATGCCTTGAAGGCTGTAATTGATAACTGATGAACGATTCTGATTGAAAGAGAAGGCTCCTTCGCTGAATGTAGCTACCCAGATATTCTGATTTTTATCTTTATAGAACTCACTGAATATATTATTTGAACTGGCAAAAAGTGAAGAGACGTCTACCTGCTGAGGTGTTTTTCCCTGTTCTGCATCCAGTGCGTAAATGCCCGAAAGAGACATGAGCCAGATATATTTCGAAAAATTGTCTTGGGTGACACTAAAGAAGGTTATCTCTTCCTGATGATTTCCCTTCAGGATGGGAACTCTGTCATACATAGAGGCGGCATTGTTGTTGGGTTGAAATTTGTAAACTCCATCTCCCCATGTACAAACCCAATATTGATTGTTTGAATCTTTAAAAATACGGAAAGGATTGTTGCGTTGTCCTATCGGAGGAAATTTGGTTATTTTCCCACTCGGATTTATCCGATATAGTCCTCTTTCCCATAAAAGTATCCAGATATCTCCGTTCGAATCCTGATAAAGAGAATTTACTCCGGTAAAGGGGATTTCTTTCCCTGAAATTTGTTTATAAGTTTGGTCTTTAGGTGTGTACCGATAAATAATGTTCTCTGCGCCTATCCAAATACTACCATCATTTGCTCCCAGGAGAGAGCGTATGGATATGCCATTGAATTCGGGACGATTGACTTTTGATATTTGAAAAGTTTCTCTGTTCAGCACATTTAATCCTGATTGTGTCCCTATCCAGATATTATTTTGCTTATCTTCAGCCAATGATTTAATTTCATTATTGGAGAGCAGGTTTGTGTTTTTGTAATTCGTGCGCAGAACAATAACCCGGTATCCATCATATCTGCAAAGCCCGTCCAATGTTCCGAACCATAGAAATCCATCTTTATCCTGAAGAATACGCGATACAGAACTTGATGGAAATTGATTCGTAACAGAAAGAGGAGTAATACTGAATTGATCGGCGCTGATCGATGAAAATATCATCCAGCAAGTAAAAGTCATCCAAAAGAACGAATGATTTTTAAAAAAGTTATTTAGTTTAAATGGTCGAAGCATATAATTCCCTTCTTGATATATAAGGTTTCAGAAGCTAATTTATATATTTTTTGTCAAAACAAAGAATCTTTGAATAAGAGTGTTTAACCCCGGTTATCTGTAAGTCGCTGTATTATAATATAAAAAAGAAATTATGGATTCTTATTTGATTATAAATTCAACATAAGTGAAATAATAATGAACATGATTTTTTCTAATAAGATGAATCTTTGTCTTGTGAAAAATTACATAATGAAAAACATTTTAGTATTTTATGATTCGTTCTATTTCTTGTTTCTTTTGTATTGCTATTTTCTTTTGTGCTTGTCGCTCTACAAAAATGTCAAATCAGTCTCACTTGTCTGAAATCTCGCAACAGAGCGTTCTTACAAAAATAGATTTAGTTAATAACTATTGGCAAAAGCACCATCCTCCTCTGACAAATGCTTTTTGGCATCATGCCGCTTATCACACCGGTAATATGGAGGCGTATGCCATTTCCCAAAATAGAAAATACTTGCAATATTCTCTCGATTGGGCCGAACATAATCAATGGAAAGGTGCAAAATCAAACAAAAAGGAAAACTGGAAGTATACATACGGAGAAACCGATGACTATGTGTTGTTTGGCGATTGGCAAATTTGTTTTCAGGTATATGCCGATCTTTATAATTTAGCCCCCAATCCGGTGAAGATAGATCGTGCCCGGGAAGTTATCGAGTATCAGATGAGTACATCCCAAATAGATTATTGGTGGTGGGCAGATGGCTTGTATATGGTAATGCCGGTAATGACAAAAATGTATAAGATTACCAATAATAAGGATTATCTTGACAAACTTCATACTTATTATACTTATGCAAAAAAATTGATGTTTGATCCCGAATCAAAACTTTTCTATCGTGATGCAAAATACATTTATCCTAAGCACAAAACGAAAAACGGGAAAAAAGATTTTTGGGCAAGAGGCAATGGCTGGGTATTTGCAGCTTTGGCTAAAGTATTGCAAGATTTGCCCAAAGACAACGAATACAGAGCGGAATATCAGGATATGTTTGTAACTTTGGGTGAAAGTATTGTGAATTGTCAGCAACCTGAAGGCTTTTGGGCAAGAAGCATGTTGGATTTACCTTATGCTTCAGGGTATGAAACCAGCGGTACAGCCTTTTTTACATACGGGCTTTTGTGGGGAATAAACAATGGTTTTTTTGATAAAGAGAAATATATGCCTACCGTTATTCGAAGCTGGAATTATTTAACAAATATAGCATTACAAAAGAATGGAGTTGTCGGTTTTGTTCAGCCTATCGGTGAGCGAGCAGACCAAAACCTAAACGTAGGTGCTAAATCGACTGCTGATTTTGCTGTAGGAGCATTCTTGCTCGCAGCTTCAGAAATGTATAAGTATGTATCAAAAGAATAAACCTGTGCGAAAATGAGAAAACTGTTAACTTTATTTATCGGCCTATTTTTTATCGTTGCTCAAGATGGATTTTGTGCAAAAAAGAAATCGGATACAGTCTCCGATAGGGAATATTGGTCGGCACTGGCCTATAAAATAGCTGCTCCTGTATTGAGTAATATGAGTGAGGGCGCACTTGTGAAAAATATGGAAGTAGAAGTGAGCCCTACCTGGGATGGCCGAAATAAGAGAGTTGCATATATGGAAGCTTTTGGGCGCTTGATGGCTGGTATTGCTCCCTGGCTGGCTCTTCCTGACGACAATACGCCGGAAGGAGTGCAACGTAAACAACTTCGTGAATGGGCTTTGAAAAGCTATGTCCATGCAGTCGACCCCAATAGTCCGGATTATTTGTTATGGCGCAACGAAGGACAACCTCTGGTAGATGCAGCATACATTGCCAACAGTTTTCTTCGTGCCCCAAAGGCTTTGTGGGAACCTCTGGATTCTGTTACCAAACAAAGATACATCGCTGAATTTAAACAGCTTCGCCGAATTGATCCTCCGTACACAAACTGGCTGTTGTTTTCCGCTATGGTCGAAACTTTTCTTCAATCAGTGGGAGAGCAGGCCGATATATACCGGATTCATTCGGCCATAAGAAAAATCGAAGAATGGTATGTTGGAGACGGTTGGTACTCTGATGGAGCGCATTTTGCTTTTGATTATTACAACAGTTATGTGATTCAACCCATGTATGTTGAAATTATGCAGGTATTGGTCGATCGCCAGGTGAGGCTGCATGATGTGAAGTTGGAGCAAACCCGAAAAGAACTCGAAATTGCCAAAAAAAGGATGCAGAAATACAGTACGATCTTAGAGCGTTTTATTTCTCCGGAGGGAAGTTTCCCTGTTTTTGGACGGTCAATGACATACCGGTTAGGAGTGTTTCAACCGCTTGCTTTACTTGCTCTTCAGCAAAATTTACCAAGCTCACTTTCCGAAGGCCAGGTTCGGGCTGCACTCACCGCTGTTGTGAAAAGGATGTTTTCCGTTCCCGGAAATTTCAATTCAAAGGATTTTCTTACCTTAGGGTTTGCAGGACATCAGACAGACCTGGCTGACTGGTATAGCAACAATGGAAGCATGTATATTACCTCTTTGGTATTTCTTCCTTTAGGCTTGCCACAGAATCACTCTTTTTGGATCTCTCCGGCACAGGATTGGACACAGAAAAAAGCCTGGAGCGGACAGTCTTTTCCAAAAGACCACGCCGTTTCATATTAATACGTAAATTTGTCTTAATTAAATATTAATCTATGAGGAAACTATTTCGTGTTTTTTTATGTACACAAATAGCAGCTACTACTTTGTTGGCGCAAAATGCCGCACGCCCTGATTGGGAAAATCCGGAAGTTTTTGCTATCAACAAGGAAGATACGCGAGCTACAGCATTGCCTTATCCTTCTTCGGAGCTGGCTGTGAAAGACAATTACTCCGCATCTCCTTATTATAAGAAGTTGGATGGTGTCTGGGGATTTAAGTGGTATCCCAAAGTAGGGGATGTACCTGACGGCTTTTATAAAGAAAGTTTTGACGCAAAAGGCTGGGGAACTATACCTGTTCCGGGAAATTGGGAATTTAACGGACACGGTATCCCGATGTATGTGAATACCGGATTTGGTTTCCGTGCTAAACCGCCTTATATCGATAAAAATGATTCTCCAACAGGTCTCTACCGACAGTATTTTGATGTTCCGGGTAACTGGGATGGCAGAAAAGTATTCCTGCATTTTGATGCGGGAACAAATTCGATGTATGTCTGGGTAAATGGACAGAAAGTGGGGTATACTCAAAATTCAAAAAGTCCTGCTGAGTTTGATATTACACCGTATATTAAATCCGGAAAAAACTTTTTGGCCTGCGAAGTTCACAAATACAGTGACGGCTCCTATCTTGAAGATCAGGATATGTGGCGTCTGGGTGGAATCAATCGGAGTGTCTATCTTTATAGCACTGCGCAAACCCGAATCTTTGATTTCTTTGCCCACCCCGATTTGGACGCAAATTATAAAAATGGAATATTCAGTATTGACCTGAAACTTAAGAACTATGCTACTTCCGAACAGAATCAGTCTGTAACAGTGTCAGTCTTGGATAAATCAGGAAAGCAAGTATTTTCGAAATCTGAGAAAACCTCTATTCCCGCAGGGAATGTCAAAGATCTGAAGCTCTCGGGAACAGTTGGCAATCCTCTCAAATGGACAGCTGAGACACCTGATTTATATACGCTTCTCATTGAATTGAGGGATAATACCGGAAAAACAGTAGAAGCAACTTCTGCTAAAATAGGGTTCCGTAAAATTGAAATAAAAGATGGGCAACTCTTGGTGAATGGACGAAAAATATACATGAAAGGGGTTAATTTGCACGAATTCAATTATCAAACCGGAAATGTGGTCAATGAAGAAGTCATGCGCCGCAACCTGAAGCTGATGAAAGAATTGAACATCAATGCTGTCCGCACTTCTCACTATCCGCAACCACCACTTTGGTATCAGTTGTGTGATGAGTATGGAATCTATCTGGTTGCCGAAGCAAATCTTGAATCACACGGTTTGGGCTATGGACCGGACAATGTGTCAAACTTTCCTGAATGGAAAAATGCCCATCTGGATCGTATTATCCGTTCTGTAGAAAGGGATAAAAACCATCCGTCAGTGATTGTTTGGTCGTTAGGTAATGAGTCGGGCAACGGAAAAGCATTTCATGATATGTATAAATGGGCCAAAGAACGTGATACTAGCCGTCCTACTCAATACGAACAAGCACATTGGGGAGAAAACACGGATATTGTTTGCCCGATGTATCCTTCCTGGGGAAATATGCAGGATGTTGCTAAAAAAGATATTGGCCGTCCTTACATTCTATGTGAATATGCTCATGCAATGGGTAACAGTATGGGAAATTTCCAGGATTACTGGGATTTGATGCGCTCCAGCAAAAATATGCAAGGAGGATTTATTTGGGAATGGTACAACCACGGATATCCCACCAAAGATGAGCAGGGACGCTTCTATTGGGCTTATGGTGGAGATCTTGGCGGGTACAACAAAATGAATGACGGTAATTTCTGTATGGACGGGATGATCAGTCCTGATCAGCAGATGCTTCCGCATACGCATATTGTCAAAAAAGTATATCAAAACATTCTCTTCAAAGCAAAAGATCTGAATAACGGAATTATTACCGTTGTAAATGATTTTGGATTTACCTCTCTGACCAATAAGAATTTCAACTACAAATGGAACCTGTTGTGTAATGGAGAAAATGTGAAATCTGGCTCTTTTGAGGTGGCTGTCGCTCCAGGATCTCAAAAAGATGTGAAACTAAACCTGCCGGCTATGTCTAAAGAAGCAGGAAAGGAATATTTTCTACAGGTTTATGCATATAACAAAGAGAAAACTGACCTTTTAGACGCCGGTTATGAAGTGGCAAAAGAAGAACTTGCACTGCCTGTCAATAATTATTTTGCGACAGAAACTTCTGCGGAGGCAGGTGTCGTGAAAGTTACAAAAGAGCAGGATAAAGCGACAGCCGAAGCCGGAAATGTCGTGTATGAGTTTTCGCTTAAAGATGGCCGGACTTTATTGTCTGTAAAAAATAACAATCAACGTGTTTTTAATCAATTGCCATCATTGAATTTCTGGCGCGCTCCTACAGATAATGATTTTGGAGCAAATGATCAGACCAATCTCCGTGCCTGGGAGGTTGCAGGAATAAATCCGGAATGGAAATTTACGAATACTTCTGAAAGTAAAGGGGCTGCAACGTTTGCTTATCAAGCTGTTTTGCAAGGTGTACGTGCTACTGTAGATGTTGTCTATACGGTGAATGCAGATGGTAGTCTGTCCGTTTCTGCAACATATAAATCAACAGGTGATAATCCTGAAGTAATGCGTTTTGGAATGGAAATGGCACTACCTAAAGAATTTAAAAACTATACCTGGTATGGCCGTGGCCCGTGGGAAAATTATGTGGATCGAAATCAGGACGCATTTATGGGAATCTGGAAAAATACCGTTGAAAAAGAAGCGCACGAATACTATCGTCCGCAGGAAACCGGAAATAAAACGGATGTCCGCTGGCTCACATTGACGGATGATAATGGAAAAGGTATCCGTATTGATGGAGCCCAACCGTTGTCTGTTAGCGCATTGAATATCCGGACGGAAGATTTAGATCCGGGACGTAGCAAAAAACAGCAACATTGGTCGGATGTACTTCCTGCTGATGAAGTGATTCTGAATGTTGATTTGTTCCAGCGTGGAGTAGGAGGATTAAACTCCTGGGGAGCTCGCCCGCTAGATCAATACAGATTCCGAGGTAAACAATATACATATTCTTATAAGGTTAAATTCTTATAGAATATACTTTTAATGATAAGTTGCATAGCCGGAATATTCACTGAAGAATATTCCGGCTATTGTTATGTGTAGGGAGCATCTTTCTGTGCTTTATGAATAAAATTTATGGCTGTCAATTATTTGATTTGAACCGGTTGAAGTAATATTTGATGTTTTTGAATTAATAATAGACATCTATTTGTTGGTGTAATTATACGTTTGTAATTGAAAATTAATGACTCAGTTTCAATGAGTAATGCTTTTAAATCAATTGAATGCAATTTTGTGGAACGATTTGATATTCAGTTTTTTTAGTGTTCTCTTGTTTGCGAATGAAACTTATCCGAATAAAGAGTTTATTGTGAATAAGAAAAGAGTATGCATGTAATAATTCGGTTTTGAGCTGAAGTTTTATTCTTATTTTTATAATAATGAAACTTATGCATTTATTTGCCTTCATCTATATTATTGGGCAATAGAAGATGAATCAAACTGATTAACAGGTTGTAATTTGAATAGTATACATGTTGTCAAATTTAGGTATGACATAGAATCAATCTTATTTTTATGCTGATGGCTCTTCAATTTTAAGTAAGTATTTATAATTCGTTGAACGTATATATTTATAGTGTGCTGGAAATAAATAATATAAAGAGTTAGATCCATTAACCTAATTTTATTGAACTACTTATACATAAATATTTTTCTATTTGTTTGACTATGAAAAAAATTAATACTGTCCTCTTTTCCTTTTTACTTTCGTCTGTCTTTACAATAGCTGCTCAGCAAATAGAGTCATCTAATTTTTTTCGACCCGCTCAACTTTGGTTTGATACCGACAAAAGAATTATCAATGCGCATGGAGGTGGAATCTTGTATCACGACGGAACGTATTATTGGTTTGGAGAGCACAAAGGTGAATCGTCCAATAGGGCAGAGGTCGGTATTACATGTTACTCTTCATCCGACCTGTACAACTGGAAATTTGAATCAGTTGCCTTACCTGTTTCATTGGAAAACGGAAACCCTTTGGAAAACGGCTGCATTATGGAACGTCCCAAAGTGATTTTTAATAAACAAACAAACCTGTTCGTGATGTATTTTCATCATGAACTAAAACACAAGGGATATGAGGCAGCAATGAGCGGAATCGCTGTCAGTAAAAATGCCTCCGGACCTTATACTTATGTGAAGTCTTCTCGTGTAAATGCAGAATACTGGCCATTGAACTTTTCTGTTGCACAACGAGAAAATAATAAAAATACAAACCTTGATGCTCCCTGGTGGACTCCTGACTGGCTCTCTGCAGTAGGTGAGGGGCTATTTGTGAAGCGGGATTTTGCTGGTGGACAGATGTCACGGGATATGACACTCTTTGTAGATGATAACGGAAAGGCATATCATATCTATTCATCTGAAGAAAATCTGACTTTGCATATTGCTGAGCTAACAGCCGATTATCAAGGGTATACCGGGCGATACATCCGCATCGACCCGGCTGGACATAACGAAGCTCCGGCTATTTTTAAGAAAGATGGGAAATATTATATGATTACTTCGGGATGTACCGGATGGGAGCCTAATAGTGCACGGCTCTTTGTCGCAGACAGCATTTTGGGTAATTGGAAACGATTTCCGAACCCTTGTGTAGGAAAAGGTGCAGATTTGACTTTCCAATCTCAGAGTACTTTCATTCTTCCTGTTCATGGAAAGAAAAATCAGTTTATTTTTATGGCTGATCGCTGGAAACCCGGTAATCCTATTGATGGAAGATATGTTTGGCTTCCGATTACTTTCGAAGGAGACAAACCGGTCTTGAAATGGTTGGATAAATGGTCGCTCGATGAATACGACTCTATGCTCCCTTCGCCGGCTGTTGTTTCTCCGATGCCCGGATATAAATTGATATGGCATGATGAGTTTAGTGAAAACGGAGCATTGAATCCTGTTATTTGGAATTTTGAAAATGGATTTGTCCGGAATCACGAAGAACAATGGTATCAGCCTCAAAATGCCTTTTGCGCAAACGGTGTGTTGAATATTGTTGCACAAAAAGAGCGAAAATTGAATCCTGATTATAAAGAATTGGTATCCGACTGGAGGAAAGAGCGGAAATACATTGATTATACTTCAGCTTCGGTCAACACCAGCGGAAAAAAAGAATTCAAATACGGGTGTATTGAGGTGCGGGCAAAGATTCCCACGGCAAAAGGTGCCTGGCCGGCTATCTGGACGTTAGGAAATGCTATGGAGTGGCCATCGAATGGCGAAATCGATATAATGGAGTTTTATCATATAAAAGAGGAACCTTATATTCTGGCCAATACCGCATGGGGAAGTGAAAAACGTTGGTCTGCTATCTGGAATTCAAAAAAAAATCCCTATATTGAATTTCTGAAAAAGGATCCCAACTGGGCGGAAAAATTTCATGTCTGGAAGTTATTCTGGAATAAAGACAGTATTTGTATTTACATCGATGATACACTTGTAAATGAAACTTCATTGAAAAATACAAAGAATGGTTCATTGGGTAAGTTCTGTAATCCTTTCCGCCAGCCTCATTATTTTTTATTGAATCTTGCTTTGGGGGGAGACAATGGAGGAGAAATCGATGATAGTGCATTTCCTCTATTTTTTCAGATTGATTATGTTCGAGTCTATCAAAAAAGTAAATAAGCTATGTTTAGAAGCATTTGTTTTTTTCTTCTTCTGATTATTTCCTGTTCTGTTTCTGCTCGAAACCGGGATAAGTTGATCCCTGTTGGAAAGGGCTGGGCTAAGAATTCAGTGAATACTGTTGTGTTCAGGAAAAATTCCTTGGTCAGCGCCGGAAATCTGCAGTTTATTGCCTATTATGATTCTTTAGGAAATGTAGTTCTGGGAAAACGCAAACAAGGAAGTGTAAACTGGATACTAAAAACAACACCATTTCGAGGGACGGCAACGGATGCGCATAATAGTATAAGCATAATGGTAGATGGTGATGGATACTTGCATCTCTCCTGGGATCATCACGGCAATCCTCTTCGGTATAGTCGCTCCAAAATGCCATATAGTCTCGAAATGGGTGTACCCGAACCCATGACCGGTGAGCATGAAAGCAATGTGACCTATCCCGAGTTTTATAAAATGCCCGACGGAAGTCTTGTATTTATGTACAGGGATGGCAGCTCCGGAAAAGGAAATCTGGTGTTGAACAAATATGATTTAAAAAGTCGGAGGTGGATGAAGCTGCAACAAAATCTGATTGATGGGCAGGGGAATCGCAATGCGTATTGTCAAGCTTATGTCGACAATCGCGGCACCATTCATCTCTCCTGGGTGTGGCGCGAAAGCTGGTTGGTGGAGACAAATCACGATATGTGTTATGCTCGTTCCGAAGATGGTGGTGTCACTTGGGTGAATTCGCAAGGACGGAAATATAATCTGCCGATTACTATCGAAACAGCCGAATATGCTTGTCGCATCCCGGAAAATTCGGAATTAATCAACCAAACATCCATGACATCCGATGAAGCCGGTCATCCTTATATTGCAACTTACTATCGGGAAAAAGATTCTGACATTCCTCAGTACCACATTATTTATCATAATGGCCATGTATGGAAAGTGGTTAATCCTGCTTTTCGAAAAACCTCATTCTCTTTAAAAGGAGGTGGCACAAAGCGTATTCCGATTTCCCGTCCTCAACTTATTTCGACAACGAAAAGCGGAAAAATACAGTTGAAACTTATTTTCCGCGATGAGGAACGCAATTCAAAGGTATCTGTTGCTTCCTGTGAAAATTTAGATACTAATCATTGGAGTATTCGCGATTTGACAGACTTTTCTGTTGGATCGTGGGAACCCTCTTTCGATACGGAACTGTGGCGTACCAAAGGAAAACTCAACCTTTTTGTCCAAAATACGGATCAGGCTGACGGTGAAGGCAAATCCGACCTCCCTCCTCAGACTGTATTTGTGTTGGAAAATAGATGATTACGTGTCTTCTATGCTTGTTCTTATGAGAACGTATCAAAGACACTCTTAAATCAGTCAAATGGAAAATAGTTATGAACGAATATATATTTTATCCGATTCTATGAAAAAAAAATGTATTGCCTTATTTTTTGTTTTGTGTCTGATGGCACAACTAGTCTCTGCTCAGGAAAAAACGACCTTCGAGGTTGGAAACCAAACCTTCCTTCTGAATGGAAAACCTTTCGTGGTGAAAGCTGCCGAGTTGCATTATCCCCGGATTCCTAAACCTTATTGGGAAAATCGCATCCGTTTGTGTAAAGCATTAGGGATGAATACCATTTGTTTGTATGTGTTTTGGAACTATCATGAACAGGAGAAAGATCATTTTGATTTTACCGGGCAAAAAGACCTGGCCGAATTTTGCCGTTTGGCACAGAAGAACGGTATGTATGTAATTGTTCGTCCGGGCCCTTATGTCTGTGCTGAATGGGAAATGGGCGGTTTGCCATGGTGGTTGTTGAAAAAGAAGGACATCAAGCTTCGCGATAATGATCCCTATTTCCTCGAAAGAACACATGCTTTTATGAAAGAAGTTGGCAAGCAATTGGCTGACCTGCAAATTACACGAGGAGGAAACATCATAATGGTACAGGTCGAAAATGAATACGGTTCTTACGGTACAAATAAGCCTTACATCGAGAATATCAGAGAGATCGTGAAAGAATCCGGATTTACAGATGTGCCTCTGTTTCAATGTGACTGGAACTCTAATTTTCAAAACAACGCTTTGCCGGATTTGCTATGGACTGTCAATTTTGGTACCGGAGCCAACATCGATGACCAATTTCGTAAGCTAAAAGAATTACGGCCGGATTCTCCACTCATGTGCAGCGAGTTTTGGTCCGGATGGTTCGACCATTGGGGAGCCAAGCATGAAACACGGAGTGCCCATGAACTGGTTAGCGGAATGAAAGAAATGCTTCAGAAAAATATCTCCTTCAGCCTCTATATGACACACGGAGGTACCAGCTTCGGACATTGGGCAGGAGCTAATTTCCCTAATTTCTCACCCACTTGCACTTCTTACGATTACGATGCTCCCATTAATGAATCGGGAAGGGTGACACCTAAATTTTTCGAAGTTCAGAGCTTGTTGAAACAATATTTACCTGCCGGAACACAACTTCCGTCGATCCCCGATTCCATTCCTACAGTTTCGATTCCGTCTATCCGATTTACCGAGATTGCTCCGTTATTCGATAATTTACCTGTCGCAAAACAGAGTGTTGACATTCATTCGATGGAATATTTCGATCAGGGCTGGGGCAGCATTCTTTACCGTACGTCGCTGGAAGCTTCTGATAAACCTCAATCATTGATTGTGACGGATGCAAATGATTGGGCGCAGATTTATGTCGATGGTCGGTTCATTGGTTCGCTCAGTCGGTTGAAAGGTGAAAATAGTGTACTTCTTCCTCCTGTCAAAAAAGGAGCAGTACTTGATATCCTCGTCGAAGCCATGGGGCGAATGAATTTTGGAAAAGGAATTTACGACTGGAAGGGCATCACCGAAAAAGTGGAACTCAAATCTGCACAAGGAACGAGTGAACTAAAGAACTGGAAAGTATACAATATTGATGCAGACTACAAATTCACTCAAAATAAACAATATACAGCCTCACAGCCTCAAAAAGACAAACCGGCTTTCTATCGGGCCACTTTCAGGCTGGATAAAGTAGGGGATACCTTTATTAATATGAGCAACTGGACAAAAGGCTTTGTATATATTAACGGACACAATATCGGACGTTACTGGAATATCGGTCCACAACAAACTTTGTATATGCCCGGATGTTGGCTGAAAGAAGGAGAAAACGAAATTGTGGTTTTCGATCTGATGTCACCCAAAGAACCGGTTGTCGACGGACTACGTCAACCTATCCTGGATGTACTTCAGCAGGGAGCTGCTTATACACATCGTAAGGCCGGTGAGAATCTGGATTTAAGTAAAGAGAATCCCGTAATGTCAGGACAATTCAAACCGGGACACGGATGGCAGCATATTTCGTTGAAACAGCCGGTGACTGCCCGTTATGTTTGTCTGGAGGCTTTGAGTGCTTTTGATGGAAAAAATCATGCTGCTATCGCTGAACTGGAGATTCAGGGAGAAGATGGAAAGAACCTGTCGCGTCAGCACTGGAAGGTGGTATATGCCGACAGCGAGGAAACAGACAAAGCAAATAATCTGGCTAGTAATGTCTTCGATTTGCAGGAATCGACGATCTGGCATACCAACTATTCCAAGAATCCGACGCCTTTTCCTCATCAGATTGTAATTGATCTTGGTGAAACGAAAACAATTACCGGATTTTCTTATCTGCCTCGTGCGGAAGCCAATCTGCCCGGTATGATTAAAGATTTCAGGCTTTATCTGAAAGATAAACCTTTTAAAAAGTAACTGATAAGTAGTAAACCTGAGTAAGGATTCTTTCCATGTTTCCAAACGAAGGTTTTTGAAATAAGTGATAATAAGCAAACAGGGAGTTCGGTTCACCTTCCCTGTTTGCTTAAATAGTATAGACTCGTATCCTTTCTTATTTAATGAGTGTTTGTGTATCTATCCGGTAATTCAGAACCGATCAGTCATTTGTTTGAGTTCATTGCTTATGCCTATAAGCTTATTTACCATGGATGGATATAAGCATACATTTTGTTGAAAGAACATCATGTATAAGTTGGTATTTCAGAATACAGAGCAGTTGCTACATAATTATTTCCGAAAGAACATCATGTATAAATTGGAATTTTCAGGTGTGCCGATTCGTATCACAGCGGGCACTTTTGTTTCCCTTCTCGTATTGTCTGTGAAAACAAGCTGTCAGAAATGAGAATAGAACAGCCATTCTTGTTCCTAAAAAAATGGCTTACAGCAAACCTAAAAAAAACACCACATAAACAGCGTCCGAATGCGACTCTCGTTCACTCTGAACTTGCATTTTCGTGATTATTAAGTATATAGTATAAAATAATGTCGTATTATCTTGTTTTTCTGATGATTATTTT
>JASGFJ010000030.1:0-59982 GCA_047605645.1 Dysgonamonadaceae bacterium | reverse complement strand
GTGATGGGGGCGAACTTCGTTCGGAGACTGCCGGTGAGCGCACCTTTATTCCTTCTGCAAAAGAGGGTGGATTGATGACTATTGCTACTTTTAAGCGGAATCCCGTTTCCCAGACTCGTGCCACATCCATGGTTACCGGAGTGAAATATGTAATTATTATCTACAATGAGACAGCGGGCAAGGTCGAACAGGTAGTTCAGGCCGAAGCAGGCACGATTCCGGTGGATATATACCCTACATACGGAGCTACCCATTCGATCATTGCCTATTCGGTAAACACCACGAACGCAGGAGATCTGCCGACACCACCCTCTGTGGGCGCTACAAATCCGACTCTCTCGGGTATTCGCGGTGATGTGGATTTGCTTTATTACCACTCCGGCTCTCTTTTGATGACCGGCACCGGTTTGGTTAATGTAGCCATTACCTTTTCTCACAAATACAGTTTTATCACTGCTACCTTGGATGTTTCCGAATTGATTTTAAATAAAAGCCAGGATGCTACCGGGTCGTCTGTGGCAGCCGTAAATGAAAGTATCGGAAGTGAGATAACAAGCCTCAGTTCCGGAACAGCGGGCAATCTGTACAATGCAGATCTCGATTTGCAGACAGGAACCTTGAGTCCCAGCGGTACGGCACAGACCTGCACCTTGGCGTTTCCCACCAATACCAACATGTCAAGTGTCTCGTTTTATGCCTATACAAACAATGCACCTCTGAGTGTGACCTTTCCCAATTACATGGAGCTGGCCTACACAGCAAACAATAATTATCAGCACAACCTGTCGTTGAGCTTTACTACCGGTGCAGCTCCGCTTCCGGGCTATAAGTATACGCTCAAAGCAAAGCAAATCAGCTATTGTGCTGCGAAGGTGGATGCTTCTGCTACTCCCTGGCGGGTGTTCAGCTGCTACAATCTGGGAGCCGATACATCGCTCGACCCCTTTATTCCGGCTGCCGGACTGCATGGGGCGAAATACCGTTGGGGAGCAAAGAATGCATCTTACACCATGGCGCAGGATCAAAGCAATTCCGATATTATCCCCGGCTGGACATTGAGCAGCACGACCACCTACCCTTTTCAAACTACTTCCGGAGATTGGGATATGACTAATAATAACCCCTGTTCTCCCGGTTGGCGGGTACCCACCAACGCTGAATGGCTCGGTGTTATCAATAAAAGTCAGAACAAACAAACTAACGTCGGCACTAACTGGTCTAGCGAAGCTACGAATTACACCTCCGGTCGCAAATTTGGAAACATACTGTATTTACCAACCACCGGATACCGCTTCGATATCAATGGAGCATTGTATTACCGCGGCAGCTACGGCTATTATTGGAGCAGTACGCGATACAGCAATTCGTACGCAAATCTCATGTCTCTGTACGATAAACAGACGACCACATACAATACCTACCGTTCACACGGTTTCTCTGTCAGGTGTATAGCAGAATGAAATTTACTTCACCCAACCTTGTTTAAACTCATTTATTTTCTGCCGATAAAGGAGGAAGCTAAAAGTAACAGTTCAGATGTAGGTAGCGGTTTGATTTAGAAAATATTCGGTAAAATAGCTAATTGTGCCCAATTTATTTCCAAACAAGCTACATATATAATATAAGGTTGAGAGATAAAGCTGAAAGGTTAGAGCTGAAATTGAGGGTTAGAAATATTTCGGCATTGAAAACCTCATATCGGTCGGAGCATTTTAGGGAGAAATGCGATGTGTTATCCCGACCGTTTTATTTTTATAATGCAAATTCGTTCTCCCTTCAATGGCTGTGACAGTCCCGGAGAACATTTTAATTTTTTGTAGTTTGTTCTTTTCTGCCGAGAGGCAGGGACGGACACTGAAGTAATTCTAGATTCGTAAAAAGATCTGGTACTCTTTTTTGAATCTGAATGCTTCAGCCAAATCAGAAAGCAAGCCTCCAAGATGATTGTGAGGCTTGCTTTTTGGGGGTGGTATGTGGAATAGATTAAATGCTTTTTGTGATATTTCTTGTTATTCTGTGAAACGTCGACGGCGTATGTATTTCTAATCAATATTTTGTATCTATTGCGATGTTTCCCTCTATAGGGAATATACAAATATATTTCAACGATTAAGCGGGCAAAATAATAATCGCAAACAAAATCGGCAATACACCCCCATCATATCCAGCGATATAAAAAACTATACAGATATATAATGTGTAAACAGATGTATGATATGGGCAGACGATATTTGGAATGATGAATAATGAATGATGGTTGCGGATACGTACAGCGGTGACTGGTAGGGGCGAATTGAATTCGCCCGCGAAATAATAACCGCAAACAAAATCGGCAGCACAAACCCATCACATCCGACAACACAAAACAACGATACAGATATATAATGTGTAAACAGATACGTGATATGGGCGGATGTATTGATATTCAAATGGGCGAATATGCCCGACGGTTTGCCCAACGGGCATCGGGCGAATTCAATTCGCCCCTACAATGGGCAGGCGATGTTTTTGATGTTTGGTGCGTATAACGATGGCGAGACGCAAATAACAGGAATATTGGATATTTGAAATATAAATGCGGACATGTACGGCGGTGATGGGTAGGGGCGAATTGAATTCGCCCGCAAAATAATATCCGCCAAACGAAACCCTCAGCGCAACCCCATCACATCCGGCAACGCAAAAAACAATACAAATATACAATGTGTAAACGGATGTGTGATATGGATGGATGCATCGATATTCCAACGGATGAATATGCCCTCGGTTGGCCCGACGGGCATCGGGCGAATTCAATTCGCCCCTACAATGGGCAGGTGATGTTTTTGATGTTTGGTGGGTATAATAATGACAAGATGCAAATAGCCGGAATCTGAGGAATTTGAAATATGGGTGTGGATACGTACGGCGGTGACGGTAATAATGCGCAGGCAATATTTGAAATGATAAATGACGGTTACGGATACATACAGCGGTGAGGCGTAGGGGCGAATTGAATTCGCCCGCAATATGCCCCCAGAAAGAGCTACCCTTGCAGCATTAGGCAATAAAAGGGAATCAGACCGTTAACAAAAAAACGACAATTAAATCCGGTTTTGTATCATATCAGTATATTATTTACGAGCACCATTGGGCTAGACGTTCCGGATTGAATATTTATTTATAAGACCTTTCTCATTCTCCATACTTGCCACGAATTTATAATATTCTGCCAGAGGATATAAGCCCCGGGACCAAGTGAAGCCGCCGGATTCAGATAAGTTAATGTCAGCCAGATAGCGAAGATTGTATTTTTCTGTCCAAGCCCTTGTCCTCCCGCTATTTTATCGTTATACACTCCACCCATCTTTTTCCCTGCAAGAAATTGAAACAAACAAATCACCAACGACAAAAGAGTAATTAAACACCCATCTGTAAGTTGATTCCTATTTTGCAAAGTAATAAACTTTACTGTACTTGCAGTAACAATGGCTAATGCAAAGACCCATAAATAAAATGAAATTACACTTTTACGTTGAATATGCTCGGCTGCAACAGGAAAAAAACGACGTAAACAAGCAGCAAGAATAAAAGGGCCGATTAATAAAATACAAACCCGCTGCGCAATAGATAAAAACGACACGAAGAAAGACAGATGCTGATGAGTACCCACCAAAGAAAAATAGACGGGAGAAAGCGCCACTACGGCCAGATTGCTCAAAAGGGAGTAGGCTATTAATGAAGCAGTATTTCCTTTCAGCATTCCCGTTATCACCACAGCCGACGTCGCAGTAGGCATAAAAAAACAAATCAACCCAGCCTGAGCCAGCGTAAGATTCCAATCCTTCAACAATTGATATACCGCAATACTACCACCAACCTGAATCAGAATCAACCACATATGCAACATCGAGAATCGAATATTTTTCAGTTGAATACCGCAATAAGAAATGAACAACATGCAGAAAATCATCCCCGGGGTAAGAAAATGAAACAAACTGAAGAACGGATAAAACAAAGCTCCGGCCAACATGGAGAGAGGCATCATATATGGTTTTAACAGCTTAATCATCGATTATTGATTATTAACTTTTTAGGGTATTTTTAACAAACTCTCAAAAACAAAACGACAGTCTCGACCTATTTTTGTTTATATCGATATAAAAATAGATAAAAAAGTCATTTAATCGCTTTTAAAGACATCTTGTTTCAGGGAAAAAATTTGAGCCTACCCACTTGAGTTTCCAATTCTACTGAATGTTCGTTCCCAATTTCTATTTATCTTTGCATCCGATGAAAAAGACATTAAGTTATATACTATTTTTTCTACTTTTTGCTTTCGGATTAATGAAAGCTCAGGTAAACCGTTCAGCCCGACAAGACAGGCCTCTTCCGCCTGACTCGACTCACGTTGCCGGCAACAAACCACCTTCAGCTGCTATCGATACGACACCATCGATAAAAGTTTGGACGATTAATGAGACAACGGGCGAAATAAGCCCTGCTATCCGGGATTCTATCCGGTATAATTTTCAGCAAACAACTATTCAGGACGGACATGCTATTTCGTCCGGTTATTTAGGAAATATTGGTTCACCCTCCTACTCCAGATTATTTTTTGAAAGAGGAGATACCCCTGATTTTTTCTATTTGCAGAATTTAGGTTCGTATTATTATACACCCGGCACCCAGTTGTTCTATAATACCAAGATCCCCTATTCCAATCTGTTTTACCAATCGGGAGGAAGCCAAAACACAAAAGAAGAACGTGTAAAAGGTTTAGTCACCACCAATTTGGGTAAAAAATTGAATCTGGGTTTTAATATTGATTATGTCTACGCTCGTGGAAACTATCAATATCTGTCTAACAAGTCAATCGCATACAACCTGTTTAGCAGTTATCAGGACGACAAATACGAAATGCATGCCTGGGCCGGAAACTATAATTACCTGTTTTCGGAGAACGGAGGTATGAGCAACGACTTATTCATCACCAACCCCAATTCCCAAGCTCTTCCTTCCACCAATTATACACCCAGTGACTTTCCTGTAAATATGAAATTGACATGGAACAGAGTGAAGGGCAGACAAATCTATTTTACGAACCGCTATAATTTGGGATATTACACACGCGAGAAAAAAAATATCAACAAAAAAGATACTACCGTCAACACATTTGTTCCGGTGGCCAGCTTTATCTACACCAGCCAGTTTTCGAACCAAAGCAGGGTGTTTAATTCGCACGATACAGCTTTTGTAAATACAGCACAAACGATACGGGCACTGGATACTCTTTATACAAGTAATAACTACAGCCGAATCCCTTACGACAAGACCTCTCTTTCTTTATGGAAAAATACGTTTGGAATTTCCATGCGGGAAGGATTTCGTCCGTGGGTAAAATTTGGACTGACAGCCTATATCTCAAATATAAACAAACGATATAATCTACCCGATTCGGTATTGAATAAATACAACAAACACAATGAAAACAGCACTTCTGTAGGAGGTGTACTGACAAAAAATTCGGGAAGATTTGTTCAATATGATCTGAATGCAGAATTGTCTATCTTGGGTCCTGATCTCGGCCGTTTTGTAGCAGAAGGGAAGATTTCCACTTTCGTGAACATAGGAGATAAAAAAGCTTCGCTGACAGCTAACGGATATATTAAAAACCTGAAACCGAATTATCTTGAGTCGCACGTATATTCTAAATATTTCAAATGGAGCCAGAACTTTGGAGATATTCGCAGAGTATATGCCGGAGGAATACTCGATATACCACAAACCGGAACAAAAATCACAGCCGGTGTGGAAAATATTCAAAACTACATTTATTTCAACTCCAGTAAGCTAGCCGCTCAATATGACGGAAATGTACAAATCGTATCAGCACGTCTGGATCAGCAACTTCGTGCAGGAGTTCTGCATTGGGATAACCAGTTGGCTTATCAGACAACAACGAATGCAAATGTCATTCCGGTGCCGGCATTCAGCGCTTATTCGAACCTCTATTTACTTACCAAAGTATCAAAAGTACTCACGATACAGATGGGAATAGATGCACATTATCACAGTGCTTATTATGCTCCGGGCTACGAACCGGCTTTGATGACATTCTACAATCAGCAAGATGTGAAAGTCGGAGGTTTCCCCATGTCGACTGTATACATCAATGCACATTTGAAGAAAACCCGCTTCTTTGTCATGTATTACAATATTCTGAAAAGTGTAGGAAAAAATGGTTATTTCTCCATCCCTCACTATCCGGTCAATCCGACCATCTTTAAATGGGGATTATCCTGGGATTTTGACAATTAGAAGGAAGCATTTTTCTATAAACAGAAGAAAGAACGAAAAGAAACCGTCTCCTGGCAAACCCCATATAACATCTGTTATGAAGTGGTTTAGCAGGAGACGGTTTCTGTATATAGCCATTTAGATAACTATGGCAAAACCATAGCAGCCCTTTTAACCTTATAAGGAGATTTCACAGCCTGATGTGCAGCTTGCTGTGCAATTTCTTTAAATCTCATATCCATTCCCGAGGGAGTATATGAGTTTCCAAGAACCGATCGCTTTGTCAGAGCTTCATACCAGGTACATGCAGCGACATAGCGTCCAAGCAACAAATCCAGATGATAGCCATCCCGACACAGATTATAGTCATTCAACAGGATTCGAGCATTCTGAATAGCAGTTCCACTGGGTATCAGGAGAGGAATCCGAGCCTCTTTCTTTGCTTTCTTTACGGCATTCAAAATAGAATTATACATTTTTTGCTGGCTGTTTCCATAATTGGCAAAACCACTATGGCCAGAACCATGCGCATAAGCCCAGGTCATGTGGAAACCGTATTTTACATTCGGATTGGTCACATTTCGCTGTACGTAATTTTTTAAATTCAACAAATACGGAAAATAAGTATCCAACAAACCAGAATAATGACTTGCCTGCTGAAAGGAGATATAATCCCACTTCTCATCTTGCAAAGCTGCATAAAGAGTCGTATTATCCGTCACGGTTTTATGCCCGTTACCGTCAATCTTCCGGTAGGAATACTGCGGCAGGTTGCCTTGAGCATTCTGCCAGTGAGTTTCGAGTGAACATCCCGGGATATAGAGATTCCCTATAATGAAAGTTACTCCGTCGGCTTTTGCGATGTCATAGAGATTATTCTCCACAGCATCTTCCGAGAAACTGTTTCCAATGGCCAGAACACGAATTACTCTCTGTGCCCAGCTATCGCCAACAACTAAGAACAGCGAAAGGAGGAGTAAAAAACTTATTTTTTTCATACGGTTTAATTTTTACTGGTAGTAGAGACGTTGCATTCAACGTCTCTACTCGCCTGATTTTTTAATCATTGTTCGAGGTGATTTAATAAAAATCAGGCTTCGTTTCATAATCTAATTACGTGAAAGACTGATTCGGGTTTTTACACACGGCCTAATTATTCACGAAAAGGGAAATATCGGATAAAGTTATTATTTTCCTGTAAAATGTACAATAATTTTTATTGGATAATGGTCTGAAGGCAAACGCATTGTTCCTTTTTCTTCAAAAGGTGCCCGTGTATCATGCAGCAAATCATAGTTTGCATTGTCCGACAAATATGTCCAGTAGCTGTCGGTTAAAACGCCATACCGTTCTGCTATAAAATGTCTGGAAAGAAAAATATGATCGATCCGGGAATTGCTTACCTGAGAAGGATTAAAATCATTAAAAGTGCCGTTCGGGATATAACGGACAGGAGCTTTTTGATAAGAGTCGGCTAGAATTCCCGACGTTGCCAATAGTTGGTAACTTTCATTTGTCTGGTCAATATTGAAATCCCCGGTCAATATCACAGGTTCGTCACCACACCATTTTTTTATTTTATCTAAAATCAGTCGGGCACTGTTTTTGCGGGCTTCTACTCCATCGTTGTCCATGTGTAGATTGAAACACCAGATTTTTTTGTGGCTCACCTTATCTTTAAGTTGAGCCCAGCTACATACCCGCACATAAGAAGCATCCCAGCCTTTGTTCGAATAATTTTCGTTCGGAGATAGCCAGAAAGTACCGGATTTGAGTAATTCAAATTTGTCTTTTTTGTAGAACAGCGCAGCATATTCTCCGGCCTGTTTTCCATCATCACGCCCCACTCCAACATAACTGTACTGAGGTAATCCTTTTAAAAGATCCTGAACCTGGTTATGCAACAATTCCTGTGTTCCCAAGATATCAAAATCATTAAAAGCAATCAGTCCAATCACAAAAGCGGAACGTTTCGACCAATTATTTCCGTTTTTATCGTCATAGCCGTTATCGTTTCGGATGTTGTAGGTTCCGATTGTCAACTGCTGAGCCTGCATTCCGCTGGCAAATACAAGCAAGAATAATAAAGTCCGAATGTGTTTCATTTTTTTAGTTTTAAATCGTTCTTTGTTTTCTAATTATTAAAATAAATGTTTTTCTTATTTACAATGCTTCCGCCCGTTTCCATTCCGAACAACCGTTCTCGTTGATTGCTTCAATAGCAAAATAGTACGGTTTACGGGAATCCATACCTGCATAATAATATTCATTTACAGAATAAACCATTACACAGTTGTATAATTTGTCGGGAGCCGTTCCAATATAAATATTATAGGCGTATGCATTATCTACCGGTTTCCACTTCAACCAACCGTTTCTTCTGTCTGTCTGATCGCTGCGAAGTGCGGCGAATTGCTCTACACTATGCGGTTTTTCTCCGGTTCCTTTTCCAAATATTCTCAATCCGGAGATTGCAAATTTCCCGGTAGGCATATACAGGTTTACCAATTTGATGTATCTGGCTTTTACAGGTCTATTCAATTCGATGTAATCGTGTGGTACATCTCTTTTGTTTTTACTTTTGTCAACCAATAGTTTCCAGTCTTTACCATCACAAGAATATAGCAATTGATACTGATGATAACTATCCAGCTGTTTTCCCATGAATGCTACATCCTGGTCGGCATAGTTTATTTGAATGGCATTCACTGTAGCTATTTCGCCCAGATCCGATTGAATCCATTCTCCTTTATCAGCTGTTTTTGCACTCCAATATGTTTTTATGTTTTCATCCACAGCAAAATTGGGAGAAAAGCTACCCAGTGTTGAAGAGACGACCACCGGTTTGTTGTAGTTAAGTAGCATCCAACCGGTAAATCTTCCTGTTTTATTGGCATTGTTTATCAAATAGTGAGGATAATCACCAAAAGCAGTATTGCAAAACATCACATCGTCTTTATCAAATCCTGCAGGCCAAATTCCGATACGCCGTTCGAAGCTGTTTTTCACATTAATCACCATCGTGGAGACATGCCAGTAATTGCTGTCGTTGTCCTGAAAAGTAGCACCGTGTCCTGCTCCTCTGGCAAACCCTCCGGCTTTCATGCTCAGTGGAAGCGATTGGTGTTCAAAATGTCCCAATGGAGAATTTCCGATGGCAACGCCATCTCCATAATGACTGAATTCTGTTCCGGGTCCTCCCCACTGCAAATAGTATTTTCCATGATGTTTGGTCATCCATGCTCCTTCGATAAACGGTTTCATAAAGGTATTGTCCATCTGCTCTCCGAAACGATGCCATCCTATTTTTTCATCATCCAGAAGCAACAGCTCCTTACGTGTACCTTTCGGCTGAAAAGTTTTCCGATCCAGCTCGATACCATAGAGCGGGTACTGATTGCTACTTCCGTTGTACATATACAGACGCTGATCGTCGTCTACAAAAAAAGCAGGATCCCACCCTCCTATTTCAAAATGTTCTACAGCCTTCGACCAAACATTTCCTTTCGGATTGGTGCTTACCCAGATAGGAAATAGATCGGAATAAGTTGATCCGAACACACAAAGCGAATCACCTTGTACCCATGCAGCAGGAGCACACAGATCATCCCATTTGTTGTCGATCTGCTTTATTATATCCTTTTCAAGGAATCTTCTGGAAACAAAATGCCAGTCACTCAAATCGGAACTCCACCAATATCCCGTCTGATTTGTTGAAAACAAGTAATACTCTCCTTTGTAATTAACAATAACCGGATCGGCTGTTGTGCGGTGTTTTCCCCATGTTATAAAATTAGGAATCGGGCAATACCCGTAATCAATATTCACCGGATTGCAATAGGTTTTTTGTTGAGCAAAAAGGGATGCCCAGCCCAGCAATAAATATAGAATACAAAAAAATTTAATTGTTTTCACTTTCATAATCCATGAATATTAAGAAATTAAAGGAATGTCGCTTTCTGGCGACCAAATAGATAGAAAGAATATTATATTTAAAATCAGTACATGATACTGATAGCAATAGTCCCGTTAAAGTACTATATTCATCTGAAAATCTTACAGATTTTGCGTATTCAATTGACTTATCAGATAATTTTAACAATCCTAATCCATTCGATTTATCGGTTTTACATATTGATTTCAGGTATTTTATTCACTTCCCAATGGAAGAGGAGCATCAAACGAGTCTGCTACAGAAACTTATTTTCGCAGGCTTCCAAAGCACCGCTGCCTGAAAGCGAATCATGACATTTCTTTCAAACTATTTGTCTCGAAGACAAAGTCAAGAAGAAATGCCATGATTGATTTTTATTGCTAAGTTTGATTTTTCATTTCTTTTTCAATGAAGATACGGTGACTGAAATCCAAGTTTCTTCAATCCGCTTTGAATATCAGGATGGCTCATGAACAGCTTCCAAATAAGTCCGGAACGGTAATTTTCAATCATCACCGCTATTGGTCCCTGATCGATAGCCAGATATTTTTGAGGAAACCAGTTTTCTGTTTCACTGTATGCGTCATAGAATCCATATTTCCCCCACATCTTATCACCTAAATGTCCATAGAGATAGCGTATTACTTTCATCGATTCTTCAGGCGTGTAAACAATAGATGAAAGTGCTGCTGTGGGAGCAATCACCCCAAAGTCATTCCGCTCATCGGGTTCGTGTGCCGCATATCCTTTTACAGAATAGCTGGCAGTCAATCCCCAACTATCTTTACCATATCCTTTAAATCCTTTCGGGTTGCGAATGCAGTATGCACGATTGATAAGCGTATAGTTTTTCATTTCCTGAAAATAATTGGCGTACCTGTCTTTCAATCCTTTGGGATTCAACGCCAGAAAAGAATAATGTGCCCAAAACAAAGGACCTGCTCCGCTGACACTTTGATAATGCATATTCAAAGGATAGCCTTCCATACGGTGTGGTTCGACAAGTTTGCCTTTATCGGCCCAACCCTGATGATATACCTCTGCCGAAACACCATAAGTAGGAGAAGAAGCAGCAAGAATATATGTAATCAGACATTCGTTATAGCCCCGAATGCGGAAATTCATTTCCCAAGAGTGTTCGGGACTCCAATGCCACAAAAGTACATTTTCTCCATTCGTATGCCAGTTCCATTGAACGTTTTTCCACAATTTATCGATACGCGCAGCTAAAGCTTTTTCTTCAGCATTGCCTCTCACATAATATTGGTGAACCACCAAAAGTCCTTGCATCAGAAAGGAAGTCTCCACTAAATCTCCACCATTATCGTTCTGACTGAAACCTTTTACTTTGCCGGTTTGGCCGTACCACCAGTGAGGAAATACGCCATGAAAAGAATCAGATTTTTCCAGAAAAGAAACAATGCGGGTTAAGCGTTCCAACCCTTGTTCGCGCCCGACATATCCTCTGTCGATACCTGCAACAATGGCCATCAGTCCAAAACCGGAACCTCCGGCAGTTACCACTTCTTTGTCATTCTCCGGATAATTTCCATCTACATGATAACGCTCTCTGGCCATACCACTTACAGGTTCTGCTCCTGACCAGAAATATTCGAAAGTCCGCCGTTCTACACTATCCAGCAGAGCTTCATCAGGAATGTGCTTGTTCTTCTGTAAATAAGTTGCAGGGGGGGCCTGCTTTAAAGTAGCCCCCTGTGCACTGCAACCAATAACGCACATAACACACCATAACACTAATACCAAAATATTTGATTGTCTTTTCATTCAATAGTTCATCTTAAAAGCTGTTATGTATCACCGTCTTTCTATTCCAGCGTAAATTTCGCTGATTTCACATCGGCACTGCTTCCTCCAATCATCACTTCGAAATCACCGGGTTCAGCTACATATTGCAAATCATCATTGTAGTATTTCAACAAATCGGTCGTGATTTTGAAATCAATCGTTTTGGATTCTCCGGCTTTAAGAAATATTTTTTGAAATCCTTTCAATTCTTTTACCGGACGAGTAGATGTAGCAACAATGTCACGAATATAAAGCTGTACAACTTCAGCACCATCGACTTTACCAGTGTTGGTTACTGTCACAGAGGCTGTAACAAAACCTTCATTGTTCATTTTCGGAGAAGATAGTTTCACATCGCTATACCCGAAATTGGTATAACTCAGACCAAACCCAAAGGGAAATGCCGGTTCATTGGAAACATCCAGATAGTTACTTTTGAACTTCTGGAACCATCCACCTTCAGGTAATGGGCGACCTGTATTTTTATGATTATAGTAAATAGGAATCTGACCTACATTCTGCGGAAAAGTTACAGGAAGTTTTCCACTTGGGTTTACATTGCCAAACAGCACATCAGCAATCGCCGAACCGGCTTCGGAACCACCAAACCAAACATCCAGAATAGCCGGTACGTTTGCTTTTTCCCAGTTCAATGTCAAGGGGCGACCGTTGAATAGTACCAA
Source organism: Dysgonamonadaceae bacterium (assembly GCA_047605645.1). Lineage (GTDB taxonomy): Bacteria > Bacteroidota > Bacteroidia > Bacteroidales > Dysgonomonadaceae > UBA1309. The sequence goes on along the minus strand of JASGFJ010000030.1, from coordinate 47,280 downwards.
TACAACCGGTTTTCCGGTTTTCATCAAGGCTTTCAAAAGGTCTTTCTGCACATCCGGAATATCTATATTGGTCCGGCTACTACTTTCTCCAGACATTTCAGAAGATTCCCCTAAAGCAGCAATCACAACATCCGACTGATTTGCAAGATTAATTGCTTCATCCAACATCTGCTGATTTGTCCGTTTTTCCTGATCGCGGTGCAAACTACGTCCAAACATAGTAGCATGGTTTTCATACACAGAATCCGCTACCAGATGGCTCCCTTTGGCATAGTTTACTTCGGCTTTATCTCCCACAGCAGCTTTCAATCCATCCATCAGGGAAATTGATTTGTCAAGCGGTGTTGCCACACTCCATGTACCCGGCATATTTTCACGAGTATTACCTAATGGACCGATTACAGCAATTTTTCCTTTTTTCGCCAATGGCAACGTATTATTATCATTTTTCAACAATACAAAACTTTCAGTTGCAACCTGCCGAGCAACAGCTCTATTAGCAGGAGTAAAGATTTCAGTTTTTGCACGTTTTGAGTCACAGTATTTATATGGATTTTTGAATAGACCTAATACATATTTTGCTTCAAGTACACGACGGCAAGCCTGATCTATTTGTGCCATTGTCACTTTTCCATCTTTTAAAGCTTTCTGCAAATTCAAAAAACCTTCACTAACCATATCCATATCGATACCGGCTGCTAAAGCTCTGGCCGAAACCGTTTCAAAATCACCGATGCCGTGTGCAACCATTTCCTGAATGGCAGTAAAGTCTGTTACGACAAAACCGTCAAATCCCCACTTTTTGCGTAAAATATCATCCAGAAGGTATTTGTTGGCAGTAGCCGGAACACCATCCACTTCGTTGAATGCAGCCATAACACTACCCACTCCTGCTTCTACCGCAGCCTGATAAGGATACATGTAATCATTGAACATCCGTTGACGGCTCATGTCCACGGTATTGTATTCGCGACCTGCCTCCACAGCTCCATACAAAGCATAGTGTTTAACACAGGCCATAATGTTGGAATTCAGTTTGTAGCGGTCAGCCCCTTTTCCCTGATAACCATACACCATTGCTTTAGCTATTTGTCCACCCAGATACGGATCCTCTCCTACTCCTTCGGAGATACGTCCCCAACGAGGTTCACGGCTCACATCTACCATCGGGCTAAATGTCCAGTTGATTCCATCGGCACTTGCTTCACGAGCTGCCATCTGTGCAGATTGTTCAATTGCATTCATGTTCCAGGTAGCCGCTAAAGCTAATGGAATAGGAAAAGTTGTTTCATATCCGTGAATAACGTCCATCCCAAAAATCAAAGGAATTTTCAAACGGCTTTTTTCTATAGCCAGACGCTGTACTTCCCGTATTTTATCTACACCTTTAATATTGAATAAGCCTCCGACCTTGCCTTGTTCGATCTTCGCTGCTACATCGCTGCTGGTAGCAGCTCCGGTGGTTATGTCTCCCGAAGTGGGTAAATTCAATTGACCCAGTTTTTCCTCCAGAGTCATTTTCGCCATCAGATTGTCAATAAACTTTTTCATTTCCGCATCGTTATTCGCGGCTGAAACAGGCATTGCTCCTGAAGACATTAGGATAAACACGCATATTAGCGCTGATATCACATTCTTTAAAGTTTTCATACCTTAATTCTCAATATTTAGTTTTAGCTATTTAGTTTGAAACCTGAAATCCAAGTTTCGAATATCCTTCTTTTATTTCTTCAATATTCATAAATAAGTTCCATAACAATCCCGTACGATAGTTTTCAATCATCACAACAATAGGTCCCTGATCAATAGCAATATACTCAGTATCAAACCACGGAACGGATAAATTAAAAGCATCTACGAATCCATAATCTTTCCAAATCTTATCTCCCAGTTTATAGTAAAAAAACCGAAGTGCATTCATCGATTGTTCCGGTGTATAGGGAAGAGAAGATATTGCTGCTGTGGGTGCAATAACTCCCTTATCATTGGTCGGGGAATAAGCACTATATCCGGAATTTCCATCAGAAGCAGTCAGCCCCCAACAGTCCTTGCTATATCCGGTATATTTATTCGGATTAGCTACACAATAACTATAATTTATCAATGCATGATTCTGATTCTGCGTCCAGTAATCGGCATATTGGTCACTCAATCCGTAAGGTTTTAATCCCAGAAAAGAATAATGAGCGAGAAATAAAGGTCCTCCATAGGCACTCCCCAAGGGCAGTGTATAATTATAATAAGTTGAAGTGTTCTTTATATTTCCATTTTGTGCCCAGCCATTTTCATATACCTCTTTTGATATTGGATAATCGGGAGAGGAAGCAGCCAGAAGATATACCATCAAAGCTTCATTCCATCCTGTTATTTTTTGATTCATCTGCCAGCCGTAATTGGGGCTCCAGTGCCAATAGAGAACATTCGAGCCATCTTTCTGAAACCAAGTCCATTCTATACTCTTCCACAGCGAGGTAATCATTGTACGAATAGCGGTTTCATTGGCATTGTCCTCCGAAAAATAAGCACGGGCTGTGAGTAAGCCTTCAAAGAGAAATGCTGTTTCGACTAAATCGGCTCCATCATCGTAAGTGCTGAACGGGACAGTTTGTCCTGTAGCTCCATTTATCCAATGAGCAAAAGCGCCATGATAACGGGTGCAATTATTCGTCAAAAAGTTTACTATTGTTAATAGTCTTTCTGCGGACTGTGCGCGTGTAATAAATCCCCGCTCTGTAGCCGCAATCATTGCCATGATTCCAAATCCGGTTCCTCCTGTAGTCACCACATCTCCGGAAGTGCTCCTTTCGCGTGCCATACCTGATGTGGAATGGCCAAAATCCCAGAAATACTTAAATGTCTGTTTCTGTACGAGTGTCAGCAAATCCTCATCACTGATACGGTTGAATTTGTCCGTAGAATCTAATGCTGTTTGAATGGTATATGTTTTCGCAATAAGAGATGCATTGTTTATTGACTTTACTCCACTTGCTAACGATAAATGGTAGGTACTATAAGAAGATAGAACAGATGCTGCTTGAACCGTTACAATTTTACCCGAAACCTTATATTGCAAATCGATGAATTGTCCACTGGTATCTTTCAGCGTAATATAACGCGTTGTTGTGGAATCTACTCCCTCTGAAAAAGTCAGTATAATTTGTAAATTCGGATCGACATTCGCAAACGTTTCCGTATTGGATTTACTGCCGACAACAATGCTATTTAGTGAAAATGACGCATCCCCATCAGCCTCTTCATTACTACCTCCGCTACAATTGCACAGAGACAGCAAACACAACAATAAAACACTGTATGTCAAACGTTTTGCATTCATATACAAATCAAATAGAAGAGAATAATAAAGGAGGACAAGAGGATAAGGTTGTCATCCTCTTGTCGAATTTCCTTTTTTATATAGAAAGACTTTTATTACCAGCCCGGGTTCTGCCCCATATCCGGAGTTTGGATTAGTTGAGAATTTGGAATAGGGAATAACTCGTTTTTACCGACAACAAAAGATTTACCCAAAGCTTGCATTACAGAAGCAGCTTGTCCTGTGCGAATCAAATCAAACCATCTGTCATGTTCAAAAGCAAGTTCCAAACGACGTTCATGCCAGATAGCTTTTCGAAGAGTTGTCTGGTCTGTTGTTGTCACATCAGCCAATTTGACTCTTTCTCTGATTGTATTCAAATCGCTAAGAGCTTGAGAAGTCTTTCCTAATTCATTGGCAGCTTCTGCCCGAATCAAATACACTTCCCCTAAACGAAGATATCTGATATTTTTATCGGTATCACTAGCTCCGGCATCTGCACTTGAATATGCTTTCAGATTATACATCGGATTTTCTGTTGCTCCGACATAACGCCCATCATAGAGAGTTGAATTTCTGAAAATAATCGTTGCATCTCTTCGGATAGAATCACCTGAATCGTTGAAATCAGCCAATAAATCAGTGGATGGAACGTTGAATCCCCAGCCCCAGCCAGTTGTTCCACGAGCACCCTGAGTTTGAGAATATTGTTGAATACCGTGAGCAACAGCCTCTCCACGTGCCTGGAATTCAAATATGGATTCTGTACCATTTTCTCCGCTTAGTCGCCAAATTACGGCATAATTAGATTCCAAAGCATATTCTCCTGAAGTAATCACTGAATCGGCATAGTTATATGCTTGTTGCCAATTTTCCTGATATAAATAGACTTTTGACAACAATGCCATTGCAGCTCCTTTCGTAGCACGACCTAAATCAGCAGAACTATATGCGCTCTTTAGCGGTAAGGTTTGAATAGCTGACAACAAATCTTTTTCAATATAAGCATACACATCAGACACGGAAGCTCTTGTCGTGATATCATTTTCCTGAATAGGAACAGCTCCCCAACCTCTGACAAGATAGAAATAATTTAAAGCTCTAAGGAACTTACATTCGCCAATCAATCGATTTTTGTATGTTTCGTCAGTCAAGCCATAAGATTCAATATAAGCAATAGCCTGAGTAGCACGTCCAATAGATTTATACCAGTGTTCCCACATAGCAGCAATTGAACCGTCAGTACTCGTATATGTCAGATTATCCAGAATGTCTTTATCTCCACCTGTATCTGTTGTAGAGCTTCCTTTATCCGCATTATCCGAAATAATTTCAGTAATTCCTAAATAAGAAAATGCGTAGTTCCAGTCAGTGAACATTCCGTACACGCCATTCACAAAAGAGACCGGAGTGTATACAGTCCCGCTATCTCCAGCTTCTACTGTCTGCTGAGATGCCACATCCAGAAAGTCGCTATCTTTACAAGAAGCAAGAGATAGCACAAGTCCCAGAATACCTATTTTTAAATATGTTTTGTTCATAATATCATTTCACTTTTTAAGTTTACTAGAAATTCAGGTTAATTCCCATCAAAAAATTACGATTCGTCGGATAAGCTGACAGCTCTATTCCACTGGTCAAGTTTGGAGCACTTGTAGAAGAAGCTATTTCAGGAGAGAACCCTTTGTATTTTGTAAATGTTACCGGATTTTGAGCGGTGAAATACACCCGTAGTGAAGTTCCGCTAACAACAAGATTATTAAATGTATATCCTAAAGTAATGTTATTCAATCGGAAATAAGCTCCACTTTCCAGATAATAACTGGATGCATACGAATCTCTGTTTGCCCCAGGATTGGAGTTTGTAGATCCGTCACCTGTCCATCTGTTTTTATACGTATCATAAGCAATGTTTTCACCTCCATCAATACGCACACCTTTCAATCCGTTGTATACTTTATTGCCTCCAACGCCGTATCCATCAATATTGAAATCAAACTTCTTATAGTTCATTCCAATATGCACACCATAGTTATAAGTCGGAAGATAAGAGCCAAAGTACACTTTATCTCTGTCATCAATCACACCATCATTATTCTGATCTTTATATTTCAAATATCCAGGTTTAGGGGTACCATAATGAGTATTAGCATCTATTTCCGCCTGATTTTGCCATACACCATCAGCCTCCCACATCCACCAAGCATATAATGGTTGTCCGCTAGCTAAACGTTTTGTTATTTCTCCGTTTGATAAACTTCCCCCGGTAGCTCCATCATAAGCAGTTTTCACACTTTTCACGAGGTTCTTGTTATGAGAATAATTGACACCGACTTCATAGGAAAAATCACTGTTTATTTTATCTTTCCATGACAAGTTAAACTCAACACCGGTATTGCTTACTTTCGCTCCATGATCATAAAAATTATCCGAATATTGAGAATCCAAAACCGGAGTCACTTGCAAAATAGTATTGGTATTCAATTTATTATAATAATCAAAACCTCCGGAAAGGCGGTTATTCAAAAGAGTGAAATCCGCGCCTAATTCCCATTCACGAGTTACTTCCCAAGAAATTCCCACAGCAGGTGTTCCGTACACTGCACCATAAACCAGGTCTTGATTTGAGCCAAAAACATAATTAATGTTTGAACTTCCGGTTGCAGTCAGAATCTGAGACACATTCAAAGGTACATTCTGGTTACCAAGTTTTCCCCAGCTTGCTCTTAATTTTAAATAATCAAGCCATGTAACATCTTTCATAAAGCTCTCTCTGGAAATAGTCCAGCCTGCACCAAAGGAAGGGAAAGTACCCCAATATTTTCCACTGGATTTGAATATACTGGATCCATCGCGACGAACTGTTCCTGTAAAATAATATTTGTTGTCATAATTGTATTGACCACGGAAGAAATAAGAAGCTAATGCAGTGGGAGTATAACTGTACTGAATAATATCATCGTTGGCATAATTACCGGAGGCCAAACTAATACTCCAATATTGTGACTTGTCAGGTACATCATACCCTTTTAGTGTACTGGTACTTCCAATACCGAATTTTTCTCTAGATGCTCCTAATACCGCATCGATATTGTGCTTTCCATATGATTTATTAAATGTAAGGAAGTTTTCCCATGTCCAACGGAAAGTATTATCATCAATAAATTGCAGCGAATTATTTGCATAATTTGTAGATGTAGAATTTTCAGTCTGCAATGCGGCAAATTGACTTTCTGTACGTGTCGGATCCGCATTTAACCAGGCACTTTTTATATCGGTAAAAGTCCTTTGTTTCGAATAAGTCTGAGTCACTCCAAAACGGGAATTAAATTTCAGAAAATTAGTCAGTTTCAATTCTCCTTCAAATCCGCCCTGGAGGGTAAAAGTTTTGTCATATTCGTTATAATTATCAACAGTGAATACGGGATTGCCGATGGAGTTGAGTGAGCCGACTGTTTCACCGGTTGCTGCTTCATAGGTTACCACACCTGTGCTACTATTTACAAAGGGCATTCCATATCTTCCGTTTGCATATTTAACTGGCACCAAAGGTGATTGGCGATATGCTTCATTAAAAGCATTCAAAGGTTTAGGATGTGATCCATCAAAAGAGATATTTACATTCTGCTTCAAGATCAATCTATTATTGAAGAGTTTATAAATATTATTATTCCGGATAGTAGATCTTTGATAATCCATATCGGACAAAAGCCCCTTCTCCTTATAGTAATTATAGCTGACAAAATAATCAACTTTATCAGATCCTCCCGAAACAGATACCGTATTGTTATTGATAAATCCGGTTTTCAAAAGTTCATCATACCAATCGGTATTATAACTTTGTTTACTAGCATCGGCCAATGTCCAGGAAGCACCAATAGAGGATTGCTTTTCATTAAAATACTCAATATACTGAGAGGCATCTGCCATTTTCACTTTATGGGCAACACCTTTAATCCCCATATAGCTATCCACTGAAACTTTTGCAGCTCCGGATTGTCCTTTTTTCGTCGTAATTATCACAACTCCATTGGCTGCACGCAGACCATAAATAGAAGCAGAAGAAGCATCTTTTAAAATATCCATTGATAGGATATCTGAAGAACTGATGCTTTTGATGTCATTCACCGGGAAACCATCCACAATATAAAGAGGGTCTCTTCCTCCTAAAGCAGTCCCCATCCCTCGAACCATAATAGTTGGAGTAGTTCCGGGTTCATCGTTACCAATAATGGTGACGCCCGAAATTTTACCTTGAACAGATTGTACAGGACTTAATCCGGGTTGTTTCAGAATTTCTTTGGACGAAACAGTTCCGATAGAGCCTGTCAAATCGGCTTTCTTTGCTGTTCCATAACCAATTACAACGGTTTCTGTCAGAACTCGTTGATTACTTTCGAGCATAACATTGAGCGGAGAATTCGTCGCCGTCACTGTCTGATCTTTCATTCCCACATACGTGAGTATTAATTGATCGCCCGCATTTGCCTGAAGTGTAAAATTTCCATCTAAGTCAGTGGTAGTTCCATTTGTTGTCCCCTTGACAAAAACACTAACGCCTATTAATGGCTCTTTTTGTTCGTCTGTTACTTTTCCTTTCACTGAAATTCGCTGTTGAGCGAAAGCTGAAGTGACCCCTAACATCAGCATAAATACCCAAATAAAATGTCTTTTCCATAAAGACATTTGAGCATCGACAGCTTTTGATTGATTAGATTTCATTTTCATGGTTGTCTGTTTTTTTTTAAATTAATAGAAGTTTTTCTACAGTCTAATAGTCTCTGACCTATTCGTCTCCTTTAACGAATATTAGAAACTGAGCCAAATGTAGGGGATTCGTAAAAAGCTAAAAAAAATAAAGATACTCTCTGATTTCTCACTTTCATTTTCCTTTTTTTGAGAGCTACTCGAATACTACTTAAACAATCATAATTTACTATATTATAATGAATTAAACAAACTCATCTTAAGCTTCATTTCAATACAAAAAGTAGTGTTTAGCTTTACACTTATTAGCTATATTCTAGCTTTTTGAATAAAAATATATAGATTCAGTATTTAAAATCTATTCAATATTACATTTCAAAAATGAACAAAAAAAACCAAACAGAAATTAGTTTTTCAGTTTGGTTTCTATCTTTTCGAACAGCAGGACTTCTTCTTATTAGTCAAAAGCAATTAAAAATTCATTTAAATTCTGCTCTGTCTTCAAGTCCAATTTCTTCCGCAATCTGTACCGATTATTCTCTATCGCACGAATTGAAAGATTCATTAAAGAAGCAATATCTTTTGTTTCCATATTTAATTTCAGGCAGGCGCAAAGCCGCAAATCGGTCGAAGTAAGGCCTTCATAACGATTTTTGAGGTTTCTGAAAAAATCGGGATGCTTTTCTTCAAACTTAATCAGAAAGTTTCTCCAGTCCTCGTCTGTATTGAGATTATTATTTAAAAGATTATTTATTTTGAATATCAACTGTTGTAACACAGTGGATTTATTTTTCACATAAAAATCATCAATTAATGTACGCACCTTCTCTATCAATTCATTTTTCTGAATAATAAATGAAGTCTGAGTGACCAACTCTGCATTTTTTTTATCCACTTGAGCCTGAAGCTCACTGGCCAGCGCTTTTAATCGCTCTGTTTCTAATCGTCTGATTTTTCGTATTTGTTTTTTTTGATAGCGGGCAATGCTCCAAGCTCTAAAAATGAAAAAAATTGCAATCGCCAGTAGAAAATAAAATAAATAAGCCCACCACGAAGCATACCAGGGTGGATTGATCCGAAAATGTAAAACAGCTTCCGAGGAGACGTTGCCTTCCAAGTCCATAGCACGGACGCGAAAAGTATAATTTCCAACGGGCAAACGTTCATACACCACTTTATTTAAATAGCTTTTTGAAGACCATTCCATATCAACACCGTCCAGTTTGTACTGGCAGGCAACATAACTTGCATAACCATTTTTCACTACATACGATATCTCGATCGTATTATATGCGTTCTTAACTTTTATAGTTTCCTGATTTACTGGAAAATAGATGAACGATTTTTCCTTACTGCTGATGGATTTTAAGGCGCGAATAACGGGAACCGGTAATTTTTTATTTTTATGAAGGTTCTGGCGTGCAATTTTAGCAAAATTGCAAATGATAAAGCCTCCATCCAGCGATATAAAAGAGAGACTGTCGTTTAAGGGTATAATATTTTGGTAAATATCGAGAAAATGAAGATTATGCCCCACCCCCTGGCTTCCCACTACTGAAGCATGGTAGCCATCATAAGTAAATAAATAGAAAGATTTCTCTGCCAATGCACAAAATAGACTTGGAGAAAGAGGAAATACTTTTTTGACAGGTTCTAATGGTAGAAAAAGAGAATCCAGTATTTTGTCCGGCGTGACTCTATCGTCTATATCATTATAGTGATAAATCTTTCCATCTCCGATCATATTCGCTCTGCCTCCTACTTTGAATAGCTGGAGTTTGGTCGGGATAGAATTTTCATTGATTCCTCGATAATAATGTATCTGGCTAAAAGTGGATGTGCCGGGTACCCATCTGCATCTGTATACACCGCGATTGTTATGTTCCATCCACAAATTTCCCAGATGATCCACCTGCGTGTCGTAAATAGGCTCATCCACTCCCTTCGGGCTGTATATTTTTTTTGTTTTTACGTCTATTATTTTGACAGATAGATAAGTCGATAATGCCAGATATTGCGTATTCTCTATTTCTATTTTCCGAATATTAAACACTCCTGTACCTATAGGTAAAAAGGGTTGAGCATGCAGGTTTGCATCAATTGTCGACAACCCGTTGTTGTGACAATAAAACAATGTGCCGTCTATCTCATGCAGATTCCAAACCTGCCCCTGAGTTCCGGGAATCAATTTAGGCTGAGCTAAAGATGACGAATTCTTAAGAGAAGATTCCGGCAGATAAAACACTCCCTGATTAGTTCCCAACAGTAAATTACCTTTCCACAAGCAAGCAGTATAAATAGATCCTATTCTCGAGGTCGTCTTTGTAAAATAATCCAGATTGGTAGAACTCGAAATACAACTTACTCCACTTCCCATACCTAACCAGATATTTCCAAGATTATCATCTCCAATGGAAAGGACTGTGTTGCTCTGCAAAACATTATCTGCCGAAAAATGATTGATGATTTTACCGTGCATGTCCACCTCATAAACTCCGTCAAGCAAAGTTCCCAGCACGTATGTTCCTTTTCGGGTGAGCAGTCCGTTGTTAATATCTTTAGAAGAGAGTATCAATGAAGATTCTTTGTTCAAATCATGGTATTTTCCATCTTCATATACAATCAATCCTTTTGTATTTGTTGCAAAAAGATAGCCTGCTTTTCCATAAGGCAGAATAAGCCGGATATCGGTATTTTTGAAAATATCACTTCCCGGAAATTCTTCAATTTTTCCTCCTTTCAGAATGTAAACAACTCCTTTCATCTGTTGAAACAAAAAATCCCCTCTTACTTCATTGAGTAACATAATGGGTTTCTGCACATTATTTAGTTTTCGTACAGTCTTGAAGTCATAAAAAAAGATAGATGAAAATGATTGAAAGTAAACACCCTTCGAGGTCACCATGGTTCGCCAGAAGTCGGAATTTTTTAAATCCTTAAAGTTAATGCTTTTACTTAACGATGTATATTCCAGATTTCCAGAAATACCTCTTTTCCAAACACCGAATTCTTCAGTTCCTCCTACATAAATGGCTTGGCTGCTGGCTACACCGAGCGAACGGACAATCCCCTTACTGGGCAATTGACTTAGCTTCCAGCTCACACCGTCAAATTCAACCAATCCTCTGTCATTACCTATATATATAGTGCCGAACTCGTCGGCGCCAATTGACCAGTTTTTATTTGCACCACCGTATGTTTCCGGCGAAAAATTTAAAATATTAGGACTGTATGCCGATACAGAAACACTTATCAGAAAAATGCAGATAGTCATTGATAAGGCTTTTAGCTGATCTCGTAACATGGAGTGATATAAGGAATATCTATTCATAACTTTTGATAGTTCTGATGTTCTTTTTTTCTTTTCCGTTGAAGATAAATATTCTTGTTCAAGAAAATTATGTATCACTTATCATTTTATATTGGTACTAAATAAAAACATATAGAATCAGGGTATCTTTTTTGCTATCAGATGAAGTGGGAAGGAGCAAATTTATTGAAATTTCCGTTGTCTTGAAAACAAATTACAATTTCTTCTATAAAAGAAAATTACAAAGCAAAAAAGATAGATTCAATACTATTTCAGGGGCAAAGTCTAAGTGAAAACTTCCTCCTTATTTTAATAGAATATTTCAACACAACCCCATACGGATACACGCTGTTTGACTTTGCATATAAATTCTTTTAAACAGACAAATACGTCACATTCAAACAAAAAGCAAAGATACAGCCTCCTCATATATGGAAGTGGGCAGGAGTGATTATATCTAACCTATCTCAAATCATATAGGAAAAGAGTCAGAAATTAGAATCCACTCAGTCGATAAAGACGAAATTCGGATACTGAAATAACAGTTCCGTACCCGAATCGTCGATTATTAAATTATTCACGGAAAACTTCGCGTCCTGACGAAGTTTATCATATCGGTTATCCGAACAAAAAAGCCTTATATAAAGGACTATCCTCTCTAATCGCCATATTTAGATGTTCGGGTCTGAATTTTTTACTTCTAAAAATCGAATAATACGCTTTCTACTTTCACCAAAGAAGAGCTCTAAAGTTGGGATGGATGAAAATCCAATCAGAAACAATCCTTCAAAGCAGTATATATCCGAACACAGAGAGCAAAATATGTCAGGCGAATCAGATATCCGTTATTCCGGTTCTACCTTTTATCAATATGCCCGTGCAAAAATAACACGCTGAGCAGATGGTTTGCCCGTCACCATACATTTGCCGGGAGTTTTATCTCCATCGAAAGGAATGCAACGGATAGTGGCTTTCGTATCCGTTTTGATTTTTTCTTCAGTCTCGGGTGTTCCATCCCAATGACAAAGTAAAAATCCGCCCTTTTCGATTTCAACTTTAAAATCATCATACGTATCTACCACGCGGGTTTGTGACGCACGATAGTCTGCAGCTTTCTTGTATATATTTGCCTGAATGTCCTTCAACAAGTCAGCAATATAGAGTTCGATGTTTTCAATAGAAACAGTTTCTTTGGTTAGGGTATCGCGACGTGCGACTTCAATGGTTCCATTTTCCAAATCGCGGGCACCTAATCCTAAACGCACAGGAACTCCTTTCAATTCATATTCTGCGAATTTCCAACCCGGTTTTTTCGCGTCATTGTTGTCATATTTCACAGAAATACCCAGAGCTTTCAGTTTCGGGACAATCTCATTCACCTTTTCGGAGATGACAACCAGTTGTTCTTCGTTTTTATAAATAGGAACAATAACCACCTGAAAAGGAGCCAAATTCGGAGGAAGCACCAATCCGTTATCATCGGAATGTGTCATAATCAACCCTCCGATAAGACGTGTAGAAACGCCCCAGGAAGTAGCCCAAACATATTCCTGCTGATTGCTTTTGTTTACAAATTGCACATCAAATGCTTTGGCAAAATTTTGACCAAGGAAATGAGATGTTCCCGCCTGGAGAGCTTTTCCGTCCTGCATCATAGCTTCGATACAGAAAGTATCAACAGCTCCGGCAAAACGTTCACTAGCAGTCTTGGTGCCTTTGATGACCGGCATTGCCATAAATCGTTCTGCAAAATCAGCATATACATCCAGCATCGTTCTGGCTTCCTTCAATGCTTCTTCTTCTGTAGCATGAGCCGTATGACCTTCCTGCCATAAAAATTCTGCCGTGCGAAGGAACAAGCGGGTACGCATCTCCCAACGAACCACATTTGCCCATTGATTGCACAAAATAGGGAGGTCGCGATAAGATTGTATCCAGTATTTATATGTATTCCAGATAATTGTTTCGGAGGTAGGCCGCACAATTAGTTCTTCTTCCAGTTTTGCATCCGGATCCACAACTACCCCTTTTCCATCCGGATCATTTTTAAGACGATAATGAGTAACCACTGCGCATTCTTTCGCAAAACCTTCCACATGATCAGCTTCTTTGCTTAAAAAAGATTTTGGAATGAAAAGCGGGAAATAAGCATTCACATGTCCGGTTTCTTTAAACATCCGGTCAAGCTCTTGTTGCATTTTTTCCCAGATTGCATATCCGTAGGGTTTAATCACCATACAGCCGCGCACTGCTGAATTTTCGGCTAAATCAGCCTTTATTACCAGATCGTTATACCACTGCGAATAATTCTCGCTTCTGGATGTCAGTTCTTTCAATTCTTTTGCCATTATTCAGGGTCTTTATTTGGATTGCAAAGGTAAAAAAAATAATAAAAACTTTGTGCCCTGCCCCTCTTTTGGTTTTATAGTAAACAGAACATTTTCATAGAAGAGAATTGATGAGTGGAGAGGAAAGATAGTCATGAAAGCTATATTCATTTCGACGATCCAAGAATATTTATTAATTTTATTGGGTGAAATTATAAAATAAAAAAGAATGAGAATAGAAACAGATATCAAATTAGGATTCAAAGACGTCATGTTCCGACCGAAACGTTCGACATTAAAATCTCGCTCGCAGGTCGATTTAGAAAGAGAGTTTATTTTTCGGAACTCAGGCAAAAGATGGACAGGAATTCCTATTATTGCAGCCAATATGGATACCGTGGGTACATTCGAAATGGCATCCGCACTAGCCCAGGACAAGCTGATTACAGCCATCCATAAACATTATTCCATCGACCAATGGAGGGATTTCCTGAACAAACACGATGAAACTATTTATGCCCATATTGCGCTTTCTACCGGTACCGGAGAGCAGGATGAAGAAAAGATAAGTGAAATTCTTAAAGCACATCCACGCATGCAGTTTTTATGCATCGATGTGGCCAATGGGTATTCAGAACACTTCGTCGAATTTGTAAAAAAGACACGGGATAAATTTCAGGAAATCACAATTATCGCAGGAAATGTTGTTACCGGAGAGATGGTGGAGGAATTAATTTTAGCCGGAGCAGACATTGTAAAAGTGGGAATTGGTCCGGGCTCGGTTTGTACAACACGGGTAAAAACAGGAGTAGGCTATCCGCAACTGTCCGCAATTATTGAATGTGCAGATGCCGCTCACGGCTTAAAAGGACAAATTATCGGAGATGGCGGATGCAAAATACCGGGAGATGTTTCGAAAGCTTTCGGAGGTGGAGCCGATTTTGTTATGCTCGGAGGAATGCTGGCCGGACATGACGAAAGCGGAGGTGAAATCGTTGAAGAAAACGGACAGAAATTCCGCCTATTCTATGGAATGAGTTCCAAAACGGCAATGGATTTACATGCCGGTGGTGTTGCCGAATACCGTTCGTCGGAAGGAAAAACCGTGAAAGTTCCTTATCGTGGCCTCGTAGAAGATACGATCAAGGATATCCTTGGTGGAGTCCGCTCCACTTGCACTTATGTGGGTGCTGCCAAATTGAAGGAATTGTCTAAACGGACAACTTTTATCCGTGTGCAAGAGCAAGAAAATCAAATATTCAGTGAATAAAATAAATTTATAATATCAGGTAAATACTGTGGGAGGCTGCGCCGTTTTTTTAAGATGCGCAGCCTTTTCTTATGCTTTAGCATGATGGAATACGAGCCGGGCTTTGCATATTACACGGAAACTATTTTGTCTTATTTTTTGTTATTGGAGCCGCAAACAATCTTCCGGTTTCGTCAGATACTTTCCGAATAACAATTACCTTTGCATGAACTACGCTCTGTATTGAATATGAAACAAAACCTGTTTTTTATGAAATCATTCAAAACAAGAATTAAAAAATCAGGCCGGTAGAGACGCTGCATGCAACGTTTCTGCGACCAGTAAAAATTTAATCGAATGAAACCTCCATGACTCTAAAGTTACCCGGATGCATCCGGCATTACCGGCTGACAAAAGCTATCCAAGTTCAATGATAGCCTTCCGGCGGATTTACAGACAAATAAAATTAATTTCAATCATAAACAGTAAGTTATGTCAGTAGTATTAGAATTTGCAATGTTTCCTTTAGATAAAGGAGCTCACGTAAGTCAATATGTAAAAAAAGTGGTAGAAATGATCGATGCCCTACCCTATCACAGCGAATTAACCCCGATGGGCACCATTCTTGAATGCGAGACTGTGGATGAATGCCTGGCTGTTATTTCAAAAGCCAATGCTATTTTAGAAGAAGTTTCGGAACGAATTTATTGTATGGCAAAGTTTGACAACAAACCGGGTCTGTCTAAACAGATGGAACACAAAGTAGAAGCTGTGCGGGGCAAGTAAGAGTAAACGAGCTTAAAAGGAATATGAGTAGAAAAGGATGAGATGTACTTTTCTACTCTTTTCTGTTTTACCCTTTTCGGGTCAACAACGCAACCAGAATAAGACACATAACAAGCATCAGGGAACAAAAAGCAAACAAATAAGGCATTCCGAAGAGCTTTATAACGCCGCCGGCCATTGGCCCGGTCAAACCGAGAGAGATATCAATAAAAAGCCCGTATCCGGCCAAAGCAGCTCCGGCATAGGCGGCTGGTGCTCTTCGTACCGCTTCGACTCCTAATGCAGGAAAAACCAGAGAAAAGCCCAATCCGGTGATAGCAGCACCTATCAAAGCAACCTCTTGCGTTCCGGCCAGAAAAAGGATAATCAGACCAATCATTTCCGTAAAAACACATATCAACGCCACTTTCATTCCTCCATATTTATCGATATACTGATGGAAAAACATTCTGCCGAAAATAAACAGGATACTGAAAACGGTCAGACAAAGAGCTGCATGACTCCAGTTAAAATAATCATAATACAACGTGATGAAATTAGAAATACCACCGAAACCAATACCGGCCAAGCCTAAGCTTATCCCGAACGGAGCGACCAAAGCAAGAATTTTCTTAAACGAAAGTTGTTCTTCTACGACAGCAGTCGTTTTAGCGGCTTTTTTAGGCAAAGTATAAAATAAGCCGAACAATCCGGCCAGGATAATCATGAATGAAATAGACTGCAGACCCCACATTTGCTGAAGGAATACGCCCAAAGGAGCTCCGACGGCAAGGGCGCCATAACTGGCTATTCCGTTGAATGAGATGGCTGTTGCCGTATGACGACTCCCGACATTCAACATCGCCCAGTTAATTGGACTTGCACCAATAAATCCTTCCGCACAACCTGTAATTAGCCGGGTTATTGCCAGAATCAAAAGGCTAAGCCATGGTGTGGATGCGTATAGAAAGGAAAAAACAAGCAATATACCGCTAATAATAAACCCGGACATACTGATTTTCACCGCAAGCTTCGGCCCATGTGTATCCACTACTTTGCCGGCATACCCACGCATAACAAATGTCGTGAGGTATTGCAAACTAATAACAACACCGGAGACCACTTCACTATATCCCAGGCTCTTGTGTATATATATCGGCAGAATAGCTAAAGGCAGCCCAATGCAGAAATAGCCAATAAAACTAAGGAAGACATAACCTGCAATTCTCAGATTGACACTTTTAAGAGCGTATTTCTCTTCTAATTCAATTTCCATCAAACAATCTTTTCACAAACACGAATCAGTTGCAAAGGTAAGAACTTCACAAACAAAATGGCATTAATCTGCACAGATTAACGCCATTTAAAATTTAAAGATTTTATAACCGATTACAGTTGTCTTTATTACAAACTTTCAAGCATCCGCTTAATAACTGTTTCAGCCGATATCTCACGATTAGCCGCTTCGGGTATCACTAAGGATTGGGGACTTTCAATCACATCGTCACTGACAATCATATTACGTCTCACAGGCAGGCAATGCATAAAAAAAGCGTTATTTGTAAGTGCCATTTTCTGAGAAGTCACTGTCCAGCTCATCTTTTTATTTACCACTTGTCCGTAAATATCAGCTTTAAAGGGTGACCAATTCTTTGCATAGACAAAATCAGCTCCTTCCAATGCTTTATCCTGGTCGTATTCAACCTGTGCCTGGCGCACAAACTTCGGATCCAGCTCGTATCCATGAGGATGGGTAATTACAAAATCAACATCTGCTTCATTCATGAAATCCGCAAAAGAATTAGGTACAGCCTGGGGCAACGCTTTGGGATGAGGAGCCCACGTCAACACCACTTTGGGACGCGCTGTTTTCTTATATTCTTCAATCGTAATCAAATCAGCAAATGCCTGCAACGGGTGTCCTGTTGCAGATTCCATACTAAAGACAGGTTTACCTGAATGTTGTATAAATTGATTCAATACTTTTTCATTCAAATCATCCTCTCTGTTTTCAAAACGAGCAAAAGAACGAACTCCAATAATATCGCAATATTGTGCCATCACCGGAATAGCCTCCAGCATGTGTTCGGATTTGTCTCCGTTCATAATCACACCACGTTCTGTTTCAAGCTTCCAGGCTCCCTGATTAATATCCAGGACCATGGTATTCATACCGAGGTTCATACCCGCTTTCTGTGTACTCAACCGGGTACGCAGACTGGAATTAAAAAATACCATCAAAAGGGTCTTATTTTCCCCTAAATGCTTGTAAGAAAATCTGTTTTTCTTAATTTCCAGCGCTTCCTGAACAGCTTTGTTCAAATCGCCTAAATCTTTGACGTTCGTGAAAGTTCTCATTATTTTTTATTTATTTCTTATTTGTCCTTCTCCTTCAATAATCCATTTATAGCTGCATAATTCAGCCAATGCCATCGGCCCGCGGGCATGTAATTTCTGAGTGCTGATACCTATCTCCGCTCCCATTCCGAACTGTCCTCCATCTGTAAATGAGGTTGACACATTGGCATACACACAAGCGGCATCTACTGCTTTTTCGAATAAAGCAATATGCTCTTTATTTTCAGAGACGATGCATTCACTGTGTTTAGAACCGAATTTTTCGATATGTGCCAATGCTTCCGGCAGACTATCTACTGTTTTCACAGCCATAATGTAATCTAAAAATTCTGTGCCAAAGCTTTCTTCCGTGGCCTCCCGCAGCAATTCTTCCGGATAATGAGCTTTCAAATACGGCATTGCTCTTTCATCTGCATAAATAAGCACATTCGATGCTTTCAGCTTAGTACACAATAGAGGCAGATCAGAAAGCCGCGAAGAGTCCACAATCAAGCAATCCAAAGAATTACAAACACTTACTCTTCGAGTTTTAGCATTACAAATAATATCGGCTCCTTTCACGGCATCACCATCGGCATCGAAATAAGTATGGCAAACACCAGCTCCTGTTTCAATAACGGGAATACGTGCATTTTCCCGTACAAAATCGATCAACGACTTGCTTCCCCGGGGGATAATCACATCCACGTAATTTATCGCATGCATAAGGGCGTGAGTAGCTTCCCTGTCATCCGGGAGTAAGGTACAGACATGAGGATCGATTCCTTTATCTTGCAGCACCCGATGAATAATATCAACAATGCACAAATTGGAAAAATGAGCATCCGAACCTCCTTTGAGAACACATCCGTTACCTGATTTGAAACAAAGCGAAAAAACATCAAAAGTGACATTTGGACGAGCCTCATAGATAATCCCGATCACACCAAAGGGAACCGTTACTTTTGTTATTTTCATGCCATTGGGGCGAACAAAAGAGTCCAACTGTTTTCCTTGAGGAAAAGGCAGATTGACTACATTTCGAATATCGGAGGCAATAGCTGTAATCCGGTCCTTTGTCAGTTTTAATCTGTCATATTTGGGATTCTGAACATCCATTCGATCAAGATCTCTCTTGTTTTCAGTCAGAATCACATCTACATTTTTCTCTGTTGCGTCCGCCAAATCCAGTAAGATTTGATCAATCAATGCCGGCTCTATCAATTTGAGTCCGGTTCCGGCTTTTTTCGCATGTTCAAAAATAGTTTTCAGAATATCCATCTTGTATCTACACACTTGAAATGATAATAGTATATTGTCATATTAAGAATCCAAAGTATCCGAATGTTGACTCTTCAAATACGCCCAAATATTTCTAATTGACTACAAAAATACTTGTTTTGGTTTTATTTCGATAAATATGAAATAAAAGTAGTGAATTAGTTCGACAAAAAAAATTTATGTATTCAAAAGAAGTTTATCAGCAGAATTTATAAGTTATCAAAACAAGACTATATCTAAAAAGAGTAAACTTGTATAAATACTCATTTTTTCGCTATTCAATTCGTTTTGTAAACAGACAAAATAAAATACAATTACCTGATTTACAAATACATTAATAAATAATAATTTAATATTTCATATAACAGCAATACACATTCTCAATCCCGAAGAAACCGACATCAAGCATCTGAAAAAAATCGAGCAATCCACATACAAGATGTTACTACTTTATTCTTTTATTGGAAATAATATTATATATTTGAGATTATAAAAGAACCGAAGCGAATACTTACATATCAGAATGTAAATTCAACATCATACCGGGACTGATTATATTAAGTAAAATATATTGCATATTCTCTGTTTTGAAATAGCCTACTCAGGGTGAGGGATTTGAATATTTATTCAATATCAAAATTTATTTTGAATAAATATCAGGGTTAATACGTTTTTACTTATTTTTGTGATTATTTTATCGCGAAAACCGCATTTTTGTCAATACAAACACAAGAAGTTCAACTAAAAATAATATAAAGCATGGCTTTTGATAACAAAATGATCCAAGCAGTTTATGCTGCTTATCCTCAGAAAATAAAAAAAATAAGGGAAGAACTAAACCGTCCGTTAACATTAGCTGAAAAAGTTCTCTATGCTCATTTATCTGAAAATGAAAAGATAAAGAATTATGAGCGAGCCGTTGATTATGTTAATTTTTCTCCGGATAGGGTTGCCATGCAAGATGCTACAGCACAGATGGCATTGCTGCAATTAATGACTTCCGGACGCAAACGCGTTGCCGTTCCGTCCACCGTTCATTGCGATCACTTAATTCAGGCCTACAAAGAGGCTAAAGAAGATTTGCATACCGCTGAAGTGACAAACAAGGAAGTTTATGATTTTCTTTCTACCGTATCCAACAAATTTGGTGTCGGCTTCTGGAAACCGGGAGCGGGAATTATTCATCAGGTTATTTTAGAGAATTATGCTTTCCCCGGAGGAATGATGATTGGAACAGATTCGCATACACCAAATGCCGGTGGGTTGGGAATGATTGCTATTGGAGTCGGCGGCGCGGATGCTGTTGATGTGATGGCAGGTATGCCTTGGGAGCTGAAAATGCCCAAACTGATTGGCGTGAAACTAAAAGGAAAACTCTCCGGATGGACTTCACCCAAAGATGTAATTCTTAAATTGGCTGGTATCTTAACTGTAAAAGGAGGAACAAATGCCATCATCGAATATTTTGGAGAAGGAACAGCGAGCCTATCGGCAACCGGAAAAGCAACCATCTGCAATATGGGTGCAGAAGTCGGCGCCACCACTTCTTTATTCCCCTTCGACGACAAAACAGCAGCTTATCTGAAACTGACAGATCGGGCCGATATTGCTTTGGAAGCAGAAAAAATTGCAGAACATCTGCGGGCCGACGAAGAAGTGATAGCTGAACCGGAGAAGTATTACGACAGCGTTATCGAGATTGATTTAGATAAGTTGGAGCCGTACGTAAACGGGCCTTTTACACCCGACGCCGCCCATCCTGTTTCTGAATTTGCCAAAACTGTTGAATCGGAAGGATATCCCAGCAAAATGGAAGTCGGACTGATTGGCTCTTGTACCAATTCTTCTTACGAAGATTTATCGCGTGCAGCAAGTATTGTAGCTGACGCAAAAGCCAAAGGGGTAGATATTAAAGCTCAATTAATAATCAATCCGGGATCAGAACAGGTATATGCAACAGCGATAAGGGATGGCATTGTTGCGACATTTGAAGCTTCAGGTGCTAAAATAATGGCAAATGCCTGTGGCCCCTGCATCGGACAATGGAAACGTACGGAAGAATACTCCAATCGACCGAATTCTATCGTAACCTCTTTCAATAGAAATTTTGCCAAAAGAAACGATGGAAATCCAAACACACATGCTTTTGTGACTTCTCCTGAACTAGTTGCTGCATTTGCAATCTCTGGAGACTTATGCTTCAATCCGATTACCGACACACTCACCAATAAAGAAGGAAAAGAGGTAAAACTGGCAGAACCTTTTGGGAATGAACTGCCATCCAAAGGATTTGATCAAGGAAATCCGGGGTATCTGGCTCCTATTGCCGATGGCTCTGATATCCAGGTTGAAATCGCGCCTGATTCAAAGCGGCTTCAGCTTTTGAAACCTTTTGCTCCGTGGGATGGGAAAGACATTATTGAGCAACCGCTTTTGATCAAAGTGGAAGGAAAATGTACAACCGACCACATTTCCATGGCAGGTCCCTGGTTGAAATTCCGGGGTCATTTGGATAATATTTCCGACAATATGCTCATTGGCGCAGTCAACGCCTTTAACGAACAAACCAATTCTGTCCGCAATCCGAAATCCGGTGAATATTTGGCGGTACCGCAACTCGCAAGGGAATTCAAAGCAGAAGGTATTGGCTCTATTGTGGTTGCAGAAGAAAATTATGGAGAAGGTTCTTCCAGAGAACATGCAGCAATGGAACCACGTTTTCTGAATGTAAAGGCTATTATTGTCAAATCGTTTGCCCGAATTCATGAAACAAACCTGAAAAAGCAAGGAATGCTCGCTCTTACTTTTGTAAATAAAGAGGATTACAATCGGGTAAAAGAGGATGATAAAATCAGTATTCTGGGACTTGCCGACTTCAAACCGGGAAAGAATCTGACTGTTGTACTTACTCATCCGGACGGGTCTAAAGATTCTTTTGAAGTTGCACATACTTACAACGAGCTTCAGATTGGCTGGTTCAAAGCAGGTAGCGCACTGAATGCGATGAAAAAATAAATATAGTCCTGACACTTATCATTAAACAGCTAGGTGTCAGTAGATAAATATGAAGCTCTGACAAATAGAAAAAAACAATATAATTTAATCATGAAAGATTATGGATAAGATTATTAAGAAAATTTCAGAAACAATCCATACTACCACATTGCTTGATCCTGAACTTTTCAAGAAATATAATGTGAAACGCGGATTAAGAAATGAAGACCATACCGGTGTTATTGTCGGATTGACCAAGGTGGGCGATGTTGTGGGATACGAACGATTAGAAGACGGATCCACAAGAGCTATTCCCGGAAAACTCCTATACCGGGGAATCAGTATAGACGAAATTGTCCGCGCTACACAACGGGAAAACAGAAATGGATTTGAAGAAACTATTTTCCTGATTCTGGCAGGATATCTTCCCGATAAACAAGAATTGGCTGATTTTAGCAAACTACTCAATAAAACGATGGATTTAAGGCAAAAAATCACCATGCATATTCTGGATCTGGAAGGTTTGGATGTTATGAATATTCTTGCCAGATCGGTACTGGAGCTTTATACATTCGACAAAAATCCGGATGACACCTCCGATGAAAATCTGATTAAACAATCTCTTAATCTTATCGCCACCTTTCCGACAATTATCGCTTACGCATACAATGCATTGATGCACAACAGAGGAAAATCTCTACACATCCGGCACCCCAAAGAAGGAGTTTCACTGGCCGAGAATTTCCTGTATATGATGAAAGGACATGGCAACTACACCCCCCTGGATGTAAAAATACTGGATCTGTCCATGATGCTTCATGCCGATCATGGTGGCGGAAATAACTCCACCTTCACCGTTCGTGTTACCAGCTCAGCCGGAACTGACACTTATTCGGCTATTGCAGCGGGAATTGGATCCCTGAAAGGGCCTCTTCACGGAGGAGCTAATCTGAAGGTTGTCGACATGATGCACAACATCAAGAAGAATGTTAAAAACTGGAAAGATGTAGACGAAGTGGACGCCTATCTGCAAAAAATCCTACGGAAAGAAGCTTATAATAAATCAGGTCTTATTTATGGTATCGGACACGCAATTTATACCATTTCCGATCCTCGCGCCGTTTTATTGAAAGAGATGGCCCGCGAATTAGCAAAAGAGAAAAAACGCTTGAAAGAATTTGAATTTTATAGTTTGGTTGAAGAGCGTGCTATCCATAATTTCATGGAAATCAAAGGAAAATCTTCCAACAAGCTCGTTTGTGCGAATGTCGATTTTTATTCCGGATTTGTATACGAAATGATTGGGCTTCCAAAAGAAATTTACACACCATTGTTCGCGATGGCTCGTATTGTCGGCTGGAATGCACATCGTATTGAGGAACTAAACTTCAAGGAAAGAAGAATTATACGTCCTGCATATAAAAATGCAGGAGAACAGAGATCTTATACTCCTATCGAGAACAGATGATTGAATAAAACAAAAAAAATGACCGCCTTTCAATGAAGAGCGGTCATTTTTTATATCTGGCACAACAATATATTTCTATAACCTGGTCAACAAAATATCTTTTGCCACATCGGCTGTTATATTGTGTTTTTCACCCAATTTCCAACCTCTTTTCTGAAGACGTTCGTGAACAGCTTCAACAGCCTCTACTCCCAATCCATAATCAGAGAGATGAGTAGGCACGCCCATTTCTTTAAAGAAAGCATCTACCGCATTAATGGTATATTTGATGCGTTCATCGCGGGTCATGTTGTTATAAATACCAAATACCTGTTCTCCCAAACGGATAATTTTATCAGCCTTTTGCTCGCTCATGACCGTTAATACACCTGGCAAAACAATGGCTAAGGTCTGTCCGTGATCCAAACCATAAAGCGCAGTCAGTTCATGCCCGATACCATGCGTTGCCCAATCTTGAGGTACTCCGCAGGAAATCCAGCCATTTAAAGCCCATGTAGATGCCCACATCAGATTGGCACGGACATCATAATCATCGGGTGTTTCAAGTACTTTGGGACCCTCAATCAACAAGGTTTTCAAAATACTTTCGGCAAAAAAATCTTGCAACAAGGCATTCACCGGATAAGTAACATACTGCTCTACAACATGCACAAAGGTGTCAACGACACCATTTCCAACTTGTCTGATTGGCAATGTAAAAGTAACTGAAGGATCAAGCACCGAAAACAGAGGATAGACTTTTTCAGAGCTAAATGCCAGCTTATTCTTATCTGCTGCTCGCGTGATAACAGCTCCGGAGTTCATTTCCGAACCGGTAGCCGGTAAGGTCAATACAGTGCCAAAAGGAATCGCCTCTTTCACCGGAAGATGTTTCTCCAGCAGCAACCAAGGATCTCCGTCTTTAAACAGAGCAGCAGCAGAAATAAATTTTACAGCATCGATAACCGAACCTCCTCCCACTGCCAGAATAAAATTCAAATGGCTATTCTGAATCTGCTCCACGGCTTTCATACATGTTTCATAGTGTGGGTTCGGTTCAATTCCGCTGAACTCTTCAACATGAAATCCGGTCAATGCCTCCATCACTTGTGCATACACTCCGTTGCGCTTGATACTGCCACCGCCATAAGCCAGCAATATTCTTGCGTCAGCAGGCAATTCATCACGCAATGCAGCGATTTGTCCTTTACCGAACAATATTTTTACAGGATTACTGAAATTGAAATTTTCCATATATCTATTTTTTAATTAAGTAAATATTCATAATTAGTTGTAAGCACATATATCAGTAGTATACTGAAAACAAGCGACATGACAGATTAGGCACCTGGAACTAATTTTTCCGGACTGCTTAAAAGCCGAAATGAATAACAAGTTCCTATACTTGCAAAATGAAAACATTCAGCAACCAAAATAGTTCTCATAAACATAAAGATAATTATCAACAACAACCAGGCCTCTTAACTCGACAGAATTAAGAGGCCTGGCTCTAAAAATTTATCCCGGCTATTACTTCTTATAAAGCTGATGAGCAACAGCCGTAGGAGTAGCTTTTTGTGCCTGAATCAGTAGCACTGCTTTTTTATAAAGCGGGTCTTGTTGCAATAGATATTGGTAATATACTCCGTCTCCGAAAATAGGACGAAGAATATTTGCAATAAGCTGCATTTGGAATAAGCTATAACTTTCCGAAATCAAATACGGACGACGATGAATACCTTTAGAAAGAGCATATTCTGCCAGATTTTCCACCAAAGGCTGTCTCTGAAGGAACGAGGCCATCTGCTCCCAGTTTTTAAACTGTTTAAGCTTATTTCGATTGTAATCTACATACTTGATTGCATATTCATACAAATAACCTTTGCTCACAACCTGGGAGTAATAAGAGTTGATACCAACCGTGTCGCGAGGTATAAAGATATCGGGCATGATACCATCGTTTCCTCGAATCGGTCGACCTCCTTTGGTCTTAAACATCGGCATATTTTTACCGTATTTGATGCTGTCCTGATTGTCCATTTCTCCTCTCAGATAGCGGTTCATCAAATCCATTTGATAGTCTTCCTGATCACCCAGCTTATACGCCTTCTGAATGCAGCGTCCCGATGGAGTGTGATAGCGTGCAATAGTCAGACGCAGAGCTGAACCGTCTTTGAAAACACGTTGCTGTTGCACCAGCCCTTTTCCAAACGAACGACGCCCCATAATCAAGCCTCTGTCGGTATCCTGAATAGCACCTGCAAAGATTTCGCTGGCTGATGCGCTACCTTCATCAATAAGCACAACAACTTGCTCATTCTGGAAAGTGCCGGAACCATCGGAATAATACGATTCGCGAGGAAAAGCGCGTCCTTCGGTATAAACAATCAATTGTTTTTTCGGGAAGAATTCATTAATCATCATTTGTGCAGCACCCAGATAACCACCTGTATTCTGTCGCAAATCGACAATCAATGATTTTGCTCCTTGTGTTTGCAATTTGGAAAGTCCGGTTATAAACTCATTATACGTTGTACTTCCAAACTTATTTATTTTAATATATCCTACATTTTTAGTCGCCATAAAAGAAGCATCCACCGTATTCACCGGAATATCTCCCCGCTTCACACTGACTGCAATCAGATTGGGGGAACCGCCTCTTTTGATACCTAATTTAACGACTGAGCCCTTGGCGCCTCTCAGATTTTTCAATACTCGTTCATTCGTCACATCTTTGCCTGTAAAGATGCTGTCATTTACCTTTACAATGCGATCGCCGGGCATAATACCTGCTGCGGATGACGGCCCTCCGGAAATAACAGAGACCACCGTGATGGTATCGTTAAGAATAGAAAACTGAACGCCGATTCCGCTAAAATGGCCTTCCAAATCTTCGGATACCATTTCCATATCTTTGGCCGGGATGTATGCCGAATGAGGATCAAGCTGGTTGATAATATTCGGAATAGCACCCTCCAGCACATTCTGCATATTAATAGAATCTACATAGGCATCGTTGATGTATTCCAGAATAGCCTCCAGCTTATCGCCGCGGTTGAAAAGACTGCGCCGGGAATTAAAGATGGAGAATGTATTTCCGATAAAAATACCCAGGGCTATCCCCAAGGCTATCCATAAAGGAAGCCAGACGTAGGGGCTTTTTGTTAGTTTCATTATCTAGTTGATTGAATAAAATTATGTTTAATTTGATGTAAATTCATGATTCCATGTCTACGCATACCACTTCGATACCGGCACGTTCCAATAAATCACAACCATCAGCAGTACGATATCGTTCATAAAACACCACTCGCCTGATTCCGGCCTGAATAATAAGTTTCGCGCATTCAATGCAGGGCGAAGAGGTGACATACATTGTTGCTCCCTCGCTGCTGTTGCCGGATCGAGCTACTTTAGTGATTGCATTAGCTTCTGCGTGCAACACATAAGGTTTAGTCAATCCGGTTGTCTCATCCTCGCAAATATTTTCGAACCCCGAAGGGGTACCGTTGTATCCGTCGGAAATAATCATTTTGTCTTTCACAATGATAGCACCGACCTGACGACGTACACAATATGAATTTTCAGCCCAGATGGCTGCCATTCTCAAATAACGTTTATCCAACAATAGTTGTTTCTCGAAATTAGTGCTCATAAGCCTCTTCGTTTTTATAAGGGATAGCCTTTAAACTCATATCAAGACTTTTCACGGAATGCGTAAGCGCTCCTACGGAGATGAAATCAACGCCAGTCAAAGCATATCCGCGAATCGTCTCCAAGGTGATGCCACCGGAAGACTCTAAGGGAATTCGTCCTTCAACAATAGAAACGGCTTTGCGAGTGTCTTCTACACTGAAGTTGTCTAACATAATCCTATCAACACCACCCATTGCAAGCACTTGATTCAATTCGTCAAAGTTGCGGACTTCAATCTCTATTTTCAGTGATTTATTTTTCTCCTTCAAATATTTTTGAGCTCCTTCAATCGCATTTTTTATTCCTCCGGCAAAATCGACATGATTGTCTTTCAACAAAATCATATCAAAGAGTCCGATGCGATGATTAACACCACCACCGATACGTACAGCTTCCTTCTCCAGCAATCTCATACCGGGAGTCGTTTTGCGTGTATCCAAAATACGGGTTTTTGTTCCTTCGAGTTGTTTGTTGTAAACCTTTGTAAGAGTGGCTATTCCACTCATTCGCTGCATAATATTCAGCACGAGACGTTCACCTTCAAGCAAGGAACGTATCGCTCCGGATGCAATGAAAGCAATGTCTCCGACTTTTACATTCGCTCCATCTTCAATAAAAACATCGACCTGAATCTCAGGATCTAATCGATGGAAAACCTTTTCTGCAATTTTTACACCGGCGAGAACGCCGTCTTCTTTAATCAGTAGCTTGGCTTTACCGTAAGCATTGGAAGGTATACTACTTTGTGTTGTATGATCACCGTCACCTAAATCTTCTCTGAAAGCCAGTTCAATCAACTGGTCAATAAGATCACTCATTCGCAATAATAAATTTTAATACAAAAGTATATAAATCTTAGGGAAGAGAATACAATGTAAATAATAATTTTTCAAGCTTGAATGAAATAAAAACAAGAACGGGAATCGCTTTTCTAACGATTGGGAATAATCTTGGCAAGAACAGCCGATTCCCGTCTCTTATCAATACAGAAATAATCCTCTGCAATCAACTGGCATACAGAACATAAAAAACACAAACGAACCATTTACTTCAACATATCCGGAGAAAATGGCACTTCAAAAAAAACACAAGAGGCCATTCCCATAAACGGAACGACCTCTTGTTGTATACATTTTCAGATTTTGGCTTTGAAACCGCTTTCAAATATTCAATTTTCAAAAAGAACAAAAATACTTTTGAAGCAGTCCCTCCCCCATTTCATTCGAGATATTTATCTATTTGAGATATTTAGACAAAAATCCTAACATATCCTGATAAAGTTCGAGACGGTTTTCTTCTCGTTGAAATCCGTGTCCTTCATTATATTCCACCAAATAAGGAACATCAAATCCCTTTTTACGAAGTGCAGACACAATCTGATCAGATTCGTTGATGTTAACCCTCGGGTCGTTAGCACCCTGAATCACAAACAACGGTTTTTTGATTTTATCTACTTGATAGAAAGGAGATACCTCTTTCACGATTTTAGCTTCTTCCGGATTATCCAAATCATACCAGATTTGTTTTACCATCTCTTTGTAAGGTTTCCAATATTCAGGAAATGAGCTGAAGAAAGTTTCGATGTTAGCAACACCTACATAATCAACTCCGCAAGCATATAAATCCGGAGTTTTTACCAGCCCCATCAATGTAGCATATCCACCGTGGCTTCCTCCGTAGATAGCAATTTTATCTTTATCGACCCAACCTTGTTCAATCGCATATTTCACACCATCTTCCACATCGTCCATCAATTTACGTCCAATCTGCTTGAAACCGGCTCTAAGAAATTCTTTTCCATAACCACCTGAAATGCGGAAATTGACTTGCAAAGTAGCATATCCCCTACTTGCAAACAATTGTGTTTCAGGATTGAATCCCCAAGAATCGCGGACACCCTGCGGCCCTCCGTGAGGATTCACAATTAGCGGAACTTTTTTGCCTTCCAATGCTGCTTTTGGCAGCGTGATGTACCCATGAAGAATCAGCCCATCACGGCTTTTAAAAGTGATAGGTCTCATTTCGGCCATATCTTCCTCTTTAAGCTGTGGCATCAGGTTGTAGAGCAGTGTAAACTTTTGAGTTTTGGCATCGTATTGGTAGTATGCACCGTAGAATTTATCACTTTGAATGACAATCAGGAAGTTATTTTCACTATCATCTTTATCAACCACATAAAACTCTTTGCCTTTAAACTCTTTACCCATGCGTGCATTTAAATCTTTGTAGAATTTGCTGACAGGGATAATTTCATACTTTTCACCTTCATAACTGTAATAATCAGGTTCCCAGTTTCTTTTTCGGGAAAGAGATATACCGTTTACATCGTATTCCGAATTGGCATATACTTTTCGGATTTCTTTATTCTGCTTTAAATCATACAAAACGATTTCTGTTTTATCGCCGTTAAGATTGGTCAGTACATAAGCTTCATCTTTATTAGGCGATGCATAATTAAAAGATATGATAGAGAAAGTGTCGTCCCAATTTGTTTTTTTCAACAGTTTAAATTCCCCCGTTGCCAAATCTTTATAATAGTATTCGGCTTCAATACCGTTCACCAGTTTGGAGTATCCTCTCAGATTGCCATCCTTATCAAAGTCATATCCCTGAATCGGACTACTCACTTCTTTGTTCTCAAAGAGTTGAGTCAACTCTCCTGTCACCACATTGAGTTTGTAAGGTTCAAAAATCTGCTTGTTATTTTTATTCAAACTGACAATAATGTAATCTTTCTGTTCTTTGAGAATCTTCAATATGCTAGCCTGAACACCTTCAAAAGGAGTCAAATCAATAGTATTGCTTCCGTCCAGATTAGTCGCATAGATATGATAGTTTTCATTACCACCTTTATCCATCACAAAGAACAGACGCTCGTCATTAATCCAGCCATACCCTCTGATTAGTTCATCTTTTTCTTCAATGGCGCGTTTCACGGTACCTGTAGCAATTTCCTTCACATACACATGATTCTTATTTTGTGCATCTTTCTCTTTGTAAGACATGTATTTTCCATTTGGAGAAAGTTGGAAAGCGGAAGCTTTTGGCCGGGCAAAATAATCAGAGACCTTGTATTTATAATCCCCTTTATCTAAGGCAGCCAATTCTGCTAACTGCTCGCGGGTAGATACTAAAGCCGGATTTCCGGGCAGTTTACTTTCAAATTTTACAAATGTCAGCGGAAATTCCATTCCTCCTTGTTGAAATTTTCCGTCGATAGAATTTCCTTTCAATTCTCCGGAATAGGCAATGCCCGCCGCACTTACTTTCAGCGACAATTTATTATCGGCAAATTGAGCCTGATCTATTGGAATACCACTGGCACCCTGTGCCGGCACATCGAGTGTTCCGCTATACTGTCCATTCGAACCGCTAATATGAATAATTAGTTCAAGTTTCATCCCCTGAACATCCAGAGTTCCTTTCCAGTCTCCGGTGATTGATTGTGCATTTGCTGTCATCGTTGTTGTAATAAACAGTGCAATAAAATAAAAAAATTTAAGATTCATAATTGTTTCATTTTTAATACATAAAAGATTGTGTAACTAAATGTGGACAAGCTCTGCTTTTATTCTTCTTTCTAAAAAAGAAGGATATAACAGCAAAATGTTTTCAGGATTTATTTTGTATGCTATTCAAATTTATCAAAGAAAATATAGAACTAATTTTTTATCAATATTTTAAAGGAGACGTTGCATGCGACGTCTCTACCCGGTAGATTTTTAAATCATAGGTTTGTTCGACCATACGCCAATATAACACAATATCAAAAACCAATCACATATAAACTTTAATTAGATCTTGTTTTTCAACGTGAGCATATTCGAAAAGGCACTCACAGTATCTTTTTCATACTCATCATTCAGTGATAGCTGTACGGCTTTCAGCTCTACATCCAAATCTTCCATCGGAATCGTCCGAAAATCCTCTTCACTTTTCAGACAGGTTTCGGGCAGAATAGTAAGCCAGTGGCCGGTTTCTAAAAAGCGCAGGGCCAAATTTACATCGTTCCATTCCAATTGCGCA
This sequence comes from Dysgonamonadaceae bacterium, assembly GCA_047605645.1. Classification (GTDB taxonomy): domain Bacteria; phylum Bacteroidota; class Bacteroidia; order Bacteroidales; family Dysgonomonadaceae; genus UBA1309. The sequence continues at coordinate 15,828 of JASGFJ010000030.1, read as the reverse complement.
GATATGCTCTTATGCCGATAATAGAGAGCATGGTCGAGCTGGCGTCTCGAAAATAGCCCTGTATTCGGTAATGCGACGGCATAATTTTTCAAATCATCTACCTGGATACTTTTTGTTTCTGCCAGCGGATGTGATTTATGTACAACGACACACAAATGAGTGATAAACAAGGGTATGCACTTCAATCGAGGTTCAAATTTCCTGGTATCGAAACAAATGACCACATCCAGTTTATGATCGTACAGTTTCTCGATGAGTAAATTGGCAGTATGCCGTTCCACAGCCACATTTACATCGGGATATGCCTTACTGAATTTTAAGAGCACTTTTGCCAACTCAATCGTAAAGCTGTATGTACAGCCGATTCGCAAAGTTCCTGAACGAAGGTGCTGCAAATCTTTAACCAACCGAACCGACTCATCCGCATCCGAAATCGTCCGCAAAGCGTAAGGCAAGAACCGTTCTCCAATTTCAGTCAACGAAACTTTTTTCTTCTCACGCTTAAAGAGCAATGCACCCAATTCGGTTTCCAACTGTTTGATTTGTTGCGATAACGTACTTTCCGTTACGAAAGAAGCCTGAGCCGCCTCTGTAAAATTCAATAACTCCGCAGCCCGTGTAAAATATCTAAGTTGTCTTAATTCCATATTAAATTGCACATAAAAGTATTCTTTTCGCTTTAAATATGCAATTTATTGATTGGTTTTACTTATCAATCAGTTAATTTTTCCACCTAAAAACAATAGAAGCTTTCATTGAAAGGCATGTACTTTTGCATCCGAAATAACAATAACTAAATTAGATTATGAAAAGAACCTCAGCAGTACTTGCTGATAATCAAAGAATTGGAAATAACCGATTGGAATTTGGAGAGTTACGAAAGAACATTATAAGCTTTCTTAAAGCATGGACTCTTCCCGTCTCTATGGTTACAGGATTTATAGGATATGTGACATACAGTCATCTTCATTTTTTGGATTGTACACATTCAACTGTCAAAACATTAATTGAATTTATTCAGCCTATTCTGATATTTTTAATGTTATTCGTTACGTTTTGCAAAGTAAATCCCCGTCAATTGCATATCGATAAATGGCATATCTGGTTAATGTTGGTTCAGGTAGTCTCCTTTGCGTCTCTGAGCAGTATCCTCTATTTGTTTCCGGCATCAAGCTGGAGAGTGATTATTGAAAGTGCCATGATTTGCATGATTACGCCTACCGCCACTGCCGCCGCAGTGATTACCGATAAACTAGGAGGAAAACCAGCTTCCATCATATCCTACACCATGTTTGCAAATCTGGTAACAGCAGTCGCAGCCCCCATTGCTTTTCCGGCTGTCCATCCGATTGCCGGAGCATCTTTTGCGAGCTCTTTCTCCTTAATTCTCTCTAAAGTGTTTCCATTACTTATCTGCCCGTTCTTTGCTGCAGTATTTGTTCAAAAATTTATGCCCCGACTTTTGAATAAGATTTTAAAAACGAAAGATCTTGCATTCTATATGTGGGCCCTTGCATTGGCATTAGCTATCGGAGTGACCACACATACAATTTTCAATTCTCGAACGTCTTTCGGATTGATGTCCGGCATTGCAGCAGTTTCTCTATTTTGCTGCCTGATTCAGTTCTATTTGGGACGCTTATTAAGTAAACCATACGGCGATACGATAACCGGCGGGCAGGCTCTCGGACAAAAAAGTACTGTACTTGCCATTTGGATGGGCTATACTTTCCTGTCGCCTATCACAGCACTTGCGGGCGGATTTTACAGTGTCTGGCATAACGTAGTGAATTCATGGCAGCTTTACAACAAAAGAGTTTCTAAATAACCGCAAAAGACTGTAGTTTGTTCTTGTAAAGAATATATTTCAACCCATCGAAATTAGTAGCATTCAGCAGAATCAGTTCAATGCAATTCAATTTCGATGGGTTGTGTTTTATAGTTAACTAATGGTGTTCACAAGAATGACCTTCCTCATGCAGATTGCAGCTTTGTCCAGAATCGGCTATTTTTTCTTTTAAGAAATTATCGACAAGCTCTGCAACACTTCCTTCACAACCACGATACACCTTTATACCCTGTTTATTGAGAATGCTGAGTGCACCCGCTCCCATATTTCCGGCGAGCATCACAGTGACTCCTTTCTCTTCCAAGACAGATGCAATATTACTTTTACACCCGCATCCTTGAGGAGCCGGCAGCATTTCCGAATGTTCAATCTCCTTATTTTCTCCAATCGTAAATATGGAATATGTTTCACAATGGCCGAAATGATTATCCACGTTATTCCCTCTTGTCGGAATGGCTATTTTCATGATTTTTTGTTTTTTAATTGGTTTATAATTTCATTCAATGTTTTTATTCTTTGAGGAATAATTAGCTGTATATTATTTTTGCGCAGCAATACCGTTGTTCTGGTTCCGAACCGGCCGGATAAAACGGCGTTCACCCCTAGCTTTTGCAAGAAATCAACCGTTTTCGCCCCGGCATTTTGTATTGTTGCTCCGGCTACATTCTCGAGAAATTCTACTTTTTGTGTCTCCGTATTATACAGACAAAACCACAAACTCCGGCCAAAAATCTCAGATACAGGTTCTTTCAAGTCTTTTTTATCGGATGAAATGGCAATAATCATCTATTCAAATGTATTTAAAGTTATTTTTCGGTTTCCGCATAGCGGACATTCTTTCTCTATTCCTTCCGTCAGCGTAAATAGGATTTCACAGGCTGCACATCTATACCACTCAGCAATTAAGCTGTCTCCCCCTTCATACACAATGGGTAATCCCTCGATAAATGCACGTGCTATTTTAGCTCGTACAGTTTCATAAATACGGGTGAATGTTGGACGGGAAACATTCATCAGAACAGCAGCTTCAACTTGAGTGAGTTGTTCATAATCACACAATTTCAGGGCTTCATATTCTTCAATATGTATCAGAATCCGTTCTTTTTTCTCTCGCAGAACCCCGAAAGGTTTAAACCCACCAAAATCCGGAGCCATCTGCACAAACCTCTTTTTCTTTATCCGAGCCATTTTATATATAAATATCTGTCCTGTTATGAGCACAAAGATAATATTATTATGAACAAATGTTCATAATAAGGGATAAAAAAACAAATATCTTAATTTATTTTCCATAGGAAATTTGTTTTATCGGAAAATATTATTTCCTTTGTACTTTATTTCCAAAGGAAATCTTTTAAATAATTACAGATAACCATCTATTTAGAGTATATGAAACGAAGAATGTTGGGATTAAAATCACACAAAACAATGATAACAAAATCAGGCGAATTCCATACCGCTAACAGTAAAAAATTAAATCGTATGAAAATAAGATCCATTCTCACAACAAGTATGATATTGCTGACCTTCCTCAGTTATGCACAGGACGTTCGGCATATTACAGCTAACGAAGCAGTAAAGAGGGCGATTCAAAACAACGACAACATAAAAATGTCAGAATTGGATCGAAAAATAGCCCATTCCGGCTACAACCTGACAGCAGCTTCATTCCTACCGCAAATCACGGCTGGGTATACAGCTGTAAGTACAAACAATCCACTGAATGCCTTTGGTTTTTTATTGCAGCAAGAGTCTGTTGCAGCTGCCGATTTCGACCCATCGAAACTGAACCATCCGGGAGCAAGCCAGAACTATAACACACAAATAGAAGCAAAACTACCATTGCTCAACATCGATGCAATGTATGCCCGTAAGGCCGCAAAAGCTCAGGAAGAAGCATATTCATACAAGCTTCTGAGGACCAAGGAATACATCGAATTTGAAGTTCGAAAAGCATATACACAACTTCAGGTATCCTATCAAACCTATTCCATATTGGAAAGTTCATTGGAAGATGTAAAACAGATACATCAATCGGTTAGCAATTTCTACAAACAAGGATTAGTCCAAAAGTCAGACGTGTTGAATGCACAAGTACAAGTAAACACCATTGAAGCAGCTTTAGCAAAAGCCAAAAGCAACATCCACAATGCATCTGACGGACTCCGTCTGCTGATGGGATTAGAGGCAGACGAACAAGTATATACGGTTGATTCAATTTCGTTGAATACAAGCATATACGAGGAGAAGTTGTTATCTTTCGGGCGTTCCGATATTCAGGCTATGAACAAAGCCGTAGAAGCAGCAGACATGATGCTCAAATCATCTAAAATGGCATTCCTGCCACACATCAATGCTTTTGGCTCATACGGACTGAACGATTCAAAAGCATTCAAATTCAGAAATGATTCGTATTTGATAGGCATCAATATGAGCTGGACCATCTTTTCAGGAAAACAAAATCTGAATAAGCTGAAATCAGCTCAATTTCAACAAGATAAAAGGAAAGAAGAACTTCATTTGCATATCAGGGAAGAACAATTAGAGTTGAATAAAACCAAGCGAAACCTGAACGATTTAAAAATAGAAATAGACAAACAAGAACTAAGTGTAGAACAAGCCGACGAGGCACGACGAATACTGGCAAACCGCCATCGTGAAGGCTTGGCAAATACCACCGATTTGCTGACTGCACAAGCTCAGCTCGCACAACAAAAGCTCTTATTGGCTCAGTCTGTTATGTCATACAACATAACTGCGGAATACCTCCACTTTTTATCAGCAACGAATGAATGAATCAAATCTAAAAAACAAATATGAAAACGTTTAGAAATGCATTTCTAGGAATGGTGGGAATATCCATCCTTTATTCATGCTCTTCTTCCCCAAAAGAAAAAAACAAAGAGCAGACAATCGTGAAAGTAGAGGTCTACTCACCTTCTCAATCAACAAATGAAGGTTTTTACCTCAGTGGGGAAGTCACGGCTAAACAAACAGCAACAATCAGTACACGCGCCATGGGATACATCAACAGAATATACGTAAAACCGGGCGACAAGATTTCAGCAGGACAACTTCTTGTATCTATCAAAAGCGATGAAGTCCTGGCTAAAAAAGCGCAGGCACAAGCCATGATTACAGAGGCCGAAGCGGCTGCAAAAAACTCACAGAAAGATTATGAACGTTTTAAGACGCTTCGTTCTCAAAACAGTGTTTCTGACAAGGAATTAGAAAATATGGCTTTGCAAAACACATCCATGAATGCGAAACTACAAATGGCTCGCCAGCAAATGAGGGAAGTCAACGCCATGCTCACTTACTCCAATATCCGGGCACCTTTTTCAGGAACAGTGACACAACGAATGATGGATGAAGGAAGTCTGGCTAATCCGGGAATGCCAATTCTAACTATTGAACAGAGTGGAGAATTACAAATAGTTGCTTCGGTTCCGGAGAATTATATCCAATATGTACAGGTGGGGGATCTAGCCAGAATGGAAATAAAATCATCAGGAACAGCCATTGAAGGAAGGGTATCCGAACTCAGCCCTTCGGCATTCGGTACCGGAGGTCAATATTCGATGAAATTGGCTATCCATTCAAAAGACAAACAAAACATCCGCGCCGGAATGTATGTAAACATATTCCTCCCGAATAAAACAAAAGAACCTGTTTCATCAAAAATGATGCTGGATAAAAACTCAATTGTTTATCGGGAACAGCTCACGGGCGTGTATGTAGTGGACGATCAAAATCAGGCAAACTTACACTGGATACGCTTGGGAAAAACCACAGGCAACCAGGTAGAAGTTCTTTCCGGATTGAGCCGGAACGAGAAAATCATATCTAAAGCTGACAGGAAATTATACAACGGGATTAAAGTATCTGTTAATAAATAAAAGTTATGGAAAACGGAATTTCAGGAAAGATTGCCGGAGCATTTATTAAATCAAAACTGAGTATCTTACTCATGTTTGCCTTTATGCTTTTAGGTATTTTCAGTATTTATTTTATTCCGCGCGAAGAAGAACCTCAGATTGAAGTTCCAATGGCCGATATAATGATTGGCTATCCCGGCGCAACACCGCAGGAAGTAGAATCCGGAGTGATTCAACCTATTGAAAAAATAGTATCCAATATCAAAGGTGTTGAACATGTATATTCAACGTCAATGAATGGCATGGGCATGCTTACTGTTCAATTTTTTGTAGGAGAAGATGTCGAACGTTCGCTGGTAAAGCTCTACAACGAACTGATGAAAAATATGGACCGCATGCCTCAGGGAGCGACCATGCCATTGATAAAATCAAGAGCAATAGACGATGTTCCAGCCTTGACATTTACTTTATGGAGCAACAAGATGGGAGATTATCAGATTCGTCAGGTTGCCGAAGTCGTTGGAAACGAAATAAAGAAAATACCGGATGTCGCACAGGTGAACATTGTGGGTGGACAAAGCCGCCAAGTAAAAATCATGCTTGATAAAGATAAGATGGCACAGAGTAAACTCGATTTCGGCGCCATTGCCAACACTTTACAGGCAAATAATGCACAAATGCACAGTGGTAATCTGGTTTCGGGAGATAGGGTGTACTCTGTCGAGACAGGAAATTATTTTACCAATGTAGATGAAGTAAAGAACCTGATTGTCGGAACAAACGAAAACAAACCGGTATATCTTTATCAGGTAGCGGAAGTTGAAGATGGCCCGGAAGTACCGAAACAATATGTTTCGTTTGGATATGGAGCCGCATCGGAAGCTAAACGATCCGGTATGCCGGACGACTATTCGGCTGTTACAATATCTGTAGCGAAGAAAAAAGGTGCAGACGCGATGAAACTATCCGAAGTGGTGATTGAAAAAATGGAACATCTGAAAAAAGATGTCATTACGAAAGATATGCATTTGGAGATTACACGCAATTATGGAGAGACAGCTTCACACAAAGTGTCCGAACTGCTGTTCCACTTGTCAATTGCCATTATCGTAGTCACCTTGTTTGTAATGCTGGCAATGGGATGGCGTGGGGGATTAGTCGTTTTCCTTTCTGTGCCGGTCACTTTTGCCCTGACGTTGTTTGCCTATTACTTCTTGGGGTATACCCTCAACCGGATTACACTTTTTGCTTTGGTATTCGTAACAGGAATTGTGGTCGATGACTCGATTGTCATTGCCGAAAATATGCACAGGCATTTCAAGATGAAAAAACTGCCGCCATTGCAGGCCGCTTTGTATGCAATCAATGAAGTGGGTAATCCAACCATCCTGGCTACACTGACTGTTATTGCCGCCGTACTCCCGATGGCTTTTGTGTCGGGAATGATGGGGCCATACATGAGCCCGATGCCCATCGGAGCATCTATCGCAATGATTTTTTCCTTACTCATCGCATTAACGCTGACTCCTTATTTCGGATATCTGTTTTTGAGACACAAAGAAAAGAAGGGCGATAAAGATGGATCAGAAGAAACAAAAACAGAGTTGCATGAAACAAACATTTATAAACTGTATGCGAAAATCGTAACACCCTTTCTGGAAAGCAGAAAACGCCGATGGATATTTATGACAGGGTTAGCAGTCGTTTTACTGAGCTCATTTGCTTTGTTCTACACAAGAGCTGTTCCTGTTAAGATGTTACCCTTCGACAACAAGAATGAATTTCAGGTAGTCATAGATATGCCGGAAGGTACAACGCTGGAACGCACGGCTGCAGTAGCTAAGGAATTGGCTGTCTACATCGCAGAAAATAAGAAAGTGACCAATTACCAAACGTATGCCGGCACATCGGCACCTATCAGCTTCAATGGATTGGTACGCCATTATGATATGCGCACGGGAGACAATGTAGCCGATATCCAGGTCAATCTTATCGATAAAGGAGAGCGGCGTGAACAAAGCCACGAAATAGCAAGCTCAATGCGGGCCGGTCTACAGGCTATCGGGCGAAAATACAATGCCAATGTTAAAGTAGTAGAAGTACCTCCGGGACCTCCCGTGATGTCAACCATTGCTGCGGAAATATATGGTCCGGACTATGACCAACAAATTGCGGTTGCCAAACAAATAAAAAATATACTGGCTACGACCGACAACGTGGTAGATGTAGATTGGTCGGTTGAAGACTTCCAAACCGAATATAAATTTGAGGTAGATAAAGACAAAGCAATGAAATTAGGAATTCCAAGCGGGCAAGTGGTTCAGAATATTCGCTCTGCCTTATCCGGAATGCCGGTTGGAGTGCTGCACCAGCCATCTTCGTTAGATCAGGTGAAGCTTGTTCTGCAATTGCCCGAAAAAGACAAATCAAACATTCAGGATGTATTGAGTATGAAGGTGGTGAATCAACAAGGGATGGCGATTCCTATCGGTGATTTAGTCAAAGTGACCAGAGGAGAAAAAGAAAAAAGCATTAACCGCAAGGATCAAAAACGGGTGGTATATATATTGACGGAAGTGGCAGGCAGCCTGGAAAGTCCGATATATCCGATAACAGAAATATCCGATAAACTGTCGAAAGTGAAACTTCCGGAAGGCTATACGCTGTCGGAAGAATACACAAAGCAACCAAAATATGAAGATAATTTCACCTTAAAATGGGATGGAGAATGGCAAATAACCTACGAAGTTTTTCGTGATTTAGGATTGGCTTTTCTATTTGTACTGATAATCATTTACGTATTAATCGTTGCCTGGTTTCAAAACTTTATAACGCCTTTGGTTCAATTATCAGTTATTCCTCTATCATTAATCGGCATTATATTCGGACATTGGATCATGGGAGCTTATTTTAGTGCTCCCTCAATGATTGGATTTATAGCTTTGGCCGGCGTTATGGTGCGTAATTCGGTGTTACTGATTGACTTTATCGACATTCGCCTAAAAGACGGTATTCCTCTGAGACAAGCAGTGATTGAGGCCGGAGCTGTACGGACGACTCCCATCCTGCTGACAGCCGGTGGAGTCGTGCTGGGTGCAATTATCATCTTGTTTGATCCTATTTTTCAGGGACTCGCAATTTCTTTAATCGGAGGAACTATCACTTCCACAGTACTCACTCTGATTGTTGTGCCTCTACTTTATTTCAAAATGTTGAAAAATAAAATTAAATAATATAGAGAGGTTGCATGCAACGTTTCCACTAACAGTAAAAATTGAATCACATGAAACTATTGGTTGTTTTGAGTATAAAAGAATCTCAGGAACGGGTGGCTGAACTGCTTCATCAATCGGGAATAAAACGATTTAGTGTAGCCGATATCACCGGATATAAGAACAAAGAAGAAAGTCTAGGCTGGTTTGCTGCAAATGCCAGCACCGCCAAGACAAATTCAATGATGCTTTTCTGCTTTACTGAAAAAGAAACAGCAAATAAGGCTATCTCTGCAATTGACAGTTGCAATATCGGGACAAAGAATCTTTTTCCGGTGCATGCTTTTGTATTGGATGTCGAAAGTTTTTCTAAACTAATTTAATCTTTCACAGGATGAAACGTGAACATATTATCCATTTTGTTGCAGGAATACTGGTCCTGACAGGAATTTCCTTAGCCTGTTTCATTTCCATAAAATGGTTATTACTGCCTGCATTTGTCGGAATAAACCTGATACAGTCTTCATTGACGAAGTTCTGTCCTTTAGAGATTCTTCTTGATAAAATGAATATCAAAGAGTAATCCATTCAGCAAAACCAAAGAGAGTAAAATCGGATGACAACAACCGGTTTTACTCTCTTATTATTTGAATCAATAATCTTTATGCAGTAGCATCTATATTCAAGAAGAACTTATTCAAAAAAATTAGTCACGATTGTCCGGTTAAAAACCCGACTGCTATCAGTATTTATTTCTTTTGTAACGATTTACAATCGATATACAAAACAGTAATTTTTACAACTTACGTAAATATGCATAATTAGCCGTAAGCGCACGCTCATAATACACTGAATATAAGACTAATACCAAATTAGATACCTGAAACAAATGGTATCGGACGAATTAATTAAAAATAAAATCACATTGCTGTCCCATTAAAAACAGTTCACTGGTGATTGTCTTAATATGACGAATACTGGTTTTTGATTTCCAGTGATTTACAAAGTGTAAATTTTCAAATGCTGTAATAAAGCATTAAATCTGAATTCAAGTCCGTTTACTTTAAAATAGCTCATAAATAACGAAAAGAAAGCTACATACAAGAGATAATCAAAATTTTAATAGGGCACTAGTGATAAAATCAATAAATCCCCTACTCGCGGTAAGTATATACCTCTATGAGCCTGCTGAAAATAAGTGCTATCGAGCATATACGTGAAACGAATGGGACAAAAACACAGCTCATGGACAATCAAAAAAAATTTGGAATCACATTACAGATACTGCCAGGTAAATAACGCCCTGTATGGATAAATATAAAAAGTGCTGCTCGATTTTCATCAGACAGCACTTTCTATATTTATACTATTTATTCAGAATTATGTTGAAAGGATTCTCAAGACATTCAATAATGACTCATTGATGGGTTTATTCTTTTTAATCGCTTTCGCAAAAGGAACATAAACGATTTCATCATTTACAATTCCAATCATCACATTCCGTTGGTCATCATTCAAAGCATCAATAGCAGCAGCTCCCATACGGCTTGCCAAAATACGGTCGTTAGCAGAAGGAGAACCTCCGCGTTGCACGTGTCCTAGAATACTGACACGAACATCATATTGAGGAAATTCTGTTTTCACACGTTCAGCCATTGCCATAGCACCACCCGTGGCCTCACTTTCGGCAACAAGCACTAAGCTACTGTTTTTTGATTTTCGAAACCCATTGGATATCAAATCTTCCAACTGGTCTTTTTCGTAAGCTTTTTCAGGGATAATGGCTGCTTCTGCGCCGGAAGCTATTGCTCCGTTCAAAGCCAGAATTCCACATTCACGGCCCATTACTTCGATGAAGAACAAGCGTTCGTGGGAAGATGCCGTATCTCTGATCTTATCCACTGCCTCCATGATCGTATTCAAAGCGGTATCATAACCAATGGTCATGTCCGTTCCATACAGGTCATTGTCAATAGTACCCGGAAGTCCCACAATCGGGTAATTGTATTCCTGAGCAAAAATGCGGGCACCGGTCAATGAGCCATCACCACCAATCACCACCAATGCATCAATACCTTCACGCATTAAAGCCTCATAGGCGACTTTTCGTCCTTCAGAAGTCATAAATTCCATACAGCGAGCCGTTTTCAGAACAGTTCCTCCCTGCTGAATAATATTACTTACACTACTGCTTGTAAAGTCAACAATCTCATCAAAAATGAGACCTCTGTAACCGCGCATGATACCTTTTACTTTCATACCGCAGTAGATGGCGGAGCGAGTCACTGCACGGATTGCGGCATTCATTCCCGGAGCATCACCACCAGAAGTCAGTACACCAATACATTTAATCGACATAATAAATCCTACTTATTTTTACTTATTAATAATCTCTCGTGTCCTTTTCTCCCAAGATAATTAATAACGATGATTTCGATAGAACAATTCTATCACAAAGTTAAAAATAAAATAAGACTTACAGGCAATAAAATAAAAGGTTATTAAAAATTTAATCCATCAAACTCAAACAGTGTATGATGCTTTGCTTTTTAATTTGTCGATATACTCTTTCACCTCCTCCATTTGCCACATAGGTGTAGAAGTGGCACCGCAAATACCAATGGTGAGGCCTTCTTTCAAGACAGAAGGATCGATATCGGCAGGAGTCGTTATAAAATAGCTGTTCGCATTGAATTTCTTCGATTCGGCAAAAAGGACTTTCCCGTTTGAACTTTTTTCTCCTGCGACAAAAAAGATTAAATCGTGAGTCGATGCAAACTCCTTGATATTTGGAATCCGGTTGGATACCTGACGGCAAATGGTGTCGAAATATTCAAACTGAGCATCTCCTATCATTCGGGATTGAATCAGATTGATGATTTCCTGAAAGCCATCGAGAGGTTTCGTCGTCTGGGAAAACAAACAGATATTGCGGGTAAAATCCAATTTTTCCAAATCATCTTTTTTCTCTATAATAATAGCCTCCGAATTGGTCTGTCCCATCAGTCCGTTGACTTCGGCATGCCCTATTTTCCCATAGATGACGACTTGTGCATCACTTACATTCTGAACCTCCACTTCATATTTGGTTTTAATTCGCTTTTGCAAACGAAGGACGACCGGGCAAGAAGCATCAATAATAATAATATTGTTTTTTTTTGCCGTTTCGTAAGTGGAAGGAGGCTCACCGTGTGCGCGTAGAAGCACTTTGGCGTTGGAGAGTTTTGCAAACTCTTCGTGATTAATCGTAATCAATCCCATCTTGGCCAAACGTTCCACTTCGACGTTGTTGTGAACAATATCCCCAAGGCAATAGAGCGTTTCGCCTTTTGCAAGCTCTTCCTCAGCCTTCTTTATGGCATTGACAACCCCAAAGCAAAATCCGGATTTTGAATCTATCTCAATTAAACTCATTGTTTATTTATTGTTTTAGTGAACATGTCCAACAGTATTTCGCGCTGTTGTTCTATTGTTATATCTGAATTATCCAGTATCCGAGCATCCTGAGCCTGACGCAACGGACTCTCTGCCCTGTTCTGATCTGCATAATCTCTCTGCTTTACATTTGTCAACACGTCTTCAAACGATGTTTTTGAATCTCCTTTCTGCCGAAGCTCTATCAAGCGTCTGTCTGCACGTATTTCGGGACGGGCTGTCACAAAAACTTTCAGTTCCGCATTGGGAAAGACAACAGTTCCGATATCTCTTCCGTCCATCACAATTCCTTTTTCCTCTCCCATTTTCTGCTGTAACATCACCATAGCCTCACGCACAAATTTTAATGCACTGACTTCACTCACTTTGGAAGCAACATCCATGCTGCGAATGACAGATTCCACATTTTCTCCGTTAAGAAGCGTATCCGGCTTACCTGTCATCTCATTGTAATGAAAAGAGATATGAATATCAGGCATAGCCTCCTGAAGCTTTTCAACATTCAATTTTCCTTCTTTAAAAAAACCATGTTCAATGGCATAATAGGTTACAGCCCTATACATTGCTCCACTGTCGATATAAATATATCCAATTTCACGGGCCAAATCTTTAGCCATCGTACTTTTTCCACAGGAGGAAAACCCATCAATTGCAATAACAATCTTTTTCACGTCTATGTTTATCGATTATATATAAAAAGAATCTGTTACCATAGAAAAGCCCCATGATAACAGAACGGAATATGCTAAATATAAGTAACTTCTGCTTTCACTAAAGATTGAACATTTCGTATTTAGGAAATGTTCGTAAATAAATTTTGTATTTTCATCCGGCCTATCTCGATAAATCCATTGTAAAGCTCAGCTGGTAGGATGTTGCGGAAGTCGAATATTGGGCGATCGCCGCTCCAATACTTACTTTTTTGGCCCTGATACCGGCACCCAAATTAAAACCACCCCATTTATTTCCATTTTGCAACTTCAGGTCGGAATGAATCTTCGGATTATAACCGAATCCTACCCAAAAATTGTTAGAAGGGAGTAATTCCACCCCTAACACAAGATGTTTAAATAATGTAGGAATAAATTTGTCATTTTCATCGGTAATTTCATTCGCACTGTTGATTCGATCAAAATTCCATTGATTCAGATATTGTCCGGTAAGAGAAATACGAATTGGAGCATGAGAAAGCTTGCGGGTCACTCCGATTTGTAAATCCCAGGGCAAAGCCAGACGATTATCTGTATAGGAAGACAATTGTGCACCAATATTTTTGGCAACTACCGCCAGTGTAAAATCAGACTGCTCTATAAAATAACTTAGTCCGACATCAAAGCCAATAGCCGAAGACGAATACTGTTCGTAATTGGAGAAAAGGGCTTTTGCGGTAATACCTCCACGCAATCTGCTGGTCAGATCACGACTATAAATAGCATTAACAGCAATATCTTTAGCATCGAAACTTCCCGTAGACATTTCGTCTTCATCCATTCCCTGGAAATTTCCATATTTTACAAAATTAGCTCCAAAAGCAACTGCACTGATGGGCGACAGCGTTTTAGCATACACCGCACTACCAAATGCGATATCTGCCACGTATGAGAGGTAATTCACATTGATATTCTGATCCATCTCCGTCCCAAGCAGTGACGGGTTCTGAAACACCAGCGAGACATCATTCTCCACGAGTGAAACATTATTGCCGCCCAAGGCATTTACCCTTGCGGAAGATGGAAAGCGGAGAAACTTATAGGCACTTTCACTGTTCTGAGCAGACAAAGTCAGAAAAGAGCATGCCAGGAATATGAAAGCAACCGAATGCCTGAAATAAAGCATATATTTGTTTTTCGTTTAAGAGTGAATGAGGAATTTTTACTTCTTCAATAACTATCTAACGAAAAATTCCTCAAAAACTTATACAAAGTTAAATATAATCCCTCGAACTTTGTCCTGAAACACTTGAGATAGCATTTATTCTTTTTCTAAAAAGCTGTGTGGAGTATTATTTCTATCTTTGCAAAATACATTTTTAAAATTCACTTAAAACGGATCCGAATGTCTTTCAAAAAGCTTTTTATCATGGCAATCAGTTTTCTGGCTTGTACCGGAATGAATGCACAAACAGTCATTCAACTCTACAATAAAGAAATTCCAAATTCAAAACCCATAGCAGATAAAGAAAAATGGGTAGACCGCCCCGGAGGCGACAAATGGGTATCAGATGTCACGATTCCGACTCTCACCTATTTTCCGTCTGTAAATAAGAAAGAAAAATCGCCGGCTGTAGTCATCTGCCCGGGAGGAGGCTATGCCGGACTATCTATTGTCAAGGAAGGATTTAGAGTGGCCGAAGAATTTAGCAAACACGGGATTAACGCCTTTGTGTTGAAATATCGCTTGCCTGACAGCCAAACAATGAAAGACAGAAGCATCGGCCCTTTGCAGGATGCTCAGCAAGCATTTCTTTTGATTAAGGAAAATGCAGACAAATGGAATGTAGATGTGAATAAAATCGGAATTATGGGATTTTCGGCCGGAGGTCATCTGGCGGCATTGGCAAGCAACCAGTACGCACACCCCCAAATAAATACTCACGGAGTAAGTGTACGTCCCGATTTCTCCATACTTATTTATCCGGTTATCAGCATGGAAGATACATTAACTCATCAGGGATCGAAAGATAATCTGCTCGGAAAAGAAGCCCGAAAAGAATGGGTACACTGGGCTTCGAATGAACAAAATGTAGGTCCGCAAACGCCCTCGGCCTTTCTTGTACACGCACAAGACGATGGCGCTGTGAATGTAAAAAATTCGCTTTATTATTACGAAGCCTTAACCCGGCACAAAGTGCCTTCGCAACTACTCATATACCCTAAAGGAGGACATGGCTTCGGAATGAACAACAGCACAACAAAAGACTTATGGATAAATCATGTCTTTCAATGGCTGGACGACTATATTTTGAAGACAAAATAAAGCACCTCTTTCATCCGGCAACCGGGTAAGTAAAATGTTCATAATTAGTTGCCAGTATACAACATCTGTAGCATATTGAAAATAAAAAATATAGAAGATTAAGTAATAAAACTAATTTTACAGAACTATTTATCCCGAATTACTTACAAATATAGCTGCAAGTGTGTCTGTTTGTAGAATTCTGCAAATAAATGCCATGAGAAGATGTAGCCATATAAAACTTATATTTCATTAAGCTACCGAAGACTGCATTAGATTCAGCGATAAAATGTCCCGGAAGTCGGGCTCGGGTGCTATTGGAGAAGAATTCAATTTTCAACATAAGCACCGGGATAATACAACAAGCAGCATATCGGATGTTGCTTAGTAGCCATTCGGTGACGTACGTATTGTAAACAAAATATTCCCATTACTTTGTAAGCCACTTTCAAAAGCTAAGCAAACATTCGGAGTCGTTTCAGATTTTTTCGGAGTTTCT
>JASGFJ010000029.1:0-63891 GCA_047605645.1 Dysgonamonadaceae bacterium | reverse complement strand
CTTGTCGATTTTACTTTTCCGATTCTTGATGATTCAAAGTTACCGATTACAGCAATTGCCTTCCGTTCCCTTATCATTTGCCGAGAAGAGGTAATTTTTACGTCCCAACAATCGTACGTATGGCATTTTCAATAGCATTATTGTCTATCAGGAATCTTCAATCTTAAGCTGATATGAGTGATAAAATAAATAAAATTTATGTATGTGATCGTAAATATAATTTAATTATTATTTTTGACTCTTGCTATCTATTAATGCTTTGTCTTTTAATATATTGTAATAAAAAGTGTTTGTTATTTTTGTGAGGTGTATAATAATGAGTGTTGTCGTTATGTGCATTTATTTTAATATTATGTGTCTAAATGTTTTTATATATCAAAAAAACATTTATATTTGTAACTGAAATAGGTGTTTAGGTTGTTTATCCCCGACTTGGGACTATCCTTTCTATTTGAGCAGAAAATTTTTTATAATGTGAAATAGTATTATTTTATGTTTGTAGCCATTATTGGCTTATTGTTAGTAGTGTGAGTGAAATAGGGTTTTGAAATTAAAGATGTTAATCAAAGTGATGTAATGTATTGTGCGTAGTTTATATGTGATTAAGTAAAATAGACTTAATACCCTCCCTCTCTCCCCCCTCTCTGTGAATCATAATTTATGGATTTATATAATTAAAATTGTTAAACAAACTGGGTTGTATTTATGAAAAGAAAAATTTCACTTTTTCTATCGGGAATGATCTTGAGTTGTGGGCTATTGTATGCTCAAAGCAAGAGAAGTACCGGTGTTGTTGTTGATGAAAACGGGCAACCTGTTGTTGGGGCTTCGGTTGTTGTAAAAGGAACTACTATTGGAACGTCTACGGATGTAAATGGTCGTTATTTGATTAGTGTGCCACAGAGTGGCAAAATCTTGGTAATTTCTCTTATCGGCTCAACGACAAAAGAGGTTGCTGCTGAGGATCAACAAAAAGTTATTCTGGAAAATGAGAACAAGGCACTAGACGAGGTTATTGTTGTCGCCTATGGAACAACGAAGAGAAGCGCCTTTACCGGCTCTGCTAGTTCTTTGTCAACTAAAGATTTAGAAAAAAGAACACTGACAACAGCTTCTTCAGCGCTTGAAGGTAATGCTTCTGGTGTTCAAATTACTTCTGCTGCCGGGCAACCAGGTAGCGATGCTACAATTCGTATCAGAGGTTTTGGTTCGGTTAATGCATCGAATTCACCTATTTATGTAGTAGATGGAGCGATTTTTAATGGTCGCCTTTCTGATATTAATCCGTCAGATATTGAATCTATCTCAATCTTGAAAGATGGGGTTGCTACTGCATTATATGGCTCTAGTGCCGGTAACGGGGTTTTATTGATTACAACTAAAAAAGGTAGCAGTACTGCTGGTGTCAATTTATCAATTACTCAAGGTTGGTCAACCCGTGCTTATAAAGATTACGATAGAGTGAATGCGTATGAGTATTATCCTTTGCAGTGGGAGATGTTGAAGAATTCGTACATAACAGCAGGTAAGGATGCGACTACTGCTGCGACACTAGCTTCAGGAATAAAATCTTCTACGGGAAGTAATGGAATATATGATGTTTTGAAATATAACCCCTATTCAGGAGTTGCCAATGATGCTATTGTTGGAACGGACGGTACATTGAATGCAAGTGCTACTGCATTAAAATGGGGAGATGACCTGGACTGGGAAAAGGCAGCTTACAAAACAGGGTATAGACAAGAATATAATTTGAGTTACAATACAAAGACAGACAAGAGTGATACTTATGCTTCTGTTGGTTATCTCAACGATGAAGGCTACATGCTTAAAACCGGATATGTCAGGTATTCAGGCCGAATTAATTATAATATTTATCCGGTTAAATGGTTTAAGTCCGGATTAAACCTTAATTTGGGCCGTATTACATCTAATTATTCAACCGCGGATTCCGACAATTCCGGCGCTTATTCAAATTTGTCTCGTTTTGTCAGGTTTATGGCTCCTATATATCCAATTCACAAACATGATCTGTCTACCGGTGATTACTTAAACTCGGCAGGAGTTGCTACCACCAATCCATCGGAATATGTATATGATTATGACGGAACCAGACTTTCTGATGCCGGACGTGATGCATTGGTTGAAACATTGTTGAATGATCGCCAATACAGACGTAACAATACCAATGCCCGTACATATTTTACAATAACTCCGCTGGCTGGATTGAACATCACGGTAAACTATGGCATCGACATAAGTGACTTTAGAAGTAAAGTGTACGAAAATCCCAAAGTGGGTGATGGACAGGCTGGCCCTGGTCGTTTGGCAATCGCTTCGACCCGTAGCACAAGTCAGACATTAAATCAGTTATTCTCCTACAATAGAAAATTCGGAGTAAATAATTTTGATTTACTTCTGGGGCATGAAAGTAATAAGTATGAATATAATTATCTGTATTCAATGAAGCTTGGTGAGACTTTTTCGGGGATATACGAATTTAGTAATTTTACTACAATAAGCAGTGTAAACTCATATACAGATAATTATACAAAAGAAGGGTATTTAGGCCGTTTAAATTATGATTTTGATAATAAGTATTACTTGTCTGTCTCTGGGAGAAAAGATGGAACGTCACGCTTTTCCTCAGATACCCGATGGGGAACGTTCTGGGCATTCGGAATGTCATGGAGAATCAATCAGGAGAAATTCTTAAAAGATGTTCAATGGATTGATAATCTAAAATTGAAAGCTTCTTACGGAGAAACCGGAAATGACTATGTTTATAACGTTTCAGGCGATCCTGACTATTATGCTTATCAGACAAGATACAACCTTGGTGTCAATAATGGTTCTGAATCCGGTGTTTATTTTAGTTCAATGGCAAACTCTGATCTGAAATGGGAAACGCAGGTTACAAAAGATGGTGGAGTCGAATTCTCTTTCTTTAGAAAATTATCCGGTAGTGTAGAATATTTTGAAAAATCGTCAAGAAATTTATTATTTGATGTGTCTATGCCTCTTTCGACAGGTGTTTCTTCAATGACCAAGAATGTTGGACGTGTCAAAAACTATGGGGTTGAAATTGAGCTTAATTATAATCTCTTGAAAAATAAAGATTGGTCTGCTTCCATCGGAGCAAATATGACTCTCTTAAAGAATAAAATCACAAAACTACCTGATGAAAACAGAGAAAATGGGATTATCAGCGGTACGAAAAAATTGATGGAAGGACATTCTCGTTACGAATATTGGTTGAGACAATGGTATGGGGTGGATAGTTCAACCGGTAATGGGTTATATTATTTAGATACAGATGCTTATAATGAAACTGCAGGAACTTTAACTACCGCGATCCAAAACACATTGGTTACCGGACCAAATGGAGAAGCGTTGACCAATTCTTATTCTTATGCTAAGTATGATTTCTCGGGCTCTTCTATACCCAAAGCGTATGGTGGATTTAATTTCGCTGTAAGTTACAAAGGCTTTGATTTATCCGCTTTATTCTCTTATTCTCTGGGTGCTAAAATTTATGACTCAACTTATGCATCATTGATGAGTACCTCCAGCTATGGTTCTGCAATGCATACGGATGTGAAAAAAGCATGGAAACAAGCTGGTGATGTCACAGATGTCCCTCGTTTAGATGCTAATGCCACTCATGCAACAAATATTGGAGCGGCATCTTCAAGATGGCTGGTGAGTGGAGATTACCTGAACTTTAGAAATCTAAGCATCGGTTATAATTTACCGGCTTCTCTATTAAAAAGTATTCAGATTAAGAATGTAAGGGTTAGTATGACTGCTGAGAACTTGGGAATGCTAAAGGCTCGTCAAGGATTGAATCCTCAGGCTAATTATTCGGGTGTTACTTATAATGAATACTTGCCTGCAAGATCTGTTACTTTTGGGTTAAATCTTTCTTTTTAATCTGTAAAAATTGAACATTATGAAATTAGCAAATCATTATATATTATGTTTGGCTCTTGTTGTTTCGTTATTTGCAACGAGTTGCTCCGATAGTTATTTGGAAACTACTCCTACAGACGCAATATCTGATGCTACTGTCTCCAGTAGTGTAAGCTCTTTGTATATTGCATTGAACGGGATTCACCGAAAAATGGTGTCTCAGGATTTATCACTTCAGTCTTTGGGAGGAGAACCTGGTTTTATGATCGCCAGAGATGCTCAGGCTGATGATATGACTTGGACTACTAATAGCTGGTATAAAATAAATCTAAACTGGTCTGTAAATGCCAATGCTACAAGTGATTATAATACAGGTATATGGGAAACATATTATAAATTTATCCTAAATGCCAATAAAATATTGGAAGCTCTGGCAACTGTAGATACAACTAATGCTTCAGATGCTACTCTGGCTAAACGTATTAAGGGAGAATGTCTTTGTATTCGTGCATGGTCTCATTTCCAATTGGTACAGTATTACGCTAAGGCTTATGTAAATGGAGTAACAAATACTCAGCTTGGGGTGCCTTATAAAGAAAGTGCTTCTACGGAGAATGTTGCTCGCAACACAGTTGAAGAAGTCTATACAAAAATCAATGCTGATTTGACTCAGGCAATTCCTTTATTGAGTGGATATTCTGCAGAAGTAAATCACTATACAGAGAAAGTAGCCTGGGGACTTAAAGCTAGAGTAGCTTTAACTCAACAGGACTATAAGAATGCTGGAGATTATGCTGTAAAAGCAATTAATCTGGCCGAGAATGAAGGATATAGCATGATGACATATGCCCAAGCTGCTACTGCTCCTTCTACCAGCCTTTTTGCAGACATTACCTCCGATACAAAAGAGGCACTATATGCAGCTCTTACTCAGGATGATCAGACTGTCTATTTTTACTCATTCTATGCATACCTTTCCTGGAACTTCAATTCAACAGCAATCCGTCAGGGAACTAAATGTATAAGTCAATCAACTTACGACCTGATGTCTTCTACCGATATCCGCAGAACATGGTGGGATCCGACCGGCAAACTGAGTGTGCCCACAACGAGCTATGTTAAGGCTAAATATCAGAATCGGAAATATACAGCACGCTCTACTTCGAATGCTGTCGGAGATGTTGCTTTTATGCGACTTTCTGAATTGTATTTGATTGCTGCGGAAGCGTATGCACGGGCTAATGAAAATACATTGGCTAAAAAATATTTTCTAGCTTTTGTTGCTCAGCGTGATCCGAGTTATGTAGATAGCGGAAATACAGGATCGGCGTTAGCTGATGAGGTGATGTCACATAGGCGTGTTGAACTTTGGGGAGAAGGTTTTAGATGGTTTGACTTAAAACGTTTAAATTTACCGATAAATCGGAGTGGTTCAAACTTTGATATTAGTTTCTGCGGTTTCTTGACAAAAACTCAAAGCGAAGATGGTTGGTGTTATGAAATACCAAAAGATGAAACTGATACAAATCCTTTAATGATAAAAAATTATTAATTAGAGATTGTATTGATAAGCTTTAGTATATAAGAGTTTATCTGATTCTAAAGTTATTCATAAAAGGGCCGGAGGTATTTCAGAACGAAATCTCCGGCTTTTTTTGCTGTGCATGACAGCTAACTTGGTGGAGTAAGGTAAGCATCCTAAAAGCTAAATCCCTTGTTTCTGGCAGTGCATAGAATCGGGTTATCTTACAACCGCTTTTAGGCTTACTCTTAGCTCCTTTTCTGATGACGTGCGGACAGTATATTTTTTACTCGAACATGAAATCACTTCATTTCACCGGGTATTCTCGTATTCGGGTATGCTTACTCCTTATTTATCTGTATATGATTGAGAACAAGATGTTGCCTGAACAAAAAAAGCAGAAAGTTTATTTGCGAAAAACTCTCTGCTTTTTTGAGCTATATGTCTCAAATACTTATTTTATTCCTTCTATATCTTTGAAATATTTGTAAGTTCCGACTTTGAGTTCCGCTGTCGCATCCTCATCACATACGATAATGCTTGCCGGATGTAGCTGCAACGCGGTAATCGTCCACATCTGATTGATGGAACCTTCTACAGCCTGAGCCAGGGCTTTCGCCTTGTTTGCCCCATTGGCAATGATCAGCACTTCTTTTGCATCTGTAATCGTGCCTACACCAACGGTGAGGGATTGTGAAGGAACCTGATTGATGTCGTTGTCAAAGAATCTTGAGTTGACAAGTCGGGTCTCTGTTGTCAATGTTTTCAAACGGGTACGGGACGATAATGACGAACCGGGTTCGTTGAAGGCGATGTGTCCGTCAACCCCGACACCACCCAGGAACAAATCAATGCCTCCCGAATGACGAATTTTTTGTTCGTATGCTTCGCATTCCTTATCTAAGTCGGGAGCATTCCCATTCAAAATATTTACATTCTTTGGATTGATGTCTATCTGGCTGAAAAAGTTCTTCCACATAAATGAATGATAACTTTCAGGATGCTCTTCGGGGAGACCCACATATTCATCCATATTAAATGTTGTGATTCCGGAGAAAGAGACTTTACCCTCCCGGTAGGCTTCAATCAGTTTCTTGTAAACACCAAGGGGACTGGAACCGGTAGGTAATCCCAGAACAAGAGGTTTTTCAGATTCGTTTATTTTCTTGATAATATACTCTGCCGCCCATTTGGACAGGCTGTCATAATCTTTTTGAATGATTAGTCTCATGTTTATTTCATATTAAGCAAGCAGTTGCAGAACTTCCGCAACTGCTTGTATTGTTTTTAGAGTGGCTTGTATTCAACGAATGCCTCAATAGCTTCGTAAGAAGCTAATCCGAGTTGCCTGTATAGTTCAGCTGTTGCTTTGTTTCTATCCTCTGAGCGTTGCCAGAATAATCTTTCATCGTCACCCAGAAAAGGCGCGCTTTCCATTTGAGATTGGTGTCTTAGAATAGATAACCTTTTCTGACGTAACTCTTCGGGAGAAATAGGAACGGCCATTTCTATGTGGTCGATTCCCCATTCTTGCCATGCTCCGCGATACATCCAGAAGCGGCAGTCGTCAAGCCATTCTGTTTTTGCCTCTTTCAATTCGTCCACAGCTGCGAGAATCGCGTCCAGACAGACTTTGTGTGTTCCGTGTGGGTCGGCAAGGTCTCCTGCAACAAACACTTCGTGAGGTTGAATATTTTGAAGGTATTTCTTGATAATATCCACGTCGGCCTGACTGATCGGGTTTTTCTTTATTTTTCCTGTTTCGTAGAATGGCAAATCCAGAAAGGCAATTTGATCATCCCGTAACCCAATAAATCGACTCGCAGAAATAGCTTCTTCCCGACGAATACGTCCTTTGATGAAAAGTATTTCCTTCAACTCGGCTTCGTCTTCTTTCTTTTCTTTGTTTATCAGATAGTCCAATGCTTTAGCGAGTTCCTCTTTCAGAACCTGATTATTCGGCTCGTAATGCTGTCTGACATTCTCCATCAGTGAAACATATCGGATCACTTCTTCGTCTCCCACAGCTATATTTCCCGAGGTCTGATAAGCTACATGTACGTCATGCTTCTGGTTGACAAGTCGCTGGAAAGTTCCTCCCATGGATATTACATCATCGTCGGGGTGTGGGCTGAAAATGACCACGCGTTTCGGATAGGGTAGGGCTCTTTCCGGACGATTGGTATCGTCTGCATTGGGTTTGCCTCCGGGCCATCCGGTGATGGTATGTTGCAAATCATTGAATATTTTGATATTAACATCGTATGCAGAACCGAATTTGGAAAGCAGTTCTCCTAATCCGTTTTCCTGATAATCCTTGTTGGTTAGTTTTAATATCGGTTTATCTACCCGGAAACACAGCCAAACAATAGCCCTACGGATTAATTTGTCTGTCCAGTCGCAACTTGTGACTAACCAAGGTTCGCTCAAACGAGTCAGATCACCTGCTGCACTAAGGTTGGTAACAATCTGGACATTCGGGTGGCTTTGCAGATTGGTAGCAGGCAGTGCATCATTTACTTTTCCTTCGACCATCTCTTTCAGTACCTGAGATTTATCTTCTCCCCAAGCTGCGAGTGTAATTTTTTTTGCACTCATGATGGTGGAAATACCCATTGTAATGGCGCTTTCAGGGACTTTTTCTATCGAGCTGAAGGTATTGACTGCTTCCTTTCTGGATTGGATATCGAGCATGACAAGACGTGTTGTGGAGTTAAGGCTTGACCCCGGAACATTGAGTCCGATGGTCCCGCTGCGACCTAATCCAAGCAAGACATAATCTAATCCACCCATGCTTCTAATCCGTTCTTCGTAGGATTTGCAAAACGTGATAATCTCATCTTTGGGCATTGTTCCATCAGGAGAATAGACATTGTTGAGATCGATATCGATGTGATTCAGCAATAAATCTTTTAAAACTTTAAGATTGCTTGAGGATTTTGAATTTAGAGGATAAAATTCGTAGACATCAAATAAAACAACATTTTTGAAGCTCAGCTTCTCCTCCTTATGCATTCTGACCAATTCTTCAAAAATAGTCCTTGGAGAATGGCCTCCTGTCACAGCCATAACAAAACTTTTACCTTCATCCTGCTTTTTGCGGATCTCACCTGCTATTTCTCTGGCAATTACGACTGAACCTTCCTTCGCTGATTCGTAAATCTTAGTAATGATTTTTTCAAAGCGAGTTAGTGCAGTTTGTTCTAAGGCATCCTTAGGACGATAGAACTTACCTGGTATTCGTTCCAATACGATTTGTGAACTTAAGTCTGTTTTCATGTCCGTTTTTATGTTTACTTAAAATGTATTAATATATATATGACTAATATTCTTCCGTAATCACTAAGTTAATATATTGAAAAAAATACAAATTAGTATATGCAGTATTATCTTATCTAAAACTATTGTCGTTTTGTTATACTTTGAATCGTATATGCAAGTTAAAATAATTTTTTTGCTGACTCAAAGATATAAAAAATAAGATATACTAGCTATAATGAGATAAATAACTATATTGATTTTTAATAATAATTGTCTTGATAAACTTATCGATTCGCTGAGAATATTTCGATATTTGCTTTACTTATAATATACGTTAGTCGGATTGTCCATGTTTGTATTATCAATCGTTCGAAGGGTTGGACGAGCATCCATCCACTGAGATACTACTCCCTGGTACATTCTGTTGAGGAACACAATTCTTATCGGATAATAGCCTGCTGTCAACGGAACGGTGATATCTGATTGAGCATTTTTTTTCATTTTATCATTGGTGATCAATTGTTTTCCATTAAGATAAAATTGATCCGCCAGACAATGAAGGATATAATTCCCATCTTTCTCCACATAAATATACCCATCCAGCGTGGCGGCACCACCGGTTTGTTCTTTGTTCTTTAATTTGAAGAAATCGTTAATGCTTGTCACTATCGTATCTTTCCACTCCGTGATGGATTCCAATTGTTCGGGTGATGTAAAGTCTCCATCCTTGATATAACGCATCCTCATCCCCTTTTTCAAATCTTCTATCTGGGTCAATCCCCGGTAGGGTGAGGTTTGAGTCAGTTCTATTGTCCGCACTGGGCTCAGTTTTCCCTGTGGCAATACACTTCTAAGTTTTAGAGTGACCGAACGATCGATAATCAATGGTGTTGCATAACTCGCCGATGTACCAGTAGGGTCAGAGCCATCCAGCGTATACACTATTTTCACGGGGCGATTGGTCGAAAACGGCAGAGTCACTTTATCTGTAAAATGAATGTAGTTCGTATTACCTTCAGGCATGGGAATATAATAATTCAAATTTCGATAATCCCAGCGAACTTGATGGTCGTCGATACGCGAGATAAAGTTGGCCTCATTCTTGTTTTGGGAATTAGTCCATCCCACCTCTGCGATAGCTGTTACCCTTGGAAATAGCTGAAATTCGATCTGATTCGGTTCAAACATGTATTCTTGCCAAAGATTTCCCTGCAATCCTAAAACATGATGAGCTTTATCGGAAGCGATAGCTTTCGGAATGGGATCATAGCTGTATACCTTCTGCAAGGTGGATAGACCACCAATTTTTACTTTTTCACAGAGTAGATCGCCTTGATAATGGTCTAAATACAGATATCCTCCGGGAGTCATTACCACATCATGTCCTGAATTGGCTGCTTCAATTCCACCTTGCTCTCCTCTCCATGACATGATTGTGGCAGATGGTGCAATTCCTCCTTCCAGAATCTCGTCCCAACCAAAAAGACGTTTTCCCTTCGATTCCAGATATTTTTCCATTTTCTTGGTAAAATAGCTTTGTAATTCCATCTCATTTTTTAATCCGTTGGCTTTCATTACACTCTGACATTTCGGACATTGTTCCCAACGAATTTTCGGACATTCATCTCCTCCTACATGAACATATTTGGATGGAAATAAGGCGCACACTTCATCTAAAATATTTTGTAAGAATTGATAGGTAGAATCGTTTCCCGCACAGAAAACATCGTCTTCTACTCCCCAGATGATACGAGGCTTGAAAGGGCCTCCCGTACAGGAATATTGGGGATATGCAGACAGAGCTGCAAGTCCGTGTCCAGGCATTTCTATTTCGGGGATTATCTCAATATTTCTGTCTTTTGCATATTGAATAATATTCTTTACCTGCTCTTGTGTATAAAATCCTCCGTAAGGTTTACCGTTTTCCATTCTGACAGAACCTATTTCGGTAAGTTTCGGATAGCGTTTGATTTCGATACGCCATCCTTGGTCATCGGTTAAGTGCCAATGAAATTTGTTGATTTTATAGGTAGCTAAGACATCCAGTACTTTTTTGATTTCCTCTACAGTAGAGAAATGCCTGCTGCAATCGAGCATTACTCCCCGATAAGAAAAACGAGGTGCATCACTGATGTTTACACAAGGAACTTGCCAGTTTGCGCTTGTTATTTGTGGACTTTCGATTTGTGGAGGCAAGAGTTGCAATAGCGATTGTACTCCATAATAAAGCCCGTTTTCTGTAGATGCTTCTATTTTTATCTGCTGGGAGGAAACTTGTAAATGATAGCCTTCTATACCTAAAGCCGGATTATTTTTAATTTTAAATAAAATGTCTGCTTTGTTGTTTGTCGAAGTTTTCAGATGGATACCCGCCGCAGTTTTTAACTTATCAACCAATAAGCTTCCGGCTCTTGAGCCAGGTGTCGCACTCACGGTCATACCTGTTTTAAAGAGGAAATAACCTTTGTCGATTGTGATTTGATTCGGTTTCGGAATAATGTTAATTTCAGTTTTGGTTGATTGAGCGTGCACATAACCCGCTATAAGGATTAAGCTCAGCATCAGACTCCACATTTTTCTACATTTCATACGATTTAATTTTTACTGTTAGGTGATATGGACTCGCTTGATTTTTAAATCATTGGTATGCCTGATTTTATATAAATCAGGTTTCCTTTCATAATCTTCAATTTTTTATTGTGCAAATAGGATAAGATTCGGAAATATGTAATCGAATCTTTGACTTATTTAATCAGAAATTTCTTTTGCAACACGTATTCCTCTGAGTTTTTTCCAATACAGAGTGCATACTGGCCTTTGTTTAGTTTCCATTTGCCTGCTTTCAAATCCCATTTCTGGAGCTCTGAAACCGGGATAGATAAGTTGAATAACGTATTTCCTCCTTTTTCGACTTTTTGTTTCGAGAACGCTTTTAATTCTTTCAACGGCATGCGTCCGATATTCGGATATTCAATATACGCTTGAAGTACTTCATCAGCATTAAAATTCCCTGTATTTTTTACCCTTACGGAAAATCGGATAGAATCCTTCTCTGTATATTTCTCTGCGGGTTGTTGCTCCCATGAGTAATCAAATGTGGTGTAGCTTAATCCAAATCCAAAAGGATATTCGGATTTGCCTTTGAAATAACGGTAGGTACGTCCTTGCATAGAATAATTCGAAAAGTCAGGCAGCTCGTCGACCGACTTATAAAACGTGACAGGCAAACGTCCTGATGGTGAAATATTCCCGAAGAGAATATCGGCCAGGGCATTTCCTCCTTGTTCTCCCGGATACCACGCGAGAATGATGGCATCGCAATAAGGCTCAATCGCTGAAATATCCACAGCGCTTCCTGAATTTATAACAGCAATAATGGGTTTGGTATGCGCAGCCCGTAGTTTTTTCATAAAGATGACTTGTGCCTCCGGAAGGCTAAGAGTCGTTTTATCTCCATTTGATTTTGACAGAAAGGCATCCCCTTCTTCTCCTTCCAACAAGGGAGACAATCCTAAAACAGCAACGGTGATATCACAGCATTGAGATGCCCAGATTCCGCCGAAATGAGTGGTGTCTGCGTTGTCATATCCCTGATCGTACTGTACGGCACAAGCTGGTCCTGCAGCTTTGGTAATTCCTTCAAGGAAAGTGACCATATTGCCACTAACTCCATGATAATTCCCCATCAGCGCTTCGAAAGATACACTGTTTTGACCGGTGACCAACAACGAGCCATACTTGTTTTTGTTTAAAGGTAAAATTCCATTTTCATTTTTTAAAAGAACCATTGTTTGTTCGGCAGCTTTTCGAGCCAATTCCACATGGTAGGCATTGTTGATACTGTCGGCTCCATAGTTGTTGTATTTATTATAGGTCGGCGAATCAAACATCCCTAATTTCATCTGAGTCTTAAAAGTATAGTATAAAGCACTGTCTACGGCTTCGGCACTTAGCAACTTCATGTCGATAGCTTTCATTACATCTTCTTGCAAAATGTTTGCACAATCGAGGTTTATTCCTGTGCGAATAGCTTTTGCCGCAACTTCAACACGAGTTGGGATTACTTTGTGTCTGAGCCAGATGTCATCTAAAGCCCAACAGTCGGTAACGACTTGCCCGGTAAAGCCCCATTCCTTCCGTAGTATTTTCTGTATCAGTTTTTCGCTGGTACAACAAGGTTCTCCATTGAGGCGGTTATAGCCACACATGACGGATTCAACTCCTGCATCAACTAATTTTTTAAAAGCATAAAGATACGTCTCCCGAAGATCTTTTTCATCGACGATGGCATTGAAACTGTGCCTGGAGGCTTCCGGGCCGCTATGTGCCGCGAAGTGTTTTGCACAAGCTGCTGTTTTCAGATAACGGGGATCATCACCCTGCAATCCTTTTATAAAAGCGACTCCCATACTTGCTGTCAAAAAAGGATCTTCGCCATACGTCTCTTGTCCGCGCCCCCATCGAGGATCACGGAAAATATTGATATTGGGTGTCCAGAAGTTGATACCCATATATTGTAAACGTCTGTCTTGTGCTATCGCCAGATTATACTTGGCTCGGCCTTCTGTTGATATAGCAGATGCAACTTGATATAGCAGCGGAGAATTGAATGAAGCCGCCATTGCAATCGCTTGAGGAAAAACAGTTGCTTCCCCTGCGCGTGCTAATCCATGTAGAGATTCATTCCACCAGTTATATGCCGGGATATGTAAGCGGGTTATTTCGGGAGAAACGTATCCCAGTAAGGATATTTTTTCTTCCAAATGGAGCATTTGCAGTAAGTTGCTGATCCGTTGGTCTGTCGGTAGAGACGGATTTTGAAAAGGATATGTTTGCTGTGCTGTTATCATCTGATTCAGCATGATAAATACAAGCAATACGATTGTTCTGATGTCTTTATGCATATCTCTGTATTTTAGTTCGTTTTATAATCCCTCTTTCCAGTATTTATATATTTTTGTTGACGAGTGGATGAAATTATTCCTCGATTTTTGTCCGGATTGGGTGTATAATCATTCATTCATTCATTCATTCATCTTTTCTATCTAAATCTAATAGACTTCTATCGCTGAAATAACAGGGCAGGAGCGTGCATCTGTAATGTTGACACGAATTTTATGGGTGTTAACCGGGGCGATTTTAAGAATCCGTTTATGCCCAATAGTTGTTTCCTGAGCAATTTTCTTCCATTCTCCGTCCTTCCACACTTCCACATCAAAGGTTTTTACCCGTTGCCCCAGCTTGATATACTCTTTCAAAACGATATAACGGATTTCTATATTCTTTGTCCAATCCAACTCTATTGAGCCGGACTTTACCTGATCGTCGGTTGCCCAATAAGTGTCCGCGTTATTATCTATTAGCTTTGATGGCGCATACAGCTTTGAATTGCCTCTAAATGAGCTCGCTTTGATTTTTGCAGAAGGAGCATAGTCAAGGTGAAAGGCCTGATTCAGTAGCTTTCGGAACCCCTGTAATGCTTCCACATCATTTTTCTGAAAACAACCATTTCTATCAGGAGGAATATTCAATAACATCAATGAACCGCGTCCTACTGTTTGCAGATAAATATCAAATAGCTTTTGGGGTGATTTCACTAGGCTATCTTCCTTTTCATGATAAAACCATCCCGGACGAATCGAAACATCTGCTTCTGCAGGAATCCATCGAGTGCCATCTTCCACTCCTGTTTCCAATAGCTTTTCCATACCGCTTTTTCCTGCGTATAACGTGTCCGGAGTAATCATGTTCCAATTTGTTTTGTTCACAAAACCCTCTTCATTGCCGCACCAACGTACACCAGGGCCGGCATCACTGAAGAATATGATATTTGGTTGCAAGCTCCGAACTAAATTTAATGTCTTAGGCCAGTCATAATATGTTTTTTTATCTACATTTCTTGTTTCGTTGGCACCGCCATAAAAACCGTTTCCCCCGTTAGCTCCGTCGAACCACATTTCAAATATAGGACCGTATGAAGTAAAAAGCTCTTTCAACTGGTTTCGATAATATTCTATATAAGACGGTTTTCCGTAATCAGCCCTATTCCGATCCCAAGGTGAAAGATAAACACCGAATTTAATATTTTGCTTTTGGCATTCATCCGACAGTTCTTTAACAATGTCGCCTTTTCCATTTTTATAAGGGCTATACTTCACAGAATGCTCCGTATATTTTGAAGGCCATAAGCAAAATCCGTCATGGTGTTTGCAAGTCAGAATAAGTCCTTTGAATCCTGTGTCTTTCAATACACTGACCCATTGTTCCACGTGCACTCCTATTGGGTTAAACACTTCTGTTTTTTCATTTCCGAATCCCCATTCCAGGTCGGTAAATGTATTGGTGGTAAAATGAATAAAAGCATTTAATTCCATGTTGTGCCATGCTAGCTGTGATTCTGTTGGAACAGGGAAAACAGGTACAGGCGGGGTTGTCTTTTTTTGAGCCGATAC
This sequence comes from Dysgonamonadaceae bacterium, assembly GCA_047605645.1. Lineage (GTDB taxonomy): Bacteria > Bacteroidota > Bacteroidia > Bacteroidales > Dysgonomonadaceae > UBA1309. The sequence goes on along the minus strand of JASGFJ010000029.1, from coordinate 48,744 downwards.
AAAGAACGGCAAAAGGGCTAAGAATAGAAAAATTGAATTCCGTTTCATTTTGTTGGATGTATTATTTCGAAATAATATTTACATTATCAATATAAAAAATAGCCGTTTTAGTTGGTGTGTCTGCACCAGGAAGAGGCGGAGTGACGAGTTGATTGGGAGTTGTCCGATCCGGTTTACCCCTGTAATCTCCGGTGTAAATGGTCAGTCGCTCTAATGATTTCACCGCTTCAGATAGTTGTGCATTGTTGAGCAGCTCCTTTCCATCGACAGAGACATCAAAATGTCCTTTCAATGAAGCATCTGTTTTTATTTCAATAGTGTACCATCTCTCCGGAATATAGTTTTGTAAAACTTTACTTTGACTTCCATCCAATGCATAAAATTTCCCTTGCTCGTCAAACCAAAGTCTCACCGGACGATTACCAAAACGATCATTCAACTCGATGCGTAGCATTCCATTGTCGTTTTGAGAAAGAAAAACTTGCAGTTTTACGGTAACCTGATTTCCTGTCTGAAAGATTCGTACAGCTTTGGCATAATCGTAAGGATCGCTGTCTGAAAGTTCAATGCTTTTGTTCTTTGCACTCGGGAATTCCTTTATGTTAACAGGTGCCCATTGTGGTGCATAAATATTCCAATCGGGAATAGCTCCATCGGTTTCAAGGGTATTGAAATCGTCATGAACCTCTCCCCGCACACTGTACCGGATAGAAAGAGGTATTCGACTCATCCATATATCTTCTTTATTCATACTATAAGTGAGCCACATGTCATTTCCTGGAGGGATTCCGTTTCCTTCCACGATGCCTCGAACATAGTTCGGACCGAAGTCCTTCCATCGTCCGAAAAATCTACGAGGAGGAACTTCGCTCTGTACAAGGAGCATATTGTCAAAAATAATTCCATCATCCCCTGTTACAACAATTAAGGGGTAACGATATTCTTGTGTCGCAATCGGGTTATAAACCATTGCATAACGTCCGTCTTTGGTACGTTGCCCCCAGTTTTTACCTCCGGGCATGATCAGTGTCGGAGATTTTACGGGATGGGAGATGGTTGTGCCGTCATCATCAGAAAGAGCACACATTGACTTTTTCCAAAGAAAAACAACTTTACCATCTTTTCTATGAAAGAAAGAGGTTGCTTCAAGGCTGTCACGTGCTGCTCCTAAAGGAAAATAGTTATTATTCTTTCCTGTATCCTCATCTAACCATTGCAAGGTTATCAATTTATCAGTTAATAAACTATTGCAAGCTTTTACAAATCCGGAATCTTTTGAATCGGTGTAGAACGGATAGGCTGTATTGCTTTTGTTCCAGTTGTTATAACTGCTGTATCTGATAAAATAGATCGGTCCGAATGAGCCATTCCTGTATATTTCGCGCACAACACGCCCTATTCCTCCGGCTCCAAAAGGATGTTCGGTGTGTCCATAGAAGCCAGATACGAGTAATCGTCCGTCCGGAGCAACGAAGAAACCCATTCGTTGGTGCATCATATAACCAGTATAACCCACCGGAATGGATACACCCGGAGGTGGTGTATATACCGGGAAAACAACTACCGGTTTTTTCCAGTGTCGCCCATCCGTAGAGGTGGTCAACAGGGTATGTACAGGAGCTATATGTTCATCAATAGCCCCGCTAATGTATTGCAAGAAAAAAAGCTTATTCCAATAGCAGATGTTGGGAGCGTGATTATATGTCCAGCCAAAAGAATCCGATTGTTCGGGAAATGTTCGGTTCGCACGTAATACCTGCCGGTTTTCAACCCCAACAGCCAGACGGAGTTTGCCATCCTGAACAGTAGGATCTGCAATTTCACCTCCCACATAGCGTACCGGTTCATTCTGACTTCCTGTTTGAGCCTTAAGAATAAAACTGTTTACTGCTATTGAAATAAAGAAAATGGTTAAAAGCCGTTTATTCATAATTTATGTGCTTTATCCAGACTAAAATATGATATTCTTTTTCTTGAATAGATGTCCGGGCTATTCGTTAATTCTTTTTTCAAACTGTTTCTAAGCAGCTGAATTTATACTGTGATAAAGAAAGAATAGTTATAGATAACTATTTTTTCTATTTCTTATCGAAGGCAAAAGTGAGTGCCGGATAAGAATTACTTTTAACAATGGAAGAGGGGAGAATGATTTCTACTGTATTTCCCTTCTGCTTCCATTTGACATAGCTATCCGAAGATAGTAATTTTATTTTACTCCCTTGGGGTGGTATATTATTTGACCACTCGACTGTTTGAGGAATTTTCTTTCCTTCAGGGAGTAGTACCAAGGCGTAATTTGTTTTTCCGTCTTTGCTTTGAGTGAAAAATGTATTTTCGTCCTGATAAACAGTATTTATACGAGTGCCATAAATTGCTTCACCATTGTATTTCATCCATTCTCCGATTTGTTCCAGTATTTTTACCTCTTTGGGCTCGATTGTCCCATCTGCGCGTGGACCGACTCCTAAAAGCATACTCCCTCCTTTAGCTACTATCTCAATCAGTTTATGGATTACTTGTGCAGGTGTTTTATACTTATCGTCAGGAACCCATCCCCATGCATTTCCTAACGTGATGCAACTTTCCCAGGGATGATTCAGCGCTTGTTTTGGAATGGCCTGTTCGGGCGTTTGATAATTTTCATAGGGGCCGGCAACTGTTCGGTCGACAATAAGGATACCCGGTTGGGCCTGACGAGCCATCTTGGCAATGGATGGAATATCAACTTCCTGACTCCATTCCGGAATGGCTGCTCCCCAGGAACGAACTTCTTCGGTTACTGTTTCGATGGGGCGTACCCAACCTCCATCTAACCACAGGAGATCAATCGCCCCATAGTTGTGCATTAGTTCGCTTATTTGATTATACGTAAATCTTATAAATCGATTCCATTTCCATGGATATTTGCGAATGTCGTAGTTTACATTCCTGTCAGGGGTTGCATTTCTAGACCACCAGAAATCCTGTGAGTGCCAATCCGGTTTAGAAAAGTAAGCTCCAATCATAAAACCTTTATTCCGGAAGGCCTGGAAAATATATTTTGTCACATCGGCACGAGGATTCGAACCAAAGGGGCTGTTCGTTATTTTATAATCAGATTCGTGAGTATCGAACATACTGAATCCGTCATGATGCTTGGTCGTAAAGACCAGATAACGCATCCCTGCATCTTTAGCAACCTGAGCCCACTGCTCCGGATTGAATCTGGTCGGATTAAATACTCTATAGAGATCCCAGTACCATTTTTTATAGTCTTCATATACACTTGTACTGTCTCTATCGATCCAAGGCTCGGAACAAATCTGCCAGGATTCGATAATTCCGGGAATTGAATATACTCCCCAATGGATGATAATGCCGAATTTCAAATCTTGCCACTTATCTAATTTCGCGCGTACTTCCGGTTCCGAAGGCCATTGATAAGTCGATGATTGATGATGTAAATTGTTTTCCTGTGCATTTGCAGAAAACAAAGAGAGTATAAAACAAGAAACTATAAATTGGATATATTTTACCATGAAATTATTCTATGAAATTGAACATTCAAACTTTATTCGGATAACCCTCCTTTTCCTTGATATAACTGTACGGGGCCATCCAGCTTCACTCGGACGACAGTGATATATGTATCATTGCATGCAGCCGGAACATCTATGTAGACGAGTCCCGGAATCGGACTCCACGATATTTTTCCAACAATTTTGTAGGGCAGCGGAGAATTATTTCCGACTATCGACACTTCTTTTATTGCATTACGGATGCCTTTCAACATAATCTGCCCATTATTTTTTCCATGAAGGAATAAGTAAAGTGTGGTAGAGTCTTTCGACAAGGTTGTGGGGCCATAGAAATGTCCTAGAGGTAATCCCGCTATGGTGCCGAAAACAGCCTCTCCGTTTCTTCGATTCCATTCCCCTAATTCTTTCAGGATGTGTATTTGTTCAGGTGGTATGGTGCCGTCGGCTTTAGGGCCTATATCCAGCAGTAGGTTGCCTCCATTGGCGACAGCATCTACAAAAATACTGATTACTTCATAGGGCGTTTTCCATGCCGTGTCATTGGGTTGATACCCCCAACTGTCGTTTGTGGTCATGCATAATTCCCACCAGTTGAAATGAGGTCGGGTAACGGGAAAATTTTGCTCGGGAGTTTCATAGTCTCCATAACCGGCCAGTCTTCCATTGATGATCAGGTTGGAATTAAAACCAAGAAGCTTGTTTCTCAGCTTAGAGGCTTTCCATTCTTGTGCATTGTGCTCCCAGTCGCCATCAAACCAGATTAAATCGGGATGAAACTGCTGCATAATTTCAGTGAGTTGCAAATCATTAAATTTTAGAAATTTCTCCCATCGTACTGGGTCTTGCGCAATTGTATATCTCGAGCTATCTTTCAAAAAAGTCGGATAGTTTGCATTACTCCAGTCTAAAAGAGAAAAATATGCTCCGCATTTGATGTTGTTTTTGCGCAGGGCTGCAAAAAAAGGAGCAAGAGCATCTTTCCCGAAAGGAGTCTTTTTTACAATATTAAGGTCGTTAGCCTTGGTATTCCAAAGTGCTACTCCATCATGGTGTTTGGTGGTGATTACAGCATAGCGGGCTCCTGAATATTTTATTAAATCGGCCCATGCCTGAGGATCGTATTTGTCACCCGTAAATCCTTTTAGCTGGGACATATAGTCCGGATATGAAATGCGTTTGTTGTGAAAACTCCAGGATTCGCCAACTCCATCCACTGCATAGATCCCCCAATGGATAAAAATTCCAAGCTTGGCATCTGCAAACCATTGCATCTTCGTTTTTATACTGTCCGGAGGAGTAACTTGCTGGCAAAAGTTATCCTTTGAACTCAAAATTATGAGGAAAGAAATAATAAATCGTTTCATTATCCTTGATTTGGACTCGGTGATTCCTTAGAAAGTAATTAAAGATGATTTTCTTCCACGGCCAGCAATATTACCGACCGTGGAGTAAAATCATTTTTCAGAAAAAAATTATTTAGCCCAAAATATTTTAGTATCTCTAGTGTCACTAGATGCAACGGCAGCATAATTTGTTGCATTATAGCTAGTCTCTGTAGATGGATACAACAACCGAGTGGGCGGTTGCAATGCATCAGAATAAGATGGATCGTTTGTAAATGTGAGTGCCGGATATCCTGTCCTTCTGTACTCAGCCCAAGCTTGTCCTGCTTGCAAAATAAAGAAGTTTAGCCATTTCTGGGTATATATTTTGGCTAGCTTCTCAGTCGTGGTTCCGGTATATGCAATGTCACTTTTTGCAATGAAGCTCGCAATGGCGGATGTAGTGGGTGATGTTTCTGCTGTAGCAGTATATCCCGAATATTGCGCAGAACTATTCAAATCAAAATAAAATGCGATAGATTGATTTATCCCGGTCTCATAGGCCGTGGAAGCAGTTCCTAAACTCCATCGTTCGTATGCTTCAGCTTTTAGAAAACTTATTTCTGCTGCGGTGAAAATAACTCCCGGAACATTTCTGTTCATGACAAAGGTTGCAGAGTCAATTGTAGAAACCAGGTTATTGCTATACATAGACTCTGCTGTTGTAGTGGTACTTCCGACTGGCAATCCAACGTAGCCATTTTTACTCTTATTCCAGAAAACAGGAGTTCTTGGGTCATTATTTGCAACCATCACATCCTCCAATAAATACGCCGGGGCAATTGGGCCATTGCTCGTCGCACCATCCGTTAAACCTGCTTGTAATCCAGAGGAATTAAAATTACTACTACTAGCGTTGACAGACAATAAAATATTCTCATCGTTAGAATCTACTAAAGGATAAGATGTTGCATCATTCAACATTTCTGTCACCTTTTCTTTTGCATAACTTTCATCTACATTGGATATGCGCATCAGTAATCTAAGACGTAATGAATTTGCATATTTCCTCCACTGGGATAAATCTCCGCCTAACAAAATATCCTGAGTGGCGAGACTTGTAGATATGGAAGATGATACAGATACGGTGTCTAAATAGGTATTGATCGTCTTTAAGCCATCGATGATTGTTGTATAGATTGTTTTGGCGTCATCAAATTTGGCTTTAGTCAAAGTGCTTGTTGAGTTCAGAGAACCCGCTTCAGTAAATGGAATATCTCCCCATAAGTCCACTATTTGAGCCGTTTGGTCATAGTATACAATTTTCGCAAGTTGGAGATAAATTTCTTGTTCCGCTTGCTTACTTGTTGTTAGTCCATTGTATGTTTTTTCTATTTCCCTGTATTGATTAACAATACCGCCTGTATAATAGGATTCCCAACGATCTTCATTATAATCCGTTGATGGTACATACATCTTTGATGTGATTCCTATTCCGATAAACTGAGAATACTTGGCAGTTACTCCTGTGACAAAAGTGGCGTAATTCCAATAACTGGGAAGTATCCGGTTGTTCATCAGCATATATGTGAATAAGTTACCCATATATCCTTGGGTTGATGTATCCGGATTTGTGTAATCTTGGTCAATTTTATCCACGCATGATAGCATAGATGTTAAAGTCGCAAAAATGAGACTTAATTTTAATATATTTCGTTTCATATCTATTCAAAATTAAAGGGTTTAGATTAAAATGAAGCGCGTATGGTAGCCCCAAAAGTTCTACTTCCTGCCATTGAACCTTGATCAATACCTTGCCATAACCAATTAGAACCGACAGTAGCTTCAGGATCAATTGTATCCAAGGTTTTCCAGATAAAGAATAAATTACGAGCAGTCAAAGAAAGCTGTAAATTCTGGCATTTCATTTTGTTTGTCAATTCTTTTGGTAAACGGTAAGTCAATGACATTTCTCTGAGTTTGATATAGCTATTGTCAAATACAGCATGGTCATATTGGTTGTAATAACCAGAGCCAGCTCCCCATCCAAAAGAATTAAGATAATAATAGGCTGCATCAATAACTTTTGTATTCTGGCTACCGGATTCCAAAACACCATCTAAAATCAGACCATCATTGTAGGCTCCTCCAGATGCAGCAACCTTATCTCCACTTGAGTTAATGTTGTAGGCTATACCTCCATGTTCAGCATCACGATATTGAAGAGTGTTTTTATACATGCCGGCACCAGTCATATAAAGAGTTGGAGTCGAAATAATTTGTCCACCAAAACGATAATCAATCATTATGTCAAGCGCAAAATTCTTATAGCGGAAAGTATTAGAAAAACCTCCGACAAACTTTGGTGTAACATTCCCCACTTTTTTGTAGGTACTGTTGTCTATTTCGTATAAACCATCGGAATTGACGATTTTAACTCCTTCACTATTCGTTGCAATTGGATGAACATATATATCTCCAAGAGCATCTCCAACATTTGCTTTGATAACGATTGCACCACCATCGCCTGAATACATTTGTAATTCGTCAAGACCAGGTGCCAATTTCGACAATTTGTTTTTATTGACTCCGACATTGATACGAGAATTCCATTCAAAGTCTTTTATTTTAACCGGAGTTGCATTAAAAGCAAGCTCGATTCCATGATTGGTCAAATCTCCAACATTAGAAAGTAGACTGGTCGCTCCTGATGATGCCGGAGAGTTCAAGAATAGAATTTGATCCTTGATCTTATTATTATAATAAGAAATATCAACTCCTAGACGATTTTGTAAAAATTTTAATTCTAAACCTACCTCTGTTTCATATTTTCTTTCAGGCAAAATTGCGTCATTACCATATTTCGAGGAAGAAGGGTATTGGTAGATTACATTGCCTGTAGATGTTGTGACCGAGCTTACATTATATGCTACGTTTGCTTGATACATTTCAGGATGATTACCCACTATACCCCATGAAGCTCTTACTTTACCGTAGGTCAAGTATGCTGGTAATCGAAATGCATCTGTGAATACGAATCCACTGTTTATGGATGGATAGAAATATGGATTCTTGCTCTTTGGAAGTGTGGATGTCCATTCGTTTCGTCCAGTCATTTCCATGTAAAGCCATGATTTATAGTTCAATGATAGCGTTCCAAAACCCGCCATATTTGATTCGTGTGAAATACTGGAAGTACTAGATACATTCCCGGATGAGTTTGTTAAACTAAACCAATTTTCAATAACAAGTCCATCGTTTGTATTGGATTTTGCTTCGGTATAATTCGACCTTTTTCCGGAAAATCCGGCATTTACTGACAAATCCAGATCTTTCAGGATATTTTTGGTATTGTAAGATAACAAAGCATCTCCATAGATTAAGTTAGATTGTCCATTCGAAATACCATAGTATCCGGAATAACCGAATGCTGTCGGGTATTCATTATGCTGTTTGTTTTCTATACGCAGGCTTGTATAGTCATTTCCTATACGTCCTCTCAATTTCCATTTATCGCTTAGATTCAGATTGGCTGTGATACTATTGATAATACGATTCTGATCTTCGTCGTAGCTGTTGCGAAGTCGATTCCATAACAAATCTAATAATTCATATGCCCGAATATTATAAGTAAAGGCCTCATCTTCATCGTACTTGGTTTGAGTAGATTTTACATATTTATATCCTTTTGTTGTTTGATAGCGAGATAAATATGTATTCATATCATCCATACGGCTATAAAATCCTCCAAAGGAACCCGTAAGCCGGCTTAATAGCGTTGGACGATTATGGGTGAAGGAATTGATGTAGCTGGAGACAATATCGAAACTGATGGTCTTGTTCAATTTAAGTGTTCCATTGAAGTTGAAATTGTTTTTCTGCATATTTCCTCCTCTTTGAATTCCATCATAGTCTGTTCTAGTATAAGACAAACGAAAATTTCCATTGTCACTAGCATTCGAAATAGCAACATTTGCAACAGAGCTAGATCCGGTTTGATAAAAATCCTTATAGTTGTTTTTGTTTGCAACATAAGGACGATATGTTCCATCCCAATACTGAACAGTTCGACCATCGAATTTTGGGCCAAATTGAGAATAAGCACGGTAAATAGGATGTATGGTTTGGTCGTCTGGATTGAGCCAGCCTGCATTGTTTGCGCCAAAGCTACTAACGTTTGTCTCTCTGTCATACCCTGGACCATATGTGTTTTGATATCCTGGATTCGTAGAAACATTTTCAATATTGTAGCTATAGTTTACATCAATTCCGATGCCTCGTGCCTTTGAGCCTTTTTTTGTTGTGATGACAACTACGCCATTTGCCGCTTCCGAGCCATATAATGCAGAGGCACTCGCTCCTTTCAAAATAGATAAGCTTTCAATGTCTTCTGGATTAATATCAATAGCTCCATTTTCTCGAATCCGGCTCTCTGACCAATAATCCGCATTGTTTCCATTGACAGAACTCAACATGGTAGAGCTCCGAATCGGAACACCATCGATAATATACAAGGGTTGAGTATTGTTATTAATGGAAGTCACACCACGGATTTGGATGTTTACGGCACTGGTTGCTCCTCCAGGTGCTCCGTTAATTCTTACGCCTGCTGCTTTTCCATACAATGCAGAACCAAAGTTGGTTGCACCACTTTTTGTTAATTCTTCAGCACCAACCGTACTTACGGCATACCCTAACGCCCGCTGTTCTTTTTTGATGCCAAGTGCTGTAACCACGACCTCATTCAACCCAGTACTTTGATCTTCTAATGTGACATCAATTTTGCTTTGTGCTTTCACCGGAATGGTTTGTGTGGCCATCCCAACGCAAGAGATGACAATAAATTCTGCCGCTGCCGGCACCTTCGATAAGGTGTATTTCCCATCTGCATCAGTTGTTGTTACAATCTGAGTACCCTTGACTCGAACAATAGCTCCAGGTAATGGTTCGCCGCTTTTGTCTTTTACAACACCGTACACTCGGCCATTATTGGCTTGCATCACAAGCTCACTGGCCGAATTTTTAGAGGTTTCCACCTTTGCTGCTCGTAGTTCAATCGTGCTTCCCATGGTCATAAAACCCAAAGCACACCCCAAAGAAATAATTCTTTGAACTTTTGGCCAACTATAGCTGTATGTCAACCTCCAGCTTCCCAAATGATGATCTTTTTTCATAAGCATTTGATGTAAAAAAATTGATTAATAATTAGTACTTAGAATATTTGAACTACAAAATTTACATTTGTAATGTGAGTATATGCTCGTTCTTAATGATGTTTGAATCTGTTCTAGTTTTTTGTACACGAACTTTTTACATTGTTGAGAGAACACTCTCTTTGAGCTTGGATTAGTACCCTCAATAATTGTTCTCCAACACCAATTCTATAGCCGGATGAGAAATAATAGATCTGGCCTGTCGGGCTATAAAATAAGACAAGTGGAAGTTTGTCTTTTGTGGTTTGTCCATATTCAGCTGCAACCGCATCAAGTATTTTGTCACTGATATCTGTCCCTGCTACATAATTTTTCGGAAGAGGGTAGGTATTCAGGATTTTCATTCCTACAGATTTCTGTTGGGAGGAAATGAAAATGAATTGCGCTCCGGATTTAGCAAAGGCTTCATTATAAGGAGCCAAATCATTTAGGATATGTTTAGATGGTTCTTTATCCGGATCGATAATGACTAAAACGGATTGTTTGTCTTTACTCAAATCAGAAAGAGATGTGCGTGCGTGTGACTCCATATCCTGTATTTGCAGCTTGGCTAAATCCAGTTTTCCGGATGCTGTTAAGCTAGAAGACTCACGAACCAATTCAACTTTTACATTTGTTACAGAGTCGGGCGATACTTTAAAATAAGATATGGAACTTAATACAGAACCGTCAGATTGTCGATTGCCTGTCACCAATGAATAATATCCGGTATCAAGCGGTAATAAATCCGCAAACTCAGATATACGTTTACTTTCATCAAATTCAAGGGTCTTATAACTGCCATCAATGAGCTTAGCGATTGTAAAATGGAGATAATATTGAGGCTCTATCAGGTTATCCCCATTTACCAAATGTAACTTTCCTTTGACCGGTTGCTTTTCTTCTTTTACTCCAAATGTGATATTTCTCCATTGACCATTTTCAAAATATTGAGGTTGTTGTGTTGCCTGATTGATTCGTGAGGCAATGCCAAAAGAACGGCAGGTGGCCACAAAGAATATATCTCTGGATTGCTTGTCAGCCACTCTCAAGTTGTATACACCTTCCGGAGATAAGGGGGTGCGGGAATGCATGTTTGCGTCATTATCAATGGTAATATTGCGGGCGATCCAATTCCGAAGAACAGCTATGTCTTTTCTTACATCAGCCACGAATCTATTTCCAAATGCATCAAATAGATATACCCGCCAAGGACTGAGATTTTCATTGGCTATTCTGGTAGCAAGTACATAATCCGTAAAAATACTATCGTTGTACGGTGTATATGCCTTTAGATTCTGCATCGCTGAATTTAATTGACTCAGAAAGATATCTGCCCGTCCATCACTTAAATCTTTATCGGATACTTGCCTCAGAAATGCAATGGTATATTTGGGGTTAATCAAAGCTCCTTTTTCTAAAAATTCTGCGATATTATCCCAGTTACCATAACTTTTAGCAATAAACTGTTTTACGGCTGTTTTGTCTAGTTTCAGACGATCGGCTAAAGCTGATGCCCAAACAGAATCCTTGAAAGTTGCTATATAGTTGTGCCGGATGGAATCTTCCTGGAGGAGTCTTAGGCTATTTACCCGTATTTCTTCTGCCGTAGCATTTACAGTGACTTTACCTACTTTTGGAGGAACCATGTGGTCCGTATTTGTTATATTATTTAATGATTTTTTGTCAACAGTGATTCGTAAAGTGTCGGTTGACGAAACGGATAATTTGGCATATCCAAATTTTCCTTTGTATGACGCCCATACAAGCAAATCTCCTAATCCTAGACTTAAATCAGTGATTCCTTTGTTTGTGAATCGGGTGGCAATCGGATAGAATTCCGCATAATTATATAAACCAAATTCCACTTTCGCTCCGTCCAGTAATATGCCTTTATCGTCGCTGACCTGTATTTTTACTTTTTTTACAGGCGCATAGTGGGATGTAAGATTTAGTTCCGAGAACCGAGAAGATTCTGTTACTATCTCTTCATTTCCCATATATTTCCCATAGGCTCTGGTATGCACAAGCATCGCTCTTGTTGCCGGTTCTGCAAACCAGCCCATATTCAGTCTGGGATCAGGCTCACAAGCTCCCAGGAACTGCCATTTCCCATCAATCCATACTTCAACCCAGGCATGATTATCATCGGAATGTGCCCAACGGGGCGTATATACTTGTCTGGCAGGAATTCCTATTGTACGTAAGGCTGTTACTGTAAATGTTGATTCTTCACCACATCTTCCAAAAGTTTTTTTCACCGTGCTTAAGGGGGCACTCGTTCGGATATCTGTTCCTCTGTAGCTTACTTTCTCATGACACCAATGGTTCACCTCTAAGGCTGCCTTTTCCATTGAAAGACCCTGTATCCGACTTTTAAGTTCTTCATACATCACTTCCCGGAAAGAATCAAGATTCTCATTATTGACTCGCAGAGGTAAGACAAAGTGCAGAAAAATATCTTCCGGGATTATTTTGCCCCATGGCATTTCAGAACGTGCTCGCAAGGCGTATCTTACATTCATGTGCATAAATACAGGAGAATAATCAGCCATATCGCTTAATGGCATGTAAGCATATAGAAATTGAAGAGCTTGCTTTTCATCAGAGGGTAGATCCTTCTTTAAATATTTCCAGATGGAAGTTTCTCCTTTAGATGTAAGCTTTTGTTGCAGGCTTAGCATGTGGGCAATATCCTGTATTCTTTCCTGATTAGAAATTAGTTGTGCTTGAATCGGATGGACTCTCCCAATCAGACTTAGCAATAAAAAATAGATATAAAGCTTCTTCATTTTAGATAAAAATTGATATGTAAAGGGCTTGCAGATTAACTTTTCGTTATTCTGAAACTTTGTTTAAAAAAATCAAAATATTACAATATTATTCTTGTGAGATAATATTAATCTTGTTGTTCAAATTTTAAAAATTAGCACCACCGGGATCCCACCATAATCTGGTGCCTCCATTATCTGCTCCCCCAAGTAGTTGTAAGCCCTCGGCTATTCCATTCGGATTAGTTAAGTATTCATCATCGGGATAAGGAACTCTACGTACAAATTCAGACGAGCTGATCGTTCCTCCACTATAGTTCACCACCACAGGAATAAGTTTTGGATAACCTGTTCTGCGAAATTCAGACCAGGCTTCTTGTCCATCAGGAAAAAGAGCTATCCATTTTTGAGTAATGATTTGTTCGAGTTTTTCCTCATCTGTGGCTTCTTCATTCCATCTTATTTTGATTTTACTGGATCCTGTAAAATTGTTATCCGGATTTTTAGGATCTGTATAATCAGCAAAAGTGCTGGTACTGTCATTGATATATATATCATATTTATCGGATAAGGCATATTGTTCGAATGAAAATTTAATTCCTTGTTTATAGTAATAAGCAGCTGTCTCTCCCATATCCCATCCACGCAGGGCGCCTTCAGCTTTTAACAAAGCGACTTCTGATGCTGTCATGATTTGGATGTAGTCTGTATTTTCATACATAGAACCGATGCGGGCAAAATTCACATAAGTACTTTTTGATGAAATATCGATTCCTTGCCTTTCTCCAATATATTTCCCTATTATTAAGGAATCTGTTGCCGGAGAGAAATAAATAGGTAACCGAGGATCGCTATAACCACCCAAGATTGAACCAATCGTTGCACACATCCGGCATTCATTCCATCCATTGCTGAAGGTCCATAGCGGATGAGGATAGCTGTTTAAGGCAATCATCAGGTTATCATCATTCGATTTGATTACGCCATAGGTTTGTTTGATTGCTTTTTCTGCTTCCAGGCGAGCCTTGACCGGATCTATTTTTGCAATTCTTACCGCAAGCCTTAATCGTAATGAGTTGGCAGCCTGTATCCATTTTATTACATTTCCATTATATGCCAGATCATACTTTTTAAAGACACCTGCATCTTGGCCTACATAATTTTGTAATGTGTCAATAGCAGTATCTAATTCATTGAAAAAGCTGTAGTATACATCTTTTTGAGAATCATAGCCTACTGATGTCCTGGATGTTCCGTATTGGCTATATATGATTGGTCCATAATCATCCGTTACACGATGCATGGCAAATATTTTTAAAATGGTCGCCCATGCATAGAAATTGGGAAATTTCGTATCTAATCCATTTTCTTTAAAGTAATAAATAGCCGGCATGACATACGAATAATTATTCTCCCAACGTTTGCTGTACCAGACAAATTTGTAAGTCAGATTGTTTCGATTAGACATGTAAGGGCTTGGCGTTACCGTATATTGAGCAAAAGCATCGCCCACGAGATTCTGTTCTACTTGCAGATCCGGGAAAATTGTATAAATATATTGTTGTAGTTGAGCAAAATATCCTCCTACGATTAGATTGTCTTGCAGTAAATCCTGATCCGATACGCCATAAGGGTTCGTATTTACCTGTTCGAAGTTTGCGGTGCAACTTGCGAGCTGCAACGCAAAAGCAATAACTAATATGACATAGAAGAGATATCGCATACTAACTCATTCAGATAGATAGTTTAATATTAAATGTGAGGTTTCGAACAGGAGGCAATCCGAAGTTCTCAACAGACTGTGATCCATTTCCTGTGCTAATTGTTCTATTCGGATTTCCCGGAACCTTTTTATATATATAGAGAGGGTTGTCTGAAATGATCGATAGGGTCACTCCCTTTACTTTTGTTTTTCGGGACTTTGGAAAATTAAAAGTGTAATCGAGTATAATGTTTTTTACATATACATTTGTTGCATTGTATACGTATTGCTCCATAATACCGGCCCGTCCTGCGGTACCCGTGTAATAACTTTTGGCATCAACCTGTCCCGACCAAGAACTCCCATCACTCATCACTCCATTTACCCAAACACCGCCATTGTTGCGGGCTTCTGCTGTTGTTTGTGTAACTCCATTCCTATCTAAATAGGCTTGTGTCATGGATACAAATTTTCCGCCGAATTTGCCTTCAACAGAAAAAGATAGCTCTATGTTTCTGTATTTAATGCTATTATTCCATCCCAATATCCATTTTGGGTTTGCATTTCCTATTTTCTTTTCTAATGTTGTTTTTTGAGGAATATGATCATCATCCAGAATAATATGGCCTTCCTCATCCCGTGTATATGCATACGTGTAAATATCACCCATAGAGCCATCTTTCACAATTTTCATTTCGTATCCTTCTCCTCCTCCCGGGATTTTATACACTCCGGTCAGTTCATCGCTCAAGGCTATGATTTTGTTTGAATTGCTTCCTAAGTTTAATCCGCAATTCCAGTTAAGGTCTTTTGTGGACACAGGTTTATATTTCAGAGAAATTTCAAGTCCTTTTGTCCGGACGTGTCCTGCATTAACATAGTAGGTTGTATATCCGGATCCGGAAGGTGCTTGCAGCATTAAATATTGGTCTCTAGTATCTATCTGATAGCACGTGATATCTGTAGATAGCTTGTTATCAAACATATTTAAGTCTAATCCGAGCTCAATATTATTAGACATCTCTGCTTTTAAATTAGAGAAGGCTTTGACGAAATTACTGGAATATCCGTTTGCTGATACGCTCCCAGTCGGATTGCTGATGAAGGCTGGAATTTCATTACTCACTTGAGCAAAAGAAGCGCGTACCTTCGCAAAATTAATCTGAGAAGGGAGTTGCACTAGCTGGTTGGTTAATAAAGATATTCCAACAGAAGGATAGAAATAGGAAATGCGATTTGTGAAAGCCAGTGATGACGACCAATCGTTCCTTCCTGAGAGGTCTAAGAAAATTTTATCTTTATATCCTATCGAAAGGTTGCCGAAAACAGATTCTTTTACAAGTCTTGAAACTATCTGCTGAGAGTTTGTGAAAGCGAGTAAGGAAGCGATGTTTTGAATTGTAAAATTATTGACGATGGTCAGACCATAGGTTTGGCTATCGATAAACAATCCATCTCCCAATACTTTCTTTTGGTATGATGTGCCGGCGATGGCATGGATATCAAAATTCTCGAACAGGATTTTATCATAGCTGAGTAGTAAATCAGCATAAGACTGCCAGCTATTGAGATTTGAATATACATAGCGTCCATTGTCGCTAACCAGTACAGAACTTGAAGTTGCCATTGCCTTCATTTCATACAACTGGTTGGTATAATCATAATTGCCTCTGGCATTTAGCGTGATTCCTTTCGCTAAGTTATATTCTAATGCAATATTTGCAAAAATTCGCTTGGTGTGGGTATTGTCCGGATCATTATTTAGGATCCAATATGGATTCATTTGTCCTTCAGCATTTCCTGTAATAGGCCAGTTTTGCGACATAATATTTCTCTCGGAATCAAGAATCTCATAGTTATCCTTATAATATGAAAAATCAAGGCTACGCGGGAAATTGTATAAGCCTAATAACGGATTCCAGTAATAGCCATTTAATATGGTATTATGCAGTCTCTCTTCTGTCAGCATGATGCTGGAAGACAAAGTCAGGCGATTATCCCAAAAAGACGAAGATTGCCGAAAACTTAAATTGTTTTTTTGATAGCGGTTGGTGGGCATTACTCCTGATGAATTTACATTTGCATAAGCAAAGAAGGTTTTAATTTTTTCATTGCCCCCACTTATTGATATTGAATTCTGAAAACTTTTTCCAGTTTTAAAAAAGTCTTTCACAAAATTAGGATAATCGCCTTTTGAGCCCCAACTGTCTTCTGTTCCGGAAGACGTTTGTCCGAATTCATATTGAAGTTTTGGATATTCAGAGACAGAAGCAAAGGAAACTCCGGAGTTAAAGGTGATAGCAGTTTCAGAGGATTTCCCTTTTTTAGTGGTTATAAGAATAACACCATTTGAACCCTGGCTACCATATAATGCTGCTGCATTGGCTCCTTTTAGAATTGTTAATGTCTCTATTTCATCGGGATTGATATTGGATAATCCATCTCCGCTATCACGGCCGGAATAAAATCCATACGGATCTGATGTTTGCGTATTCATCACAGGGATCCCGTCTATAACGAAAAGTGGTTGATTGGTTGAGGTTATATTTTTAGTTCCCCTCAGTACAATTTTTGTAGAACCGCCAAAGCCGGAAGTAGATGGTAATATATTTGCTCCGGGAACTGCTCCAATGAGATTTGTTGTGAAATTAAGTGCTCTTGTTCTGGATATATCAGATTCTTCTATAGCTTGTGAAGAATAAGGCAACGATTTTCTGTTACGTTTGATATCCAAAGCTGTTACAACAAATTCTGCCATTTCCTGCTCCATATAAACCATTTTGACATTCATGTCATTTTTGACAGGTAAGTCTTGCGGTCTCATCCCTAAAAATGAGAAAGATAATATTTTAGATGTTGCCGGAATGGCTATAGAGAAATGCCCATTGTCGTCGGAAAAGCATTCTTCCTGGCTTATTTTGTCTCGCACAATCGCATTGGGCAACGCCTGTCCTGATTCATTAATAATAAATCCATTAATGATTCGGTCTACAGTTGTATGTATGGAGCGATTCTGCATTCTTCTAGCTTTTTTCTTCGTTATAATTATGTGGCTTGACTTAAATTCATAACAAACATTCTGTTCATCCAGGATGATGGATAATGCTTCATCTAGGGATTGGTTGTCCAAGTTTACAGATATTATTTTCTCGAGATCAACATCTTGCGTATTTAACCAGAATGAAACTCCTGATTCTCGTTCCAAGGCTTCTAATGCCGTTTTCACTGTGACATTTCTCAGATCAATTGTAATGCCTTTTCCATCACCGTAAACATATCCAGAAATACAAATCAGAATAAATAAAAATATACGCCTCATCCTATTAAAAGCAAATAGATTAATATTAAAGCGAAATCTTTTTCACTAATTTTTAGAAACAACTGTTGTCTTATTTTCAATTAAAAAATGACTTTTCCTGTCTCTATTTTGTACGAGAAAGACTGGTTTGAGACAATTACATCTAATATCTCATTCAAAGGACGATCTTTTATAAATTTCCCATAAAATCTTAATTGTTTTATGGAGGTGTTTCGAAATTCAAACTTCACATTATATGCTCGTTCTAATGTCTGTGCAATTTTCCACAACTCTTCATTGTCAAATACCAGGATTCCGTCCCTCCACGCATTCGTCGTAGCCACATCAATCTGATTTATACGTAATTCATCAGAGCCTTCCTGAACTATTGCTTGCTGGTTGGGTTTTAAGATATATTGTCTGGAGTCTTCTTGCAGGTTATTCTTTAAAGAAACTTTTCCTTCCATCAAAGTAACACTCTCCGGCTGGCCTTCTTTGTATGCTTTAAAATTGAATTTTGTACCTAATACTTTTACAGTTAGTTGATTCCCTTTCACGATAAAGGGACGGCTGGGATTTTTGACAACCTCGAAGTAGCCTTCTCCATCCAGCTTGACATTTCTCTCCTTTCCTTTTAAGCCGCGATGGTAGGATAATTCACTACCCGAATTCAGCCATACTTTTGTGCCGTCAGGAAGAGTTATTTCGTTAACTTTTCCATAGGGAACATTTATTTCTACGAGATCTCCTCCAAATAAATTGAGTTTGTCATTTTGTGATAGATAAAAGAGGATACTAAAAATAGGGATTAGAAATAATGCTGCATATTTCATTACAGAAATATAACTCCTTCTTCTTTTTAGGTATTTTTCCCTTCTTTCTATATTTTGATGAATTTCTTTTAATATGGCTTTAAATCTGTCTTTATCCCCAATTTCAGAATTGTCTAAATTCTCCCAGAGCGTGGTTAATTGTGCATCATTATTCCAGTCAACCTTTTTTGAGAGAAAAAGCTTTTTTATCTTCTCTAATTCTTCTTTAGAGAATTTACCTTCAGTATATTTTATAATAAGTTTATCCATTTTTACACTCTTCTATATAGTAATACGCGTAGAAAAATATTCCCCCCTGCTCTTCTGGTTCTATTTTTTTAAGAGAGGTGATTTTTTTTTGTTAAAATGTGAAGTGGGGGCTTTCGTAGGTTGGTTGGGCTTGGCCCAAATTGTTTGGTCTAAAATATCGAATAATATTAGATGTTATATTCAATTAGTTTATAGGTTGGTAATTATCAGTTGTTTATGACTCGTGTTTTTTAGTGTTTTACCTTAAGCATATTAAAGAATTTTTTGTTTGGACAATTCGATAGTCATTTTCAATCGTTTCATGTTCAACATAAACAATTTGTGAATTTGAAAAAACTTGCTCTGAGAGGCTTTCTGAATAATTCCATATTTAGCATAAATTCTATTGATTATTTCAATCCGAATAGTTTTTTATTACAGTTATTTCTCTCGCAAAATGGAGTGGAGGGAGAGCGTTCGGCTTTATTCTAAAAAGAGAAAATAGAATAAAATCATCCAGATACCCTGAGCTGTAAATTCTTTTTTTAGGAAAGCCAAAGCTTTGGTTAAATGGTCTTCGACTGTTTTCTCACTGATTCCTTTTTCCTGAGCAATCTCTTTGTTGGTCAATCCCCCTTTTCTGCTTAATAAGAATATCTCTTTTCTCTTGGTAGGGAGCTTGTTGATTAATTCTTCATACTTATCCTGCAAAAATACATAGTCAGTAAGCTCTTCGGTGTCCTGACTGTTGGAAACGGCTAATTTTGCGAGATAATCGAGGTACTTCTGCTCGTTTAATCTTTTTCGGAAAAGAGAAAATATCGTATTCTTAGTAACCGTAAAGATATAGGCATTAAATTTTGTATCCTGGTGTATTGTGAATCGATTTTCCCATATTTTTATAAATACATCTTGTACAATATCATAAGCGTCATTTTCATTTTTTAGGAATGAAAGTGCGAAACGGAAAATTCGATTGTGATATAATGTAAAGATATCGTCAATCGCTGACTTATCATTACTTTTTAATCGTTCGATTATGTTTTTATCTTTTGATATCATATTGGCTTGTTGGTCTTTGAATAAATAAGTGATTTAATCTATTTGATTGGCTTTTCCTATTGTTTTTAATTGATAAAAAGAGAAAAAAGTGTGGGCTGATTTTAACAATATATCTAATCTATTTATTCCGGAAACCTATAAAACTATATAAATACTAAGTTATATAATTTTGTTTCCATAGGTTTCAGAATAACTACAGATTGCTTGGTAAAGATATAGATTATTTGCTTATTGAAAATAATAAATAATAAAATCAAGCAGAATTCGGAGATATTTTAATGTGTCTTATTCTCATCTCAGGCTTCTTATTTTTACATATTTTAGTTTATTACTTCGCCGTTTCCATTCCATAAACTTCTTCTTGATATAAAAAAAGCTGCCTCCTTTAGATGGGGAGACAGCTTGTGTGATATAGAGCTTAAAAGCCGAAAGGCGCTTACCAGATAGAGACTCTTTTGTTTGCCGGGATGTATAGCGGGTCTTTCTCGGTGATATGGAATGCATCATACCACGCTTGAATCTGAGGCAAGGCGCCGTTGACTCTCCATTTTCCAAGAGCGTGAGGATCCATCTTTGTACGTCTTAAAATTTCTTCCTGACGGATATTCCCGGCCCAAACATTGGCATAGGAAAGGAAAAAACGTTGAGCCGGAGTGAATTGGTCGATTTTTTCGTTTTTCTTCGCTTCTTCAGTTTTCTGAAATGCATTGAAGGACACTTGAAGACCTCCGTGGTCGGCGATGTTCTCGCCAAGGGTAAATTGCCCATTGGCATGAACGCCCGGTGCTACCTCAATATTGTTGAAGAAGTCTACCATCACCTGCGCTCTTTCTTCAAATTTTTTAGCATCTTCAGGAGTCCACCAGTCTTGCATATTTCCGTTTTTGTCGTATTTGCGTCCCTGATCGTCGAATCCGTGGGTCATTTCATGCCCAATAACAACACCGATTGCTCCATAATTGATTGCATCATCGGCATTCATATAGAAGAACGGAGGTTGCAAAATTCCGGCAGGGAAACATATTTCATTGGTTGTCGGATTGTAGTAAGCATTTACTGTCTGTGGTGACATGAGCCATTCTGTTTTATCCACCGGTTTTCCTAATTTGCTAAGCATGTAGTTATATTCAAATTCGTTGGAACGCATCATGTTTGCCCAATATGAATCTTTCTTTATGCTGAGTTTAGAGCAATCTCTCCATTTGTCCGGATATCCTACTTTAACAATAAAGTTTTTCAACTTTTCCTGTGCTTTTGCTTTTGTCGTCGGGCTCATCCAGTCAAGCTTGCTGATTCTTTCGCTTAAGGATAGTTTCAGGTTGTCGACTAAAGTCAGCATCCTTTCTTTGGCTTTTTCCGGGAAATATTTAGCAACATACATCTGACCTACTTCTTGTCCGAGAGCCTCATTCACGGTGCTGACAGTTCTTTTCCAACGAGGCTTCAATGATTTGGTTCCGGCTAGTTCTTTTCCGTAAAAATCAAAGTTTGTATTTACAAATTTATCGCTAAGATAATTTGCAGAACTATTTAATACTGTCCATTTCAGATAGGATTTCAAATCATCAATGTTTGAGCTGGAGATTAGTTTGACCGCAGCACTTAGCGGTTGAACCTGTGCAATATTCAACTCGGTGAGGTTGTGTATTCCGGCTGATTGCAGTAGTAAATTCCAATTAAACTTGGCAACAGAATCGTTCAACTGTGATACGTTTAGCAAATGATAGTTGAGTTCAGGAACCCTGGTTTTTTCTTTTGTGAAATGTGCCTGAGCCAAGCTGGTTTCTATTTTCATGACAGAAATAGCTATTTTTTTAGCGTCTTCTGCTGAATATCCTGCATTTTTAAATTGTTCCTGAATGAGACGGACATATTCAGCCCGTAATTTTTGAGTGTGAGCATCACTTTGAAGGTAATAGTCTCTGTCACCTAATCCCAATCCACCTTGTGAAATTTGGAGCAGATTGCGTTTACTGTTTTTGTCATCCGGCCCTACCTGAAAATCAAAAAACGGAGAGGCTGCATACATTCTGACACTTCCTGTCAGTTTAATGATGTCGTCGTTTGTTTTCGCGTCATCAATTAGCTTCAATTGAGGAAGTACCGGAGAAGCTCCTTCTTTGTTCAGCTTCGTACTGTCCATTCCTATATTATACAGGTCACCGATTTTTTGAGCAACGCTACCCGCTTCGTTTTCTTTCTGGCTTAATTCCTTTACCAAATCGTAGATTTGCTTTTCGTTGTTTTCGGCTAGCTTATCGAACGAACCGTAACGGGCATATTCGTCGGGTATGGGATGTGCTTTTTGCCATCCACCTGTGGCGTATTGATAAAAATTTGTTCCCGCTAGCGCTGTCGTATCCAGATTGGCAATATTTAATCCATCAATTTTTGCCTTTTCAGACTGATTATTTTTGCAACTCATACCTACTATTGAGAGAGCTATGAAAGTTAAATAATAAGATTTCCTCATTTATAAATTGTTATTTATATATTCAAAAGTTGATAATCTTGTGTGTATTTGTAAAACAACAAAGATATGTGTTTTCTTTTTTCAATCACAACTATTTTTGAATTCTTAATTGAAAGGTGCCGAGGCCTTCATCTGTTCCAGCTCCGATGATAAAGTTTCCCATTTTTCCATCGTCTTTTCCAGTTGTTTGTTTAATTGTCCGTGTTGTTGAAACAAAGCAGTATCGGAAGCATATTCCGGTTGGCTGAGTTTGTTTTCGAGAGCATTCATCTCGGCTTCCAGTTTTTCGATTTCGTTTTCCTGTTCGGTCACTAATCTTTCCTGTTTTTTCAGTTGCCGGGCATATTCCTTCCGTTCTTCATACGATAGATTGGTTACCTGTTTCGGTACTTCTTTGTCGTTTATTACACTAGCCGATGGCTTCTTTTGCGCGTCGAGCTCCCTCAGGTTTTCCATCTGCTTTTCTCTAAGGAAATCATAAATTCCACCCAGATGTTCTTTTACTTTTCCATCGGCAAACTCGTAAGTCTTTTCTACTAGTCCATCCAAAAACTCCCGGTCGTGCGACACAACAATCACGGTACCGTCAAATTCTTTGATAGCCTCTTTCAATACATCCTTGCTGCGCATGTCTAAGTGGTTGGTCGGCTCATCGAGAATCAGCAGATTTACAGGTTCAAGCAGCAGTCGGATCATTGCTAAGCGGCTGCGTTCTCCTCCGGATAATACCTTAACTTTCTTGTCGGAGGCTTCTCCTCCAAACATAAAAGCTCCCAGGATATCCCTTATTCTCGTTCGTATATCTCCTGTTGCCACATAGTCTATCGTTTCGAAAACAGTTTTGCTTTCGTCCAGAAGTTGTGCCTGGTTTTGGGCGAAATATCCGATTTTGATATTATGACCTAGTTCAAGTTTTCCGTCAAATGGAATTTCTCCCATGACACATTTTACGAAAGTTGATTTTCCTTCGCCGTTTTTTCCGACAAAGGCAACTTTTTCTCCTCTTTTGATGGTTAGATTCACCTGCGAGAAAACAGTATGCTCACCATAATCTTTGCGCAAGTCTTCCGCAATGATCGGGTAAGTGCCTGAACGTGGAGCCGGTGGAAATTTCAGGCGAAGGCTGGAATTGTCTTCCTCATCTACTTCGAGGCGCTCCAGTTTGTCCAGTTGTTTGATCCTGGATTGAACTTGTACGGATTTGGTTGCTTTATATCTGAATCTTTCAATAAAATCTTCGGTTTGTTGTATCTGCTTTTGTTGGTTTTCATAAGCTCTCAACTGTTGTTCCCGACGCTCTTTTCGCAGTTCTACATATTTGGAATAATTGACCTTGTAGTCATAGATTCTTCCGAGAGTAATTTCAATGGTGCGTTGTGTTACCGCGTCAAGAAAAGCTCTGTCGTGAGAAACCAGAATAACGGTGTTGGCTTTGTTCGCCAGGAAATTTTCGAGCCATTGGATGGACTCTATATCCAGGTGGTTGGTTGGCTCGTCCAGTAATAGAACATCCGGCCGTCTCAACAGGAGTTTTGCTAATTCTATTCTCATGCGCCATCCTCCGCTGAATTCACTCGTCTGACGCTCGAAGTCGGCACGCTTAAAGCCCAATCCTGTCAGTGTTTTTTCAACCTCTGCCTGAAAATTATTACCTCCAGACATGAGAAACTGCTCAGTTAGATTCGAAGAGCGTTCAATTAGACTATGATATGTTTCAGACTCATAATCTGTTCGTTCGGCAAGCTGCTGATTGACATCATTCAGCTCTTTTTCCATTTCCTGCACCCGGCTGAATGCCAAAGATGCTTCTTCCATTACCGTGTTGCCATCATTGAGAAGCATGTGCTGAGGCAAGTATCCGATGGTAATGTCTTTCGGAATAATTATCTGACCTGATGTCGGAGCTTGTATCCCTGCAAACATTTTCAGCATCGTCGATTTGCCTGCTCCGTTTTTTCCTACTAAAGCAATCCGATCCTTTTTGTTTACAACGTACGATATGTCATTCAATAATGTAAACCCTCCGAACTCAACTGTCAATCCTTCTACTGAAATCACTATGTTTTTATTTTGTTTTCGATTGCAAAAGTAGTCATATTTTGATGATTAAAACAATTATGTTTGTGCTAAGGCGAGAAAATTGCATGTTCTTTTAGTAGTCGGTGTACTCCTACGAAAATGTAGTATTTTTTATATTAAATCTACAAAAATGTAGCTTTTATTTACTGGCGTTTTGTTGTAATTTCTTTATTATCATGATTGTACTGTTTTGGCATATTAATTGATACATCCAAGTGTAGTTATTTATAAAAGAAAAATGTCGCTAAATCATGCACATCGCTTTTTCGAAAAGATAGAATCCGATTCGGAGTTTAGAAAAGAATGCTGTCGAATGAGAAATCAGGCTGGTTTATTGGCGTTTTTAAGGGAAGAGGGCTTGTCTTTTACGCCCGATGAATTTGAGCAGGAGGTAATCTTGCAGTTATTTAAATGTCAGACAGAAGAACAGGCCGATTTAGTAAGGCAAAAACAATATTGGTTCAGATTGTTCAGGTAGAAAGATTGTAAATTAAGGTTATTCATTTTTTACTGTGCGAGTAAGGGAGTGTTTTTTAATTGGAATAGATATGGAAACAATAGAAGAAAAACTTCCTGAAGGGAATATATATATTACTGAAATCGAAAAATTAAGGTTTATTATGCGTGATGCAACAGGTCTTGATATCATGTATGCATACGAAAATCTGGTTTTTTCGGAACATGGTCTTTATGTATTTGAAACTGACAGTAAAAAGTTAAATGAGATACATTGTTATTTCAATATTGATTTTGAGAAGAGCAAACAATTGCTTTTTCTTGAAAAAATGATTTTATCAGCTTCCTTAAACGGAATGGTTTTGTTAAATAAAGGGACTTTTGAAATGACCCAAAATCCGGATGGACAGAGTGTATCATTGATGTTCCATAAACTGTAATTAAAGTATCCATTCTGTTGATATTTTATTGTTAAGATGTCGTTTAGTATTTGTGTGTGAAGGATTGCATTGGCGGAGCGGAAGCTATTTGAATAATTATTTCTGTATAATCAGGTTTATTGTGAATTCGGGAGAATTGAACTACTCAGCTGTGATGTCAATGCGAATCCTTTTATTTTTTTTGAGCGTCTTGATTTTGTAAGCTTGTGGCTTGTTTGTTACGATATTCCCATCTGAAAACATAATTGTTCGATTGAAATAAGGCATCTTCTTTGAATTCTCCTTCGGGGAAATCCGTAAGTTAGAAAAAATCGTATTTTTATATTATCTTTGTGGCAATTTTTAATTAGGATAGAAAACTGATAAAAATGAGTAGATTTCCCGAATATAACGGAATTGATTTTTCGCAAGTAAACCAAGAAATATTGAAGAAATGGGACGACCATCAGGTGTTCCGGAAGAGTCTTGACATCCGTGAGGGTGCCCCCACCTTTGTTTTTTATGAAGGGCCTCCTTCAGCAAATGGTATGCCGGGTATTCACCATGTTATTTCTCGTTCGTTGAAAGATATTTTTTGCCGTTACAAAACGATGAAAGGATTTCTTGTGCAGCGAAAAGCGGGATGGGATACCCACGGCCTTCCCGTCGAATTGAGCGTTGAAAAATCTTTGGGAATTACAAAAGAAGATATCGGAAAGAAAATTTCTGTTTCTGAATACAATGATGCTTGTCGGCGTGAAGTGATGAAATATACTCGGGAATGGGAAGATTTGACCCGCCAAATGGGATATTGGGTGGATATGAAAGACCCCTATATCACCTATGATAACCGATATATCGAAACACTTTGGTATTTGCTGAAAGAACTTTATGAAAAAGGATTTCTTTACAAAGGATATACTATTCAGCCTTATTCTCCTGCTGCCGGTACGGGCTTGAGCTCGCACGAGTTGAACCAGCCCGGAACATATCGTGATGAGAAAGATACGACCCTGACTGCTCAGTTTAAAATAAAAAATCCGAAACCGGAAATGGATGGTTTCGGTACTGCATATTTTCTTGCATGGACAACAACTCCCTGGACATTGCCTTCTAACACCGCGTTGTGTGTAGGCCCTCACATTGAATATGTGGCTGTCCGTTCCTTTAATGCATATACGAGTGAACCTATCACGGCCATTGTGGCCAAACAATTGGTGAATGTCTTGTTTAACCCCAAGGCCTCGAAACTTCAATTGCAGGATTACAAGCCCGGAGATAAGCTTGTCCCTTACGAAGTATTGGACACTGTCTGGAAAGGGACTGAGTTGGAAGGAATGCAATACGAACAGTTGATTCCTTTTATGAATCCGGGAGAAGGTGCATTCCGTGTTATAACCGGTGATTTTGTGACCACTGAGGATGGTACGGGGATTGTCCATATTGCCCCGACATTTGGTGCAGACGATGCGAAAGTGGCGAAAGCCAACGGAGCACCCGCCATGCTGTTGAAAGATGTTGACGGAAATCTTCGCCCGATGGTGGATATGACTGGTAAATATTATCGTATTGAAGATATTGACCCGGAATATGTGAAGACAAATGTCAATGTAGAGGCTTATGGCGAATATGCCGGCCGCTATGTTAAAAATCAGTATGACGACACATTGCCTGCTGATGCTCCTACTCTCGATATTGATTTAAGTGTAATGCTGAAGCAACAAAACAAAGCTTTCCGCATTGAAAAATATGTACACAGCTATCCTCATTGCTGGCGTACCGACAAACCTGTTTTGTATTATCCTTTGGATAGCTGGTTTATTCGCTCTACTGCCGTTCGCGACCAGATGATTGAGTTGAATAAAACGATCAACTGGAAACCTCAATCTACCGGAACAGGCCGTTTCGGTAAATGGCTCGAAAACTTACAGGATTGGAATTTAAGCCGTAGCCGTTATTGGGGAACTCCCTTGCCAATCTGGCGTACCGAAGACGGAAAGGAAGAGAAATGTATCGGATCCGTGAAAGAGCTTTACGCCGAAATGGAAAAATCCATTCAGGCTGGATGGATGAAAGAACTTCCCTGGGAAGGCTTTGAAATTGGCAGCCTGGATAAAGCAAATTACGAAAAACTGGATTTGCATCGTCCATACGTCGATGATATTGTCCTTGTCTCAGATTCCGGCAAACCGATGAAGCGGGAAACCGATCTTGTAGACGTTTGGTTCGATTCCGGAGCAATGCCTTTCGCTCAAGTATTTTATCCTAATATTTCGGACGATAATTTTGAAAAAGTATATCCAGCCGACTTTATTTGTGAAGGCGTTGACCAGACTCGTGGATGGTTCTTTACGCTCCATGCGATATCAACGATGATAAAAGGGCATGTTGCTTTCAAAAATGTTATTTCCAATGGACTTATTCTTGATAAGAACGGAAATAAAATGTCCAAACGCCTGGGAAATGCGGTCGATCCATTCAGTACAATCGGTAAATATGGTTCCGACCCCTTGCGCTGGTATATGATAACCAACGCTTCTCCCTGGGATAACCTGAAGTTTGATGTGGAAGGATTGGACGAAGTGCGTCGTAAATTTTTCGGAACATTATACAATACATATTCATTTTTTGCATTGTATGCAAATGTAGATGGTTTTACCGGAGAGGAAGCTTCCGTCGCTTTTGATGAACGCCCGGAGATAGATCGTTGGATTATTTCCCTTTTAAACTCGCTGGTTGCGGATGTTGACGGATTCCTTGACGCATACGAACCGACGCGTGCCGGACGTGCTATTTCCGATTTTGTCAACGACCATTTGAGTAACTGGTATGTGCGCCTGAATAGAAAACGTTTCTGGGGTGGAGAAATGACTCCGGATAAATTGTCGGCTTATCAGACCCTTTATTTGTGCCTCGAGACTGTTTCAAAATTGATGGCTCCCATTGCGCCGTTCTACGCGGATAAATTATATTCCGATTTAACCGGCAATAAAGACCTTTCTGTCCATTTAGTGGATTTCCCAATCAGTGACAGCACAGTTGTTGATAAAGATTTGGAAGAACGGATGTTGTTAGCTCAGAGCATTTCCTCGATGGTATTGGCTTTGAGGCGGAAGGTGAATATCAAAGTACGCCAGCCATTGACTCAAATCATGATTCCGGCCATAGACGAGCATCAACGTGAAGCAATAGAAGCTGTCAAGGCGTTGATTTTAGGTGAAGTGAATGTGAAGGAATTGAATTTTGTCGATAACGGAGGTGGCATTCTGGTGAAGAAAGTGAAGCCTGACTTTAAAAAGCTGGGGCCCAAATATGGCAAAATTATGAAACAGCTGGCCGCTTCGGTTCAAAACATGTCTCAGGATGATATTTATGAACTTGAAACGAAAAGAGAGTTTACATTTGACATTGCCGAACAAAAAGCAACCGTAGAATTATCGGATGTAGATATTATTTCGGAAGATATTCCGGGGTGGTTGGTTGCCAACGAAGGGCGTTTGACTGTCGCTCTGGACATCACAGTGACGGATGCCTTGCGACGTGAAGGAACAGCGCGTGAATTGGTAAACCGCATCCAGAATCTGCGGAAAACAACCGGATTTGAAATCACAGATAAGATTCGTGTCGTTATTTCGGATGTATTGCAGGTGCAAGAGGCTTTTGGTGAATATCAAAACTATATCGCTTCACAAGTATTGGCTGAAAGTATTGAATTGGCTGATAATGTAGCAGGTACGGAAGTGGATATGGAAGATTATAATATAAATATCAAGATAGAGAGAGTGTAATTATTTTAGTGTAAATTCCTTAAATTTTAAGAGTATGACTGAAAAAACGAGATACTCAGACGCTGAATTGGAGGAATTCCGTCAGATTATTCTGGACAAGTTGGACACAGCTAAGCAGGAATATGAATTATGGAAGGCCGTAATTATGAATTCAGATGGGAATGATGTGACAGATACGTCACCTACATTCAAGGTGTTGGAAGAAGGAGCTTCTACTTTGTCAAAAGAAGAAGCTGGTCGTTTGGCTCAACGCCAGATGAAGTTTATCCAGAATCTGCAGTCGGCTCTGATTCGCATTGAAAACAAGACCTACGGGATTTGTCGGGAAACCGGAAAACTGATTCCTAAAGAACGACTTCGTGCTGTGCCTCATGCCACTCTTAGTATTGAAGCTAAGAAGAGCGGGGTGAAGTAAGGATGAATTAAAATTTTTATCTTTTTATTGCAGCTTTGCTCATTTCCTTATCGGATTTGTAGCAAAGTTGCAATATCTCTAATTTGAGACTTAAATGAATTCTTATTCAAGATCATGGACGGCAGTAGCTGTCGTTTTTTTAGTAATACTGATAGATCAGGTCATCAAAATCTGGGTGAAAACGAACATGTCACTCTATCAGATGAATGAAATAACCAGTTGGTTTAAAATATACTTCGTTGAAAACAACGGAATGGCTTTCGGTATCGAAGTGATAGGCAAGTTGTTTTTGTCTCTTTTTCGTATCGTTGCTGTGTTTTTTATCGGATATTATCTGTGTAAACTTGTTAAAACGGAAGTTAAAACCGGATATATTGTCTGTATTGCCATGATTTTGGCCGGAGCTGTCGGAAATATAATAGACAGCGTTTTCTATGGAGTTTTCTTTAGTGAGAGTTTTTCCGGACATGTTGCTTCCTTTGTTCCGATAGGAGAAGGATATTCCGGCTGGCTGCATGGAAAGGTGGTTGATATGTTCTATTTTCCGTTAATCCACGGAACTTACCCTTCCTGGTTTCCTGTTTGGGGTGGAAACGAATTTATTTTTTTCAGTCCAATCTTTAATTTTGCAGATGCCTCTATCTCTGTGGGCATCATTCTTCTATTGATTTTTTACCGCAAAACTTTGTCTGACACTCTTCAGAAGACGGAAACTAATGAGCCGAAAGATTAAAACATATTGCTGGTGCTTTCTGTCCGTATTGTTTGTGTATGCATGTACCGACAGGCCTGATGGTGTATTGCCGCGTAAGGCGATGGAAGATGTCCTTTATGACGTTTATCTGGCGCAAGCGACCCTTCAGTCTGTTCCCCGGTATGCATCAGCAGGAGCCAAAGATACCCTTATTGCCGGAGTAATGGCAAAGCATAAGATTACACAAGCTCAATTCGATTCTTCTATAGTCTGGTATTCCCGCCAGGGCGAAGTTTATTATAAAATAAATGATGTCGTGTCGCAACGATTGAAAGATTTTCAGCGTGAAATAACCACAGATGAATCTCAGGCTTTAAAAATGAGGAAAAAGTACGATGGTGTTACGCTGCCTTCTTCTGTGACCTTAGATGCACATGCAGGTATCTCTACTTTTTCGTTTACAATCGATTCATTAAGGTTCAGTATAGTAGATACGGCCAAATTTGATTTCAACTTTAATATTTTGGGTGTAAAACCGAAAATGAATGTGGCAGCGGTCGTCCTGTTTAAGTACAAAGACACGACAATTGTCAACAGAGTTGCTGTGAACAACAACAGTCATTATTCGATAAAGAGACCCGCTCCGCGTAAAAACAAGCTGGAAAATATATCGGGATATATTCGTGTGGTATATCCGGTGCCTGTTTCCTCTCCGGTATTTGTTTATGATTTAAATTATAAGAAAGTTCTTCCAAAACCGAAGCCTGTAAATACAGGAAAAGAGAACGGAAAGGAAAAAGTTCGTGATAAAGCCAGACCTGAAAACCCGAAACAAATTCCGCCTCCTCCTCGCAAAGTGAACTGATGCCGGAATAAAATATCTTTTCCTCATAACGAATAACCTGTTATTTCGATGAAACGCTATTTTTCACATTACACCATCCTTCCGGGAGTCGATTCTCTTTTAAAGGAAGTAGTCGTCGAAGTGGACGATTTAAATATACTCTTACAATATTACACCTATGAATTAGAACTGTCCCATACTGAGTATAGGTCGGGTCTGAATGTATTTGTCGGTACTTCTGTGAATTGGGATTTGTCGCTTATCCGATCCCTTTGGATGGATAGAGAGTTGTCTGCTTTGAATGACTATATCCGTCTTTATATGAAGCAAAATCTAACGAGCGAACCCCTTCGCCTGTTTCATTTTTACTGATAGATAAAATAATTAAGATAGAGTGTTTATATAGATTATATTTATATCTCAATCTTTTCTTATAAGAAATATTTATAGTATTTTTGTGAAAAAGAAAACTAATAATATAAAGTAACACGTATGAGTGAAAAAGTAAAATGTCTGATTATCGGCTCAGGACCTGCTGGTTTTACAGCTGCAATTTACGCATCCCGCGCAAATTTGAGTCCGGTGCTTTATGAAGGAATTCAGCCCGGAGGGCAATTGACAACAACAACCGAAGTGGAGAATTTTCCGGGATATCCTGAAGGTATTACCGGAACCGAATTGATGGAAGACCTGAAAAAGCAGGCGTCAAAATATGGCGCAGATATTCGTTCAGGTATTGCAACATCAGTCGATTTGTTGGCATCACCGAAAAAAATTACGATTGACGGCGAGAAAGAAATTGAGGCTGAAAGTGTGATTATCGCTACAGGTGCAACCGCAAAATATCTGGGGCTTCCCGATGAAACGAAATATGCAGGCATGGGTGTCTCGGCTTGTGCTACTTGCGACGGATTCTTTTACCGTAAAAAAATAGTAGCCGTCGTAGGTGGTGGCGATACTGCCTGTGAAGAAGCTGTTTATCTCGCCGGCCTTGCAGCAAAAGTCTATCTTATTGTCCGTAAGAGTGAATTGCGTGCATCGAAAGTGATGCAGGAACGTGTATTTAAACATCCCAAGATTGAAGTTTTGTTCGAAACCAATACCTTGGGGCTGTTCGGAGACAATGGCGTGGAAGGTGCACATCTGGTGAAGCGTAAAGGTGAGGCGGATGAAGAAAAGTATGATTTGGCAATAGACGGATTCTTTCTGGCAATCGGACATAAGCCGAATACGGATATTTTCAAAGGACAAATAGATCTGGATCCTACCGGATACATTGTCACGAAGGTTGGCCCGAAAACAAATATCCCCGGAGTCTTTGCCGCAGGAGATGTTGCCGACTCTACTTATCGCCAGGCGATTACTGCTGCCGGAACCGGTTGTCAGGCTGCCATTGAAGCAGAAAGATATCTTGCAGAACAGGAAGAAGCACATTGCAATTTATGATTGTCTGTGTCTTTTTATAAAATGCAATTTCAATATTTGAGCGTAGAGCCTTGATGGGTTTACGCTCTTTTTTCTATTTAGCGGAGAATTAAAGACAAGCATGGAGAACCGAAAAATTGATTGGCTCGACAATCTGAGAGCTTTGGCTACCATTGGAGTTATTTTTATACATGTATCTTCCGATTATCAGCCGGAATCAGGGACTATTTCCCTCTTCAGTTTCTGGTCGGGAAATATCTTTTGTAGTTTGTCCCGATTCAGTGTTCCTGTTTTCGTGATGATCTCGGGAGCCCTTTTGTTGAGAAAAGAAGAACCTTTGGCGGCATTCCTGAAAAAAAGGCTTACACGTCTTCTTTATCCTTTTCTTTTCTGGAGCCTGATTTATATCCTTAAATCCGTTTCGGATCATGTTGCAGATGGAGCTCACTACGATTTTTATTCATTGCTAAAAGAAGCGGTCTTTAAGCTCAGAGATGGAGCCTCGCTTCATTTTTGGTATATCTATATGATTGTCGGTGTCTATCTCTTTGTTCCGATAATCGGAAAATGGATTCGACATAGCACCCGAAAAGAGCAAATCTATTTCCTCTGTATTTGGCTTGTGACAATGGTGGTTCAGCAACCTGCACTCGAGATTTTTAAACCGGCTGTCGACCTGAGGTATTTCAGCGGATTTCTCGGGTATCTAGTGCTGGGGTATTTCCTTGCCGAGTCGAAATTTCGGACTGTGCGACTGAAGCATGTACTAGGCATCTGCTGTTTGTTGCTTGGGGGAAGTGTTACTATTTTTGGAACATACTATGTGCTGCTAACTACCGGAAAATACACCTCTGTCTTTTATGAGCCTCTTTCTCCCAATATTCTCTTGTATGCTGCAGGTATATTCCTCCTGTTTATGGATGCGAGAATCGGATGGGGTGCTTTTGTCAAATTGCGAAATTTAATCAGTAAATACAGTTATGGTATCTATCTGGTGCATGTCATGATATTTTTTCAACTGGGAGATTACGGCCTGAACTGGAGTTTTATAAATCCCTTGATCGGAATTCCCTTAACGGCTGTGGTTTGTTTGCTACTCTCTCTGCTTATTGTATTTGGAGTGCACAAAATACCCCGGATTGGGACATTTATATCCGGTTGAATTTTAGATACAAGGAGTCTTATCAAGTTCGTTTTTATGTGCTTGGTTTCCTCTGTGGCTTATTACTAGTAGATTATGCACGTATGTGCTTGCTGCTAATTATGAATATTTACTTAACGGAAAAATAATGGAGAACAGATTGGCTCAACAAGTCCGCTTTATTTTGGAAGCGGATAAATTAAAAAATGTCATCCGTCGGAATTACCTGGCTGATGACTCCCGGCGAGAAAACACCGCTGAGCATTCCTGGCACAGTGTGTTACTTTCTTTGCTCCTCTTTGAATATGCAGAAAACAAAGAAGAACTCGACCTGCTGAAAATTGTGAAAATGATTACCATTCACGATATGGTGGAAATTTATGCAGGAGATACATTTATTTTCGATGAAAAAGGCTATGAAGATAAATTTGAGAGAGAAGACAATGCTGCACGGAAACTGTTTGCGCTTTTGCCTGTTGAGCAGGGAGAAGAACTGTATCTGATGTGGCGCGAGTTCGAAGATGAAATCACTCCGGAAGCAATTTTTGCTTGTACGGTCGATAAAATTATGCCGGTTATGCTCAATACCTACAGTCATGGGACCAGCTGGCGTGAAGCGGCAATAACAGCAGAGAAAGTGCTGGATACGTTGAAAATTATAGAAAAAGGCCCTAAGGTAATTGCTGATTTATTGCATGAACTGGTCAGTATTTCTAAGGACAACGGGAATTTGCTATAATCGGATGTGTAAGAAACGCTTTCAAGGTGAATGGTAAATGGTGAATGGAGCAATGGAAGAGCCTCAGCTAATCTGTCATTTCGGTGTCTTATATCTTGAATAACCTGAAATGGACCTTTTTTCGTTTGCCGATTCTTTAACTTCATAATTAATTTGATTTTAGAGGTATTTTTTTAATTTTGTAGATGAAGGTTATTGTTTGCGGGAATAATTTGTTTCTCATAACTTTCAGGATACAAAAACAACTTAAACATCAACTTAAAAAAACGATTATGGTAGAGTATGTAAAAGATGATTTAGTAATTGTCTGGAAACCGGAGATTTGTCGGCATGCCGGGGTTTGTGTAAAGATGCTACCCGCAGTGTATCGCCCCAAAGAAAGGCCCTGGGTAGAGCCGGCAAAAGCTACAAAAGAAGAACTGATTGCACAGATTTCCGCCTGTCCATCCGGTGCATTGACTTACTATCTGAAGAAATAAGTAAGTAGGACTTGTTTTTTTTTTATTCAACCGACTTAAACTTAAGGGAAATGCATGAACGTATTTTTTTAGTCGTTGGCCTGCTTTTGGTCGTATGTCTGTTAGTAATGGTCGCCGAAAAGATTCGGGTGGCATTTCCCATATTTCTGGTGCTAGCCGGTTTAGGAATCAGTTTGATTCCCGGGTTTTCAACCATAACGCTCGATCCGGATATTATTTTCCTGATATTTCTTCCTCCTATTCTCTATGAGGCAGCCTGGTATACTTCGTGGAATGAGTTTTGGAAATGGAAAAGACCTATCGGCTTGCTGGCATTTGGACTGGTATTTCTTACATCGCTCATTGTAGCGTATGCTTCTTCGGCTCTCATTCCAGGTTTTACTCTGGCTTTGGGGTTTGTCTTGGGGGGGATTATATCTCCTCCCGATGCCATTGCAGCGACCACCGTGTTGAAAGGGATGGAGGTTCCAAAGCGTACGCTGACTATTCTGGAAGGAGAAAGTCTGGTCAATGATGCATCTTCTCTGATTGTTTTTCGTTTTGCATTGTTGGCCGTAGTCAGCGGCTCTTTCCATTTGCATGAGGCTGTAGGGGAGTTTTTCATTGTTGCCGGGATGGGGATTGTTGTCGGATTGATTGGAGCACATATTATGTATGCTATTCATCGATTTTTGCCAACAACACCAGAAATCGACGCAACCTTAACGATTGTTACCCCCTATCTCCTTTATCTGGGCGCTGAACATTTTCATTTCTCCGGAGTTATGGCGGTCGTTTCGGCGGGGCTTTTTATGTCTTTCCGTTCACAGGATATTTTTCAAACAGGCCGCACACGAGTGAATATGGTCGGGTTTTGGAACACACTGATTTTTATCATGAATGCTCTGGTATTTATCCTTATAGGATTAGAACTTCCGGTGATAGTCGGAGGCTTGGGACAAACATCGCTCTTACAAGGTATAAAATACGGTTTAATTATAAGTGCTATTGCAATTGTAGTCCGTCTTGTCTGGATCTATCCGGTAGCTCATATTCCGCGTTTCCTGAATAAAAAAGAAGCAGGTACGGTGGCTTCTCCGGGATGGAAAAATCCGTTGATTATAGGATGGGCAGGCATGAGAGGTGTTGTCTCTTTGGCGACAGCTCTTTCTATTCCGTTGTTTATTCAGCCCGGTATCCCTTTTCCGATGCGTAATCTGATTCTCCTGATCACCTTTGTTGTTATTTTCGTGACATTGATTTTTCAGGGACTCACTTTGCCTTTTTTAATCAAAATGATCGGATTGAAGGAAATGGATGCGATTAAGCCTTCGTATCAGCAGCAGGCTGAAATAATGATACGCCTGAATGAAATTGCATTAAAGCTGATTGAGGAAAAATACAGAAATCAAGAACAGCAGAATGTATTGATTGAGGCGCTTATCTTGAATCTGGAGAAGGAAAATGAAATGCATTCAGGTAATATTAATTCTTATGAAGTGTGTTCCAATCGGAGGCAGGATGTAAAGGAGCTTCAGAAGTTTGTTCTCGAAATCCACAGCTTGCAACGAAAGCAATTGTTTCGCATGAAGAAAAACAAAGAATTCAGTGATGAAGAAATTCGCAAAGCGGAAATGCAGTTGGATTTTGAAGAATTGAAAATCCTGGGAGGAAAACATTTATAGACTCGGTTTTGTGTATTGAAATAATTGATTTAGACGAATTTCCTATTTGTGAGGAACACTGTTAGATAGAGTTTGCGGAGAGTGTCGAACGAAAATATGTATAGCAACTGTTTGAGGAATATTTATGAAACAGACTCTCCATTGCACCACTATCAATAATATAGGAAGTGCCTTGCCCTTTTATTACTCGTTGGAATGGGTATAAGTATCTTCTTGTTTAATGATATGCGAAGTACTTTGTCCTTTTATCTCTGGAAAATCTAATGTTTGAGAGATGCTTTTTATGACCGGCTGATACTGTTCAACTCAAATACTGTTGTACATTCTGCCGGCTGATTGCCGAAATAAAAAAAGAAGCAGGCAATGAGAGTTTGATATCTACCATTGCCTTCTTCTTTGTATGTGTTTGTAGAATTTGTGTTGGTTAATTTATTTTAGTTCAGGTTGGCCTCTGATAATGAATCGGGAAATTGGCCAAATGTCTTTTCAGTAGAATCTCTGCCTGCATAATTAAATACAAGGGTTCGTTCTCCGTTGATGCGTGAATTTATTTTCACTTTTATTCCCTTGAGGTTGTTGGATGCCCAAGGACCGTTTTCTCCTAAATCGAAAGACACATATCCCCAGCTCCATAAATTCGTGGTGTCGTTCTGATTGTTGTATCTATATTCCAATAGTTTATACCCTTCGCTGTCTATTGAAGGCGAACCGGAAGTTGTATTCTCAACCAGACTTATCCTGTGAGCTTGCGAGGAGGGAAGGCTAAAGCGGAATTGAACGTTCAGATGATTGCCTCCAACCCACATGTCATAGACAGACACCGGATTGTTTCCAAATATATTTTCATTCTCAGAGGTGAGAGTCTCGGTTGGTTTTGTGAGAATGTTTCGAAGACGATTTACCCGGATAGCGTAGTCGTATTCTCCGAAGTTGCTACTCAGCAGCGTAAAATCGGCGATGACACGCTGACCATCTTTCGGTCTGTATCCCGGATGAAGTGTTGCTGCCGGCCAGAGGGTTTTCCCGTTGTCTATTTGCAGGTAGTATGAATTTCCGCTAATGACTTTAACGGTTGCCATTCTTATTGTAAATGAATTGAGTGAATAACCGTCGTCATCATTACAAGAGGACAAAAATGGAATAACTGCAAGTGTCAATGCTAAAAGGATAAATTTGATTTTTAATACTTTCATAGGCTAAAAAAATGAGTGTGTTAAAATTTATATTCGTAGTAAAGACGTGATATAGTCGCATACGTTGCATAAGAAGGTGCATGATTATGGTTTGTTTGCTTTTATTTTTGTCTGTTAGTATATTCTACTTCCTCGAATTCTGTCATTTTAGAATAAATAAATTCGTATTTTTTTATTTTTCGGACGCTTTGTTTCAGTCCTAAACATATACCTTTGTTTCCCGTTATGAATAGAGCATTAATCAGTATCGGATCAAATATCAACCCGGAAATGAATCTGGATATCTCCCGCAGACTGTTGATAGAACATTTGGGAGAAGTGTCGTTTACAGGCATGATAGAAACTCAGCCTTATGGGAAACAGTATGCAGGTAAATTTCTGAATCAGTTGGCTGTAGCCTACACCACCCAAAGCCTGGAAGAAGTGACTGCAGCCACCAAAGAGATAGAACGTTTGCTCGGTCGTTTGCCGGAACACAAACAGCAAGGAATTGTGAAGTCTGATATTGATGTGTTCGGGTGGAACGGGAAAATCATTCGTGATGAGGATTACAATCGCCCTTATGTGCAGGATTTACTCCCTCAGCTGGAAGAACTTCTCGGTTTTTGAACAATAAGGCAGGACACCGCTTTTAGCGTTTTGAAAATGTCTTATTTTCCTCTCGTTTTGTTATCTTTGTATCTCATGTTTTATTTTCAGTGAATTCCTTTGTGCCGGGTAAGCATAAAGGAAGAAAGGGATATGAAAACAGGTGGTAGCTTGAATGACCTTCTGTTGATATATAACAGTTCTTTATTCCCCTTATCAGCTTCAACCGGCAGAATAGAAGCCGTGAAAATAAAGCGTCAGTTTTATGAATTAATAAGCGAAAACAAGAAACAATAAAACTATATATTTAAAATGGATACAGTTCTTAGCGGTATACGCTCAACCGGAAATCTTCATCTGGGAAATTATTACGGGGCTTTGCGCAATTTTGCACGCATGCAACACGAAAATAAATGTTTTTTCTTTATTGCAGACTATCACTCTTTAACGACACACCCCGATCCGAAAATCCTTCACGGAAATGTAAAAAACGTATTGACCGAATATTTGGCTGCCGGGATCGATCCCGAAGTGTCCACCATTTATGTGCAGAGTGATGTGCCTGAAGTGTGTGAATTATATTTATTGCTGAATATGCACGCATATTTAGGGGAGCTCTCCAAAACGGTATCCTTTAAGGACAAAGCGCGTAAAAATCCTGACAATGTAAACGCCGGTCTGTTGACTTATCCGACTTTGATGGCTGCTGATATTTTGATGCACAATGCAGACAAAGTACCTGTGGGAAAAGATCAGGAGCAGCATTTGGAAATGACGCGTCGTTTTGCCCGTCGCTTCAATAATATCTATGGCGTAGAGTTTTTTAAGGAACCGGTTGCTTATAATTTCGGTCAGGAACTCATTAAAATTCCCGGATTGGATGGAAGTGGTAAAATGGGTAAGTCGGAAGGCAACTGTATATATCTGAAAGATTCTCCCAAAGAGATAGAGAAGAAAGTGAAGAAAGCGCTCACGGACGAAGGACCAAAAGAGTTCAATGCGGTAAAACCGGATTACATAGAGAATCTGTTCACCATATTGAAGGTGGTATCGGAGCCGGAAGTGGTGACCCATTTTGATGAAAAGTGGAACAAATGTGAAATCCGTTACGGAGATTTAAAAAAACAACTGGCTGAAGATATAATCAAGGTGACAGAGCCTATCCGCAGCAAGATTACCGATATTGAAAATGATGAAACTTACCTTCATAAGGTAACACAAGCAGGCGCTGAAAAGGCTCGTGAAAGTGCATCCCATACTTTGCGCGAGGTGCGTGAGATAATGGGCTTCAAAACATTTTGAGCTGTGCTTTGTTCTTATGGAATGAAGCAATAAAGTCTAACATATAAAATAACGTCCGAAGCAGGCTCTTGTCGCTAAGGGCGTTTTTTTATCTCTGAATAATTTTCTGACAATTTGATATGATCAACTTTCAACCGATTGAACTAAAAGACAAAAAAACAATTGATGCCTGTCTGGCAAAGAACTACTATCAAAGCTGTGATTTCTGTTTCGGCAATTTATATGCCTGGAATGTGCGTTATAAAACCTTGTATGCCGTAGTCAATGAAACCCTCTTTCTAAGATTCAAGGAGAGTGATGGAAAGATTTACTACATGATGCCGGTGGGGAAGATGCCGATTGATAAAGCTTTTGACCTCATCATATCGGATGCGCTTGAAAATAATCATCCTTTTCGCATGAAAGGAATTAGTCGGGTAATGTGGCATGAAATAGAGGAGGCCATGCCCGGAAGATTCAGATATGTACACGAACGGGCAAACGATGAATATATCTATTCGACAGAGAAGTTGATAAAGCTGAGCGGCAAAAAACTTCAAAGTAAACGAAACCATATCAACCGCTTCAAAGGCGACTATCCGGACTGGCAATATTTTCCGCTGACCGAACCCGCCGAAGTGGCTGAATGTATGAGGATGCTCGATGAGTGGGAGGATTTGAACGAAGAGAAAGCCAATAAAAATTTCCGCTTCGATTATCTGGCAACACGTACCATGCTTGATAAGTTTTTTGAACTCGAACTTTGCGGAGGAGCTATTCGTACATCCGGAAAAATAGTAGCCTTTTCGATTGGAGAACCAGTGACAGACGATACATTTGTTGTGCATGTGGAGAAAGCTTATGGCGATTTGAACGGAGCTTACAGCATCATAAACCAACAATTTGTTGAACATTGCGCCGCAGATTACCAATATGTGAATCGCGAAGAAGATATGGGATTGGAAAATCTCAGAAAAGCCAAACTCTCTTATCAGCCCGATATTCTGCTGGAAGAGGGTACAGTGAGCCTGTTCTGATAAAATTTTGAAAATATGATACAGCTTGCAACACCGGAGACTCGTCGTGCAGTCAGGGAGATCTGGAAAGAAGTCTTTCAGGATGATGATGCTTATCTGGATATCTTATTCTCGGATAAATATAAAGATGAAAACACCCTGATTGCGACCACTGAGGGGAAAGTGGTCGCAGCTTTGCAGATGCATTCCTATGAAATCACATGCTGGCATACCCGGATACCTTTTTATTACCTGATGGGATTATCTACACTTCCCGCATATCGCGGAAAACGGTACATGGGTGCTTTGATAGAAGCTTCACACAGTCTGATGAAGCAGCGGAACATTCCCTTGTCGATTCTTGTCCCGGCTGAGCAAAGTTTGTTCGGATATTATGAGCGTTTCGGCTATGCACAAACTTTTCAACAAGGAGAGAAAGAGCTTCCCTCTTTGAAAAGAATTGTGGAGGCGTCAACAAATAGGAGGGAGGCTTATGCCGTTTTCGACGAAGTATTCAACAGCAAAGATTTCTGTGTGCAAAAGTCTTTTGATGATTTTGAAACCATCGTTAAAGAGGCTGAGACAGATAACTTTCCGGCCAAGAAGAATCTTGGGGCCGCTTCCTGTCTTGTGGATCCGTTGCCGCTGCTTGATGTGTATGCTCAATCGAATCAAACCGTGAAGCTTCGATTGTCAATAGCCTCTCAACAGGAAACAATGGAAGTGGAAATGGCTGATGGGAAAGCCCGTGAACTGAAAACTGTGATAGATACCGGAATCGCTGTGGATAGAAGAGAATTGGTACAGTTGCTCTTTGGATTTCGTCCCACGAAAGCTCCGGATGAACTGCTGCCCTTTTTTCCGGAGCAAAAGGCTGTCATTAATTATATGTTGGAATAAAAAGCGATGTCAGGCATCGTTTTCGGCGAATTCCGCTGACTGTAATAATCAGCGATATGTTGCCATAATAAGTGTAACAATAGAATAAAATAAAACAGAACAATGGATATATCTCTTGTGAACAGACGGGCTTTGGTCGGAGCCAGCAGCCAGGGCATTGGGCTTGCTATTGCTACTGAACTGGCATTGAGCGGTGCGAGTGTGACGCTAATGGCTCGCAATGAAGACAAACTGAAAGAGCTTCAGTCCTCACTTCCTCTTGTGGCGGAAAGACAACAGCATGCTTATCTGGTGGTTGACTTTTCGGATTTCGATTCGTACCGAAATGCTATTACCCTTTTTTTTGAAAACCATCGCATTGATATCCTTGTAAACAATACGAATGGGCCTGCACCGGGAACAGCCTTGGAGAAAAATATATCCGATTATCAACAGGCTTTCAATCAGTTGTTTCAGACGGTTGTCCTGACCACAGAGCTTGCTTTGCCTCACATGATGAAACAAGGGTTCGGACGTATTATTAATGTCACTTCCAGTACGGTAAAGGAACCTTCTCAGACACTGGTGCTCTCCAACACGATGAGGACGGCATTGGTCAGTTGGGCCAAAACCTTGTCGGTGCAGGTGGCTGCAGCCGGCGTGACAGTCAATAACGTACTCACCGGGCTCTTTGAAACACAACGCTTGCTCGGATTGATGGAAAGGGAAGCCTCCGAACGGAATATTTCCTTTGAAGACGTGGAAAAAGAACGAATCGCGCGTGTGCCAGTAAAACGTTTAGGGGATCCTAAAGAATACGGATATTTGGTAACGTTTCTGGCATCCGACAAAGCATCTTATCTCACCGGAACAAGCATTCAGCTCGATGGAGGAGTGATGAGCAGTTTGCTTTAAAATAGGTTTGTGTTTATTCTTCGGAGAATGTGTCGCTTCAAGAGAGGAGGGGAGAGCGAGCGGTTTGTCCCGGATTTTCTCCTGAATAGGCATCACTAATC
Source organism: Dysgonamonadaceae bacterium (assembly GCA_047605645.1). Classification (GTDB taxonomy): domain Bacteria; phylum Bacteroidota; class Bacteroidia; order Bacteroidales; family Dysgonomonadaceae; genus UBA1309. The sequence continues at coordinate 6,229 of JASGFJ010000029.1, read as the reverse complement.
TCTTAGATGTGTGTGTGCGGATAAGTAAGGCTAAAGGCTTTGCTTTTGTTGTATAAACAAAATGAGATGAAGTACAAGCCGCATAGACTAAGTTGACAAATCCGGATTTAAATATATTGGAAGTGGGATATCATCTAAGCCTGAAAGAGGCTTAGAAAAGAGAATATTTAATTTTAAATATAATTGGAAGTGGGTATTCTCCTCAGCATAAGAAATAACGAATGAATCAGACTGCATTATTCCCTTGAATGTCAAGCCAAATACCAGCTTTGCATTTCAACACCGGAGGGAAAACAGAGATAGGTAACGCCAAACCTTCCTATCCCTATGTGTGTCTTTTATTCCGGTAAACGGATAGATTTTAGCAGCGGATACAGACCTTGTATATCTCTTTGTGTTTTTATGAAAAACCAAAGTCAACGAAAAGAAAAGTAAGTGTTTCCCTGGTGGAATGGGGGAAGACGTTTCTAACCTATTCAAAAAACTCCTCTTTCAATTCGATACTGTTGGGTGTAAAACGGGGATATTGCAATCAGTTTATTGTCAATCTTATTTGCCGGGAGAGACTTTTTCTGGGGAGCATCCCTGTTTCATTTCCGTTCTATACTCAAGATATTTTACGACTTATTCTTCTTTTTTGAGGAAGAGTTTATGGTTTTCTTATTTTCAGATAAAAACCAATTTGAATATGTGCTTTTGATAGGAATATTTAATATCTTTGGAAAAGTTCAAGGTAAAACCAAATAAATCTAATATATTGAATTGTTTCAAAATATGTCGTATTTCTGCATACATCAAGTTTCCACTAGATATTTGGTTTTCATCTTATCCTTCTTTTTTATTTCTTTCGGCTGTTTGTATGCCTCCAATGACTCTTTGCCCACAGACTCTCTCGCGAATGAAGAAATTCGTGTGGAAGCCAAAGAGGCTTCCGGCTTAGCCGTGTTTCCGACGGTTTGGCTGCCGGGAAAAATTCACCGTATAGGTATTGACTATCGTCCCGAATATATTTTAAAAACGAATAGTTTTGTGAAAGGGGAGAATCCTGCCTATAAGCCCCTCGATGTGGCAAATTCCATACATCTGAAATATTCTTTCCTTTATAAGAATAACCCGTTGTGTGACAGTGGATGCAAAGGCGTTTATCAGGGGATTGGTCTTTCTTATTTCAACTTCGGAGAGTCGGAGCATTTAGGAAATCCTATCGCCTTTTATCTGTTTCAGGGAGCGACTATTGCGTCTTTTTCCCCTAAAGTTTCATTGAACTACGAATGGAACTTCGGTTTGTCTATGGGATGGAAGCCTTACAATGAAATAACAAATGAACAGAACACGGTAATTGGTTCAAAGGTGAATGCTTTTATGAATCTGAATTTCTATCTCAAATGGGCTTTATCTCCACAAGTAGAAATGACATCAGGGCTGAGTGTGAGTCATTTTTCGAACGGAAATACGCAATATCCGAACAGGGGATTGAACACTGCCGGGCTGAATGTGGGGCTTATTTATAACCTGAACAGAGAAAATCGAGAGAAACAAGGCGTGATGTCCGGGCGATTATACCCTCCGTTTAAAAAGCATGTCAGTTATGATGCCGTTGCGTTTGGCGCTTGGCGAAAACAGGGTATTTCTGTCGGCGAAATGAGGGTGGCGTTGCCCGATGCTTATGCTGTGGCCGGTTTGAATTTTGCCCCTATGTATAATTTCTTCTACAATTTTAGAGCAGGTGTATCTCTGGATGTCGTATATGATGCAAGCGCAAACATACGCACTGCCGATTATATCATGGGAAGCATGCCGGAGTTTTACAAGCCCGGTGTTGAAAAACAGTCCTCTGTCGGGCTATCTGCCCGGGGGGAATTAGTTATGCCCTTTTTTCGGGTCAACTTCGGCCTTGGTGCCAATCTTTACGGGCCGGGCGATATGAGAGGAACGTATCAAGTATTGGCCCTCAAAATGGAGGTGACACGCAGTTCCTTTATCCATATCGGTTACAATCTCAAGGATTTCCATTTGCCTAACTTTCTCATGCTGGGCATCGGATACCGTTTCCATGACAAATTTCCCGATTGGCACAGGAAATAAAAAAGACCCCATTTCCGGGAAGTTGGAAATGGAGTCCGTAAAAGGGAACCTTTTATAAGTATAATCAATTTTATTTTACTAAGAAATAAATTCCCATAGGGTTGATACCTCCTGTAGCAAAAGATGTTACCTGATAGGTTGTCGAAGGATTGATTACATACATTTTTCCTTCAGCTTTGTAGTTCGACATGCCAATATATATATATCCTGTTTTGGGATTTACACTAATGCTAAACGGATAGTAGCTGAAAGCACTTGAAACGGTAGAGTTGACAAACGAGTTAGATTCAACGGAACCTGATGTTAAGTTATAGGTGTGATATGAGCTTGTTAAATTCCAGTTTGAATCATATTGAGAATAGACATAATATATTTTTGTCTGATCCTTACTTAAGGCTATCATGGTTGCATTTGTTAAAGAGTCTACACTGTAATTGGAATTAATCCTTTGCAGAGTATTAGGTACAGTTGCATAGTTTCCCATTGAAACTACATATACATTCCCGTTGTCATCAGCTTGTACGACTGTCGGATTTATTTTTACTTTTAATGTGTCGATTGCTTTAAAGGTATTGCTGTTAATTACCGTAACCGTACTGTCATAGTTCGGGTAGTTAGCTCCTCCGGAGTTCGCAACAAATAGATTTCCCTTAGAAACCGCGATACCTTCGGGGCTATTTCCGACAGCTAGCTGATCATCAATTTTAGTTGTGTTTGTTGTATCAATTCGAGCCACATACCCATCATATAGTGTAACATAAACATACTTTCCATAAGCGGCAAATGCTCTTGGATACAAAGTCTTGCTTGTGGTACCCTTCGTGATCGTATTGATAAGTTTTCCGTTTCGGTCGGTCACATAAATAGCATTTGAACCATACATCCCGATGTACATTTTATTACCGTAAATAATCATGTCTTCACCCGTGTCACCTAGGCTGGTTCCACTGTTTTGAGCTTCAAAAATATTGGTGGAAATGCTATCCTTATCCAGGTTGTAGAATGAAAGAGTTGCATTATTATTCTGATATTTTCCGCTGTTCAGGATATATCCTCCGTTGATATTACTAACATCTTCATAGTAGTTGTATATATCGTCATCATGAGTACAAGAACTCCAAACAGCAGCCACTGCTACCAGCAGCATCATTTTTAGAATAGAAATTTTTATTGTCATAGGTTGATATTAATTTAGTTAAGTTTATAAAACTATATTATTAAAACGTCCAATTACCACTTGCCATAAATGACCTTCCGGGCATAGGATAGTTTTTTATTATTTCATAATTTTTATTAGTCAGATTAAGTAAATCAAGCTGGAGTTTAAGTTGGTGTTTTTTCAACTCAAACGATTTATTGAATGAAACCGAGTGATCTGTATATCCTTTCATTTTATTCAGGTAAGAATGATAGTCCGCAGTCCATTGATGGGTACATCCAATGAGGCTATACGAAACATTTATCCAGGGGTTTTCGCAAGCTAGCGAGAAATTCCCTGAATGTTCGGGTGTGTAGATAATCTGTAGCTTTGTCTCGATATCTTCTGCGCTTTGATAGGAATAGGTTCCGTTGACATAAAGTCTGACTTTTGATGTGAGATTTCTAGCATAGCTGGCTTTGGCATCTATGCCTACAATACGCACTTTATCTACATTCATCATTTTCCAGACAAACATAGTTGGTGTTGCTACAATCTTGTCTTTTACATGATTGTAATAACCATCCAGAGATATATTTAATGATTGCTGACCGTTGGGAAAATACTTTTTATAAGTTGCTCCGATATTTAGCTGACGTGCAATTTCGGGTTTCAGTGTACGATTGCCAATCTGGGTGTAATACATATCATTGAAAGTCGGCACCCGGTAGATATCTTTATAAAAAAAACGGGCGTTCCATTCCTTATTTATTTCGTAGAGAAAAGAGATATTCGGAGATATTCGTTTTTTGTCGCTAGGAGTCGCTCCTGATTGTACCTGTTCCGCATAATATCCACCCACAAGACCTCCTTGTGCTATTATCTTTCCTGCATTGTATTTAGCATTAATAGCGGTAATGGTTGTGTTTCTATAAGCTTTATTCTGAGCAGGATAATCTTCATCTACCACACCTGAACTCCTGAAAAACATCCATATATAATTGCGGATGAAATCTTCTGCAAAGGAAAATTGCCAAGAAGATGACGGAGTATATAAGACGGTAGATGAAGCATAATATTCATATTGCTTGTATTTATTGACAAGAAGTGAATCGGCGTATTTTGTGCTCCAATCAGAATATCGGTCAAAGTTGTGAGTGAATTTGACTGCACCTTTCCAGTTAAAGGAATTACTTAGTTTGTACTGCGCACTTAATTGAGAGAAAAAGGTTTTTGTTTTCAATCGCTCTGTAGCATTGGTGCTGATTGAAACTGTACTTCCCGGCAATCCTCTTCTTGAATCAAAATAATTGTTTTTAAACACCAGCTCGCCGCGATCGCTCCATTTTTTGTATACGTTTGTCTCAAAACGGTATATCGTTACGTCGGAATTATAACGTTTGCGATTTTCAAGTCCGCTTCCATTATTAAATTTAAACGGATAGTTGCCATCGGCCCGTTGCCATTCTCCATTCGCAGAGAGAGCCCAATCCGAAGAGAGCTGTTTATTGTACAATACCGAAGGATTGAATTGACCGAACGACCCGGTTTTGATTTTTACGTTTCCCGAGTAAGATTTGTGGTTAAAATCGGGAGCCTTGGTGGTGATATGCAGCATGCCCACAGAGGCAAAGTTTCGTGCCGGCTGAAAGATGTTGTCCGATTGTCCCGTTTCGAGTGATATCTGCGAAATATTCTCCAACGAAAATCGCCCGATATCAATTTGTCCCGATTGAGCATCGCTGACCGTGATTCCATCAATGCTGACACCGGTATGTTGTGAGCCGAATCCGCGGATGCTCACTGTCTTGAGCCCGCCGATACCGCCATAGTCTTTTACCACTACTCCCGCAAAACGGCGTACGGCATCGGCCATCGACTGAATACCGAGACGAACAATATCTTTGTCGTTGACGACCTGAACGGGAGAAGTTGTCTTATTTGTTTGCAGAACTTTTTCGCCTCTGACTTCTACCTCACGGATATGTACGCTGGCTGTGTCTTTTGTCTGGCTATATCCGCAGAATGGGATAAGCGTACAGAAAAAGCAACATGCTAACCTAACGAATTGAAATGGACTGTTTTTCCTACTCATTTCTCTGCTGTGTATTCCTAACCGGAGGGGCGAGAAACCTTGTTTCAGGAAAATGAGATGAAGCAAATTACCTGTGGATTTCTCTTAAGCTCTAATCCTCGAAAGCTAAGATTTATTTAATAAATACAAGCAGCAGGTATTCTGGCTTGCTCCCCAATTGAACGCCTTCCCGATATCACTGTTTTATCCGATTCAATCTGTGTATTGTAAATCAAAAAAGGATAATGTGATTTGTCAGTGGCTAATGTAGTTCAATTCGTTTTTTTCGTCGGCAAAAGAATGTTGCCTGTCGAAAAGAGCTTACAGCAGCGGGTCTGCCCAGGATTTTCACCTGGTTCCCTACTTTCAAGTATGTAAAATTTTGTTTATGAATTTACGGCGCAAAGGTAATTAATTTTTTTTATTAAAGCTTTTTATCTATAAGAAATGAAAACCTAAAGGCGATGGATATCGCTGATTTCCGCTTCGCTGAGGGTAAGGGTTGTGGATATGTCCGATTGTACGTCTGTGATAAGGATCGTCCGTCCGTCTGTGTTGAGGATTGAGAATTGATGATTGCGGATACCTGCGGCGGTGAGCGGTAGGGGCGAATTGAATTCGCCCGCAATACAATACCCGCAATAATAATACCCGTAGAAGAAAACCAACAGTGCAAACCCGTCATATCCGGCAACACAAAAAATGATACATATATATTCATATGTAAACGGTGCATGATATAGGCGGGCATTGATATTCAACTGGTAAAACCATCTCTGCGGAATATTACCCGGGCGAACCGATGGTCACCGGGCGAATTCAATTCGCCCCTACAATGGGCCGGCAATATTTTAGATATGTATACTAATGACGGAATGCAAATAGCAGAAATATGGGGAATATGGGGAATTTGAAATATAAATGCGGATATG
>JASGFJ010000028.1:0-68548 GCA_047605645.1 Dysgonamonadaceae bacterium | reverse complement strand
TCCTGCGCTTCGTTCCTACGCGCCTGCTGCCCGCTGCAATCCCTCACGCGGGAGAGCCCGCACAGACATCCGGATTGTATTTCATCCTGCTGCTCATCCGGCAGATTTATTTGCGTCCCGTCATTATTATACCCACCAAACATCAAATACATCGCCTGCCATTGTAGGGGCGAATTGAATTCGCCCGGTGTCCGTCGGGTAAACCGTCGGGCATATTCATCCATTTAAATATTCATCCATCCATATCACGCATTCATTTACACATTACATTATATATGTATCGTTTATTGTGTTGCCGGATATAATGCGTTTGCGTTGTCGATTTTGTTTGCGGGTATTATTTTGCGGGCGAATTCAATTCGCCCCTACACATCACCGCCGTAGGTATCCGAAACCATTATTTATCATTCATCAACCATCAATCCAAATATTGCCAGCCCATTACCATCACCGGCGTAGATATCCGTATCTATATTCCAAATACCCGATATTCCAGCTATTTGCGTCCCGTCGTTGTTATACGCACCAAACATCAAAAACATCGCCTGCCATTGTAGGGGCGAATTGAATTCGCCCGGTTGTATGCTGCATTCTTTTTCTATGGCGATGAATCGGCTACGGCGAAAAAAGACGATGGAATATGCGAAAGAGAATGAATGATTAAAATGAAAAATATCTCGTTTAGGAATTTCCTTTCAATAAAAACGAAGATGTTTGTTCTATATGATATTTTCGCAGGGGGAAGCATAGCATAGAAAATAATATGGCAGGCCGAAATAATATTTCCCGTAGGAGAAACATAACAATAGAAGCAAGATGTTGATTCGGAACACATACGCCGTAGGCATTTCATCGAATAACAAGAAGTATCGCAAAAAGATAGCTGTTTTGTTACACGCCTCGTTTAGCGGAGTAGCCTGCCTCCGTTGTTTTTACAATCAAGGCTTTGTCACCCCCTTGCGCAGACCCTCCAGGAGTATGTCATGATACGAACGGAGTTTCACCTGTCGCTCATCGGGTAGCTCTTAGTCTTGGTTTGATGTCGTTTATCTACACAAATGCCCAGGCTCTTACTTATTTCTGATTATTGGAATACTCCTTTCCTCTATTATTGCGAGACTTGGAGAATAAGAGCGTTTTGGTCAAATTTGCTGTCCCTTTATACAGACAATGCCTAAAAAAACAACATTTATTAGGATATAAGCAATGTAAACCTATTTTAGCTTTTGGCTCTTGCTGGAGTAGTTTTTCTTCTCTTAATTGAGTTAATCTTTTCTCAAGGCGCATAAGACATTTCAATGTAGGAGAGGGTTTTCTTTGAAATCGCCAGTTATTTTTATCGTCTTTTGATACTAGATGAAAGGAGTTCAACTGTTGTCCGAGAACTTTATAGCAGATAAAATATTCGAGATTCAGCAATTGCGTAGCAAAGGAGTTCGGGATAAAATGACTTTTCACTTCGTAAATATCAAAAGAACCGTCATTGTTGCGATGAAGGACGTCACAGACAGCAACAAAATCATTGTATATGAATGTTGCTTCATAAATATTCTTTGTGTCAGTGTGTGTGATGAGAAACTCTGTATACTCGGCACAACCCTGATAAGGAGTCTTCTTTTGAATGGCTTCAATCCCGGAAGGGTTTTGGGTATTTATACCATGCGGAAAAAATTTATCCCGAAATAATGCTTCAATATCAGGGATTCTTCCTTTTGTATCAAATTCAGTGCGACTACTGAAGTTGGAGTTTTGCTTGTCCTGAAAACTGAAATAGAAAAGCTTTTTGCATCTCAGTCCATGGATCAGACGGATGCAATTAAAAAAATTCACGTTAGAAATTGACTTCTTAACAGGAATTAAAGTATTTGGCCTTTCATGCATATAGTTAAACTTCAAAATATATAGAATTTCCTATCATGGCTAAGAAATTCAAAATTGTCTTCCTATTCAAAGAATCTTTATATTTTAATAGAGATTCTGTTTAAAACAGTATTTGTGTATTTTTTTGTTTTTTGTGTCGAATTATGCTCTGAGTTGAGAAATATATCTGTATAATTATACAATTAAGATTACAATTTGTTTGTAAATTTGGGCATAATTTTCTGATTATCCATACTAAAGGATAGAAAAGGATTTAATTTAACATTTTCTCGATTTTAAATGAAAGTTTCTCGTTCTAAAAATAATACTTTTTAACGATGATGCAGATGAAAATGGATGACTGTTTTTAATGATTTTATTTATGAAACAAAAAGAATTATTACTTTTTGCAGCTCTTGCTCTATCGGTAACTGCTTGTCGAACCGGCAAAACCACGCTACCCCGTCAAGAAGCGGCACCTTATGCAGATGTTCAACAGAAAGGAAAACTATATGCTTCGTTTTTTCAACAGCGGGCAGCAGAATATGAAGCTCTTTCGCAACAGGCATTTAATATTGCAAGAATTAGGCTTGATGAAGCTATTGCTCATAAAGGAGACAAGCCTCTGGCTATTGTTTCGGATATTGATGAAACGTTTCTGGATAACTCATATTATGCCGTAGATTGCGTCAAAAAGGGGATTAGTTATGATCAGAAAAGTTGGGAAGAATGGACTGCTAAAGGGATTGCAACACCTTTAACGGGAGCACAGGAGTTCTATCAGTATGCCGACAGCAAGGGAGTTGCGGTGTTTTATATCACCAATCGATTAACAGCTGAGCGTGCGGGAACTCTAGCCAATCTGAAGAAATATAATTTTCCGTTACAAAATGAAGGTCGCCTGATTCTTCGCTCAGCTGAAAGCAGTAAAGAAAATCGCCGTTTACAGGTATCAAAGGATTTTGATATAGTTTTGTTGCTTGGCGATAACCTATCTGATTTTTCGAAAGATTTTGATAAGAAGTCTATGGCTGAACGTGCTGCTGCTGTTCATGCAAATAAGGAGTTGTTTGGAACACGATTTATTGTGCTTCCCAATTTTGGATACGGTGACTGGGAAGGAGCTGCATTTAATTACAATTATTCGCTTCCTGAGATTCAGAAGGATTCCATAATCTGGAAGCTGAGCAAGCGGTCTCCCGAAGAATAACCGTCTGCTTATCCGAAGTCGAACATAGAGGTTATTCATATCGTTTTACCCAACAGAATATGAATGACCTTTCTTCTTTTTTGTATATGCCGTCATTGTCTTGACTTTCTATTTTTACACAAACGATCAACCATTGCCGGATTTTATAACTCTACTCTGCAATTGGTACTACAAACTTCTAATACCTTTTTCGATAGCGATGATAAGACTGGTCAAAAAACTGAAAAACGGGCGAAAAGTCGTTTTTGATAATGGAAAATTCGATGCATGGTGTGTTTATGTTGTCGAAACAAATGGGATACGAAAAGCTCCGCACGATGTGGAATATTTCACAGCTTTGCAGAACTTGAATAGAAAATACAAAGAGAATAAGATTTATTCCGACTTCTGTAAAATCTATCGGCAAACTGATTCTTCGGTTTCTTCAGGCGTATTGAATGCAATTGAAGAAATCACAATGAGCTATGATCCTGCAGATCGGTGTGTTGTAGAACAATGGATGACCGTGATTTATGCCGGTATGATTGCGGAGGAAAATAAAGAAAATTCTATTTTAAAGAAACGAATTAAGCATCTCGGGATGTATCAGGTGCTGATACAGAATTATTCTCCCGGGGATGCAGCGGAATTCAGCAAAGGGAAAAAATGGAAAGACCTAGATAGTGTTATGAAAAGTCTGGGGATATAAAATCGAATAGTGAATAGGTATGCGGCAAAAGGTAAAACAGTGCTCGCTCAAAAGAAATCCTTGTCTTGCGAATACCGTTTATAACATAGAATTCCTTCCCTTCAATGTGTTTGTATGCAAATGAATGGGTTGGAAGATTTGTCTGGATGGTATAGACTATCTGTATTTCTCCGCTTATTTTTTCTTTTTGGGTTTTGGAGGATGGATTGTCACAGGGATATCTTTTATTTTCAGTTCAGGTTTATATCCTTTCAGCTTGTCGATAATGGTTGACATGACATGAATTCGTGTGTTGCGCTTGTTATTTGCATCAAAGACAAACCAGGGAGTGGATTTCGTTGCAGTTTTAGTCAACATTTTGTCAATATACTTCGTGTAATCATCCCATTTTTCGAGAGCTTGTTCGTCGAGTACACCGATTTTAAAGTGTTTCATCGGATCGTCTTTTCGCTCCTGTAATCGCCGTTCTTGCTCTTCTTTGTTGATGTCAAGAAATATCTTAATGAGAATCATTCCGTCCTCTACCAGATTTTGTTCGAAAGGAATCACCTGCTGCATAAAAGCTTTGTACTGTTCCTTTGTACAGAACCCGAAAACAGGTTCTACCATCGAGCGGTTGTAGTAACTTCTGTCGAAGAAAACTATTTCTCCGGCATTCGGCAAATGCTCCACATATCGTTGAAAATACCATTGTCCTTTTTCCAAATCGGTAGGTTTGGGCAGAGCTACAACCCGGTAAAGTTTCGGATTCAGGCTGCTTATGCAGCGGGTAATCGTACCTCCTTTTCCGGCAGCATCGCGTCCTTCGAAAATGATTAGTACGCGTAATCCTTTCTCTGAAATATAGGTTTGAAGGCGAAGCATTTCGTATTGAAGCTGGGCTAAATGTTTCTCGTAGGCGAGCTGTTCTTTGAATTTTTTCTCCTTGATAATTCCCTTTTCCACTAATAAGTCTAGTATGTCTTGACTTTTATCTATTTTTTCCAGATCTGAAATATTGAATTCTGCCATTGGGATAATGTATTGGATATTTTTTAGATAATAGAATGCGTTAGTGTATTAACAAAATAGCTGCAACTATGTTTTCTTGATGTAAGAAAAAAGGGAAGAATTTAGGAAAAGATATATACGGTATCAATTAAAAAAAAGCTCCTCTTCTGCAAAGTGGCAGAGAAGGAGCTTTTTTCTATATTTCTTCCATTATAAATGAGCCTTGATAGATTGCGCTATTTGCTCAAATTCCTCTTTTTCGAGTCTTAATTTCGGATTGGTTAATACCAAATCCGTTTCTTTTTCCATGGGGATTAAATGAATGTGTGCATGAGGAACTTCCATTCCTAAGACCATTACCCCAACCCTTTTGCAAGGAATTGCTTTCTTTATGGCGACAGCTACTTTTTTTGCAAATACGTGCAAGGCAGCCAGGGTGTCGTCATCCAGATCAAAAATATAGTCCACCTCTTCCTTGGGGATAACCAGTGTATGCCCCTTTTTCATCGGTGATATATCCAGAAATGCATAAAAATGCTCATCTTCTGCGATCGTATAGGATGGAATTTCTCCTGCTACTATTTTTGAAAAAATGCTTGCCATAAGGTTTTGTTTATAAATAATCTAAAGCCTGCCGGAGACATGTTTCCGAAGAACAATGTTTCAACCTGCTGTCTTTTTGTTAGATGGAAATGTTTATCACTTCGAACGACAGAATACCCGACGGCACTTTTATTTCTGCAATATCACCTACTTTTTTGCCCAGAAGCCCCTGAGCAATCGGGGTTCCGATAGCTATCTTGTTTTCCTTCAGATTGGCTTCGCTGTCGGCTACCAATGTGTAGGTCATTTCCTGTTTGTTTTTTGTATTGCGGATGGTGACTTTGTTCAGAATCTGGATATAGTCCGTTCCGATAGCTCCTTCATTAATCATTCGCGCACCTGCCAATGTGTTTTTAATGGTCGCAATTTTTGCTTCCAGAATACCTTGTGCTTCTTTAGCTGCATCGTATTCTGCATTTTCAGACAAGTCTCCCTTGTCACGGGCTTCAGCAATTTGTCGTGAAATAGCAGGTCTTTCCACCGTTTCAAGAATACTGAGTTCTTCTTTTAGTCTTTTGAACCCTTCTTCTGTCATATAGTTAACAGCCATTCATTAATCCTCCTTTGAATTAAAATTAATACTACTCAATTTGTAACAAAAAGAAAAAGAATTCTTGCCGAATTGACCAGAACTCCTTTTCCTTTTTAATTTTATTGAAAGCAAAGATATATTTAATTTTTCTATTTTGCAAATTTAGATTTGTGTTTTATAGCACCTTATTCACCGCCGAGGCAATATCTTCTTTGGCTTCAATTCGCTTCACGATCTCTCCCTGGCGATTGATCAGGAACATGGTTGGAAGCGTTTGAATATTAAATCTTGAGAGCAAAGCAGACTGTGTATTATCTTCTCTTACACAGACCCAGGGAAGATTGCTGGCAGATGTTTTCCAGAACTGTATGGGGGTGTTGAAAGAAACCTGATAGATGGTAAATCCGGAGTTTTTAAACTTCTGAAAGACCTTGTTCAGTTCTATATTGTGTGCCGGCGAAGCATCGGCCTGATACATGGTGAAGTCGAGCAGAACCACTTTGCCCTTGAGTGAATTCAGGTCGACCTCCTGTTCGTCTAATCCCGGAAGCGATATGTTGAAAAACTTGCTGGCATCTACTACCGATGCTTTGTCCATCATGCTGGGAGCTTTTCCTTCCATGGCGCGTCTCTGGCTGATGGCATGCAGGGTATATTCCTTTAAATGTCCGGCACGAGGCGATTGGCCGTGATAGGTATCCCAGGCGGTAGCTACAGCCGAAAAGAGGCGAGAGTCTTTTTTGTTGAGCGGGTCGAACAGTACGTAACCATTCACTTGCTGAAACAGCGCGTAATAAGCAGCCAGGCCTCTTAAATCTTTCAGAATAATGTCTTGCGATAATTTACGGAAAGCTTCGGTCGCTTCGCGTGACTTATCGGCATATACCGAATCTGTAATTTGTTTTTTGTCATGTTGCGTCTTCAATTGGTCGAAAGTAGCCGATACCTGAAGTTGCTTCAAATACATTTGGCGTATCCATTCTGTCGGTTGAGAACCCTGTACCTGATAATCTGTTCCAAAATGCTTGTTGCTGGCATTGATTTCGATGGTTTCCAAAGAATCAACCGCGAGGTTAATCATCTGTTTGCCTAAAGCCAGCACATATAAATCGGGAAATGAAGGGGACGGCGATTTGATTTTAAATGTAAAATCCTTTCCAATCTTAGCCGAATCAACCAAGTCGGCTCCGGTGATTCCTCTTTTGTAGAGATAGACTGTTGAATCAGCCGCTCCGTCAATTTTACCTTTTACCACGAAGTGAGATTTTCCATTCTTACAAGCCGTAAAACCAACGATACATGCCAGAAGAAAAAGAATACGCATAACAGATTTTTGTTTCATCGATATATATGAATTATAATGTACTATAAAAAGTTGTTTCCGGTTGTCAAAAGTACATTCTCGAAAAAGAATATACAAATTTATGAAGGTGAAAAAGACGGATATTTATATGCTTCGTTTCGCCTTTTTGACCGTTTTTTAATCTACTGCCTGCAAATTCTTTTGATCAATGCGGTTTACGACTTTTCCATAGATGACAAGGGCAATGGCCGAAATCAACCCAATGGCAAAGAATACCAGCCATAAATAATGAGCATTAGCTGTCGCTTCTGCATAATTTGTGCCCGGGGGCAGAGATTTCGGGTCGGGACAGAATTTTTCCAGAAGTACACCGGCTGTAATAAAAGCAATCAGCGAAGAGAAAAACGAATGCAGGTGGCTGAATCCAAGATAAAGTCCTTCTTCTCCTTTGGGGGACTGCTTCGAGAAATATTCCAGAAATCGCGGAGAAATAAAACATTCGGCAAGCGCCTGAAATATAATTCCGAGAATCATCATAAAGGTCACCGGATGCATACCCAAAATAAATTCCTTACCAATCATATTACCGCCCGCCATAATCAAGGCAGAAACAGGAATAATGAACATGCCGATGGTCATAGATGTCAGTGCATTGCGTTTTGCCATAAGACTTGTCACAAGATTCACAAAAACGAATACTACCAACGGATTCACATTGGCAATCCAGCCCGGAGAGGCGTCGGCACCTACCATGCGGATAACATATTTAGGCATGGAAGCATACAGCTGTTGTTGTACCACCCAAAAACCGGTGACAATAAGTATCAATACCACCAGGCGAGTGTTTCCACATAGTTTGATGAGAGCAGTCCAGATTTCTTTTGTCGACTTTCCTTGTCCGGCTGTCTGGGTAGACTTATACAGGAAGAAGACTGTGATTAGTGCCATTAGTGTCATGCCTGCCGAGAAATAGTTAAGATAGACCAGTCCCATGTCACCTATGCTTTTGCGAAGCGGATCCACCACCGTTTTTCCGGTGAAGGCACCGATATTTACCATCATATAGAAGATGGCGTATCCTCGTGCCCGGTTTTCAGAAGTAGTTTCGCGGGCTACTGTTCCCGAAATCACTGCTTTGATAAAGGCACCGCCTACGACAATCAGAATCAGAACAGGTACGATAATCCAGCGTTCGCTGCCGGTCTGCAAGCCTGAATATACAGTTTCGGAACCGAATACGACATTGAATGTATTGCTGAAAAATCCTGAGAAAATACCCTTTCCGTCACCTGTGCCATAGCTGACGAGGCCTGTGCTTTGAAGCATAGTCGGCAGAACGGCAAGGCTGGCATAGCCGACTGTTAACAAGGTAAACGCAACAATAATGGACTTGCGGAAACCTATTTTATCAGCATAAGCGCCTACGAAAGTAGGAAGTAAATAGAGGAAAGCAGAGAATGTTCCGGCGATGATTCCTGCCTGTGTATCGGTAAAACCAAGAATGTTGGACAAATAAAGGGTAATAACGATAAATACTGCATAATAAGCGAGTCGTTCTAAGAGTTCCACTGTATTGGCAACCCAAAAAGCTTTAGAGAATTTTCCCATTCAGTAAAGTGTTTTATTGTGAATAAATAAGATAAAATTCGATTTAAGTGATGTACATATCCGATTTTGCCTTCCGGTTATTTAAATGCCTGGTAATAAACTTCCGAAGCGGTTTTATTTATTTCTATATCTGTGAATATCTCCAGCAGGCAAGGCTTATCACCTGCCCGGACAAAATCAGCAAGTACTGTTTCGAGTTCTTCTTTGTTTTTTGCAGCAAGATACGAAAAACCCGCGGCTTCTGCCCATTTTTGTGCATTATTCTGATGTTCTGCTCCAATATATTGGGGCAATGCTTCACTTTTGTTCATGCCGGGCAAAAGATGGAATATAGCTCCTCCATGATTGTTAAAGACAGCAACACGCAGGTTGTTGAGATGTTCGATATTCCAAATCGCGCCGACCGTATAAAAGAAACTCAGATCGCCGATGGCAAGAAAAGTCAGTTCGTCTGCCACAGCAGCGTATCCGATAGCTGCAGGAAGAGAGCTTTCAATCCCGTTTGTCCCTCGGCAGCTAAAGACCGGAATAGCTGCGGAAGGGGTGAATAATTGGGCATTGCGTACCACAGAACTGTTTGCTAGATGCAGAGCTGCAGATTTTGGTAGGCTTTTCAATAGACGTCCTAAGGAATAAATGTCTGAAAATGGGAGGTTTCCTTCCGGTTCGCCAATTTGTTGTGCGCGCGACTCCCAGAGGTTGGCGAATGCTTTTCCGGTCTCGGGATTGGAACTGGGTAGGAGCGTCTCAAGAAAGCTTCTGCTATCTGTTTCTATGAGATCGGTCAGTGATTGAAACAAGTCGACGACCTGCGGAGACGGCGATAGATGCCAGTGATGTTGCGGGTGGTTAGCTCGAAGGAAATGTTTAAATCTTTTTGAAATAAGATGTCCTCCGAATGAAAGAACGAGATCCGGTTGCAGCTCGTTCCATAACTCGTGGCGGGTAGTTGCCAGAATGACATCAAAGTTTGAAATAAATTTTTTTGAATGCAGGTTGCTTATATGTTCGGCAAGAACTACGCAGTTCGATTTTTCAACTAGTTGTTCCAATAGAGCATTCAGTTCAGGGGAAGAGGCCAGTTGTCCTACTACAATCAATTTGCGTTTGCTTTCTTTCCAAATCTGCCCGAAACGGGGATTGTTGACAAGTTTCAGTCCGGATGTGAAGGATATTTTCCGTACCTCCGGAAAATCGGTTTCCGAAAAATCAAACAGCGGTTCAGAGAGGGGCACATTGATATGTACCGGTCCCGGCAGTCCTTCTGTGGCGGCTATCAGAGCCTCGTTGACTAAACGATTGGCAAACCAGTGGTCGGTTTCTGTTCTGATTTCAGGTATATTTACCGTTTTCTTTACAATGGTTTGGAAGGCATTTGGTTGCGAAATCGTCTGCCCGTCCATTTGCCCAATCCATTCCGGTGAACGGTCGGCTGAAATAATCACCAGCGGCAGGTTTGCGTAATAAGCTTCTGCTACGGCAGGTGCCAGATTCAGTAATGCTGTTCCGGATGTGCAACAAACAGCTACCGGGTGATTGGTCTTCTGGATTATGCCGAGAGCGTAAAAGCCTGCATTGCGTTCGTCCACCACCAGATGAGGTGTGAAAAACGGATGCTGTGTCAGGTTGTGAATGAGCGGGGCATTTCGCGAACCCGGCGCAATCACCACTTGACTGATATCGTAAGCCTTCAGTAAGGCTGTTACTTCTAATACATTTTTCTTTGAAGAATACATTTCGCTTTGTTTGATACGATTTTGACTTACTCGCGATTCCAGCTCCAGTTTATCATTTGACGAAGCCTTTTCAGAAATCGTTTGGAAGGTCTGTCTTTGAGGTACGATTCGATGTGTCGTTTCCTCTTGTCTTCGAGAATTTCGTTCATTGCAATCAGGATGCCCGTTTCTTCCACATTGCCGAATTCGCGGTTGATGGCTGTTCCGAATACCTTCATTTGAGGTGACAGGCTCATATAGGCGTTTACCAACGGAGGAATGTCCATGCCTAATTTCCGTACAGAACCGTTCAGAATTCGGTAATCTGATTTGAGGTCATCTCCCACAAACAGATTCTCCATTTCTGTTATGTTCATATTAGTGACCAGTTCATGTCTTGGATAGACCAGTAGATCCTTGTCCTCGAAATGTTTGTTCATAAAATAAAGAATCATGTTGCGTGCCTGCACATTGTAGGTATTATACATGGTTACTTTTCCGAAAAAGTATTTGATATGCGGGTCGACTACCGTGAGTGCACCCAGTCCGTCCCATAAGTTATCCAAGGCATAGAGCCCTTTTGTTCCGGCCAGTGTGTTCTGATAATCGAGCGACACAAACGAACGCCCCAGCTCTACCATATAAGGCAGATAGTCCCGGATGAATTTTTTGGAGAAGTCAAACAGATGGGAGGTAGCGAGTATAGGTTCTCCCCTTTTGTCGAATTTAACATCGGACCCGCAAAGAAATCGGTATCCTCCCAAAATTTCTTCCGCATCCGGATTCCATACAATCAGCTGTTTGTAAGGATTGTCCATGGTGTCGAACTCATCGATGTCGATTCCGAGCCCCGTGCCTCCTCCGTAAAAGCGGAAAGCATGTTCTCTCAAGCGTCCAATCTCACGCATCGTATGCGGAGAGTTGTGAGCCGTGATGATGTATATTTCGTTATGCGCTTTGTTGGTACGACGCATCAGCTTTTCCCGGGTCAGTTCACTTCGGAGCAGTTCTTTCGAAACGGGTTCAATCACCTCTTGCATATTTGTTTTTATTTCTTTGTTGATGTTTTCAGTCGGACGGATATTTCTTTCACATATTGTGCCCATTGGAAAGGGGATTTACTTTTGTCGAAGGTCTGCCAGGGAATAGGTCGTCCGAAATAAACTGTAAAAGTTTTCCCTTTGTTTTTAAACATCTCGTCCGGCAAATATAGCATTTCGAAGTTGAATTTTATCCCCAGCTTCTTCCGGATGTTTGCCAGCCGGTAGAAAAAGTTCGAATTTTTTCCATCGAAAAACACCGGGACAACATCTCGCTTGTATTCCACAGCCTTTTGTATAAAGTTCTTTCCCCACGGCAAATCCTGCACGACACCGTTGACTCGGCGGGAACAAAGGCCTGCCGGAAAAGTAATTATTTGATTGTCTGATCGAAAAGCTTCATCCATCATGTTGCGTGTTTCACGCGATTGCCGCCCGTATTTATTAATTGGAATAAAGATGTTACGCAGATTATCGATGTAGTAGAGGATATCGTTGACCAGGTATTTTATTTTGTGATCATAGTGTTTGCCAATCAAAGCAGACAGGCAAATGCCGTCCATTCCTCCCAGCGGATGATTCGATGCAAAAATTAAAGCGCGATCTGCCGGCAGGTTTTCCAATCCGATGACATGGAACTTTAGTTCGAAATAGTCGATAGCTCCCTGCATAAAATCCACACCGTCTTTGTCTCTATTGATTGTCAGAATCTCGTTGAGTTCGTCTTGATGAATTTTCTTTTCAAGATAACGGAACAAAAAGTGGGGAATTCGGGAGTACAGATTCGGTATTTTCGATGCCGCCACTTCCCTCACATTTATCTGAAATCTTCCTTTACCCATACACTGATTTGATTAGAATACAAATTTAGCGAATTTTGACAAACATAAATGGTTATTCTGCAAATTAAGTCGTTGGTAGCAGTCTGTCATCTTTCGTTTCGTATAGAAAATTAAACCGTTTTAAACTTGTTTTTTGACCTGAATGCGTTGTGATTTTCGGTTAGCTATACAGAAAGACATATTTGCTCTTGCTTCTGTATTATAAGTGGTCTATATCTTGTATATTTTCTCGATACGGTTGAAATATACATATCAAAATGTTACCTTTGTCACCCTTATTAAAAAAACGGAGTTAAATCCGGTTCAAACAATCTGAGTTAATCATTTATTGGAATGAATGAAAGTCTAAAAGGAGGTATTCTCGTATTTCTCGGAGCTTGCAGCTTCGGGTTTTTATCTACTATTGTTAAATTTGCCTATGCGCAGGGGTATACTCTAGGGGAAGTCACCGGGAGTCAGACTACTTGCGGTATGGTCACACTCTGGTTGCTTTATGCGCTTTTCAAACAGCTAAAAAGGACAAAACATAAAAATACGTCGCCCGAAATTTCCGGTGCAGTGCAGCCAAGCAAAAAAAGAACGCCGTGGTGGCAAATAGCATTGGCCGGCTGTTTCACCGGGCTGGTCGGTATTTTCTACTACCAAAGCATCAAATTTTTGCCCGCTTCTCTGGCTATTATTCTTCTGATGCAATATCTCTGGATCAGCACACTGATTGAAGCCGTTGTTTTCAAGAAAAAACCAACATTACGCCAGCTTGTACTTGTTTTTGTCGTGCTCGCAGGTTCTGTTTTGGCTGCAGGGCTTCTCTCCGAGAAAGCCAGCAGTTTCGATCCTGTGGGTGTTGGATATGGTTTGTTGGCAGCTTGTTGTTATGCTGTTTTCCTGATTTCGAGCGGTAGAGTCGGAAACGAACTTCCTGTGCTGAAAAAAAGTGCCTGGATGATTACCGGCTCCTGCTTTATTACCTGGGTGATTTTTCCACCTCTGTTTCTTATCAATGGTGTGTTCACCGATGGTTTGTATCTTTGGGGAATGGCACTTGCTCTGTTGGGTACGGTGATTCCTCCTTTTTTCTTTTCGGCGGGTGTGCCGCGTGTCGGTGTCGCCATCGGTTCCATTTTGAGTGCAGCAGAATTGCCCGTAGCCACTTTCTCCTCCGTGCTTTTCCTGCATGAATCGGTTGGGGTTATACGCTGGCTGGGTGTCGTTATTATACTGCTGGCTATTGCAGCCTCTAATCTGCAACGAAAGCCGTCTGTACGCAAATAGTTTCCTTGCTTTTTCCGGAGGTTTCTTACTTCTGTTTATTTATTTGATTTCACCTTTTCTTTTGCTGGTTTCTGCGCGAAAGAGTAAGAGGCTCTGATTTTTTTGGATGGTAAAAAATGTCCTTCCGACAGAGGCGGGTATACCTGTTTCAAAAATGATTGTATTTAACTTTTTTATTCCTGGAAATAAACAACTTTACCTTTTTTTAATTGTTTATTTGATACTAACCTCTATTTATATAAATGCTATGAAACGAGTTCGTATATTTTTGCTCATTTGTTCTTTTTTGTGCTATTATCCCCTGATAGCTCCGACAATGGCTCAAAGTAGTTCCGACATGTTTACTGTCGGCGGTCTGGTGAAGGATAAAAAGACAAACCGCATACTGGAATATGTCAATGTAAGCATGCTGGGGACAAATATAGGTACCATTACCAATGCCGATGGCACTTTTCTGCTGAAGGTGAAACGAAGCGGGCATTCCCGTGTTCTTGTTATATCATCTTTGGGTTACATCTCTGCCCGGTATCCGATCGAAGAGAACAATACCGGTAATCAGGTCTTTTATCTTGAGCCAAATGCAGTAAAGCTTAAGGAAGTGGAAGTGGTTAATATTGATCCGCGGGAAGTTGTGCAAAGAGCCATCAAAAACATCCGTGAGAATTACAATGCGCAACCTTCCCTAAATACAGGTTTCTATCGAGAAACAGTGCAGAAAGGAAAACGATTTATCTCTATTTCGGAGGCTGTGACCGATGTGAATAAATCTCCGTACACAGAAGATATCAGCAAGGACAAAGTGAAGGTGTTGAAAGGGCGTAAACTCCTTAGCCCTAAAACAGACGATACGCTTGCTGTTAAATTAGTCGGAGGTCCGACACTTTCCATATATCTGGATCTGGTCAAGAATACAGATATTCTAATGAATCAGGATGCCTTGCCGCTTTATTCATTTTCTTTCCATGATTATGTGAATATCGATGGTCGCCTGCATTACATGATTGCTTTTAAGCCGACGGTGAAAATCGAAGAGCCGCTTTATGAAGGAACTCTATTTATTGACCGGGAGACTTTCACGCTCTCCAGAGCTGAATTCGAGTTGGATATGTCCAACAAAGACAAGGTGACAAACATTATCTTAAAGAAAAGGCCTTTTGGCTTGAGATTTACGCCGACGCGAGTCTCCTATTTGGTTACTTACAAGAGAGACGAAGGTGTTTCTTCGTTGAATTATATTCGCTCTGAAATTAAGTTTAAATGTGATTGGAAGCGGAAGTTATTTGCAACCAATTATACGGTCATGTCCGAATTTGTAGTGACAAACCGGGTTGACAAGCCGCTGGAGAAAATATCAAACCGCGAATCTTTCCATCCCGATGACGTATTATCGGATAAGATAAGTAGTTTTCTGGATGAAAAATTCTGGTACGATTACAACATTATCGAACCGACCGAATCATTGGAAAAGGCAGTTAATAAGCTGAAGAAAGAATACAAATAACAAGCATTTGTAAAGAAAAAATCCCGAAGTATACGCTACTCCGGGATTTTTGTCTTTAGTATGTAAAGAGATTGTTTGTTATTTATCGGATAAATAGCAATTCTCTGTATTTAGGCAGTGTCCACATTTCGTTATCAACAATGATTTCCAGTTTGTCGATGTGATATCGGATGAGCTCAAAGAATGGAGCTACATCGTCGTGGTAGACAATCGCTTTCTCGCGTTCCGATTCAATTGCATTAGCCACTTTGCGTGCGTCAATCATTTGATGCACTTTTGCGTTGATGGCATTCACATGACCGGATACTTTTTCAATCAATCGAAGTTGTTCGGCTGCAAGCTCTTCAAACTTCACCGGATCCGGATAAATTTCTTTCAGGCTTGCCACGTTCTTGAGCAATACGGATTGGTACTGAATAGCTACCGGGATGATATGATTGAGTGACAAGTCACCCAGTACGCGCGATTCGATTTGGATTTTCTTTGTGTAGATTTCCCATTTCACTTCGTTACGGGCATGCAGTTCCAATTCACTGAGTATGCCGTCAAAGGTTTTAATGCTCTGGGAAGAAGTATAGCTGTCATAAATCAAAGGAACACTGGTCTGGCAGTCGAGATTCCGTTTCGCTGCTTCTGCTTTCCATTCGTCGCTATATCCATTTCCATTGAAACGAATAGGACGTGATTCTTTGATATATTTCTTCAATACTTTATACAAGGCTTCCTGTTTGGTTTTACCTTCAGCAATCAACTTGTCTACTTCTTCTTTGAAGACACGAAGCTGTTCGGCTACAGATGCGTTCAGCGCAGTCATTGCTGAGGCGCAGTTTGCAGATGAACCCACGGCGCGAAATTCAAATCTATTGCCTGTAAATGCAAAAGGAGAGGTGCGGTTTCGATCGGTGTTGTCAAAAATGATTTCCGGAATCTGCCCTACTCCCAGGCTGACTCCTTTTTTTCCGATAGCGTTGATTGCATCTTCTACGGAGCTTTTTTCGAATTTATCGAGAATGCTGCTTACTTCTGTCCCCAGAAACACCGAGATAATAGCCGGTGGTGCTTCGTTAGCTCCCAGGCGATGTGCATTCGTTGCACTTGCAATAGAAGCTTTGAGCATGCCGTTGTTTTTGTAGACGGCAGCCAGAATATTTACCACAAAGGTTATGAACAAGAGGTTTTCTTCCGTGTTTTTTCCCGGAGAAAGCAGGTTGATACCGGTGTCTGTTCCCAGCGACCAGTTGTTGTGCTTGCCCGAACCGTTGATTCCTTTAAATGGTTTTTCGTGAAGTAATACGCGGAAATTATGGCGGCGTGCCACTTTACGCATCAGAGACATCAACAGTAGGTTGTGATCCACAGCCAAATTACACTCTTCATAGATTGGGGCGAACTCAAACTGATTGGGAGCTACTTCATTGTGGCGGGTTTTCACGGGAATTCCCAATGCATAAGATTCAAACTCCAGTTCTTCCATGAACTTGATGACGCGTTCAGGAATAGAGCCGAAGTAGTGGTCTTCCAATTGCTGGTTTTTAGCACTTTCGTGACTCATGAGCGTTCGTCCGGTCAACGCAAGATCCGGACGTGCTGCGTACAAATCTTCATCGACCAGGAAATATTCTTGTTCCCACCCCAGATAAGAATATACTTTACTCACTTCCGGATGAAAATAATGGCAAACTTCTGTTGCGGCTTTATTTACTGAGGAAATGGATTTCAGCAGCGGGGTCTTGTAATCAAGCGATTCACCGGTGTAAGAGATGAAGATGGTCGGAATACACAGTGTATCTTCCATAATGAACGCAGGAGATGTCGGATCCCAGGCAGAATATCCGCGAGCCTCGAAGGTGTTGCGTAAACCTCCCGATGGGAAGCTGGAAGCATCAGGTTCCTGCTGTGCCAGTATTTTCCCACTGAATTCTTCGATCATTCCTCCCATCCCGTCATGTTCGACAAAAGCATCGTGCTTTTCTGCCGTACCGTCAGTCAAGGGATGAAACCAGTGGGTGTAGTGTGTGGCACCGTTTTCCAATGCCCACATTCTCATTCCTGCAGCTACGTGTTCGGCAATGCCGCGATCGATGGTTTCGCCTTTGTCAATCACCTTGCTTATTGCTTTGAAGGTCTCTTTGGAAAGGTATTGGGACATCGCTTTTCGATTGAACACTTTCTTTCCGAAATACTCCGAGGTTTTCTGTCCCGGAGCCTTCACTTCTACCGGCTTACGAGCTGCTGCAGTTGCAACGGCTTTGAATCTTTGTTTAGCCATGGTTGATACGATGTTTGTTTAGTGTTTGTACTGCTTATTACGCTGTTTTATAGAGATATATTTTTAAATCTGCTCACGGCCTCTTTTGTGTTTTCCAGTGTGCCGAATGCAGTCAGACGTAGGTATCCTTCGCCACTCGGTCCGAAGCCAACACCCGGAGTTCCGACAATATTCAGTTCGTGAAGCAGGTAGTCGAAAAATCCCCAGGAATTCATTCCTTTTGGTGTTTTTACCCAGATGTAAGGAGAGTTTACTCCTCCAAACACATTCAGGCCTTGTTGAAGAAGTCCGTTGCGAATAATATTTGCATTGTTAAGATAGAATTCGATATTAGCACGAACTTCTTTTTTCCCTTCTTCGGAATAACAAGCTTCGGCTGCACGCTGAATCACATACGGTACGCCGTTGAATTTTGTTGTGTGGCGGCGATTCCAAAGTTTGTTCAGAGAAACAGCCTCTCCTGCTTCGGTGTATGCCATTAGATCTTTCGGAATAACGGTGTATGCGCAACGGGTTCCGGTAAATCCGGCTGTTTTAGAGAAGCTGCGGAATTCGATAGCTACTTGTTTTGCTCCTTCAATTTCGTAGATGCTGTGAGGTACGTCGCTTTCGGTGATGAATGCTTCGTAAGCGCTGTCGAACAAAATCAACACTTTATTCTCAATCGCGTAATCCACCCATACCTTAAGTTGTTCCCGGGTCAGTGTTGTTCCGGTTGGATTGTTTGGAAAGCATAAATAAACGATATCGACTTTTTGCTTCGGCAATTCCGGAATAAAATTGTTTTCAGCAGTACAAGGCAGATAAGTTAATCTGTCCCATTTTCCGTCAGCCTGAAGGTTACCTGATCTGCCGGCCATTACGTTGGTGTCAATATAGACAGGGTAAACCGGGTCGGTAATAGCCACCAGGTTGTTCACACCAAGAATATCTCCGATGTTTCCGGTATCGCTTTTAGCTCCGTCGCTGACAAAAATTTCGTCAGCAGCAATATCCAATCCGCGTGCTTTATAATCGTTTTCAACAATGGTGTTTACCAGAAAGTCATAACCTTGTTCCGGTCCGTACCCTCTGAATGTTTCAGCCACGTTCATTTCGTCTACTGCTTTGTGTAGCGCTCCGATAACAGCAGGAGGAAGCGGTTTGGTTACATCCCCAATTCCCAAACGGATGATATTTGCTTCGGGATTTGCTGCTTTGAATTCGTTCACTTTTCTTGCGATATCCGAAAAGAGATAGCTCCCAGGTAATTTCAAGTAATTTTCGTTTATAAATGCCATAGATTGATTTGTATTTTATTTTGTTATTTTTTTTGTTTTCATATCGCAAAGAGAATATGCTGTATGTTGAGTTTTCGGGAGAAGTTATTTAATTAAATTTCTCCACTGAATACGGTAACAGCTTCTCCGGTCATGTAGACGTGATTGTCGGATTCGCGCCATTCGATATGTAAATCTCCACCCAGTAGGTGAATGGTTACTTCCCGATCGGTCAGTCCTTTCAACACGGCAGCCACGGCCGATGCGCAGGCTCCTGTTCCGCAAGCCAGAGTTTCTCCGGCTCCGCGTTCCCATACACGCATATTCAATGTTTTTCGATCTACGACTTCGATGAATTCGGTATTTGTTTTACGCGGAAATACAGCGTTTGTTTCAAATTTCGGACCGATCTCCGGTAGATTCAAGTCTTTAATACCGGTGGTAAAAGTCACAGCATGGGGATTGCCCATTGACACACATGTCATTTTCCATTCTTTTCCGTCAATTGTCAATGGCAGATCCAGTACCGGTGACTGAGGTGCTACAACCGGGATTTCTGCAGCTTCCAGGATAGGTTCGCCCATATCTACAGTAACCTTACGTGCATTGGCATCGCCTTCCAGCAAAGAGATGTATTTAATACCTGCCTTGGTTTCCAGAGAAATACGAGTCTTCTCTGTTAATCCGTTGTCAAATGCATATTTTCCAACACAGCGGGAGGCATTACCGCACATTTCCGCTTCGGAACCGTCTGAGTTAAACATCTGCATACGGATATCTGCAATTTCAGAGGGGAGGATCAGGACAAGGCCATCCGAGCCTATTCCAAAGTGCCTGTCACTTAGTTTTATGGCCAGTTCTGATGGATTTTCTATGTTTTGGGTAAAACCGTTCATGTAGATGTAGTCGTTTCCCGCACCGTGCATCTTAGTAAACTTCAATTTTGCCATTTAATTTTGTATTTAGTTTCGCTAATTATATTTATTCTGATTGATTCCTATCGCTTGTTGCCGATCCGTCATTCTGAAAGTGGAACATTAGAAACGACAAGAAAGGCTACCTACAAAGGTAGCCTTATTCCTTAATACTAGCAAGTTTTTAAACAACTTGATACAAAAGAGATGTATTCTCTTTACATTCGATGTTTCTTCGCTTGTTATTCGTGTGGCTTGCTATATGCTGCGGCATGCACTGATGCTGCTCTTCCTGAAGGATCGTTGCTGTTTTTGAATGCTTCATCCCATTCCAGAGCTATCGGTGTGCTGCAAGCTACCGAAGGAACGGAGGGGACTGTTTCTGCTGCGGAATCAGAAGGGAAATGTTCTTCAAACATGGTTCTGTACCAATATTCCTCTTTTGTCATCGGCGGATTGATTGGGAATCGTTCCGAAGCTTTTAGCATCTGCTCGTCGGAAACTTTTCTGGCGGCAACTTCTTTCAAGGTGTCAATCCAGTTGTAGCCTACTCCGTCAGAGAATTGCTCTTTTTGTCTCCAGGTTACGCTTTCGGGAAGATAGTTTTCGAAAGCCTCGCGAAGGATATGTTTCTCTATCTTTCCATGGCCGCACATTTTGTCTTTTGGGTTCAGGCGCATAGCCGTATCCATGAATTCGATATCCAGAAAAGGCACGCGCCCTTCTACGCCCCAGGCAGCTAATGTTTTGTTTGCACGAAGGCAGTCATACAGGTGAAGTTTGTCCAGCTTACGCACGGTTTCTTCATGCAACGCTTTTGGGTTTGGAGCTTTGTGGAAATAAAGATATCCACCGAAAAGTTCATCCGAACCTTCTCCTGATAGAACCATTTTAACGCCCATTGATTTAATGAAACGTGCTAAAAGATACATTGGCGTTGATGCGCGAACCGTAGTCACGTCGTATGTTTCAATATGATAAATCACATCACTCAAGGCATCCAGAGCCTCGTCGATAGTGAAGTTGATTTCGTGGTGGATTGTCCCAATGTAATCTGCCACTTTGCGGGCTGCTACCAAATCGGGGGCTCCTTTCAGTCCAATGGCAAAAGAGTGAAGTTGAGGCCACCAGGCATCCTGATTGCTTCCTGATTCAATTCGTTTTGCTGCATATTTTTTAGCAACGGCTGAGATGATGGATGAATCCAATCCTCCCGACAGGAGTACTCCATAAGGTACATCCGACATTAATTGACGATGTACGGCATCTTCCAGAGATTGTCTCAGTTTTGCTACATCCGATTGGTTGTCTTTTACATTGTCGTATTGCATCCAATCGCGTTTGTACCATTGCGTCATTTTTCCTTCCCGGCTGTCGTAATAATGTCCCGGTTGGAATTCATGTATTTCAGAGCAAACGCCTTCAAGGGCTTTTAATTCGCTGGCAACAAAAAATTGTTTTTTATCGTCATATCCGTAATACAAAGGGATGATTCCCATATGGTCGCGACCAATCAGAAAAGAATCGTTTTCTTTGTCGTACAAGGCAAATGCATAGATGCCGTTTAGTTCATGAAACAGATCAACGCCTTTTTCTTTATATAGAGAGAGGATTACTTCACAGTCTGATTTTGACTGAAATTCATAATTCCCTTCCTGACGATTTCGTATATCCTGATGGTTATAAATTTCTCCGTTTACGGCTAGGATTAAGTTTTTGTCCTTACTGTATTGAGGTTGGCCGCCAGAAGCCACATCCACAATAGCAAGACGCTCGTGTGCAAGAATCGCTTTTTCTCCACAATAAATTCCGGACCAATCAGGTCCCCGATGACGAATCCTTTTGGCCATCTTTAAAATTAATGGTCTCAGAGACTCTGCATCAAGTTTGAGCTCAAATGCTCCTACAAATCCACACATAATATTGTATTGTCTTATTGTTAAAATTCGAATTGGTTTAGTTTGGCAAAGTTATATCAAATAATCCTATATTTAGCTTTTTTGCTATAAAAAAATGAGAATAAAATGAAATTTAATTTCAAAAAGAAAACATAATAGGGAATAAGGTTTCAATGTGTATATGTGAAGAGTTGCCGTTCCTCCGTTTTAGAATGGGGAAAGCGTATTCTTAAATAACCTGATAAAAGTAATTATAAAAGATGGGATGGGGGTAATTTTTGTATAAAAAAGAAATAGCTCATTGGATTTCTTTTTTATTGCTCGGATTGAATTCGTCGCATTATATTATAAGACAGACGAAGCGCCACTTTGAAAAGGGCGCTTCGTCTGTATATTTAGAAATAAAATTATTTTACAGTGTGTACGGTCTTAATGATACGGGCAGCCACTTTGTATGGATCTGCAGCCGAATTAGGACGGCGATCTTCCAACCAACCTTTCCATCCTTTTTCTACTGTTGCAATAGGAATACGGATAGAAGCACCACGGTCAGAAACACCAAAGCTGAATTTATCGATAGACTGAGTTTCGTGTTTGCCTGTCAAACGCAAATGATTGTCTGCGCCATATACTGAAATATGAGCTTTGATGATATCATCCGGAGCAAATGCACCGCAGATTTCTTCATATTTTGCTTTAGAACCACAAGTTCTCAGGATGCTGTTTGAGAAATTAGCATGCATTCCGGAACCATTCCAGTCTGTATCTCCAAGAGGTTTACAGTGCCAGTTGATTGCGATTCCGTATTTTTCAGCTGTTCTTTCCAGAAGGTAACGTGCTATCCATGTTTCATCACCGGCAGCTCTAGCTCCTTTGGCGAATACCTGAAATTCCCATTGTCCGGCAGCTACTTCTGCATTGATACCCTCTACATTTAGGCCGGCATCCAGACATAAATCCAAATGTTCCTCAATGATATAGCGGCCAAATGCATTTTTAGCACCAACACTGCAGTAATAAGGGCCTTGAGGGGCTGGATAACCACCTGCGGGGAAACCTAATGGAAGGTTTGTCTCAGGATCCCATAAGAAATATTCTTGTTCGAATCCGAACCAGAAATCATCGTCTTCATCTTCAATTGTAGCACGACCATTGGTTGGATGAGGAGTTCCATCTGCATTCAAAACTTCAGTCATTACCAACCATCCATTTTTACGGGCAGGATCCGGAAAAACTGCAACCGGCTTAAGAAGTAAGTCTGAAGAACCTCCCGTAGCCTGCTGAGTTGAAGAGCCGTCGAAACTCCAAAGTGGAGCATCTTCCAGTTTACCACTAAAATCATCTACGATTTTTGTTTTGCTTCGAAGTCCCTGTGTTGGAAATGAACCATCTAACCAAATGTACTCAAGTTTTGATTTCATAATTTCGCTGATTATTTACGTTTCTCGTTTTGTTTTAAATACTGCTACAAAGATAGCAAAAGAATAATATATGCAAGTATATTATATCAAAAATATTAGTTTGTCTTTCAAATCAATACTTTTTATTATTTAATTGTGGCAAACTAATTATTACTTAAAATGTTGATTTATGCGAATTTCTGATATTCTTTACTTTGTTTTAATGCCAAATTGACAATGTTTTATTTAATATTTTTTATACATAAGGTAATTGCCTGGAAGTTTGCAATCAAAAGGGCTTCCGTTCGTGGAAAAAAGAAAGCCGTCTGAGTATTTAAACTCAGACGGCTTTTATCTTTTAAGTTGTTTGTTTCCGATTATCAGAAAAACTTCACACGATTGTCTTTTACTTTCAGTTTTGTCTGCAAGACTTCCATTGCCTGATACATCACTCTGTAAGCGCTGTTTTGTCTTAAGCTTTGAGCGATAGCCATTGGGTTGTATGTTTTCTGAACATCCGTGCGATTGGTTACCTGGATTGCAAATACACCGTTTTCGCCCTTCAGCGGTCCGCTTACGTCATTGATTTTCGCGTGGGCAGAGTATACATTCATGACCGGTTCACGACCAAGTCCGGCTAGAGAGCTTGTTGCAAAATTCACGAATTTTACCGTGTCGATCTTTGAAGACATGTTGGTTGCATATTCAGAAAGCGATTTTAGATTTTTTGCTTTCAGTTTTGAAATGATAAGCTCTGCTTTTTTGTCGCGGATAAGTTCGGCTTTCAACATCGGTGTTACTTCTTCGATCGGAACGTATCCGGCTTTGATCTTCGTGTTTAAAAGAGCGATAACACGCTTGTCTGAAAAGTCAAACTTCTTGATTGCTCCTTCTTTTTCATTGAATGCCCAGCTAACAACTTGGCGTGTTCCGGAAATTTGTCCGAGTGTAGCATCAGAGCTTGTAATCATGGCATCAGGAATCAAATTGTATCCTTTTTGTTGGGCAGCTTTCGCAAATTGAGCAGCTGTTCCAAAATTAGATACAAAACTGTTCAACTCTGTATCCAGGTTGTTTTGAGTTTTATCACTGGCTACAACCGGCACTTGAATCAATGCAATTTTTACTTTTTCAACCGGTGTTGTGCGGTCTTCTACTTTAATAAGTGTTGCCTGGCCATTTTTTACCACTTTGGCTATTTCGCCTTTCGCCGTTTTGAAACATGCGTTAAGCAATTCTGCTCCGGCATTGGCCAACATTGGTTCAGTTACCCATTGACCTCCTTGTCCGTTGGATTGACCTAATTCTTTAGCTACAGCATCGAAATCTTTTCCAGCTTTCACTACATTTAAAATGCTGTCGGCTTTTGACGCTTTTCCAGCTACTTCCGGTACTCCGATAATAGATACTTTCACCGAATCGGAAGCTACGGTTTTGTCTATCAGTTTAAACAGTCTGAAAGCGTCGGCTGATTTTACCGGGCCTTTGATTTGTCCGATAGATGCTGTTTTTGCAAAATCTTTTTCTTCTCCGTTAAGGCTATTTACAGATATAAATACATCCTGGAATGGCACTTCCGAGAATTGAGAAACTACATTTGCGGTATTTGGCTCGCTTTCTAATTTTGCATGGGCTTCGTTGATTGTTTTCTCAGCCAATTTGAAATCTTCCTGACTTGGAATAACGTCTTTGACAAAATATGTCACTTTAGCCATGTCCACATTGGTTCTGAAGTTGTTCTTGCGTAGCTCATACAATTTTTTTACTTCGTCGTCGCTCACTTTCACTTGCGCATCAGGTATTGTTGAATAGCGTTGAAGGACGTAAGAGATATCAGCGTTGTATTTAGAATCTTCATAAGCTTGTTTTGTCTCAACGGTATTAACCATGATGGAACCGGCAAGCAAAGAGTTGTATTTTTCTTCCAGACGTTGGTATTTAATCATTCTTTCGATAAACGCCCATTGTGCTTTATACATAGTTGCATACGCTTTTTGCTGTTCGTTCATACCTGTTCCGTCGGAAGTAATGAATTTCATAAAACCATTCAAAGCTTCCCGGCTGAATTGATGATTTTCATCCATGAAAATAGGAAGCTGAGTCAGGATTGGCGAGATGTTTTGTCCATACACCATGTCGTTCATCTCTTCTTTAGAGACTTGCAGTCCTAATTTTGCTGTTTGCTTGTCCAGCATAATCTCTTTCACCATCTGCTGGTATACTCTTTCGCGAATTTGAGTTTGAGTATTGTCATCGATGGAGTTGTTTCCACTTATGAACTTTTGGAAAGCCTCCCATTCTGTGATTCTTGTCTGGTATTCTTTTGAGGAGATGGTTTCTCCGTCAACAGTAAATGCTTTGTCGCGAAATTTATTTACCCAGGCATTACCAGAAGTAAACAGGTCAGTTAGGATAAAAGCCAGAAGAGCAAGACCCAATGCCCCGATTAATAATCCAGCTCTATTTCTAAGTTTCTGTAATGTAGCCATTTAGGAACAATGAAATTAATAGATTTATATGTTTTATATTATTTTTTCTACAAATTGCCCACGAAGATAATAATTTTTGTCTCTTATCTGAGCTTTTTTTTCAAAAAATACACTCTGAATAAGCACATAACATTCAAATAAATGTTATGAAACATACTTTCTTAACTCGTAGGAGGCATTTGAAGTCGGCTGTGTTGTAATCTCCTGTTTCGATCTATGGAAGAAATTGGAGTTGCAGAACTCCCTTCTTTCAGCCAGGGTTTGTACATCGTTAAATGTGGCGGACTCTTCTGCAGAATAGGCAACAAAGGCTACTTTGTATTTAAAAAGAGAGGTCTGACCTTGCAGCATCATTGAAAAAAATTAAATTTGCGTAAACTTTCAAAAAAACAATTTATGGGGCATGGCAAATTACGTCAGGAGAAAGAATGTTTGAACTGCGGACATATTGTTGAGGAGCATTTTTGTCCGCATTGCGGGCAGGAGAATACGGAAGTCCGACAG
Source organism: Dysgonamonadaceae bacterium (assembly GCA_047605645.1). Taxonomy (GTDB): domain Bacteria; phylum Bacteroidota; class Bacteroidia; order Bacteroidales; family Dysgonomonadaceae; genus UBA1309. Next base: position 42,651 of record JASGFJ010000028.1, on the reverse strand, counting down.
CCGTTTTACTTTTTATTCACTCATTTCTTTGAGGATTTCACTCATTATGACGGGCAATTCTGGAAAAGTCTTCGTTACTTGTTTTTTGCTCCGGGAAAACTGACAAATGAATATCTTGCCGGAAAACGGCAACAATATGTAGCTCCGGTTAAGCTATACATCTTTATAAGTTTCATTGTCTTCTTTATTCCGACTTTAATTCCGGATCGGCATGAGAAGTCAGAGCCTGCTTTTGTGCAGCATGACGCGGATAGTACAAAATACGGGTCGGATCATCATAAACTGAACAAGCTTTATGTTGATAATGAGGTGCTTTCCGGCGTTATTGATATTGACTCTAATAAAATCGACTCTAAAGAAAAGTACGATTCTCTGGTAAATGTTTCAGGTTCTCTTTTTTACAGGATGGGACGACCGTTTGTGCATAAATATTTTGAGTTAAAAGCCAGGAAATATAACCAGCAAGAAATCAGTGAAAAATTTAAGGAAACCTTTATCCATACTCTGCCGAAAGCTTTGTTTCTTTATCTTCCCGTATTTGCTTTCTTACTCTGGCTGTTTCACGACAAAAAGAGATGGTGGTTTTTCGACCATGGTATTTTTACCTTGCATTTTTTTTCATTTCTACTCCTTTCAACTCTCTTTGTTACTTTGCTTAATGATGTTGAGGATTGGATTGGAACCGGATTTTTGAAAACATCTATCTCTGTTCTGATATTTATTCTTTTTGTCTATATGATGGCGTATTTTTTTAAGGCACATAGAGAAGTCTATCGGATCAGTAAGAAGATGACTCTGCTGAAAGGCACTCTTTTGTTCTTCATCAATGCTGTTTTGCTTTTATCTTTGCTTATCGGACTGATAATAATCAGTTTTCTATTCATACATTAGTATAGATGAAAAAGAGCCTGCTCCAAAATTGGAACAAGCTCTTTTTCTCAGCTTTTTCTCCAAGGCTGTGTCTGAGACTGTCTTCAAATATTCAATTTTTGAAGATATAAACTGTTTATGGATAGCTTTTTGAGCTCTTTTTTGCCCTCGGAAATGAATTCTTTACCTCTATATCTTCTTATGGATTGATTTGAGACGGAAGCTAAGAAGAATTCTGAAAATTCCGTAAATAAAGAAAGATGCAGAAACGTAGGCGATGACGAATACGCTGCTAACTCCCGGACTTAGAATAAATACAAATGAGCATAGCAAGGTGATAATTCCCATAAATAATGTCCATCCCCAGCTTGTATCGCCCATGTGGCGTAATTCAAAAGATTCTCCTATCATCCAGAAACTGCGAAGCATGATCCAAAATCCTACAAAATACATCAAGATTAAAGCCAATACAGGGCCAGGCATTGAGAAAAGAATAATCCCTAATGCAAAATCTAACACGCCTGCAGCAAGAGTCCATCCCCAATCATGGAGGATATTCTTGTTTGAAATGGCAAAACAGGTTTCAAAAATCCCGCTAATGATGAAGCTGAAAGCAAATACATAAGATAAGGTATAAAGCGTTGTTGTCGGTGCCGTAAACATCCAAATGGATAAAAGAATAGCAATTAAACCTATTAGTAGTGAGACCCACCAATACTTCACTGCATCTTTTACAGCGTGTAAAAATAAATGATTCATATTGTAGTTTTTATTAAGTGATACCAGACAAACAAGTATATAAGCAAAATGGTTTAGCTAAAAAAAACAAACAAATCACCAAAACCTAAAAAAGAAGAGTATAAACCGAAGATAAGGGATGTAAATTAAGAATTCAGTACAATTTTCACAAGTTCTACTTTTGTTTTTGACATTTTGAGTATTGTAAAGGAAAGATTATTTACTGTAATGACTTGATTCACATTTGGAAACCGCTGATTCACAAAAAGAAGGTATCCGGCAAGTGTTTGGTAATCCTCCGACTCGGGAAGATTCAATTCGTATTTTTCGTTGATGGAACCGATCTCCATTCTTCCTGCAAAAATATATTCTTTGTCATTGATTTTCCGTTCGATGATAGAACGTTTGTCATGTTCATCTTCAATCTCACCGAATATTTCTTCGACCAGATCCTCCAGAGTAATGATGCCAACAGTTCCTCCAAATTCGTCGACAACGACGGCAATATTTTTTTGTTTTTGCATCAGTTCATGCATTAGATCATGTCCTACCATTATTTCCGGCACAAAAGGAATTTCCTTGATGTGTTTTCTCCAGTCCTGGTCATTGTCGAACATCTCAAGTACATGAACATATCCGGTCACGTGATCAATATCCTCTTCGTAAATTACAATTCGGGAATGTCCTGATTCAGAAAACTTTTCTTTTAAATCGTTCCATGTTGCAGTTTGCATATTCACAGCTACAATTTCCGTTCGCGGAATCATGCTTTCTTTCACTCTAATGGAAGAGAAGTCTATCACATTCTGAATAATTTTCCGATCTGTTTCCATCTCCGGCCCACTATTTTGTTGCGAGATCTCGTGTAGGTTGGTATCGAAAGATGCCTGTCCAAGAGTGTTGTTGGGCAATATCGGATTGTCGCGACGCTTTAAAATTCGCCATACGGAGTCTGCTGCTTTATGCAAAATGCTTACCAGGGGATAAAAAAGAAGATATACAAGAAGTAAGCTCCACAAAATGCTTCGAAAAGACAGATGAGAGGCTTTGTAATCAAAAAAGAGACGAGGCAGAAATTCGCAAAGAGCGACATAAACCACCGAAGCTGCTATGGCTAAAACCAGGTAAAGCAGCCATTCAAACCCAACGAACGGAATCCGTATTTCAGAAGATTCGAATAAATAAAAGGCTGAAGTTCCATAAATACCCAAAAAAGCCAGTTTTGCCAAATTATTCGATTCTATAAACTGCTTTGGCTTTTTGAGGAACCCGTTGATGATAGAATTCCGTACGGAATTGCCTTTTTCATAATCATTTTTGCTACTGACTACTACAGCAAAATGAATCTGCTGTAATGTAAGCAAAAAGCTAATCAAAAGAGAAGTAAATATTATTATTATTAATTCAATCATATTCTGATACTGCAATTTGTCTTATTGCAACGCGTCTTTTCCCATCATCATAAATCCGGTAGGTTTTCTGATCTTATATTTCTTTAAATCCTGACTTGCATCCAGACCGTATCCTTTGAGGGTTTTTTCCGGGGTTACGATTGATATGAATTTATCGGTGTAGATTTTTTGCTGCCGCTGATCCCAAAATAATTCCGGCGTTTTGAAGATAGAACCGTTTACGTTTTTGATAACGACATGTCCTCTTAGTTGCCAAATACCTTTTGCCGTAAAGTTCCATACCGTATCTGCTGTGATAGTTGCGTTCACCTTAAAGAGATTGTCGTATTGCTCGAGATAAAGTCCGTGAGGAAAAAACCAGTGCGGATCTTTTGCTTTGTCGAAAATCTGCATTCGTTTTGTTATTACCTTGTATTTAACACGACCGGAGTCTGAAATATTCATTGTCACACTATCCGTATCGATACTTGGCACTAGTTCAGCATTATATTTTCCATGCACATATTCCCGCTCTTCTTTTTTACAGGCAGAAAATATAAGCAGTAAGGCTATAACCAAAACAGATACTCCGTAGTATTTAGACGGAAGAACTTTATATTTCAACAGATATTTAACCAACATCTTATTCATCTGATTATTGAGACTTCAGCAACAACAAAGGTAATGATTTGCAGCCAATTTAAAAATTACCTATTGTTTTCCGGGTTTTATTCTTCCGTCTTCTGAGGTAGAAATTACGAAATGGCTGCGTCAAAACAAGGAGTGGCCATGATAGAATAAATTTTCCTGAACGGAGTAATCTCGCTGTCTGGTTTGCTGTTAGCATTTGAAAAATGAAAAGAAATATTCCTAAAAGAGTAGCGACAGACAGCACTACAAAATGAAATTCCAAGATGCTTTTCAGGAATAAACCGCCCCAAATAAAAATCAATAAGGTTTTCATCCAGGCATCCAATCCGAATATTTTCCAGGAGAAGCCCCCAAAATGAGATTTTATTTTCAAAAATTCCGTGCGGTAACCTTTCCAGATGTAATTTTCTGATTCATCCAAAACCGACTCGACAAATGCATCCGGATGAATTTCCAGAATCGTATTTTCTCCGGTTAGAAATCTGTTCAGAAAAAGTTCTTCACCATCCTCGTAATTTAGGACTGACGCAAAACCTTTGTGTTCGAAGAATTCATTTTTACGCATTGCCAGGTTTCGGAAAGTCGCAGAAAATGGTTTTTTTCGAATGATCATTGACATGTATTGATGGCAATACTCCAGATTGTCAAATGCTGTTCGGCGTGTGGAAAAGGTTGCCGGCTTTTCATAGAAAATAGAGTGTCCGGCTACATTCGATACCGGGCCATTTATTTTCTCCACCATTCGCGTAATCCAGTTGTTGCTTACCGGACGGCAATAAGGTTCTGTAAAAAGCAGAATGTCGTTTTTTGCAGCCTTGATGCCGATAGTCATTGCTAATTTTTTGCGTCCGAAAATTTTATCCCGCGACATCGGCAGATACGTCCCGTATAGGTTTGAATGGCTATTTTGTAACGATTTCACAAGCATCTCTGTTTCATCAGTGGAGCCATTATTGACCACAATTACTTCAAAATCCGGGTAATCTTGTTCCAATATTTGAGGAAGCGTTTTCTCCAGATGCTCTACTTCATTGCTGGAAACAATGATTACTGAAACTGAAGGTTGCGGGTTGACATGGGTCTGCTCCGATTCCGGCTGCTTTTTTGAAAATCTTAATAATGCTTTATAATAATAGAGGCAAAAGAAAATTTCGATGGTGAATGCGATTGCAAAAACGCCCAACAAAATCAACTCTGTTAGATCATAATCGAGATATTCCAGTAGATTATCCATTTTCTATACTTATCTTCACAAACTTACCGTTAATTCTCACTACAGGATTTAGTTCTAGCTATCCTGTTTTCATTCACATGACAAAGGTAATAAGTTATCTATTCTTTCTGCTTAGATTAGAATAAGAAACTTATTACCTTTGATGGAAAAGATTCCAGTTCTTTGGCTTCTTCGTTATTCGAAGGAGATTAATCCTTCGGACGATTTACAAAGAATCTGAGAAATATGCTTTGGGTATTTCCCTGCAATTATACTGGGAAGCCATAATTTCTCCGTAAGCACCGGCCGAGCGCAATGCCAGCAAATCTCCGCGGGTTGTTTTATTTATTTCATAATCTTTGACGAATACATCGGAGGATTCACAAATCGGGCCGACAATGTCATACTTTTCGGCAGGCAGGTTTGACGAAATGTTTTCCACTTTGTGATATGCCTGATACAAGGCCGGGCGAATCAAATCCGTCATGCCGGCATCTACAATGACAAATTTTTTCGAGTCACCTTCTTTCACATACGTAACACGGGTGATGAGCGATCCACATTGTCCGACAATGGAGCGTCCCAGTTCGAAATGAAGAAGCTGTCCTTTCCGTAGTTTTAAATTGTTGTGGAATACATCAAAATAAGATTTGAAATCAGGAATAGGATGACCGTTGGGATCATCATAATCAATTCCTAATCCTCCTCCCACATTTACATTTTCCAGTTGGATACCTTTGCTTTCGAAGAGATCGATCAGCTCATTTACTTTCTCGCATAAAGGCACGAAAACAGTAGGATCTGTTACTTGAGAACCAATATGAAGATGAATCCCAATCAACTTGACATTGCTCATGGATTTGACTGCGTAAATCACATGTTCCAATGAAGCAAGGCTGAATCCGAATTTGTTTTCACTCAATCCTGTCGTAATATACTCGTGCGTATGGGCATCTACATTCGGATTGATACGGATTGCAACAGAAGCCGTTTTTCCTTTTTTTTCTGCTAGAGAATTAATGACTTCCAATTCAGGAAGGGACTCTACATTAAAGCAGAAAATGTTATAATCAAGAGCCAGATTTATTTCTTTATCTGTCTTTCCTACGCCGGCAAATACAATTTTTGATGTTGGAAAGCCTGCATTGGCAGCGGCTTTTATTTCGTTTCCGCTCACACAGTCGGCTCCAAATCCCGCAGCTGCAATTTGCTTTAATATCTTAGGATTCGCATTTGCTTTTATTGCATAATGTTGTAAATAACCGTATTTTCCTATTTCTTCTTTGACTGCTTTCAGTGTCTTCGAAAGTAAATCAGTATCGTAATAATAAAAAGGTGTAGTTAGGTTTTTAAATTTTTCCAGAGAAAATACTCCTTTATCCATCTTTTTGTAGGTCTGTTATATATGTTATTAAATAATTATTTCATTAAAATAAATGGTCGTTGAGCAGATTCAATGTCTTTTGGAGATCGCCCTGTTTTACCAGGAAAGAGAAGTTATAATTACTTCCTCCGTAAGAAACCATACGAATCGGAACTTCTTTCACCGCACTGAGAATAGCAGCAACAACTCCCTGTTTTTGCCAATCAGCATCTCCAATTACTGACACAATAGCCATATTGGTATTTACATTTACTGTTCCGTATTTTTTCAAATCATCTGTTATTTCTTGCAAATGTTTGGTATTATCGATTGTTAAAGAAATCCCAATCTCTGAGGTTGCCAGCATATCTATCGATGTCTGATATTCTTCAAACACCTCAAAGATGCGGCGCAGAAATCCGTGTGCCAGCAACATTCGTCCCGACTTAATCTGAATAGCTGTTATGCTTTCTTTTGCGGCAATCGCTTTTACCTGATTTTTTACGGTTTCGTTAGAAATCACAGTTCCGTGAGCTTCCGGATGTAATGTGTCCAATAATTTTACCGGAATATTGGCCACTTTTGCAGGAAGAATACATGTCGGATGCAACACATTTTGTGCTTCGAAATAAGCCAGTTCTGCTGCTTCATCGAAATTCAACTGGTGAATGGCTTTCACTTTTTCCACATATCGGGGGTCGTTGTTATAAATCCCCTCTGTTTCGGCCCACATCTGGATTTCTTCGGCCTGAATGGCGGCTCCGATAATCGCTGCTGAATAGCTGCCTCCACCCCTTCTGAGGTTGTCTATTTCGCCGTATGCATTGCGGCAGATATATCCTTGTGTGATATAAATATCGGAATCTTTATTGTCATTCAGTAGCGAAGTCAGTTTCTCCCGAATATAAGGAATATCCGGTTCTGAATTTTTATCAATCCTCATAAAGTCTACAGCCGAAAGTGTGACTACCTTGAGCCCTTGCTGTTGCACAAGAAGGTGGAAGATGTCGCTAATGAGAAGAGAACCCTGAGCCGTAACAATTCGCTCCTCGAAAAGGGTAAACAGATCGGATGTAAAAGAACGGATATTCTCAAATCGATGTTTGACTGCAGCCAAAGCTTCGGATCGAATATCTTCCTTGTCGAAAAGTTCTTCTACCAAAGTATCATAAATTCCCTCAAGTTTGTTGATAATCTCATTGGCTCCTTCCTGATTTTTTTTGTATAAATAATCCGAAATGTCTTTTAATGCATGAGCTGTTTCCTGCGAAGAAGACAAAACGACCAAACGCTGTTTGCCGGAAGCAATTATAAGGACTGCATTTTTGATTTTGTCAGCCGTAGAAATAGATATATTACCAAACTTAAGGACTTTCATTTGAAAATATTTTAGTCGTTAAATATTGCTGTTTTAACGATAAAAGCTATAAATTAATTAAGAAGTAGCTGTTATCTCGTCAATTTTGAAGGTGTTTCCTTTTTTGCAATTGCGCAAAAATACGATTTTTTCTGCTTAAAGCATCACTTTTGTATGCTAAAAAAGGGAGAAATAGTTTCGTTTTATCAATGATAAACAAAATAGTAACAAATTATTCATATTTTATTGACTTCACTGGCGACATGCGGGCTATCATATATGATGGACCGAGCATCATCAACATGGATATCACTAAAGTTCCGATATTAATAATGAGAATATACCATATATTCAATTCGATAGGAACTTTCGATAGGTAATAGGTTGACGGATTCAATTTGATAAAGCCAAAGTGCTTTTGTAAAATACAGATGGTCAGTCCGATTAAATTTCCCCAAAACATCCCTTTCAGGATAATAAAGGATGCAAAATACAGAAATATCTTCCGGATACTTTTGTTTCGTGCTCCCATGGCTTTCAGTATACCGATAAGATTGGTATGCTCGAGAATTATAATAAGCAACCCCGAAATCATGGTCACTCCTGAGACAATAAGCATCAGGATGATGATGATAATTGTATTCATGTCAAGAAGCCCTAACCAGCTGAATATGCCGGGATTCATTTCTTGGATGGACTTTGTATAGTAAGAATTTCCCTGCCTGTCATAAATAATAGAGGTCTTGAAAAAGAGATTCTGTTTGATATAATCCAGTTGGTCGAAATTTTTGACTGTAATTTCCATTCCGCTGTACTGATCCTTGTCCCAGCCGTTTAGATGCTGTAAAACATTCAAATTTGTCAGAGCAAAGAGCTTGTCGTATTCTTCAAGGTTGGATTCGTAAATTCCAACAATCTTAAATTTGCGTGCCGACATTGTATTTTGAATAAAGTAAGCCAGAAAAGAATCTCCTAATTTCAGATAAAGTCTGTCGGCTATGTATTTTGAAATAACAATCTCGTTGTTTTGTTGCGGATTTGGCGTTCTTCCCTCCAAAAGACTTTGACGTATGAAAGTCCAGTCATAATCTTTTCCCACTCCTTTCAGGACAGCTCCCTGGAAATCGTTATTGGTTTTGATTATTGTCGGCTTCGTTATAAACAGTTGTGTATGTGCCACGCCGTCAGTCGTCTTGATGGCGTTGATTAAGCTATCACTGAAAGCAATTGGCTTGGTTTCGTATGTCGATTTGTTCTCGTAAGAGGTAATCTGTATATGTGAGCCAAAGCCAACGACTTTCTCACGTACTTGTTTTTTAAATCCCACCACAATGCATACCGACAAAATCATCGCGATAATGCCGATGGATATACCAATCATGGCAACCCGAATTGCCGGAGACGAAATCCGTTTATCGGGCTGTTGGCTGAAATGTAATCTGCGGGCGAGAAATAGTTCGAAATTCACGTTTAAAAGGTGATGATACGGCTGTTTAAAGCAGAGTTATTTTTTTCTTTTTCTTTCAATTCAGCATAGGTTTCCAACGCTTTTTCAAGCACGGTCAATGCTTTTGCCAAATCTTCTTTATTTAGGATATAGGCTAATCGCACTTCGTTTTTGCCTAATCCGGGCGTGATGTAAAAACCTGAAGCCGGCGCCATGAAAATGGTTTGGCCTTCGTATTCGAAGTCGGAAAGACACCATTCGCAAAAAGCATCTGCATCTTCTACAGGCAGTCGTGCCACGGTGTAGAAAGCCCCCATCGGTATTGGCGAATAGACTCCGGGAATGCGGTTTAATCTATCAATCAGGAATTTTCGTCTCTCAACATATTCCTCGTATGTATCTAACAAGTATTCCGGGTCTGCATCTAGTGAAGCTTCTGCGATAATCTGTCCAATGAGAGGCGGGCTCAGACGAGCCTGACAAAACTTCATGACTGTGTTGCGCAACTCCTTGTTTTTGGTTATTAATGCACCGATGCGGATGCCGCATTCACTGTATCTTTTCGAAACAGAGTCTATCAATACAACATTATTCTCAATGCCGACCAGATGGCAAGCCGAAATATAAGGAGAGCCTGTATATATAAATTCCCGGTATACCTCATCCGAGAAAAGGTATAAATCGTGTTTCTGAACCAGATGTTTTATCTGATTCATCTCCGCGCGAGAATATAAGTAGCCGGTTGGGTTGTTGGGGTTGCAGATCATAATGCCTTTGGTCCGCTCATTGATTAATTCTTCAAAGCGTTCAATCGGAGGCAACGAAAATCCTTCTTCGATGGTGGAAGGAACTGATTTTATCACTGCACCTGCTGAAATAGCAAAAGCCATGTAGTTGGCATAAGCCGGTTCCGGAACGATGATTTCGTCACCCGGATTCAGACATGCTAAAAAAGCGAACAAGACTGCTTCTGAACCGCCGGTAGTGATAATGATATCGTCCGCAGAAACATTTATATTGTATTTGGCATAATACCGAACCAGTTTCTCTCTGTAGGAGCGATACCCATCGCTGGGACTATATTCGAGAATCGTGCGATCTATCTTTCTCATCGCTTCCAATCCCTCTTTGGGGGTAGGAAGATCGGGCTGCCCAATATTTAGGTGATATACCTTTAGGCCTCTGGCTTTAGCCGAATCCGAAAGGGGAGCCAATTTGCGGATGGGAGAATTAGGCATCTCACAACCTCTGTCTGAAATTTTAGGCATATTCTACGAATTAACAGTTGAGATGTATCGTTTTTTTAGAATGCAAACATACAAAAAAAAACGACAAGGGTATTTCCGTGGCACTCAATTAACTTCACATTTGTGCAGGATATCTATCTTCTAGTCCAATCGATAACCCCTCTTTTAACGATGGATATTCCTGTGCCAAAGCTGTTGTCGTCAAAAAAACGTCCGGTATTCATCGCCAGTGTTAGTTTCAGTTCCAGCCCCTTTGTTTTAGGGCATGCATACCGCAGATCGAGCGAAGAAGCAAGCCCGTCACGCATGCTTAAAAACGGAATGCTATATCGTCCCCATGTTTCACCATAAGTTGCACGCAGGCGATAATAAAGATTTCCTTTTAAATAGCCTTCCATAGCTCCGTGAAAAGCAATAATCCGGTTACTCTTAAAATTAATTGTTCCGTCCGTATTATATTCCGGCGAAAGGAACAACGGTGTGCCGACACTTCGTCCAAAGTAGGATGGCCCTTGCGCATATTGGTAATTGTTGTAATAGTCGTCCATGCCATTTCCTTTACTGACTAAATGTTGATGTGCTTCATCCATGGTTATATTGAAGTGAACCGACCCCGATTGATTCTTTGTATACATGTATTCTAGAACTGCCCCTGAAATGAGATTTTTTGCATTTGATTTATATTCTAAACCCAACAGCATGTCGCGAATGCTCTGCGGACCCGCGCTTGAGCCGTCTTCAATCAAGTGATGCCAGTAAATACTGAATAAATCTTTGTTTTTTGTCTGGTAATCTAATTTAAGCGTATAGGCTCCCGTGTGTGAGCCTTCCGCGTATCTGTATTGTACTTCTCCGCTTTTTTCCCGGCCGACAAATATCGACTTCCAGAAGGTTGATAAATTGACTTTACTATTCATCTCTTCGCCTGCTACAATTCCATGACCTCCAAACAAGACATAATGTTCAAGAGCTAGTGTAAATCTGAATTTATTACCAGCATTTAAATCTCCGACTCTTAAAAACATAGATTTGTGATGATTATAGATGCCAGACATATAGGTTGTACCCGAAGGTTTTGCTATGTTCTCGATGTAATTGCCATCAAAGAGCTTCCCAACGGCAAAATCTCCTCTGAATAATAATTTATTTCCGGTAAGAGGAACCGGGACGAAATCTTTCAACCCGATATTCATTTCAGGAATTGGTCTCGCATTGTTTGAAAGGACATAGTCACCTGTGCTCAATCGTTCATTCAGCAAAGATTTATAATATTCTTTCGGGCCGATTCTCAGATTCCATTTTTTCCAAGAAATATCTCCGTAGAATTGTTGAATCCACAATGTATTATAAGCATGTTTGGTTGAAGCTGCCAGGTCAAGTCCCAAATCCCATTTTACATCTTGGGAAAGTTGTTCGGAGTGGGAGACGTAACCTCTGACATATCCGTTATTCGCATCTAACGGCACCAATCCCCAGGTTTGACTCGACATCCAAAACGGAGTGTTCGCCCCGGTGGAAACAGACCCAAACGCTTCGGTTTCGTATGCCGTAGACTTGTTGTTTTGAGCAACGACTCCCTTTGTCTGTAGAGCGAAGCATGCGCTTGCTATTAAAATATATTTTTTCATCAGAATTTTTTCAATATAAATAATGTATCTCCTTTTTCCAGAATTAAACTTGCGGTCGTATTTGTTTTTATTTCAAACAGAGCTTCAAAGCTATTCCAGTGTGATACCGTCGGGAAATCTAAAGAGGTATGGTTTTGATCCATTACAATATGTACATGCTCTTTATCCGGATAATCCGCATATCCGTAGCAAATATCTGATTGTTTGCTGGAGAGGAGACGTGTAAAAGAGAATACTTCTTCTTTTTGGAATGCATAAAACTGAGAGTCTACTGCAAGCTCTGTTTGGTCCGGCAATTTAATACTTGTTAGTTTCCAGTAGCCATTCATTTTTGAGTCTCCTCCATCGCACGAGTAGAAAAATGAGGAAGCAAGCAGAAATAATAAAACAGAGTAGCATGTTTTTTTGTAATATGTTTTTGTCAGCATGTTTTTTTATGAATATAAAAGTTTACGAGATAAAATGTAAATATAAGAATTATGAAGTAACCAATATAATTCGGATTCATTTATTTTCAGATTTAGGTTCCTGAAAGGAGATGCAACTCTGAAAAAGAGTGTCTGATATTGTTATTGTGTAGGATTTATAATTGAATATATAATTTGTCGTCTCTTAAGTTAATCACCAGATGCATGCGTTTCGGTGTTTGCTATGTTTATTTCTGAATTTGGTTAAAAATAAAATTCAAAATTCGACGTTAGTATTAACAAGCTAGTTTATTTATTGATATCTCCTCGTTTTTTTGAGAAAAATAAACAATTTCCAAATTGTCCGGAAAAACAAATTGTTTCAGAACTGGGGATGAATACTGAGTTTAATGAAGATCTCCCCTGCTAAATTAGTTGTTTCCAAAAGTTTTTCTTCTATCTCGTGGTGATAACGAAAATCTGAATATAGATTAATAATGCTTGTTATTAAAAAAAATAAACAAATATAAGTTTTATTTTACCCTAAAACGAAAAGTTTAAACAAAAAATGGTATAATTTTGTTTATTAAAGAACTAGATGAAAGAAGTATAAATAATAAGCCTTGAGGGAAGGAGCGTTTTAGCATGAAGAAATCAACCATCTGGTTACTGGCGAGTGTCATGGCCTTTGCATTTTTTGGATTACTTTATTTGCAGGTCAATTACATTAGAGATACTATTAAATCGCGAAGCAACCAGTTCGATGAAGCCGTGAGCCGAAGTTTATATCAGGTGATGCGTGATTTGGAGCTTGAACAGACCCGGCGTTATCTGGAACAGGGATATATTGAATCGGAGAAGAAAGATGCTGCTTATAATAAACATCAGAATTCTAAGTCGAATTCATTTACCCAACGGCAGCGAATGCAACTTTCATTACCGGATGGAAGTGCAGTATTAACTTATGATTATTCATCCACGATTACACAGCAACCCAGTGTATTCATTTCTCCTAAACATGGAAACAAGTCTATTTCGAAGACTTCTTTTGAAATGCAGGAGGATCGGAAAAAAAGATATTTTTATCAAAAAGATCTGGTGGATGATGTCATTAATAATATACTATATAAGGCGAGTTCGGAGCCAATCAATAAGCGTATTGATTATAAGGATCTAAACGCTTCTATTAAAGCGGAGTTGGCTAATAATGGAATCGTTATCCCGTTTCAGTTTAAAATTGTGGATAAAGACGAGAAAGATATTTATTCGCAGACAGGATTTGATGTTAAGAACAAGAATGATTTGTATTCTCAGGTTCTTTTTCAAAATGATCCCCCTGCCCAGCAATATCATTTGGAAGTCAATTTCCCGACAAGAGGGCGTTATATTGTAAGTGCCATTTCATTTTTTGTTCCCTCTGTTGCTTTCACGATTGTATTGTTGGTCACATTTATTGTAACCATCTATTTGATATTCAGGCAGAAGAAGTTGTCGGAAATGAAGAATGACTTCATTAATAATATGACACATGAATTGAAAACGCCTGTATCAACAATATCATTGGCTGCACAGATGCTGAAGGATGGTTCGGTGATGAAGTCTCCCGAAGTTTTCAAACATATTTCAGGAGTCATCAATGATGAGACCAAACGCTTAAGCTTTCAGGTCGAGAAAGTGTTGCAGATGTCTCTTTTTGAGAAACAGAAAGCAACACTCAAACTCAAGGAGATGGATGTTAATGATATTATTGTCAGTGTAGCCAATACTTTTCAATTGAAAGTGGAGAAATTCGGAGGAGAGATTGATATAGATCTTCAGGCGGAAGATTCGACAGCGGAAGTTGATGAGATGCACTTTACCAATGTATTATTTAATCTGCTTGATAATGCAGTAAAATACAGAAAGGAAGAAGTCCCTCTGAAACTAATGATTAAGACGTGGAACGAAAATGGAAAACTTTTTATTTCTGTGGATGACAATGGTATCGGAATAAAGAAAGAATATGTGAAGAAAATTTTTGAACGATTCTATCGTATTCCAACCGGCAACAGACACGATGTAAAAGGCTTCGGGCTGGGACTGGCTTATGTGTTCAAGATTGTCAAAGATCACAAAGGAAGCATTAAAGCCGAAAGCGAATTGGGCTTGGGTACTAAGTTTATAATAAATTTACCAATAATTAAATAGAACAAAGAAAATGGAAGAAAAATTGAGATTATTCTTATGCGAAGATGATGAGAATCTAGGCATGTTGTTGAGAGAGTATTTACAGGCTAAAGGCTTTGATACGGATTTATACCCTGATGGAGAAGCTGGTTATAAAGGCTTTGTGAAAGAAAAATATGATTTGTGTGTATTGGATGTGATGATGCCTAAAAAAGATGGTATCACTCTTGTAAAAGAAATCCGTGCAATCAACGCAGATATTCCTATTATCTTCCTGACTGCAAAAAATATGAAGGAAGATATTCTTGAAGGCTTTAAAGCCGGAGCCGACGATTATATCACAAAACCATTCAGTATGGAAGAACTTGTTCTTCGTATTGAGGCTATTATTCGTCGTGTAAGAGGCAAGAAAGTAAAAGAGCAGCAGATTTACAATTTCGGAAACTTCAAATTCGATACTCAAAAACAGATTCTGACTATCGGAGAACAGGAAACCAAATTGACAACTAAAGAATCTGAACTTTTGGCTCTTCTGTGTGCTCATGCTAACCAAATATTGGAACGTAACCACGCATTGAAACAAATCTGGGTTGATGATAATTACTTCAATGCTCGTAGCATGGATGTATACATCACCAAACTAAGAAAACTATTGAAAGCAGATCCTGAAATTGAAATCATCAATATCCACGGTAAAGGATATAAGCTGATTGTTCCCGTAGCTGAAGGAGAAGTTCAGGAATAATCATATTCAATTAATTGAACAAAATGAAAAAATCCGGTCATGTAAAACTACATTGCCGGATTTTTTCATGTAAACGCTTGAATGTTTATGTGAATAGGCATTATGTCGGACAGGTTTTCAGGCCGATTGTTATGACTTTGTTAGAAAAAAAGGTTTTTTAGGGATTCGGGATATTACAAATGTTTTGTCTTTATGTTCTTGATAATCAATTGAAATTTTCCCGGATAAATTCTAGAACTAATAATTGCTTAACGCAAGGCAATGCCAGCTAAAATTACTTCATAAAAAGAATCAAGATATTTCCATTGAATATTACTAAAGCTTGTGTCTTGTATTTATATATAATAGGATACAGGATGTGTTTTAATCAGTTTCCGTGTTTGAAATCACGAACGACGAATAAGTCAAACCGCTTAGGTAAAGACTCCTTATTTCATTACTTTTTCATCGTTGTGGTAGGATATGATTAACAATGAAGTGATTAGATTGAGAATAGGGGGCGCAAGCGAAAAAAAACATCTGGAAACTGAGATGGCTGGTTGATTGGCTTCAATTCTATCTGTCCTCTCATCTTGCAGAGACTGAGCCATTCTCCCCCGATGGAAAGGCATTACTCTATTTTTACAAGGATGTGCCACTGAACGGTTTTTCTGTCGGTTTGAGGGTTTGGATTTCGAGAATATCGGATGGGCAAGCGGTTTATAGTATTGAGAACGGTCGATTTCAGAAGAATTCGGTAGGTGTTTTTGCTGCGTAAATTTCAGAAAAGCTTCAGATTTGTTATTAATAAAGGAGTCCGTATTTTAACTTTGTGTAAAGAAATGATACAATTTTATCCACTGAAAATGTATCTAATATTTAAAGTAATGTATGTTGAACAATCGATGTATGCAAGAGATAAACAGTTACTTATTCGTTTTTCCCTATCCAATAAAAATAGACATTAATAATGTAATTGTCCTTTTTCTTGTCTCTTTATAAGCTATATAGGCCCTGATTTCGCAAATTGGTTCGTGTTTAGAAAAAGAGTACTAGTTTATGATAAAATGGTATTAGTTTTTGAACTTAGAACATAATAATTTTGAACTGTTGAAAAATGTTATGTTTTAATAATAATGTAGACAGTAAATAACGTTAATCTTACGCTATGAAAAGATTATTTTTTATTCTAGTTTTATTCTGTATGATTCCTCAGGCATTTCTTTATGCTCAGGAATTACAAATTAAAGGGGTTGTAACAGATTCCTCAGACGGTTCTCCAATTATAGGAGCCACAGTGCAAAGCTCCTCAAAGAAAGGAACGGCTACAGATATCAATGGTCGCTATATTATTTCAGCTAAAAAAGGAGAAACCTTAACTTTCTCCTATTTAGGAATGGAAAATAAAGTTGTCAGAGTAGAAGGAGCTGCTGCTATCAATGTAGCTTTATCTGAAAATAACTCCGTTCTGAATGAGGTCGTAGTCGTTGGTTATGGAACCATGAAAAAACGAGACCTTTCAGGAGCAGTTGGTCAAATTAAGGCTGAGGATCTTGTTAAAGGTAATCCGACGGATTTTGCTTCCGGACTTCAAGGTAAAGTTGCCGGAGTTCAAATCAATCAAAATGACGGAGCTCCCGGTGCAGGATTGAGTATTACGGTCAGAGGCGCGAACTCTTTTACAACAGGTACGCAACCATTATATATTGTAGATGGTGTGCCTTTTGATACCGGAGGAACACCAACCAGTAGTGCTAATGCAAACAACAATCAGACATCAAATCCGCTGGCTTTTATAAACCCGCATGATATTCAGTCTATTGAGGTTCTGAAGGATGCTTCTGCAACAGCTATCTATGGATCCCGTGGAGCTAATGGGGTTGTTTTGATCACGACAAAGAGAGGTGAAGTTGGAAAAGATAAAGTTCAGTTCTCCTCTAATTTTACGGTTTCCGCTATTTCCAGAAAAATGGATATGCTGGATGCCGAAACTTATGCGAATTATATAAATGAAGAAACATTAAACAGCTATAATTATCTTGGTAAGACTTATACACAGCTACCCTATCCGGGCGTATGGAATTATACTGCAATTTCCGGGACAAATCAAATTAATACCAGTACCGGTGTTTATGCTCCTGCTCCCAGTGATTTTCGTAATCCGGGAACTTTCACCGACCAATACGGAAATACAACCGTTATCGATAAAGCTAACTGGCAGGATTTGATTTATCAAACAGGATTTTCTCAGGAATATAACCTGAGTGTAACAGGTGGTTCAGATAAAGGATGGCATGCTTTCTCAGGTAATTACCTTGATCAGCAAGGTATTATCAAAAGTACGGGATTCAACCGTTACACTTTGCGTGCCAATATTGGACGGAGAGTGACGAATTGGTTGGAAATAGCCTTGAATACAAGTTTTACCAAAACAAACACGGATTTCACGAAGACCAATGCCTACGATTATGGTATTATGCGTTCAGCTCTTATTTTTCCGCCTACTTACGGACCAAATATGGATACCAATACAGAGGATAATTTAAGTTGGTTAGCTGCTAATCCGTATGCATACGTAAGTTCTGCTGTGGATAATTTGAAATCAGTCAACGCATTTAATTCTTCTTATGCTGAAATCAAACTTTTCCCATTTTTGAAGTTTAGACAAAATATCGGGTTATCATATAATAAAAACGACCGCGGGACTTATTATGGACGTCGTACCCAGGAAGGTTCTTCAACATCTAACATCAATGGTAAGGCCGGAGTTAGCTCAAGTGACTGGCAAAGCATCACTACTGAGTCATTGTTGACATTTGATAAAGTGTTTGGAAAACATAGCTTTAACGCTGTTTTAGGGTCTACGCAAGAGCAGGCTACCTGGTCCAGCAATTCTATCACAGTGACCGGCTTCCCTGACGATTTGACTACGTATAAGGATTTAAGCCGCGGAACGAATGTACAAACACCGCAGAGTTCAACCGGAAAACAGACCCTGGTGTCATTTCTGGCTCGTGTCAATTATATTTTTAATGACAAATATATCTTCACAACATCTATGCGTCGTGACGGATCCAGTAAATTCTCTCAAAATCATAAGTGGGCAAATTTCTTGTCAGGTGCATTTGCCTGGCGTGCCTCAGAAGAAAAATTTATCAAAGACCTGAATGTTTTTAGTAATTTGAAACCACGCATTAGTTTTGGGCAAACAGGAAACCAAGGGATATCTGCATTCAGAACATTGCAGTTGTTAAACACTGCTAACTATCCTTTTAATGGAACCTTGTCCAGTGGTTCTGCTGAGGTAACATGGAGAGGTCCTGCATCTGCTGATTTGAAGTGGGAAACAACGGATCAATTCAATGCCGGTTTAGATCTTGGGTTCTTTAATAATAAGTTGAATGTAACGGTTGATTACTATTTTAAGAAAACCCGCGATTTATTACAGGAAATGAAGATTGCTCCGAGTACGGGATTTGAGAATATGCTCGTGAACAGCGGTTGGATAACCAATGAAGGTTTGGAATTTTCTTTGAATTATACACCCGTTCAAACTCGTGATTTTACATGGAATCTTTCCGGAAATATCTCATTTAACAGAAATAAAATTGGAGGGCTGGCTGCTGACCGTTTTGCCAATTCATTATGGTATGCTGCCGACAATGTGTTTATTCAGAGAAACGGGCTGCCTATGGGAGCAATTTACGGATATGTAGAAGATGGTTTATATAAAAACGAAGCGGAAGTAAGAGCCGAGAAACGTTATGCCAATGCTTCTGATGCTTCCGTATTGGCTATGGTGGGGGAAATTAAATATCGTGATTTGAATGGAGACGGACAAATTACGGATGCAGACCGTACCATTATCGGAAATACCAATCCGGATTTTGTCTATGGTGTAACAAATAATCTTACATATAAGAAATGGAATTTAAGCTTTCTATTTCAAGGTAGCCAGGGAAATGATATATTCAATGGTAACCTGATGGATATGCAAATGGCTAATATCGGAAATATTCCGACAAAACTCTATAACCAGCGTTTTACGGCTGAAACAGCAGAATCGGCTAAATGGCCGAAAGCGGTTGCCGGATATACCCGTACATTTCTGATCTCTAATCGCTATGTGGAAAATGGCTCTTATCTCAAATTGAAGTCTTTGAATTTAGGATATACATGGAATCCCAAAGGGGTAATTAAGGGTATTGATGCGATAAACTTCAACCTTTCGGCCAGTAACTTATTCACAATAACCAAGTATAGTTGGTTTGACCCCGAAATCAATGCTTTTGGTACGGATGCTACGCGTAAAGGCGTTGATATCTACTCATATCCGGCTTCCCGTACATTCTCTTTTGGAGTAAAAGTTGATTTTTAAACCTTTTAATCTTGACAAAAATGAAATTTTATAATAAATATATAATCATAGCAGCTCTGTTTCTGGGAGGTTTGTCATTTACCTCATGTAGTGATTTCCTTACAGAAAAACCGGATAGTTCAATTGGTCCGGAACAAGTAGGTGATTCTGACGATGCCGTTGATATCTGGGTAACCGGGGTTTATAATGTTTGGCTGAATACAGCATTTCTCTATGACCAGTTTCCTTTAGTTCTGGAAAAAGACAATGACTACATTTCCGGTCCGGACTGGTCGATGGCATATCTGGGTGCCGGAAACTTTCAGAATTCTAGCTCAGAAGTAGATGCCATGTGGAAAAATCTTTATGCTTTAGTAGAACGCAGCAACTTGGCAATCAAATACATTTCTGCTATGTCGAATGCTACTGAAAGTTATAAAAACAATGCCCTTGGAGAATTATATTTTCAAAAAGCTTTTGCCTATTTCTTGCTGACACGTGCCTACGGTGAAATTCCTCTTTCAGACAAAGCTATCAGTGATGGAGGTGATGCAAATATGCCCCGGCAATCGATTAGTAATGTATACACAGAGATAACATCTTTGCTGGAGAAAGCTATTCCGCTGATGTATACAATAGATAATAAAAGTTACAGCGCCGGGCATGTCTCTGCAGGTACGGCAGCCGGATTACTGGCAAAAGTGTATGCAACCATGGGATCCGGTTCGCTAAGTAATGCGCAAATGACTATTCGCTCGGGTGCGGCCACTTCTACTAACGGCGATGTAACTACATTAACTTATCCGGTGTCTAAAACATTCACTAAAGATGTTGTTGCCGGATATGAAGCCTTTAATTCACAAGAGTGCTATACCAAGGCTGCTAAATGGGCCAAAGCGGTTATGGATGGAGAATATGGAACCTATGCTCTGTTGCCTTACAGTAGTTTATGGTCAAAAGCCAATCGACATGCGTCTGAATTTATGTTTTCTATCGAAACGGTTTCCAATAATGCTAATTATCACATGGGCGTAGGTGTCTATTTTAATGGAGTTCTTAACAGCTCAAGCAGAATCTCTACCGGACACTGGTTAGGCAATCGCTATCATTGGTATTGCTTGTTTGATGCAAATGATTATCGAATTGTCACTGGGGTTCAACACCGTTTCGTTTATGAGTATCAGGCTTCGTATAATAATGGTTTTTATTATCCCAACACCGAAGAATACACATTGAAAGCAACCGGGATGGATGCCAATGGAAACAAAGTTGCCGATCCGGTCTATCCTTTTAATGATGGCATTCAATATGGATATAATCTGGGATATGAATGTCTCGCATTTACAACCAAATATCAGGATGTTACCGATCATACTACCATAAATCAGGATGCGCCGTGGCCCTTCCTGCGATATGCCGATGTGGTTTTGATTTATGCGGAAGCACAGAACGAACTGGGAAATTCATCTGATGCAATCTCTGCTTTAAATCTTATCCGTGAGCGCTCCAATGCAACCTTAGCGAAGACTACCGGAGATGGTGCACTTACAAGCCAATTGGCCATTCGTTCGGCTATTTTTGAAGAACGTGCCAAGGAATTGGCCTGTGAAGGGGATCGCCGTTGGGACTTGATTCGCTGGGGTGTGTATTTGCAAGCGATGAATGCTATTGGCGGATATGACGAATCGGGAGTTTACAAGACAAGAACAGCGAAAAATCTTCTGTATCCGCTACCAACGACGGAGGTTGATAATAATTCTTCAATTACAACGAATAATCCGGGTTGGAACTAATCATTATTAAATCATTACCTAAAAAAAGGCTAAATTATGAAACTATATAAAATTATGTCAGGTGCTTTATTCCTGATTTCATTAATAAGCTTTACTTCGTGTCAGGATATTGTCACTTACAACGATGGTTACGATGACGGAATGACCTCCACCGGAGCACCCAAGATTACGGCTGTTTATCAAGTAGGAGATACGGCACAGACAACGCCTATTTCTGAGGCTAATTTAAAGGACATGCTGCATGTTCGAGGTGTAAATCTGAGCGGCGTTAAGAAAGTGATGTTGAATGATGTGGAAGTACCTCTAAAAACGATCTATGCAAAAGCTACAGATTCGTATTTCCCCATTCCGAGAGTTATTCCCACCGAGACAACGAATAAGTTGGTGTATACCACTGAAAAAGGCGAAACATCTTATGATTTTGTTGTAAGCATTCCTGATTTAAAATTGACAGGATTGGAAAACGAATTTGCATTTCCTGGTGATACGGTGAGAGTTGTCGGCGATTTCTTCGACTTATATGGATTTACAAAAGATGGATCGGGAACAGCTAGTGTTGAAATGAATGGAACTGCTATAAAGATAGATTCATTAACAGAGGATTACATGTCTGTGATTATTCCTGAAAATACACCCGACAATTCTATTATATCTTTTAAATATATTGATAAGAGTCAAAATAATGTGACGGTTAATCTTCCTTATCGTCAGGTGAATACACTTATATGGCCGGATTTGGCTCATCCGGATCAATATGGATTGTGGGCCGGAACAAGTCTTATTGTCGACGGCACAGGTACAGGTCAACCAGAAGCATTGTATGGCTCCTATGTAAGAGTGAAAGGTAGTTATGGCGCTTGGAGTTGGAATAACCTGCCTTGTGGAGGATTTAACTTCTCGAATACGGATGCTGTTTCAAATCCAGGTAATTATTATTTTGCGTTTGAAGTGAATTCAGCAACGAATTTTCCTTTCTATGATTCGCTAAGCTGGGGATATATTTTCCAGTTGAATGGCGGAAATTATGCTTGGAATCCATCGTCTGAAACTTCTTATAATACATACGGAAAATGGGTAACTATCCGTATTCCGTTGACTACGGTGGCTACTGCCGGAATGTCAACAGGATGGATAAGTTTCTTCAATATTCTGCAACCCAATTCCGATTGGACTGTAGAGCATAACTTTGCGAACTACCGTATTGAGAAGAAAACATTCTAAAATATAGATACTTGCAAGTCAGGCAAGGTGGGGCTGCTCGTGCTCTCTCCTTGCCTGAGTCAAAAAAAACTGCTCATGAATGATATAAAGAAAATAGTTTTGTTTATTGTGGTGGCAATCTGTTTAATGCAGGCTTGTTCAAGTTCCGGGGCAGATAATGATGTGATAGATAATACTGCTCCACAGGTTGCTGCGACTTTTCCGGTTGCTGCATCTGAGAGCACTTCTGCAGGAGTAACGACCATTACGGTCACTTACGATGAGGCTGTTTTGCTGCTTTCTCCTTCTTATGTAACAATAAACGGGACAAAAGTGTCTCCTTCCGTTTCCGGAAATGTGCTCTCTTTTGCATTCTCGCTGGAGGCAAATACAGACTATACCGTGATTGTTGGTTCTCCATCCATTAAAGATGCTGCAGGAAATATTTCTTCCTCTTACAGCTTTACTTTTAAAACGAGTTTAGGCTCGCCGGGATTCAATGCTTCCAAATTCTCCTTGTCTTCATCTCTATGTACTCCAAATCCATCTTTACAGGCGGTGAACGTATATAATTTCTTGAAAGAGAACTTTGGAACGAAAGTGATATCAGGAACAATGGCCAATGTTAACTTCAATACAGATGAAGCACAATGGGTCTATAATCAGACAGGGAAATGGCCGGCACTCACTTGTATTGATTATCTTCATTTGCCTTATTCGCCTGCAAGCTGGATTGATTATTCCACAACTTCTTTTCTTCAGAATTGGTGGAATAATAATGGCTTAGTTGCAGCTATGTGGCATTGGAATGTACCCAAATCACAAGGTTCGAGTGAGTATACCTTCGGGGTGGATACCCAATTTAAGACATCGAATACCGTGATTGAAGGAACATGGGAAAATACCATTGTAAAAGCAGATCTGGAAAAAATATCCACTTACTTGCTGCTTCTTAAAAATGCCGGTATTCCTGTTATTTGGAGACCTTTGCACGAAGCTTCCGGAAATATCTACCAATATACTGGAGGAACAGCTTGGTTCTGGTGGGGAAATGACGGTGCGGAAGCATATAAGGCGCTCTGGAAATATATGTTCAATTATTTTCAAAACAAAGGCCTTAACAATTTGATTTGGGTCTGGACTACCGAAACCGGAGATGCTCCTTTTTATCCGGGAGATGATTATGTAGATGTCGTTGGCTGCGATATTTACCCTGCTGCGAATGTACATAATTCGCAAGCTACAACATTCAACAAAGTATTAAACATTACCAATAAGAAAATAATTGCATTGTCGGAATGTGGGGGAATACCTAATCCAAATCTGATGTACACGGAAGGAGATATGTGGTCCTGGTTTATGCCTTGGTATGGCGATTATACAACGAGTGATAGCCAAAACGGAGCGAGTTATTGGAAATCGGTAATGAACAATAGTTTGGTAATTACACGCGATCAAATGCCCTCTTTGAAATAATATACTTATATCAGTATCTGTTTTGCAGAAGGTCTTTTAAGAACTTGAATTTTAAAATCTCAATTGTAAAATGTCAATGAACAAAATAATTACCTCCATATTTCTGTTTGCCTTGCTCGGGTCTTTTGCTGATATATCTGCGAAACAGATATCTGATAACAAGACAGCCGATGGATGGAAATTTCATGCAGGAGAAGGAAAGGACAGTTTGTGGTTCAGCTCAACATATAAAGATGGCAGCTGGAAAGCAGCTTTAGCTTCAAAAACACTTGCTGAACAAGGTTTATCCACGCAGAACGGGTATGGATGGTATCGCAAGGGAATGGTCTTCTCCCGACAAGAAGCAGAGGCAATATCGCGCAGTGGAGCTGCAGTGTTGCGACTGGGACGTTTTGCCTCTAGTGATGAGGTATTCATAAATGGCCAATTGATTGGAAAAACAGGTGATTTTCCAGATAATTTCACCGGATATAACGATGAAAGCCGTACTTACTTCATTCCGGCAGAATCTCTTTTGCTGAATAAGGAGAATCTCATTGCTATTAAATTCCATGATGGATGGGGGCAAGGCGGATTTTTCGAAGGAGCGAAATTTAGTATTTCAGCTGCGACTGAGAATGATAAGATTCTGATGGATGTCAATGTCCCTGACCCCGATTACGTGTTTTTGGGAAAGCAAAGTCTGGCAGTAAATCCGGTCATCACCAATAAAAATACAGTCGCTGTAAAAGGCCAGATAAATGTTATTTTGATGGGAGACAATTATCGTCCTGTAAAAACGGAAACGATGGAAGTCTCTTTGGCTCCGGGTGAAAAATTATCCAAGATATTTGAATATTCGAAACCATTTCCGGGATTCTATCGCTATGATATCCAATTTATAAAAGAAGGAAAAGTTATTTGCCAAAAGAAATTGAATGTCGGATACGAGCCTGAAAGAATATCTTCTCCGAACGATGAGAAAGCGGATTTTGATGCTTTCTGGAAAAACAATCTCTCTGAATTGGCTAAAGTTGCACCGGAATATAAACTGACACTCATTCCCGAAGAATCAAATCAGGATTACAATTTGTTTCTTGTCGAAATGAAATCTTTCAATAACGAAACCATCAGGGGATATTATGCTCAGCCTAAACGTACCGGTAAATTTCCTGTAATAGTTGAATATATGGGATATGGTTCCGGTCCGTATTTGCCAAATCGCAGCTGGGACGGTTTTGCCTATTTTATCCTTTCTGTAAGAGGACAGGCGCTGAACAAACCCTACAATACTTACGGAACATGGATCACATCGGGGGCCGACAATAAAGATACTTATTATTACCGGGGCGCTTACATGGATTTAATACGTGCTATTGATTTCGTGTGCAGTCGTGCTGAAATTGATACAACAAAGATTGCTGCCCGGGGAGCTAGTCAGGGCGGTGCATTCACTATTGCGGCAGCTTCTCTGGATAAGAGAATAAAAGTTGCTGTTCCGATGATTCCGTTTCTTTCCGATTTCCGCGACTATTTCACCATTGCTCCTTGGCCGAAAAGCGATTTTGACAATTATATGCAACAACACCCGAATGCTAACTGGGCGGATATATTTGATATGCTAAGTTATTTTGATGTCAAAAATCTGGCCTCACGAATAACTTGTCCGGTTATGATGGGATTCGGTGTGCAAGACAATGTTTGCCCTCCGCATATCAATTTTGCAGCTTACAATCAAATTCACAGCGAAAAGCAATGGAGAGCAGGTGCATTATTCGGACATAGCACCGGTAAAGTATTTGCTAACGAATCGTATAGATTTATAAAAGCAAAATTGGACGTGAAATAAAAATTATTTTAAAAAATATAGCTATTCAATTATGAGCGAATTATTCAACCAACGATTAGAAATTGTAACTAAGGTTTACGAAGACTTAATAACACGTAAGAATGAGCCGGTGTTGCCGGGAAATGGTATTTACGAACGCTATAAATATCCTGTACTCACTGCTGCTCATGCTCCCGTAATGTGGAGATACGACTTATCTTCCGAGCGAAATCCTTATTTTATGGAACGTTTCGGTATCAACGGAGCTTTCAATGCCGGAGCCATCAAATGGCAGGGAAAATATCTATTGGTTGCTCGTGTAGAGGGTAACGATCGAAAATCGTTTTTTGCCATTGCTGAGAGCCCCAACGGAATAGATAATTTCCGTTTTTGGGATTATCCTATTGTGATTCCTGAATTGGACGAGCCGGATACAAATGTGTATGACATGCGTCTGACAGCCCATGAAGATGGATGGATTTACGGGGTGTTCTGTTCGGAACGGAAAGACCCGAATGCTCCTCAGGGCGATTTGTCTTCTGCTGTGGCTGCGGCTGGAATTGTCCGCACCAAAGACCTGAAAAACTGGGAACGCCTTCCTGATTTGAAATCCAAAAGTCAGCAACGTAACGTGGTGCTTCATCCCGAATTTGTGAACGGAAAATATGCATTTTATACTCGTCCGCAAGATGGATTTATCGACGCCGGAAACGGTGGTGGAATTGGTTGGGGACTGGTAGATGATATTACCAATGCGGAAGTACATGACGAAAAAATCATTAACCATCGTTATTATCATACCATTAAAGAATTAAAGAACGGTGAAGGACCTCATCCCATTAAAACGACAAAAGGGTGGTTGCACCTGGCTCACGGAGTACGCGCCTGTGCTGCCGGATTGAGATATGTTTTATATCTTTACCTTACCGATTTGGAAAATCCGGATAAGCTAATAGCTGAACCTGCCGGGCACTTACTGGCTCCCGATGGTGAAGAGCGTGTGGGAGACGTCTCTAATGTTTTGTTTACCAACGGATGGATTGCTGATGAAGATGGCAAGATATTCATTTATTATGCATCCAGTGATACACGTATGCATGTGGCAACCTCAACCGTTGAACGTTTGTTGGATTACGTGCTCAATACTGCTCCTGACGGATATCGTTCGGCTGCATCCGTCCAGACTTTGAATTCCATTATTTCGAAGAATTTAGAATTATCTGAATAATCATTTATAAAACGGTTTCCTGTTCCCGAAATAAAATGAGAGGAACAGGGAACCTTTACACTAAAAATAACCATGAATATTTCGAAAGTAACTTTAAAAGAAAAAGTAGGGTACGGTTTTGGAGATGCTGCTTCCTCCATGTTTTGGAAAATATTCGGCATGTACTCTCTATTTTTCTATACAGATGTATTTGGCATTACCGCTGCTGCTGCCGGAACAATGTTTTTAGTAGCGCGTTTGTGGGATTCCTTCTTTGACCTGTTTGTGGGAATCGCAGCCGACCGGACAAAGTCCCGTTTTGGAAAATACCGCCCTTATCTTTTATGGTTTGCTATTCCTTTCGCGGTTATGGGAGCCATCACTTTCTTTGTCCCTGATTTCGGACAAACCGGAAAGTTGGTTTATGCATACATCACCTATTCGCTGATGATGATTGTGTATTCACTCATTAATGTTCCTTATGCTTCCTTGCTGGGAGCTATTTCTTCCGACCCCACAGAACGGAATACACTTTCATCCTACCGTATGGCTTTCGCTTTCATTGGCAGTTTTGTTACTTTTATGTTGTTACAACCGCTTATTGACTTCTATGCGAAAAATTTCGGTGAGTCTACTCCGGCAAAAGCAGCAGTAGAGACAACGGTTAGTACTTCGCCTATTGGCTGGGTGATGGGAGTAGGTACCATTGGTATTATTTGTGTCGTGTTGTTTTTCCTTTGTTTCTCCTGGACAAAAGAACGTGTTCATCAGATTGAAAGTGAGGAAAATAGTTCAGTGAAACAAGACTTGAAAAATTTATTACATAATACTCCTTGGTGGATTTTAGTGGGTACAGGATTGGCTGCTTTGCTTTTCAATGCTATCCGTGATAGTGTGGCTATCTATTATTTCCGAGATTACGTGAGAATACATTTTCACATGGGTGGAACAGGGTGGGACATCACTACTGTTTATTTCCTTGTCGGACAAGCGGCCAATTTGCTTGGGGTTATCCTGGCGCCTTCCATTTCAGCTAGATACGGAAAGAAGAGAACCTATATGATTTCCATTCTTATTGCGGGTGTTTTGAGTACCCTATTTTTCTTTATTCCGAACAACATTATCTGGATATTGGTCTTCCAATTCTGTATCTCCGTGTTTGCTGGTTACGTATTACCTTTGTTGTGGTCGATGTTTGCGGATATTGTAGATCATCAGGAACTGATAACCGGACGGCGCGCTTCCGGGTTGATTTTCTCTTCTTCTTCCATGTCACAAAAACTAGGATGGGCATTAGGTGCAGCTTTAAGCGGTTGGATTTTAGCCATGTTTAATTATGTGCCTGACGCAATAGAGCAAGCTTCCAGTACTATTATGGGAGAACGCGTCATGATAAGCCTTTTCCCGGCAGCTTGTTGTGTGCTGGCGTTTATTGGGATGCTCTTTTATCCTCTTTCTGATAAAAAAGTGAAGGAAAACTCCGAATTACTCGAAGTAAAAAGACGTCAGTCTGAAGATTGATGCATGAAAATATCTTCCGGATGGGCAGAATCTTCTCTTTAGAGGAGATTCTTGCTCATAACAGGAAGTTTCTGTTGTTCGAAAGAGAACTATTTATTTTTCTATACAACCGGTTTTCCTTGTTGAAAAATGACTCCTTTGTCCGGTAAATACGCTTTCTTACAAAGAGATAGCTTTTTCTTTTTTAGAAAATATTTAATTAATAAATAGGGTTGTGTTTATTCTTCCCTTTCAGAAAATACCTGCTATTTTTAAATACAAAAAAACAAATAAGTTATGAAATTCGGATATTTTGACGATAATAAACGTGAATATGTTATCACCAATCCCCGTACTCCGTGGCCTTGGATAAACTATTTGGGTAATGAGGACTTTTTCAGCCTTATTTCCAATACGGCCGGAGGCTATTCCTTCTATAAAGATGCCAAGTTCCGTCGTATCACGCGTTATCGTTACAATAATGTACCGATGGATAGCGGTGGCAAATATTTCTATATCAAAGACGGTGATACGATTTGGAATCCTAGTTGGAAACCTTGTAAAACAGAACTTGACAACTACGAATGCCGTCATGGGATGAACTACACCCGTATCAAAGGAGTTAAAAACGGAGTGGAAGCAGAAGCATTGTATTTCGTGCCTCTGAAAACCTGGGCGGAAGTGCAAAAACTCACACTGAAAAATACAAGTGCGGACGTGAAAACTCTAAAGGTTTTTTCTTTTGCCGAATGGTGCCTTTGGAATGCGGCAACCGATATGGAAAATTTCCAGCGTAATTTTTCTACGGGTGAGGTCGAAATAGAAGACTCTGTTATTTATCATAAAACAGAATACAAAGAACGACGCGACCACTATGCCTATTATTCGGTGAATATGCCGATACAGGGTTTCGATACCGATCGGGAAACGTTTTTCGGATTATACAACGGATTTGATGAACCGCAAACCGTTTTGGAAGGTACGCCGCGAAATTCGCAGGCACATGGCTGGTCGCCAATCGCTTCACATTATGTAGAAGTAACTTTGCTTCCGGGAGAATCCCAAGATCTGGTATTTGTGTTGGGGTATGTTGAAAATGCGCAGAACGAGAAGTGGGAAAGCAAAAATAGAATAAACAAAGCAAAGGCCAAAGCAACCATCGCCAGATTCAATACAACCGAAAAGGTAGATGCTGCATTGGCCGAACTTCGCACTTATTGGGACAACCTGCTTGGTGTATTCAACGTGAATACCGGTGAAGAGAAACTCGATCGCATGGTGAATATCTGGAATCAGTATCAATGCATGATTACCTTCTGTTTTTCTCGATCTGCTTCCTTCTTCGAAAGTGGTATCGGGCGTGGAATGGGATTCCGTGATTCTAATCAGGATTTGATTGGTTTTGTACATCAGATTCCCGAACGTGCACGTGAGCGAATCATAGATATTGCGTCCACTCAGTTTCCCGATGGTGGATGCTATCATCAGTATCAACCCCTCACTAAAAAGGGGAATAATGAAATCGGGCAGGGATTTAACGATGATCCGATGTGGCTAATTTTGGGAACAACTGCCTACATCAAGGAAACCGGAGATTTTAGGATCCTGGATGAAGCTGTTCCTTTCGACAATGTTCCTGGTTCGGAAGTTTCCCTTTTCGAGCATTTAGAGGTTTCCTTCGACCACGTTGTCAATAATCTGGGTCCTCATGGATTACCTCTGATTGGCCGTGCCGATTGGAACGATTGTCTCAATCTGAATTGTTTTTCGAGCGATCCCAATGAAAGTTTCCAAACGACCGAAAACAAAACAGAAGGCTCGAAGGCTGAAAGTCTTATGATTGCAGGTTTGTTTGTTGTATATGGTCGCGACTACATCGAATTGTGTCGGCAATTGGGAAAAACAGAGGAGGCTTTGTATGCCGAAAAGCAGGTGAATACAATGATAGATGCCGTCAAGAAGGATGGCTGGGATGGAGAATGGTTTCTGCGTGCTTACGATTATTTTGGAAATAAAATAGGTTCTGAAGAAAACGAGGAAGGCAAAATCTTCATCGAATCGAACGGCTGGTGTTCTATGGCGGGAATCGGACTGGAAGAGGGATTGGTTGAAAAAGCACTCAATTCAGTGAAGGAACGTCTCGATTGTGAACATGGGATTGTATTGAACAATCCGGCTTTTACAAAATATTATATCGAATACGGGGAGATTTCGACTTATCCGCAGGGATATAAAGAAAATGCGGGAATCTTTTGCCACAACAACCCTTGGATTATTATTGGCGAAACTGTCTTGGGACGAGGGGATCATGCCTGGGAGTATTTCCGTAAAATATGTCCGTCTTATACCGAAGATATCAGCGAACTACATAAGGTGGAGCCTTATGTGTATGCTCAAATGATAGCCGGAAAGGATGCCTTTAAACCCGGTGAGGCGAAAAATTCATGGCTAACGGGAACTGCGGCTTGGAACTTTTATGCCGTTTCGCAATATATTCTCGGTATACAGCCAACCTACAATGGTTTGCGCATTGATCCTTGTCTTGCGCCTGAATGGAAAGAATATACGGTTACCCGTAAATTCCGTGGTGCTACTTACAACATTACAGTAAAAAATCCGGATGGAAGAATGAAAGGGGTAACTTCGGTTGTATTAAATGGAGAAGTTTTAGCGGAAAATATAGTACCGATACAGCTATCGGGAAGTATAAACCAGGTAATTGTTACCTTGTAATTGAAGATATAAGATGTTGTTACAGAAACAAACGTTGAGAAAAGAAGTTCTGGATGAACTCACACAAAATATTCTTCCTTTCTGGATCAATAAAATGAAAGATGAAGAACAGGGTGGATTTTACGGACAAATAACAGGGGATAACCGCTTGGTGAAACAAGCGACTAAAGGTGGAATACTGAATGCCCGTATTCTTTGGACGTTCTCTTCTGCGGCCTTGCATCTGCATTCGTCAGAATATCTGAAGGTGGCCCAATACGCCAAAGAATATATTTTCCAACATTTTTTTGACGATAAATTTGGTGGGACTTATTGGAGTTTGAATGCCGACGGGACACCTTCCGATAAGAAAAAGCAGATTTACAGCCAGGCTTTCTTCATCTATGCTCTGGTTGAATATTATCGTGCCAGTGGAGAAGAAGTTGCCTTGGAAAAGGCGAAAGAATTATTCCGGTTAATCGAGAAATACAGTTTTGATAACCAGAAAAATGGATATCTCGAAGCATACAGCAGGGAGTGGAACCTGCTGGAAGATTTGCGTCTAAGTGAAAAAGATGCCAACGAGAAGAAAACAATGAATACACATTTGCATGTGCTGGAGGCTTATACCAACCTTTATCGTGTATGGAAAGATGAGTCATTGAAGATTCAATTGAAAAACCTGATTGAAATTTTCCTGGAGAAGATGATAAACAAAGAGACACATCATCTCGACCTCTTTTTTGATGAAGATTGGAACTGCAAATCGCGCATTTATTCTTATGGACACGATATTGAGGCCTCCTGGCTATTGGATGAGGCGGCTGTAGTTCTCGGCGATACAGAAATACTCGAACGCGTGCGCCATATCATTCTTTGTGTGGCGGACGCTTCGGCTGAAGGGCTCCGTGAAGATGGACGTATGCTGAATGAAAAAGATATAGCAGCCCGTCATTTGGATGATAACAGTGATTGGTGGCCTCAGGCAGAGTCAATCGTGGGTTTTTTTAATGCTTATCAGCTAACCCTCAAGGAAGACTACCTGACTAAAGCAATTAACAACTGGGAGTTTGTAAAGAAGAACATCGTTGACAGAGAAAATGGAGAATGGTTCTGGGCTGTCAGCGCAAACGGAGATAAAGACAGAGTAAATGATAAGGCCGGATTTTGGAAATGTCCTTATCACAATGGGCGCATGTGCCTTGAATTAATAGACAGAATCAAGTGAACTATATGAAGAAATTGAAAAATATTATATTGGCTTTTTGCATTGCTTTACCTGTATGTGCCGGAAATGTGAAGAACTCCCCTGTGTCTCAAAATGGACATTTGCGGGTGAATGGCACGCAACTATGCAATGAAAAAGGAGAACCCATTGCCTTGCACGGAACAAGCTTCGGCTGGCATAATTTATGGCCGCGATTTTACAATAAGCAGGCCGTAAGTTGGTTGGTAAAGGACTGGAACGTCAATGTAGTGAGAGCTGCTATGGGGTTGGAGATTGAGGACAACTATCGAGACAATCCGGAATTTGCAAAGAAATGTATTGATCAGGTAGTGGATGGTGCCATCAAAGAGGGAATTTATGTCATTATTGATTTTCACGCACATCATAATTATAAAGAGGCTGCAGTGGATTTCTTTACTGAAATGGCGAAAAAATACGGAAAATATCCAAATGTCATTTATGAAATATGGAATGAGCCGCTGGAAATTGAATGGAGCGAAGTAAAAGGATATGCCGAGGAGGTAATGAAGGCAATTCGTGTGATTGATCCCGATAATATTATCCTGGTAGGTTGCCCTCGTTGGGATCAGGATATTGATAAAGTGGCCGACGACCCGATCAAAGGAGCTACTAATGTAATGTACACTATGCACTTCTATGCCGCTACACATGCAAAATGGTTGCGTGATCGTACCGATTATGCGCTCAATAAGGGAGTTCCTGTTTTTGTTTCGGAATGTGCCGGTATGGAGGCTACGGGAGATGGAGTCCTTGACGAAACGGCATGGAACATCTATGTTGATTGGATGAAAGAACGAAAGTTGAGCTGGATTGCCTGGTCGGTTTCCGACAAAAACGAAACTTGCTCGATGCTGATTCCTCGTGCTTCGTCTTATGGAAACTGGACGAGTGATGTGATCAAACCCTGGGGGAAAATAGCGCGTGAAAGTATTCGCAAAGCAAATGCAAATTAAAACATACGAACGGTTAATACTATCTTTAGAAAAACGGAACCAAGACATATAAAACGATAAACCATGAACAGAACGAAAATATTTACTCTCTTCTTTTTTGCGACATCCTTCTTTTTGAATGCACAAGATAATCGGGATGTAGATAAAATGGCACATGCTATTGTTTCGAAAATGACTCTGGCTGAGAAAATCGGACAAATGACGCAGGTGAATATTGATGCCATGCTAAAAGGTGGAGACACGCCTCCCGCTACAGGCTATGAGATAGATTATGACAAATTGCGTGATGCAATTGTTAATTATCATGTCGGTTCTTTTCTAAACTCTCCCAATGTACGTGCACGTACACCCCAATGGTGGAATAAAATAGTCGGAAATATTCAAAAGGTGGCAATCACCGAAACCCGCATGAAAATTCCTGTAATTTATGGACTCGACCAAATGCACGGACCTACTTATACAGCAGGAGGAACAATCTTTCCCCAACAGATAACTCTGGCGGCAAGTTGGAATCCTGTGCATGCCCGCAAAATGGCTGAGGTGACTGCCTACGAAACCCGTGCATGCAATGTTCCCTGGGTATTCTCTCCGGTGCTTGACTTAGGTGCTGATCCCCGTTTTGCGCGTCAATATGAGGGATTTGGCGAAGATCCATATATTTGTTCTGTCTTTGGACACGAGATGGTGAAAGGTTACGAAGGAGAAACCGGCAATCCATTTCATGTTGCATCTTGCCTGAAGCATTTCATCGGATATGGTGCGCCCATAAGTGGAAAAGATCGTACTCCGGCTTATATTCCCGACAATGTTTTGCTGGAATATCATGTCCCGTCGTTTCAGTCGGGAGTGGATGCCGGCGCACAGACTATCATGATCAACTCGGGAATTATTAATAACGAACCGGTTCATGCAAGCTATAAGTTACTCACTGAATTGCTCCGTAACAAAATGGGCTTTAAAGGAATGATTGTGACGGATTGGGAAGATATTAACAAACTTCACAATCGTGATCGGATGGTGGCCTCTATTAAAGAGGCTATTAAACTAGGAATTAATGCCGGTATTGATATGTCGATGGTGCCATACGAATACAAAGAGTTTTGTACTTTGCTTACTGAATTGGTTAATGAAGGAGAGGTGCCGATGTCAAGAATTGACGATGCGGCAACGAAAGTAATTGCATTGAAATTAAGGCTGAACCTCTTTAAGGTTCCGAATACATATTTAAAGGATTATCCGAAATTTGCATCGGAAGAATTTAAGCATGCTTCTTATGATGCAGCCGCGGATGCCATCACTTTGCTGAAAAATAAAGAACATGTGCTTCCGGTCAAAAAAGGAGCCAAAATATTGGTTACCGGGCCCAATGCAAATAGTTTCAGAGCATTGAACGGTGGATGGACTTTCTCCTGGCAAGGTGAAAAAGTCGATGAATTTTCACAAGGTTACAATACCATTCTTGGAGCTTTACAGAAAAAATTCGGAAAGGAAAATATCATATATGAACCCGGTGTGAGTTATACAAAGGCAACGGAATACAATACCGAACACAAAGACCGTTTTGATGAAGCGATTCTTGCTGCGAAAAATGCAGATTATATCTTCCTCTGTTTGGGGGAAAATTCTTATGCCGAAAAACCAGGCGATTTAGACGATCTGTACTTAAATGATTTTCAAACCGAACTGGCTCAGGAGATTTTGAAATTAAATAAGAAGGTGGTACTTATTTTGAGCGAAGGCCGCCCACGTGTTATTTCAAAGATATCCAAAGATATGGATGCTATCGTGCAGACTTTCCTTCCTGGAGTTTATGGAGGTGATGCGCTAGCGGATATTCTGGCTGGTGATGTCAATCCCTCCGGTAAACTGCCTTATACCTATCCGGCATCTCCCAATGCGCTGATTCCGTATTATCATAAATATGCAGAGGAACAGAATAATAACGATGGTGTATATAATTATGAAGGAAGTTATGGCTTTGAATTTCCTTTCGGATATGGTCTTAGTTATACCTCTTTCTCTTATTCAAATGCCCGAATTAACACGGAAAAGCTTGCGGTTAATGATAAAAATCAGATTGCTATCTCTGTGGATGTCACGAATACCGGCTCCTTGGCCGGGAAGGAGATCGTTCAATTGTATTCGAGTGACTTGTTTGCTTCTCTGATTCCCGATGTGAAGCGTTTGCGCCGTTTTGAAAAAATAGCTCTCAACCCCGGAGAAACGAAGACTGTTACATTCAAACTGACACTTGATGACTTATCTTTTATAAATATGAAAAATGAGAGAGTGGTAGAGCCTGGCGATTTCCGGTTTCTTATTGGAGCTTCTTCTGCTGATATAAAAGCAAGCCTGCCCTTTTCCGTCATAAAATAGAACAGATATGAGGTACTGTTAAGCAAGTATGTCTCTGTATCGATCTGCAACAGATTTCTAAACAGCCTTTAGCGAATGGCTCAAAATATAAAAAAATATGAGAAAACGACTTATTTATCTCTTTGCTTTCTTGTCAATAACTATGCTCATACAGGCTAAAGCCTATCCTATGGCGCCACTGGTTGATAAAAATGCAACAAAAGAAACAAAAACTCTCCACAGACGACTTTTCAAACTGATGGATAAAGGCATTATGTTGGGGCATCAGGATGATTTGGCTTACGGACATGGCTGGTATAAAGAAAATGGACGGAGTGATGTGAAGTCTGTAGCGGGAGATTATCCTGCTGTTATCGGTTGGGAACTGGGGCATATAGAACTGGGTGCCGCCTATAATCTTGATTCTGTCTATTTTTCAGATATGAAGCATTATATCCGTGACACGTATCGTCGTGGAGGAATTACCACAGCAAGCTGGCATGCTGATAATATTGTGACCGGAAAAACTGCCTGGGATTGTTCTCCCGACGACCAAGTGGTAAGTAAAATTCTCTCCGGAGGAGAAAAACATGAACAATACCTGAAATGGCTTGATCGTGTTGCTGATTTTTTTCTTGATCTGAAAGATGACAAAAGTAAATTGATTCCTGTTGTTTTCAGGATGTATCACGAGCATACAGGTGCTTGGTTCTGGTGGGGAAACATGCAATGTACTCCGGAACAATACAAAGAACTTTGGGTGATGACTGTGCGTTATCTGCGCGACACAAGACATGTTCATAATCTGATCTATGCCTATTCTCCCGCAACCGTAAAAGATAAAGAGGAATATTTCAGCCGTTATCCGGGGGATGACTATGTGGATATGATTGGTTATGACTGTTATGCATTCACCAAAGACGATGGAATGGAGAAGTATAAGAAAGAAATGGATTTGAATCTGAAGATTGTGACTGACTATGCGCAAGGTTCAGGCAAAATACCGACGATTGGAGAAACCGGACACGAAACTCTGGAGTATCCGAATTATTTTACTCAAGTGCTTTATCCTGTTATCAGTCGATATAAAATCTCCTGGGTGCTTTTCTGGCGTAATGCCTGGAGTCCTCAATTACCGAATCATTATTATATGCCTTTTGCCGGCCACCCGGCTACAGAAGACTTCAATCGCTTTGTTGCTAAAGAGCGTATCTTGATGAATTCGGATATTAATAAGAAATAAAAGGAAAGAAAATGAATGCCTTAAAATCATGCTTAACGATTTGGGGAATTGTGTTTTCTCTATTCTCTGTAAATGCGAAGAATAAAGAATTTGCACTTTTATCTCCTGATGGAAAACTAGATGCAGTCGTGAATGTCGGACAAACCATTACGTTTTCAATCCGACATGAGAAGGATTTATTGATAGACACGTCTGCTATTTCCATGGTGGTTGAAAACGGTAAATCTTTTGGAATCAATTCTACCTTAGCCGGATCTTCCGTGCGAAAAGTGGATAACGCGATTCATCCGCTTATTTATAAAACAAAACTGGTGAAAAATCAGTTTAATGAACTAACCTTGCGCTTTAGAGAGGGCTTTTGCATTATTTTCAGAGCTTATAACGATGGAATAGCTTATCGCTTTGTTTCTTCCAGAAAGGGAAAACTCGTTATACAAAACGAACAGTGTGAGTTCCATTTTCCTCAGGATTGGAATGCATACGTCGCTTATGTCAAACTAGAGCATGAAATGAACCGATTCGATGAGCAATTCGATAATTCTTTCGAAAATACCTATCAGTATTTTCCGCTCACCAAATGGAACAAAGAAAAACTTGCTCTTTCGCCCCTTCTGGTGGAAGGGCCAAAAGGAAAGAAAATCTGTATTCTTGAAGCGGATTTGACAGATTATCCCGGAATGTACCTCTATAATGAAAACCAAACCCAATCCCTGAAAGGTGTATTTGCTCCTTATCCGAAAGAAATCGAGCAAGGAGGTCATAATAATTTGCAGGGCCTTGTCAAATCAAGAGAAAATTATATTGCTAAATATGCCGATGGGGAGAATGTCGCTTTTCCCTGGAGAGCATTTGTCGTTTCTGAACAAGATGCTCAACTGGCTTCGAACGATATGGTCTGCAAACTGGCAACTCCCCGAAATCCCCAAAACGATTATTCATGGGTAAAACCCGGAAAAGTAGCTTGGGATTGGTGGAATGACTGGAGTTTGTACGACGTGAATTTTACGGCCGGAGTTAATAATCAGACCTATAAATATTACATTGATTTTGCATCGAAACACGGTATTCAGTATGTTATTCTGGATGAAGGCTGGGCGGTGAATCTTCAGGCGGATTTGATGCAGGTTGTTCCGGAGATCGATTTGAAGGAACTGATTTCGTATGCGAATGAACGACATGTGGAACTTATTCTTTGGGCGGGTTATTATGCCTTCAATAAAGATATTGAAGGTATTTGCAAGCATTATTCTGAAATGGGAATTAAAGGCTTTAAAGTCGACTTTATGAACAGAGATGATCAGCTAATGGTGAATTTCCTTACAAAATCGGCTCAAATCGCTGCGAAATATAAGATGCTCCTCGATTTTCATGGAGTGTATAAACCAACCGGTTTGCAACATACGTTCCCAAACGTGATCAACTTTGAAGGGGTTCATGGGTTAGAACAAATGAAATGGGCACCCATAACTGTGGATCAAGTTACTTACGATGTGACTTTTCCTTTTATAAGGATGGTTGCAGGGCCTGTCGATTATACCCAGGGTGCAATGCGTAATGCGACTAAATCCAGTTACCGACCCGTTCATTCCGAGCCAATGAGTCAGGGAACACGTTGTCATCAACTGGCAGAATATGTTGTTTTCGAATCTCCTCTAAATATGCTTTGCGACAGTCCTTCCAACTATATGCGAGAGGAAGAATGTGTGAATTTCATATCCGGAATTCCAACAATCTGGGATGAATCTCGTCCGGTCAATGGGGAAGTTTCCAAATACCTGACAATCGCGAGACGCAAAGGCGATATTTGGTATCTGGGTTCACTTACAAATTGGGACGAACGTCAATTGATACTCGATTTATCCTTTCTGGGAGAGGGCAACTTTAGGGCTGAAGTATTTCGCGACGGAGCTAATGCTGATAAATCTGCCCGTGATTATCAAAAAGATACGATTGCTATTCCTCAAAATCGTCTTTTGCCTGTTTCAATGGCTCAAGGTGGCGGTTTTGTCATGAAAATTTATAAGAATTAATGTTTTAGGGAGACATGAGAAAGAATTGTTTATTTATATTATGCTGTTTTGTAGTCCTGTCTTTTATGACTGTTTGCGCATCGTCGGCTCAAAACAAATTTATCACCCAGCACAATGGCCGGTTTTTTCTAAAAGGTAAACCTTATTCCTATATAGGAACCAATTATTGGTATGGAGCGATTCTAGGGTCGAAAGGACAAGGAGGAAACCGCAAACAGCTCAAGCGTGACCTTGATTTTATGAAATCACAAGGTATTACCAACCTTCGGGTCCTTGTTGGGGCAGATGGGCCTGATGGACAGGAGGTAAAGGTACGTCCGGCATTGCAAACAGCTCCTGGTGTGTATAACGATTCTATTCTTGACGGATTGGATTATTTGCTTGCAGAACTAGGCAAACGAAATATGCATGCCGTCTTATTCCTTAACAACAGTTGGGAATGGAGTGGGGGATACGGACAGTATTTGAATTGGGCAGGCAAAGGAGAAGTGCCGGCAGAAGGTGTCCGTGATTGGCCTAAATTTGTGAAGCATGTGGCGCAGTATGCCGATTGTGACAGTTGTCACCAGTTGTTTCTTAATCATGTGCGATTTATTCTGTCCCGAACCAACCGGTATACGAAAAAAAAATACTCCGGCGATCCGGCGATTATGGCTTGGCAGGTTGGAAACGAACCACGTGCATTTAGCGACGAATCTAAGCCCGGTTTTGTGAAATGGCTGCGTGAAGCAACTTCACTGATGCGCTCATTGGATGCCAATCATTTGATTTCTATCGGAAATGAAGGCTTATACGGAAGTGAATTTGATATGAACCTGTATGAACAAATACATGCCGATCCGAATGTCAATTACCTCACCATCCATATCTGGCCGAAAAACTGGAGTTGGATTGACAGTAAGAATGTAACCGGAACATTGGATTCCGCTATTGTGAAAACAAACGATTATATTGGAAAACACAGTATCGTTGCTCGTAAACTCAACAAGCCGATAGTTATTGAAGAATTCGGATATCCTCGCGATCACCATAAATATACTTTAGATGATCCCACAACTGCTCGTGATAAATATTACGAGAATATATTCAGGCAAGTGGTGCGATCTGCAAAAGCTGGAGGTGAACTGGCCGGATGTAACTTCTGGGCATGGGGAGGATTTTCCCGTCCAACCCATACTTATTGGCAGCCATGGGATGATTATGTTGGAGATCCGGCACAGGAAGAGCAGGGGCTGAATGCTGTTTTCAATACAGATACGACCATGAAGGTTATTAAATCTTATAGTTCTGAAATGAATGAGTAGGCAAACATATACTTCTTTCTGAAGAAGAATGGGGATTGTTGTATGAAAAACTATTAAAATCAGGTAGAAACGATACTTTTTTATCCGTTTCTTATACTGATTTGACACAATGGGAAAACAACAGATTTTTAATTTTATTTTTGTATCACACTTAAAAGAAAAAATA
Organism: Dysgonamonadaceae bacterium; assembly: GCA_047605645.1. Classification (GTDB taxonomy): domain Bacteria; phylum Bacteroidota; class Bacteroidia; order Bacteroidales; family Dysgonomonadaceae; genus UBA1309. The sequence continues at coordinate 2,097 of JASGFJ010000028.1, read as the reverse complement.
ATATTTGACCCATGAAAAAGAGTTGGTTTTCACTCCTTATTTTGCTCACTATATTGCCCGCGACAATTTCCGCAAAGGTAAAACTGCCGGAAGTGATCGGTGATAATATGGTGTTGCAACAGGATACTCAAGTGCGACTTTGGGGGATGGCAACAAAGAACTCGAATGTAAAAATCAGTTTGTCGTGGAACTCTCAGCCTTTTTTTGCAAAAGCAGACAATGCCGGTGATTGGGAAATTATGGTTCCAACGCCTAAAGCTTCATTTATCCCACAGAAAATTACTTTTGAAGAGGGCGAGAAACTCCTGGTGAATAATATTCTTATCGGTGAAGTTTGGTTTTGTTCGGGACAATCCAACATGGAAATGCCTCTGAACGGATTCTGGAATTGTCCTGTAATGGATGCAAATGAAACTATTTCAAAAGCAAATACATACAAGGGCTTCCGCTTCGTGAATATCTCAAAAAAAGGAGCTTTGATGCCTCAAAATACTTGCAAGGGTACATGGATGACATCAACGCCGGAAAACCTCCAATGGTGTAGTGCTGTTGGTTTTCATTTTGCTGATATGATAAAAGAAATTCTGGATGTTCCTGTCGGTATTATCAATTGTAGTTGGGGTGGTTCATCTGTTGAAGGTTGGCTTCCTGCCGAAATATTGAAGCAATATCCGGATATTGACCTGAAGCAAGCCGGGAATGAAAAGGTAGAAGAGTATCGGCAGCCAATGATTATGTATAACGGCATGCTGAAACCCATGGAAAAATATACCATTAAAGGTTTTCTCTGGTATCAGGGAGAATCGAATGTAGGTAAACACCTCACTTATCCGGATCGCTTGTCTACACTGGTGACCTTATGGCGCAAAGAGTGGGGATTAGGTAATCTTCCGTTCTATTTTGTGGAGATAGCACCTTATAATTATGGTGATGAGGTGAGTGGCGCTTATCTGCGGGAAGCTCAATTCAAGGCTCAGTCATTAATACCCAACAGTGCTCTGGTTTCGACCAATGATCTGGTTGAGGCTTATGAGTCCGGCAATATTCACCCGAAAGATAAGACAGATGTTGGTAAAAGGCTGGCATATCTTGCTTTGACAAATACTTATGGAATAAAAGGTGTTTCGGATCGGGGGCCTAGCTTCCGTTCGATGGAAATTTTAGAAAATAAAGCCATTATTCATTTTAATGGAGCCGAAGATGGTTTCAACCGGACCGGAGATATTGTCGGCTTTGAAATGGCCGGTGCCGATAAGATGTTTTATCCGGCTCATGCAAAAGTGCTGCTCAATGATAAGACTGTAGAAGTTACTTGTGATAAGGTCGCTATACCGGTTGCTGTCAGGTATGCTTTTAAGAATTTTTATCCAGGCAATCTTGGTAATACACGAAATTTGCCCGTTTTCCCTTTTCGAACTGATAACTGGTAGAAAGAGGTTGGCTATCTGAAACATATATATAAGAAACATCTGATTATGGCAAGAATATTTGTTTTTCTGTGTGTAATACTATTGGCGGCAAGTGCTGCTTTTGCGCAAGATTTGAAATTTAATAAAACATCAGATTTGGCTTCCGGATTTGAAAGTGTTTATGACGGCAAATCAGCCACCATCACCTTTCTTTCGGATTGGTCAATGCGTGGATGGTGGTTAAATGGAACCGACTATTCAAAATATAAAAAAGTGCTCGTCGAATTTCAACCTGTTGACTTTATGGTTCAGCTAGTTGTACAATACAATACAGGTGGAGAACCAAAACTTCAGATTGTTCAGGCGCAGCCCGGGCAAAAGGTCATAGAAGCGGTATTGGATGACAAATACAAAGGAAATATAGGACAAATTTATTTTCAATCAAGCAAACCCGGAAAATTGAAAATAATGAAAACAAATGTTGAATAAAAGGTTAGGTATAGGGTGAATAAGGAGAAAGGCTCTCGGCTGTGCATTGAAATATCATGAACTGTCGGGAGCTTTTTGATTTTATAACTATCCATAAACTGCATCGTTGTAGAAAATTATATAGCTATGTATTTCTTTTGAAATCATTAGAGTTTATATTTAATAGTTTATTAAAGCGTTCTTTTACATAACTTTGCAA
>JASGFJ010000027.1:0-70832 GCA_047605645.1 Dysgonamonadaceae bacterium | reverse complement strand
ACGCTTAAATATGTCGAAAATGGATGTCTCAAAAGCTCCTTAGTTTACGATTGGGGTATTCCAAATCGAAGTCAAAAATAGAAAGTCTTTTTGAAAGAGTGGCACACCTTCGCTCTTTGTTTTGTTTTATTAACAACCTTTGGTTTTGCCTATATTTCACATTACGACTGCTAAAATATGTTAGTCTGTTTTGTGAAATCACGGTTTTCCGTAAATTGGGTTTTGCTTTCATTTTAACAGCAAAACGGGGACTCAGCTATTCTATCTTGTGATTTTTCAGAGAATAATATCAGAATATTGACTGTATTTGGCTGATAGATGAGAACTATCTGTTGGTGATTGATATAGATAAAGGGCATATTTCTGGTTTTGTTTTTTTAACTGTTTTTTAAGGGTTGTTATTGCGGAATAAAATGCTTTGTCTATAATCAAATCTGCTAATCATCTGGCAGATGTTGCTGTTTTAGACGCACGGCCGTGCGTCTCTACAATCGTCATTATCTAACATCAACCCTTTATTTTGCGGGCGTATGCCATACGCCCCTACCCATCACCGCTGTAGGTATCCGCAACCATCATTCATAATTCATCATTCCAAACAGCGACTGCCCATTACCATCACCGGCATGCATATCAGCATCTATATTTCAAATTCCCCATACTCCCTGCTATTTGCGTCCCGTCATTGTTATACGCACCAAATATCAAATACATCGCTTGCCTATTGTAGGGGCGAATTGAATTCGCCCGATGAATTGTTGAAATATATTGCATATTCCCCGCAGGGAGAATATAACAACATAAACATACATCTTAAAAATGAAACATCTGCGAGGTTTTGGGGATATATATTGCATCCATATTCTATTGCGATGAATCGTTTACGGCAAAAAAATCTAAATGAATCTATTCCTTCTTCGTGCTCAACAATCATTTGATTGCATTTCGCTTATTTTATTATATGCACTATCTTCTTGTCTTTTTTAATGAAATTGCTAAAAAGGAGACCAACCAGCAAAGAAAATATTTTCATTCTTTCTACTTATTCTATTTTTCCTATTTTTCAAATGTAGATTCTATTATACCATCATTTTTTAGTATAAATCTATGAATTGTAGGGTTATACATTGAGGGAGGATAATTTTTACCTTCTTTCCTACAACTGAATGTAAATTCTTTTTTATCCTCTTTTACTCTCATTTTTGTGTTATAAATTTTACCAATAAATAAAACTGTCTGCAGGCTGATTTCAGCATAACCAACAATAGGATAATCATTTTTAGGACATGCGAGTTTAAATTTTTTTTTCTCGTAGAGTGTTATTATTACTTCTGTTGAATTATGTTTATTTCCATTGGTTATACCAATAAGAATAAAGCAATCTCTTTTAAGATACTCTTGATTTTGCTTAATTATGACATTTACCAATGAATCAACTTTACGATCCTCTAACACTATTTGGGGTAGTTTGATAAGGATATTTTCTTCAATTTTATTTTTATTTGCAAGAAGAGCACACCCATTCATTAGCATTAACAATATAGAGAAAAATAAGTATTTCATATTCAGTATTTTATTTAGGTAATATCCGTTTGTTATTAAATCGGGTATAATCTTTTGTTACAGGATTATAAACCTTTAATTTTATATTTGGTGCATTAGTAGGATAGTATTTATACAACCATTCATCGAAGGCTTTGCCTCCTTCCTCTTTAGGCACATAACCTGATACTGCTCCAAATCCCGATAGGGGAAGAGCATCCGGGTGGCTATGGTCAATTGATCTTATTAAGCCTACTTTTCCCGTTTTAAAGAACTTATCATAGGCTATATCTTGTATTTTATTCTCATATTCATCATTATTTGTAGATCGGTAATTAGAACTCTTCCCATACGATAATCTTCCATATTCAACAGTTGTGTTGTCTCCTAAAAATTCAAATAGTCCTTTTGCGTCATCCTTCCCTGAGATAAACATATAAGTCGTTTTTCCTGATTATCTAAAACATCTTTTTTTACGTCATGAGTATCATTTGGCATATTACCATCACATTTCGACTTTATTATTTTTGCCCAAAACTATCAATCTGTCTGTTTTATCTTCTGTCTCTTTCAGTAAAACAATTTGCCTCTTCTCATTTACGGTGTAATCATCCATTCTATCCGGGAGCAATCTTAAGTGCCGGATTGTTTTTGCAATATACATACGGTGAAATCCAATCATATTTCTCTCATAATGGGTTAATTGACATGGCAGCCGTAGCCGAAGAAATATTAATAGTGGAAGAATCTTTATTCAAGACTTTTACAATTTCATTAGTATGCCGATTGAACAAAACAGAAGCAATTTCTATAATAGTTCTTTTAAGACGTATGGTCGTGCGTCTCTACATTCATCGTTGTCAAACATCGTTTGCTTATTACTACCTCCGTCGCGCGTATCCGCATCTATATTGTTTTTTTGTCTTGCCATATATAACGGGTTTGCGCTGCGAGGTTCGTTTTGCGGCTATTATATTGCGATTATTATTTTGCGGGCGAATTCAATTTGCCCCTACGCATCAACGCCGTAGGTATCCGAAACCATTATTTATCATTCATCAATCCAAATATCGTCAGCCATTACTATCACCGGCGTGCATATCCGCGTTTATATTTCAAATTCTCCATATTCCTGTTATTTACGTCTCGTCATTGTTATACGCACCAAACATCAAAAATATCTCCTGCCCATTGTAGGGGCGAATTGAATTCGCCCGGTGACCGTCGGTTTGTCCATTTGGATATCAATTCATTCGCCCATATCATACATTCGTTTACACATTATAGATATGTATCGTTTTCTTGTCTTGCCATATATGATGGGTTTGCGCTGCAATAAGTTCCATTTTGCGGCTATTATATTGCGGCTATTATTTTGCGGGCGAATTCGATTCGCCCCTACCGGTCACTGTTGTGTGTATCTTTAGTCGCTTGTCTTTTTATACTTCATTTGTATTCACAAATGTAACTAGTTTTTAGACAGGGCGTAGGTTGGTCTATTCTAAACAGAATCTATGCCAATACCAAGTCGAGCCTACGCCAAGCGGGGAACTTTGCAGCAAAGAAAATGGAAATTTTTCTCAATTAGAAGCTAAAGGTCTCAAAAAAATACATGGCATGTGAATTTAAAAACAAAAACAACATGTAATCTGTTCTAAAAGCAATAGTTATTGATTTGAAAGTATATTTTACTACCATTTTTGAAAATCAAGGAAGATTTGTTGTCAATATCAACAAAGTATTACTACTTTTGCTATGTGAAACAAAGAGCATCTTCGATAAATGAGATAGGAAAGGAAAAATATTATGGGTGAAATCTTAGAAAGCTTCTTGGCTTATTTGCATAATACTCCAGAAGAACAAATTGAAAAAGACTGGGCTGAAATAAAGGAATCCAGTTATGGAGGCTCTACAATAGATGAATTTTTAGAACAATGTTGGTGTCATAGCAGTGTTCATACAGATCCGTGGAAATTAAACCTCTCAAATAAAACTCATAAATCCGAAGATTTCTTCGGATTTTTTTATATATTTGGTTCTCATATTCAGTTTGTTTCAGATTAAAAACGATGTAATTTATCTATTACTATGGACAAAGCAACATTTTCATTGAAGGAATATAAATTTGATAAGATTTTTGTAGATTTAGAAAATCAGTCTTCAAAAGAAATCAAAATAGACTTTAAACCCGCTGGTATTTTTAGAAAAAGTGAATCCAGTACATTTGAGCTGACTTTTACATTTATTGCATTTGATAAGAACCCAGAAAAACCATTTATAAGAATTCGATGTGTTGCTTTATTTAAATTTGAGAGCAATATACGTTTTGAAGAGGTTCCAGATTATTTTTATACTAATAGTATCGCAATTCTATTCCCATTTGTACGTGCATTTGTAAGCACTATAACTTTACAAGCTAATATTCTTCCGCCGATTATGCTACCTACATGGAACCTGGTATCATTAGCAGAGCCTTTAAAACAGAATACTACCATTTCAAATAATTAATTAGGCAGTGGCTAGGATATTGTATCAAACTCTTCAAAATAAAGGAAACTACGATGAGGTAGAACGGGATGGCCCATTTCGGTGTCCAGATCTTGATGCATGGCTAGGTCCCGGTTATTACTTCTGGGATACATTTATTGGGAATGCTCATTGGTGGGGTGGAAAAGGATATGCGCAAAATTACATAATATGCGAGGCTCGATATGATTTTGATATGGCGTACTGTTTTGATTTACAGGGAAACACTGAACATCTGAATGATTTTACAGCAATATGCAAAGAGATGAAAGAAAGTGGCAAATATGGAGATGAAATAGTTGTTTCGGATGTTATTGCCTTATTAAGAAAGGTGGTAAAAGAATTTAACTATAAGGCAATTCGAGCATCAAGTCTAGAAACGAGGCGATATGATGATGAATATTCTTTGACAATAAAATATAAGAAAAATAATAAATGGAAAAATTATAATCAACGGCTGGATATGCAACCTTTAATCCAAATCTGTATATTTGAAAAGGGAACATTTCCTCTCCAAAATTTCAAGATAGTATATCCTGAAAATATCTGAGCAGTCTTGCTTTGAGAACTTCTGACCAATTCCCCTCTGCCTCCTCCGCCTTCTAAATCGATATATTCTAAGCAGAAAGGCATTTTATCTGTTGATAGTTTCGCGAATATTGCTTTTTTTGTCGCTTGTCTTTTTATACTTCATTTGTATTCACAAATGTAGTTTGGGCTTAGTCAGGACGTAGGCGGAGCCTACGCCCAACAGAGGTTTACTCCTTAATTATTTATTATTCTGAAATATATCTTTAAATTCACGGGGAGCAGAACGCATATACGGGGAGGGTGCGTCTGCCTGGCTATTTAGTATCCCTGCTGCCAGCCAGCTCCAATGAGGATTGAATAAATAACCGCGGCCAACTGCAATCAGGTCGGCTTTTTCTGCCTGCAATGCACTTTCGGCATCGAGCGGATTTGTAATCAATCCCACTCCAATGACGGGAATGCTAACTGCTTTCCGGATAGCTTCCGCCAATGGTAGTTGATAACCGGTAGTCAAAGGAGGAAGTTGCTGCAACCCGTTGTCGATACCTCCGCTTGAAACATGAATGTATGCAATACCGAGGGCTTCGAGCTCTTTTGCAAAGCAGATGCTCTCTTCTATATTCCAACCATTCTCAACCCAGTCGACTGCTGAAATGCGAACACCGACCGGAGTCGTTTTCGAAACAGCTTTTTTTACAGCTTTAACGACTTCCAGTCCGAAACGCATCCTGTTCTCCAGACATCCTCCAAATGTATCGTGGCGGTGATTGGTGACCGGAGAGAGAAACTGATGAATCAGATATCCGTGGGCTGCATGAAGTTCTATTGCATCAAATCCGGCTTTCTCTGCAAATTTCGCAGAAGTGGCAAATTGCCCGATAATGCTTGTGATTTCGTCTTCGCTAAGGGCTAACGGGACGGTTCCGCCTGTTGATTGAGCAATTGCCGAAGGGGCATAAGTCTGCCAGCCGCCGGGATGCCCGATGGGCAAAGATTGAAGCCCTTTCCAGGGAACTTCAGTGGATGCTTTCCTGCCGGCATGTGATATCTGAACAGCCAACGGCGTGTTGCAATGTTGCTTGATAAACCGGGTAATCCGTTTTAGTGCATTGGCTGTATCTTCATCCCATAAGCCTAAATCGGCATACGAAATGCGCCCTTCCGGACTGATAGCTGCTGCTTCAAAGATGAGTAATCCCGGATTGGAGAAGGCTAGACCCGAATAATGCACAAGGTGCCAGTCGGATGCCAGTCCGTTGTCAGCCGAATACTGGCACATGGGAGGAACTACAATTCGATTCTTAAGTTGTAAATTTCCAATGGTAATTTCTGAAAACAATTTACTTTTTTCCATGCTTCGTATACCTGTTATTGTTTTTGATTCGTTAAAGAGCGGAAAGCTGTACATTTCTATGAAAATTTTGTACAGCTTTCCGTAATAAGGCAGATTGGGTATGTGAAATGGTTTTACCTTTTTTTCATTATACTGTTTACAACACGCACCGATGAAATCAATTTGCCGGTGGAGGTGAACACATCGATATTCCAGACATGCGAAGAACGTCCTTTATGGACGATGGTAGCAACAGCTCTGACGGTATCTCCCTGGTGTGCAGAGGAAATATGATTGCCACTTATTTGCATTCCGACGGCAATTTCGTCGGGCGGACAAATCAGCAACGAACCAATTCCAGCCAGGGTTTCGGCCAAAGCCAGCGTAGCTCCTCCGTGCAAAATGCCAAAGGGCTGGCGGGTGCGTTCGTCAACAGGCATTGTCGCTTCAATACGCGACTCATCTGCGTACGTGTATTGAATTCCGAGGTTTCCCATTAAGGCATACTTGGAACTGGCATTCAATTGTTCGAGCGGAATTTTGGAAGGTTGGATATCCGACAAAAAGATTTTCTCAATAGCCGCCGCAGCACCGTCTTGGTCGTTGCTAAGAGTGACTATGTCGGCGCAAGCCCTTACCGATTCTTTGGCATTTCCCATCGCAACACCGAGTCCGACCATCTGGATCATCGAAAAATCACGGACTCCATCCCCAATTGCAACTACTTCCTCGGGCTTAATCTTCAGGATGTCAAGTAATATTCCCAAGGTGTTTCCTTTGTCTATAAAAGGAGGAACCGCTTCCAGGTAGTAAGATTCCGAACGGAAGACATCGAGCGAACCATTCAATCGTTTGTGCCAGTGTTCTTCGAGGCTTAGCAAGATGTTCTCATCGTCGCTGACCAACATACATTTGCAGGGCCAGAAATCAATGCTTTCTGATAAATTATCTACCTGTATCAGGCGCATCTGATTAATTTCCGCCTCCCGTTTGATATGAGGATTGTCCGGATTGTTGGTGATGATAAAATCCTGATGATAGGTGAAGATATCTAAGTCTAACTGACGTGCTTTTTCTTCCAGCAGGGGAAGCAGTTCCGGATTGATCCTTTTCTCAAAGAGCAATTCGTTATGTCCTTTCTGACATTTGAATATCTGTCCTCCATTGTACGATAAGAAATAGCCGTCGTAGTTTTTCAACTCAATCTCTTCTGCAATTCGTTTCAGACCATGTGTGGGTCTTCCCGAGGCAAGCACCACTTTGATACCCATTTGCTGTACTTTTCTTATCGTAGCGTGAGTCCGTTTGGATATCTCTCCCTGACTGTTGAGCATCGTGTCGTCAACATCGATAACTAATAATTTGTATTTCATACGATTTTATTTTTACTGGTAGACGTTGTATTCAATGTTTCTATTCGTTTTTTTTTAATGATTATGTTGGTCGGTTTAATAAAAAACATACTTTACCTCATGCGATTTTATTTATCTCAGCATTATTTGTTCCCGATAAGGGAAAATTATTTCTTTCCGAAAAACGTACCGAAAATGGTACGGACGATGGATCTCCCTATTTGATTTGAGATTTGGCGCGTAGCCGATTTCCCTATCTGCGTGAGCATATCCTCCAGTATCCCGCCACCTTCTGCTTTACGCTGGCGTTCGGCAGCTCTTTCTGCTTTTTCTGCCTCTATCTGTGCTTTTTGTGCTTCTTTTTGTTGCCGTATCCGTTGTTTTTCATCTTCTTCTTTCTGTTTTTCCAGGGATTCAGCTTGTTGCCGATTCGAAAGTATTTCATAAGCAGATTCCCGATCCTCCGCTTTCTCATAGATGCCGAAAACCAACGATTGCCTGATGACTTGCTGTCTTTCTTCAGGGGTGAGTGGGCCAATCCGGCTTTGAGGAGGAACAATGTAAGCACGTTGCACCATTGTCGGAGCTCCTTGTTCATCCAGAAAAGAGACGAGGGCTTCGCCGGTATTTAATTCGGTAATCACCTGCTCTGTGGAGTAGTCCGGATTGGCGCGGAAGGTCTGTGCCGCTATTTTCACGGCTTTCTGATCGTTGGGGGTATAAGCGCGCAAAGCATGCTGCACCCGGTTTCCGAGCTGTCCTAACACCGTTTGAGGAATATCGGCCGGATTTTGGGTGACAAAAAATATTCCGACTCCTTTTGAACGTATAAGGCGGACAATCTGTACTATTTTTTCCGACAAAGCCGTTGACATATCATTGAAGAGCAAATGAGCTTCATCGAAAAAGAATACCAGCTTCGGTTTATCCAAATCTCCTACTTCCGGCAGATTCTCATAAAGATTTGACAGCATCCATAACAAGAAGGAGGTGTATACTCGCGGAGCATTCATTAACTTGTCGGCAGCCAGGATATTAATCACTCCTTTCTGCTGGTCGGTTTGGAGCAAATCGTTAATATCCAGAGCCGGTTCGCCGAAAAAACTGGCGGCGCCTTCCGATTCGAGTCGCATCAGGTTGCGCTGTATGGCACCAATACTGGCCGCTGAAATATTTCCGTACTTTGTGGTAAATTCATTCCGCTTATTGCCTACGTATTCCAGCATTTTCTGCAAGTCTTTCAAATCGATAAGCAACAAACCGTTATCATCAGCTATTTTAAAAACCAGTGAAAGTACGGTTCCCTGAGTTTCGTTCAGCGAAAGTAATCTTTCGAGCAGGACAGGCCCCATTTCAGAGATTGTACATCGCACCGGATGGCCTTGTTGGCCGAATACATCCCAAAATTGTACAGGAAAGTTCTGAAAGGCAAATCCCTTTTCGGCGAGGTGAAAATCCTTGACCCGCTGGTTCACACTGTCTTTATCGCCGCCGGCTTTTGCCAGACCCGACAAATCGCCCTTGATGTCTGCCGCAAAGACCGGAACTCCCATCTGACTTAAGGTTTCGGCTAAAGTCTGCAGGGTTACGGTTTTCCCGGTTCCTGTCGCTCCGGTAATCAAACCATGTCTGTTCAGCATTTTAGGGGGAAAGTTGATTTCTTTTCCTGAAGCTAAGGCGGTCAATGCTTGATGTTCATTGTCGTACATAAGACGTATTTTTGTTCTTAGAATTGTGTCTTTTATAACAAAGGTAAAAATCAGTCTACTAATTCAACATTATTTTATCATAAAAAATATATTTCTCTAATAAAATTCAGTATTCGACCGGACTCGTCATTTCCCTGTCTGTAAACGAAGGATAGCTGGATGTGCGTTCGTGTGTCTCTTCAATGTGTTTTAGGATAGATGGCGTTACTTTTACTTTATATTCAGTTGTTTAGACGTTTTTAGTCGGAAGCTACCGGACTTTTTTTTAGCTTAACATTTTCCGGCTGTTATTTTCAAGAACTTTTTCCTTTGAAACAGGCTTATCTACCTTTCCGGGTATTTTCCGAAGGAATACCCGTGTATTCTACAGCCTTCTCCTGACTGCCTTTTTGTCTGATGTATTTCTGCAACCGTCTCACGGAACTTTCTCCCGAACAGCCTTCTCCTCCGGCAGCTTGTTATTTATATAAGTAGTTCTCTACTATTTGTTGTGTATGTTATATTATTTATTTTCAGTGTGATGTTGGAGTATGTGTTCGCATTAATCAGGAATATTTATTTACATATTGCCTTCTGATTCTTTCGAAAAAACACAGGTAACGGAAATGCCCGAAGGATAAGAAAATCTCCTTCGGGCATTCGCCTCATGTTCCTAAAACTTTACTTCCATCTTTTTCCTAAAACTTACTGAACGAGTTTCTTTGTGCTTCTATTTTGTCGGCCCAACATGATATTTTCCGGAGAAAACAGCACGCTCGCCATAGAATAATTGAGTGGCTTTGCTCAGGTATGTCATTTGAGTGGCATCCAAAAAAGAAGTAGGATTGATATTAAAGAACATCTGCAATCCGTAGCAACCTTGCAAGTTTAGTTTCGCTGCACTTTCCACATACGATAAATTGTAGCGATTCGCTTCATAAGAATAAATCCCGAATCTGTTGTTGGGAATACCTGCATAAGAGGGCTTTTGCACCCAATAATCGGTCCAGCTTAAATCGATGTAATCCGATGCCTTTTTCCCTTGATCGTCCACAGATGTTGCCTGCAGGCTATGTCCATAGTCGTAGAGAGTCAGCATTTTATCGGGCATCACTTCCTTCATGGCCCTCATATACCAGAAATAAGACTGCACTCCGGTTGTTGGAAGAGAAGGTTGATTCCCATAATCGGCATATTCTTCGTCGATATCCCATCCGTCTATTCCAAGTTTGTCTGTCCATACTTTCATATCTTTGGCAAAGGCAAGAGCTTCATTATAATTTTGGAAGTTTGCATATCCCACTCCCTGATGATTCGGGAGAAGAGTGATGATTACTTTAATGCCTCTGTCGGTGAGTGGCTTGATGTATTTTTCCGGATTTTTGATGATGGGTTGCAATTTATCGTTGAAATAAACGACCCTCTTTTTGGCAGTCGCATCGTAATTCATGTTCGCAGCAAACAAAACGACCGCATCAAATACCGGCTTTTTAGTGTTTTCCAAAACCACTTGTCCATAATTACGGATGTCATAATTGTTGGTTTCGACATAAGCAATCATTTTCATCGGTTCTTTTCTGTCCGGACAACTGTATGCTCCTGCAGGCATGGCTTTCTTATTTGTGGCAGATAACGGCGAAAAATCCCCGTCCTTTCTGACAAATACATGATAGAGATAATTGCGCCCGTGAATAGAGAAATTTATGGGCAGGATGTAATCGCCATAATTGCTGCTGCCGGTAAATTGCTTCACGACCAATGTTGCCTCTGCTGAAGTTTCTCCTTTTTTCACGTTTACTCCCGAGAAAGTATAGTTTGTGGAAGGAAATACAGAATAATCTTTGGCTTCCGGACGATCGGCGCACATAAATTCATTGTAATTACCTACGATTGTCGATATCTGGTTTGTGTTCAGGGGAATGACCGTATCTGTATCGAAAGCTTCCGGAATTTCCACTTGAAAGGTGAGTGTGCTGTCTTTCCACAACAGAGCATGTGTCTCTTCTTTCTGGTTTTTCAGATAAATAACCCCCTCACCGGAATTTATATACCCGCTCTCAGGCAGGTTGGTGGTGTATTTTATGTCTTCGGAACAACCGGATAAGATCACAGCCAGGACTGTTCCCAATATTATCATTGTTTTTTTCATCGCTTTATACGTTTTCATGATTCATATTTATTTGCCAACTTGCACGCCGTCTGCTCCTTCGTCAACCAACGTGATGACTTTCTGTACATTGCTTGGCTGTCCCCACAAGACCAGATTGTTGTCGTTGCCGGAATCGTCCCGGATAAGGCCGTCTGTAATGCTGTTCATTCTCCAATAAGCGTAAATGCCCGTCAAATCTTTAACTTTGTACATGCACTGCTTAATCTGCTCTGCTGTTCTCGCAGTCTTCCAGATACGAATTTCAGCTACTTTGGCATCAATGCCCCGATTGTCGTTATAGCTGCGACCAATATAAAATTCGCCGATGCTTCCCGCTTTTGCAAAAGTACCTGCCGGTTCTCCGTTGATGTAGACAGAAGAAGTTCCATTGTTGACCACCAATGCGACGTGATACCATTTGTTGAGAGAGAAGGCACTTCCGACAGCCGTACCGTTTGCCTGTAACCTGTTGCCATCCAGCCCGGCATCACCGAAACGAACTAATGTTCCTCCTTCTGTTCCCATAAATGTACTGATTTGCGCATCTCCCACATCACTTGCCGTGCGGAACTTGCTGACACAGATCAACCCTTCAAGGGTGAATGTCGTACCTAAATCGGAGATTTTAGAGTTGTTCTTATTTATTTTAAAGTACGTTTCACGTGTTAATAAAGCCGAGGTTGTCACTTTATTGCTTTCCAACTGAATAGAATAAAACATGGTCTTGGTAGTTTCCATAACTCCAATGCCATCGCTTTGGGAAGAGGCAGTCAATGCCAGAAGATATTTTTGACCTACTTTCAATTTTGAAGAATATTTAACCGTCAATGTTCCATTATCCGAAAGCACCTTTGCCGAGTCGATAGACAAAGTTTTGGTATAAGAAGCTAATTCTTCAGGCAACTGAAGGTAAGATGTTCCATACACCTGATTGTATACATCGACCTGGTTGGGGGTTGATGCTATTGCCAAGCTTACCCGCCGAGCGTTTTTCTTTACCAGTACAGCATTGAACTGGAAGCTTGCAACAGCAGCACTATCCGTATCGAGCATCGCTCCGGAAACATCACTGAACAATGCTTGTTTGCTGTTCGTTCCGTCTGCTTTGAAAATCATGGCTTGCTGAGAATAAAGATCCTGTCCCTCTTCATCCAAATCGGAATAAGTCTCTCCCGTTGTGCAACTAACCCCAAAGAGCATTAGTGCAGCTGAAAATAGTTTAAGATATACCAGTTTGTTTTTCATACGATTTAATTTTTACTGTTAGTAGAGACGCTACATGTAAGGTCTCAATTTGCCTGATTTTTAATCCTTGTGTTGGGTGATTTTATAAAAATCAGGCATTGTTTCATAATTCATTTATTTACTATAAAGTTTAGCTAACGCTTTTCTGAAAGTCGAAAATGTTACAGCGTTGACAATATCCGTATAATTCTTCTCGATATGATAAAAAGCAATACCACCCTGATTTTGAGCACTCCAGTCGCAGATGTCAATAGCCATGGAAGGGCGTCCTCCTGCAACAAAGTGTTCTGTGTCGACAAATCCACCGGAAAGATCTTTTCGGGAGAAATCCACCCCGGGAACAAATTTGAATGCCGCCCATTGCTGAGCACTTTCGGTGAAGCCGGCTAAAGTGGGTGTGTCTACTGATTTATGAATACGGATTACCCAATTCGCATTTTTGAAATTCTCAGCATATCGCGTTAATGGATTTTCCAGAATGAGGTAATAATTGGTTCCTTTTCCTGCAAATGCAGCAATTGTTTTCAGGTAATTTGTCACATAAGCTGTTTTAACAGTGTCGCTTTCGGGGAGTTGTACACTGATTCCGTCTAATCCGTATTTTTTGACAAGCCTGATCAGAGAATCGGGATTGATGGGGAGGGGAACTGTCGAATCAGCCAGCACAGATAGATCGACTCCGGCAAGCACCCGTGTTGCTTTTTTTTCTTTAACCGATTTCAGATCTGCCAGTTGATATTGAGTAGCGTTTGTGTACCCATCTTTCAAGACAATCATATCCAGGTCGTCCGGAGTGTGATAAAGGTTGCTTTTGTCGGTTTGTCCCCATCCATACATAAGACCGATGGAGATCAAACGATTTTCCAAATTAGATTTCTGTGCTGCAAGTTTTTCTGTATCTATTTCTCGATGAGTTTCTACCACTTCTATCGGTTCTTCCTTTGTGCAAGAAGGCAGCATGGCAATGCACATAAGGAAAATAATCAATATTTCTTTTTTCATGTCTTTTATATTCATTTACAATCAATACGAATTGTTATTTAGCCCACCACAAGTCACTTCCTCCGTTGTCCGGTCCACCCAGGTATTGTATCCCTTGCTGGACATTGGCATTATTGCCTTCTTTCTCTTTTTGAGAATAGGGAAGACGTCTCATTCCGCCGGTATCTTTACCGTTGACTTGCACAATGTTTTTTACCGTATTTGAACTGCTGTTTACCTGTGTCGGCATCAAGTTCGGATACCCTGTCCTGCGCCATTCCGCCCAAGCTTCCTGAGCTCCGTAAGGAAACATGGCAATCCATTTCTGTGTAATGATTTTAGCCAGTTGTTTTTCTGCATCACCATTTGCATCACTCCATTTTACGGTAATATCAGACAAGAAGGAAGCCTCATTCAGAGCCGGTTGAAGTGCGTCCACATAATTTCCTCTTTTCACCGAGTTATTTAAATAGTCCGATAAAGACGATGCTCCCCATTGTTCAAAGGATAACGTGATCCCTTTCTTATAAAGGTTTTCAGCAGTGTCTCCCATTTTCCATCCTTTCAGGGCACCTTCAGCCATCAGGAAAGCTACTTCTGAAGCAGATATCCAAATGATGGGTGATTTTTCTGTCACGTTGGGAGTGGAATAATTGGCTGGAGTTATAACCGTAGAAGGGTTGATGCCGCTTCTCAGTCCGAAATATACATAATCACCTGTTCTGGAAGTAACTTTCGAAAAATACTTTTCGCGTCTTGGATCTGAAAATGCTCTCATGTATTCGGTGATTTCCGCATTCACGCGGGAGTCTCCCCAAAGATTCGAAACAATATTCACCGGATTGTTTGTCGTTGACAGCGCCGCATTATCCGAATTGGCTGTGATAACGCCATTGTCTACCGCATATTCCGCATACATCTTCGCTTCTGCCGGAGCGGCTTTCGACATTCTCACCGATAAACGCAGCAGTAGTGAATTGGCATATTTCAACCATTTGGAAAAATTACCGCCATAGACTAAATCATACGATTTATACAATGTTCCTTCCTGATAATTAACCTTCATTGCTTCAATTGATTTTTGAAGTTCGGAACACATTTCCAGGTAGATGGATTTCTGGTCATCGTAAGGAACGGCTATTTTTCCACCCAGCACCCGGCTATATGGCAGAGGCCCGTATGTGTCAGTCAACCATTGGGTAATTCCGATTCTTAAGATTGTTCCCCAGGAATAATAAATCTTACTGTAATCTCCCCCGGAAGTCTCATAAAGGAAACGAAACGGGGTGTAGATTTTAGGGTAAGTGTCATCAAAAGGATAGCTTACCCAGGATGTTCTTGGGTTGTACACAACATAATCGCTAAAGAATTTAGTTGTAGAAGCATATCCGGCATAATTGGTCGCGAACAAATCAAAACACATTTGGTATGAGTTTTCCTGTTCGGGGAGGACCAGTTTCTGTAAATTGGCGAGTTGGCTGGAGCCGACAGGTGTGCGATTCATTAATTCGCTGTCAGCACCAAAGGGATCTTTATTCATATTATCGTCCATGCAGCTGAAAAACAGAAACAACGATCCGATCAAAAATATATATTTTTTCATACGATTTAATTTTTACTGTTAGGTGGCCTGCAACTTGCCTGATTTTTTCATCATTGTTTTGAGTGATTGAATAAAAATCATGCTTTGTTTCATTGCCATCATTAAAAATTGAATTTTAGATTAAATGCGAAACTTCTTAAAGAAGGGAGCATGAAATAATCAAGACCTTGTGTATAGTTTCCGGTAGAAGAAACGACTTCCGGGTCGTAAGGAGCCTTGTTGTATATCATCCACAAATTTCGTCCCACCACAGATACTGTACAGTCGAAAATGTTACCCAGTGTTTTACGGGGAATTGTATATCCGATATATGCTTCCTGCAGACGGAAATTAGTAGCCGAATAGGTATAATATTGAGGAAGCATGTTTTTTCCTCTCACACTGAAGTAGTTTTGTGCAGCAACCAGGTTGCCGTTAATTAGTACTCCTCCTGCATCACGGGCATCGGCGGAAGCCTTCGAAACGCCATAGTTATCCATTGCAGCTTCAGTCATAGAGACGACGATACCGCCGATTCGTCCGGCGAACAGGCCACCGAAAGAGAAATTACGATATGAAAAATCATTTCGCCATCCTAAATTATATTTTGGCAATACGCTTCCGAGTTTCACATAGTCCTTTTTAGACTGGTAATCTTCGATACTCAGGCCTCCGTTATCATCTACGAATATCTCGCCGTCCATGTTGCGTTTGAAATCCGACATGGAGTATATGTCTCCAATGCTACCGCCGGTCTTTAGCATATAGCGTAATGCTCCCATGGAAGAACGTACCAGCATATCTGCACTTTCGGTAAGTCCTGTAGTGGGGTTTACGAAGTCCTGTAGTTTGGTGATTTTATTTTTATTCAGGCTTGCCGTTAGATGCGTGTTCCAGTTGAAATTATTCCTGGCTTTCACTGTAAAATCTATTCCACCTTCTAACCCCCAGTTCCTCACATTTCCGGCCTGGATATAGAAAGCATCCCATCCTCCTCCGGATGCTACTTCTGTCTTTAAAGTCTGATTATAGGTATTGGTTCTGTAATAAGTGAAATCAAACCCGAGTTTGTTGCGAAGCCATTTTGTAGAGAATCCCGTTTCAAAAGAATTTGTCCGTTCGGGATACAAATTTCCTATCGGATAATTCATTTGAGAAGACCAGACTTTGTCGTTTTGGTTAAATTTGTATGTGGGGGAAGTCAATTCACGAGGGAAAGGTGAGGCAACAGAGCTATAGGACGCTTTTAATTTCAAAAAGCTCAGAACGGAACTGATTCTCTCACGGGTCTCGTTAGACAACATCTCTGTCACGATTCCCGAAAGTCCTACTGAAGGGTAGAAGAAACTGTGATTCGGAGAGTTTCTCAATTGAGATGCCCAGTCATTCCGTCCGGTCAACGTCAGATACAGGTAGCTATTGTATCCGACTTCAGCACTCGCAAAAACAGATTGCGTCTGCTCAAGCCAACCTTCCTGTCCATAGCTGGATTTCAGATTTGTCTGATCGATCTGGAACACATTGAAGAAGTTCGCAATGCCCTTTTCAATCAGTGAGCCCCTGGCAAAGGATCCATCTTTGCGTGCATCCTGCAAAGAAGCTCCCAGGTTAATATTCAGTTGGAAAAATCCGACCTTGTCCCAATTCAGACTTTTGGTAAAGCTGGAAATTGCATCCATATACAACTGGTTTTCCGTACCTTCTGCATATCCGAAATATCCGTTTGTGCTGACATCCAGGGTGGCTAAAGTAGAGGCATAACGCTTGTCGGATGTTTTATATCGTGTATTGTCTATTCTGATACGGCCACCGATATCCCATCTTTCCGATTCGCTCCATTTTTTGATTAAATAGTTTGCTCCGGCTGAGGCCATAAAACGTTTCCGGCTGACATCTCTCACGTTCCGGTATGCCACCCAATACGGGTTTTGTAAGGTGTAATCGCCGCTATATGAGCCGGAAAATAATCCGGATGGCTGTTCAGCAAAATCTCCCCATACTTGTTCGTAGATTTTGCGTGTCACATTGTAGCGTTCGAATACCTTTGTTTTTTCAAGTCCGTCTCCTCTCGGAAGAAGATACGCGCCTACCAAAGGGTTCATGTATTCACCCTGATTGACCATATTCCTGTTATTCTGGATCACATAACTGGTCGAAACGTCCAGTTTTAGGCGATCGTTAAGGAAATAAGAGGTGTTGTTGTAGGTGAAATTGTATCTGTTGTATGTATTATTGGGAATTAACCCTGCCGAATTTGTTGTAGATGCAGAAAGAAATGACAGATTCTTAGCTGATCCTCCGGATAAGGTGAAAGAGTTTGTGTAATTATGAGCCGTATTAAAAAAATCAGTAGGCTTGTATCTCTCCGTTCCTTCCGGAAGTTTAGCTCCCCAGGACGTTATTCTACCGTCGTTTCCGTATGTGTTTTGGAATTCCGGCATAACAAAAGGCTTTCCGAATTCCAAATTGGAGGAAACACTCACTTTGACTTTTCCTTCCTGGCCTCGTTTAGTCGTAATGACAATTGCGCCGTTGGCAGCAGCCGAACCGTAAAGAGCTGCTGCTGTTGCACCGGTCAGGACGGTCATACTTTCAATATCTTCCGGATTGATATCCGCAATCCCCTCTGTGGAACCTGCCGATTGATACCGGTCTTCTCCTTGTGTGCTTGTGAGCGAGAGCATAGGGACGCCGTCGATAACATACAAGGCATTATTGCTTTTTTCTATGGATTTAGCGCCACGCATAACAACCTTCGAAGCACCTCCGATACCTCCTGAGCTGGAGTTGATAGTCACGCCTGCAACTTTACCTGACAGGGAGTTTACAAAGTTTGCACTTTTAACACGTGTTATCTCATCCTGTTTAATTTCCTGAACATTGTAGCTTAATGCTTTCTTTTCTCGTTTGATGCCCAAAGCGGTAACGACCACTTCGTCTAATGCTTTCGAGTTATCTCTCAATACAATACTCAACGTGTTTTTTCCGGATACACCGACCTCTTGGGTAATATACCCAATGGAGGTGATTTGAAGTGTTGAGTTTGGTTCAGCCCACAGCATAAACCGCCCGTCTATATCCGTAGAAGTACCATTGCCTCCGATTCCTTTTTCCAGTATCGTAGCGCCGATAATCGGTTCTCCTCTAGCGTCCACAACCGTACCTGTCACTTCTTTCTTCTTCTGGGGTGATTTTCCGGCTAGAGCCTGGACTTTCGTTGTTGTCAGTACAATCTGAGTTCCTCTGATTTCGTAAGCAACGTTTGTGCTTTTAAACAACTGATCCAATACATTGGATAAGCCAACATTCTTCACGTGAATGTCTACCTTCCGGTCAGCGTTTATCAATTTATTGTTATATACAAATGAATAATTTGTCTTCTTTTCAATCATCTGCAGAACCTGATCTACAGAACTATTATCCATATCTAGTGAGATATTTGCTTCTTGCAACCTGATGGGGTTGGCATTCAATTGAAAAGCAAGTAGACACATGATTAAAAAAATCATTCTCATGGCAAAATCAATTAATTATTAATATTTGTTTTTCTTTCAATTTAGTTTAATGTCAATTCTTCAAAATCATCTCTTCAATCCTATTCAAGCAAGTTAGTAACAAAAGCATCTTTTTCGTTTTTGGTCTTAGATGTAACATCTTACATTTCTTATCGTAATAATCCAGTTTTTTATCTATTCATAGGCAATTCCTCCATATTAATATTGTTCTACTACCATTTTTCTCTCTCTAAAATAAGCATATACTGCAATGAAAAGCAGAAAGCAAATCAGATTCGAAATAATCATTAATGTCTGATAATCGTATAGATTATTTTATTCTTACAACCCTGGGTGAGTATGAATTTGTTGATAAAGGCTTCCTGTCTTCCATTTTATATTCGAAAGAGGATGACTGTTTCAATAAATTCAGAATCTGATCCAGGTTTTCGTCTCTAAATGTGGCTGTAATTTCATTCGTTCTCAATTTTTCATTTTCAATAATAATAGCTACACCGAATTTATGAGACAATCTCAGCGCAATATTCTCCAGTTTTTCTTTTCTAAATACCAGTTTACCTGCAATCCAGGCTGTGTCGGGATATACATCTGAATTATTAACTTTTATCATTTGCGACAAAAGATCCACTGTTGCTTTCTCTCCGGGTTTTAATTGAGTGGGAGCTTTATGGAATTGGTCGGTAATCTCAACGTGCCCCCTGGCTAAAGTGATATCATAAAATGGCGTGTCGGAATAAGCATTCACATTAAATTTTGTTCCGTATGCACTCACGGTTATGCCTTTTGCCGTAATGACATTGAACCGTTTTGTTTTATCTGCCTCAACGTTGAAAAATGCTTCTCCCTTTAAATAGACATTTCGTTGCTTCCCGTTCATCTTTTGCGGGTAACGGAGTTCACTCTGTGAATTCAGCCATACTTCACTGCCATCGGGAAGAATTGTTTTAATGGTCATGCCCGGCGCACAAACCACCGCGATCATTTTCTGCTCTTTATGACTGTCGATAAAAGGAATAAGCACATACTGGTAACATAAGAAGAGCGGCAATAGAATCACTGAAGCTACGCGGAGCAGATGCCAGAGTCTTACTTTTAGTCGGTCTTTTTTGAGTTTGGCAGAAATGATTTTCCATCCTGTTTCCGTATCAATAAGACGTTGCTGCTCTAAATTTTCAGAAAGAGATAGGACAAAACGGACTTGTCTCACTTGTTCTTTCAGCTCACTAGAGGAGTCCAATTCTTGTTTGAATGCCTGCGCTTCTTCTGCCGAAAGTTCTCCTTTTATATAGGATAATATGTCTGTTTCTGAATAATTCATAAAATAGATATTGATAAGTGATAAAACAACAAGTATTTCTTCTCTTGAGTTTTCCCCCTTTATATACTGGACGAAACAAAAAGAGATTACCCTATTGATAAAACAACTTTTTTTAAAAAAAGATGTTTTTATCAAATGAAGTCTGATTTGTTTTATTAATAAAAAGATGTAAGTTGCTATAAATAAGTTGATTTTTGGAGTTTGTGCAGTAGGTATTGAATCCGATGAAATAAAGCCTGAACTCTTTTATTTAACAAGATTATGGAACTGAAGGTAAATAAGCTTGTTTGTCGGATGTGTTTTCTGATGGAGGAAATTAAATCGAATGAAACGTCCTCTGATTTTTATTAAATCGTCCGGACAATGATTAAAAAATCAGGTAAGCTTTGTGCCAACTTGCCGTCACTATGAAAGCGGATGGAAATACAACAGCTTGTTAAATTGTCCTTTTCCTCTAGCTTGCTAGGTCTGCGTACTCAATAAGTTTCTTTAGGCGCTTTTCCTCTTAAATGCTTGTTGAATCTGATTCCCGATACGCGGATAAAAATCTTTCTGACAAGTACGTCCTGTCTGTTATCGCATTATTCTTCTGGTTATCGGATAAATTATGCTGTTCGGAAAAAGAAGAGTGGAGCTTTCAAGCCGGCATTCCTGGCAAAGAATGTATTCTTCGGCTTCTCAATCTACGGCACTTGTTTCCTATTCTTTGAATTATACTATCCGGACATATTTTTTTTCGGATAGTATAATTCCGCTATCAACTCAATGTAAGCGTTGGAGTCTCTTCCGAAGGGGAAAAACATAGTGGCTGGTATTAAAATTTATCTTGATTGTCAGGGAGGTCGCGTTATCCTTCTGTTATTTGGATTTGCTTTCAGCTTGTGAACCCGGAAAACATGACGTATGATTAACAAGTATTAAAGCACAAAAAGCATTTTCTGAAAAAAGATATTGGAATAATTGCACAAAATAGATTTATTCTAGAAGAAAAAGGGTTGCGTTTTAAAAAAAATAACTATGTTTGAAGAGCGATAATGAAAAATTATCTTATGTGATTAACACTTAACACAAGAAGTACACAATATGTTATTGCCTTTTTCTATACCATGGAAGAATAAAAAAACTTTCTTTATTTATCTGTTCTTCTTTTCCTGCGGAATGAGTCTTTTCTCTCAATCCTTGCCGAAAACAGACAAGGCACTGGAAGACTTTGCCATTATAGAGTCTCAAAACCGTTTCATTGATAATCTGGGTATTGGGACCGGCGAACAGGCCGGCAAAGCCTACAACCTGCCTGTAGGAATAAAGAAGAACATCGGTAATATCCCTTTTACGCTGGCCATCACCCAGGTTCGTTTCGGTAATCTGTACGGAGAATTAACACTTCTGATGAAGATGCGTGTTCCCCAATCCGGTGATGCTAAAGATAAAGAATTACTATTTGGTGCCACAGACGTTAAAATAACCCGTACCGGAGATTTAGTCGGAGATGTTAAATTGTCTTTGTTAAGTAATATCCCCTTTTCTCTGGGCAATCTGGGACGTGTCGTATTGAAAGGCAACCTGAATGACAGTACCGGCAGAGGCGAATCCGATACATACGTATCTCTCGACTGCAATGGCAACTTTAAAGAACTCTCTTTAGATGCCGATATTATATTAAACCCCAATACATTTGTGTCAGTAGCAGATAGAACCAAGCCTGTAACAAGCAGTTTTAAAACGACTATTTACGATTGGAACGATTTGATCACGGAAATTTCATTGCCTGCTTTCGAGATAAAGGGCGCCGAAGGTTTTGAATTCAGCTTATCGAAAGCGACATTGGATTTAAGCGATCTTAAAAATCCGGAACCGTTTATGCCCGACCCTCAATACTTCAGGGAATATTTTACATTGCCGGACCCGAATTTATGGCGGGGAATATATGTTGACAGCTTCACTCTAACCCTTCCCGAACAATTTAAGAATAAGCAATCTGAAAAGAGAATCAGTCTGGAAGCTTCCCGCCTGCTAGTGGATGAAAATGGTATTACGGCAGATATTGCCGGAAAGAATATCCTGTCTCTGGATGCAGGAGATGCCTCGGGTTGGGGATTTTCGGTGGAAAACCTCCGTTTCTCCTTGCTAGCGAATAATATCAAAGGTTTCGGTTTCGACGGACATATCCATATTCCCATCTCCGAGAAAAACCAGCCGTGTCCCTACAAGGCGTACATATCCAATAATGAATACCTGTTTCAGGTCGGTTTGGGTGAGAACCTTTCATTTGATATATTTGGGGAAGCTGAAATGCGACTTAATCCCACTTCCTACCTGTTGATGCAGGTGAAAAATAAGCGCTTTAGTCCGAAACTCGTTTTAAACGGCTCGATAGGTATCGATAAGGGCGGGTTTAAAATAGAGCAGATAATATTTAGCAAATTGACCTTTGCGACGGAATCGCCCTATTTCTCTGTAGAATCTGTTGGATATGGCGGAGAAGTCAAATTAAATAATTTCCCTGTTACTATCCGCGATATCCGTCTTCATTCGGAAAACAACAAGGCTATACTGGGCTTTGATATGAATGTCAACCTGATGCAGCAAAAGATTGCGGCAGGAGGTCGTCTGGAGATTGCATCAGCGTATCAGGACGGTTTATGGAAATTCCAGGGAGTGCATATCGGAGCCCTGAAGCTGGAAAATACGCAGCTTACCGGATTTAGCCTGGATGGAGAGATTCGCTTGGAAAAAAATCACCCCATTTATGGAAATTATTTTGGAGGCTATATAGAAGCAACCTTTCATGCCTTTTCCAAAAATATGAAAGTCAATGTGACTTCGGTTTTTGGACATAACGATTTCCGCTATTGGTATGTCGAAGGACAGACTGAATTTCCCGGAGCGGGTATTCCTGTCGGCCCCGTACTGCTGAACGGCTTTACCGGAGGGGCTTATTATAGAATGTCTCCTACCGGAGGAAGCAAGCTACAGGCGTATGCTCCGGATGACAACGTGTCTTTGGGGCTGAAAGCTGCAGTCGCTTATAGTGTAGGTAATAAGCTGGCTTTGAATGGGGATGCATTATTTGAAATGAATTTCCTGTCCTCGGGAGGAATCAGAAATATCCGATTTTACGGGAGTGCTCAGTTTATGTCGTCGCTCAACATGACAGGCAAACTCAAGGACTTGACCGATATGTATAAGCAGGCTCAAGCGAAGAGCGGCCATTTAAGTAATAGTTTTTGTCATAAATTGCCGGACAACATGTCCGGATCGGATCTAACCAAAAAGATATTGCCTGACCTCCAATTGTCCGGAGCGGTCAATGCGTATATGGCAATGGATTATGATTTCCCTTCAAAGACTTTCGATGCCGATTTCAAGGTCATGGTGCATGTACCTGGCGGTATATTGCGGGGAACGGGCAATAATAACGAAGCCGGTTGGGCTAAGTTGCATTGTTCTCCACAGACCTGGTATGTACATGTGGGAACCCCAACGAATCCCATCGGGCTGAAGCTTGGCCTGGGGCCATTGTCATTAAGTACTCAATCCTATTTTATGCTGGGGGATAAGCTGGAAAATCCGACCGTACCCAAAGAAGTAATTGATATATTGGGAATCACCCCACAACAGGCCGACTATATGAAATATCCGAATATAATGGAAGGAGGGAAAGGGGTTGCCTTTGGTTCCCGTTTCTCCTTTGATACCGGAGACCTCACTTTCCTTATCCTGTACGCCCGCTTTATGGCGGGAACAGGCTTCGATATGATGCTGCGCGACATGAGTAACTATGCCTGTGAAGGAAGCAATGCCCCTGTCGGTATTGGCGGATGGTATGCCAACGGCCAATGTTATGCTTACCTTTCAGGTGAGCTTGGCGTTAAGGTTAAACTCTTGTTTATTAATAAAAAGATTACGGTCATTAAAGGAGCGACAGCTGCTCTGTTGCAGGCCAGGCTCCCCAACCCGACCTGGATAGGCGGGCAGTTGGCTGTCAGGTTGAATGTATTGGGTGGCCTTGTCAAAGCCAATATGAAAATGAAGATGAGCTTCGGTGACGACTGCAGGCTGGTGGCCATCAATGGAGACAGCTCTCCGCTGGATATGCCTTTGATTGCCGACCTGACACCT
The DNA here is from genome assembly GCA_047605645.1 of Dysgonamonadaceae bacterium. Taxonomy (GTDB): domain Bacteria; phylum Bacteroidota; class Bacteroidia; order Bacteroidales; family Dysgonomonadaceae; genus UBA1309. The sequence goes on along the minus strand of JASGFJ010000027.1, from coordinate 46,948 downwards.
TATGATAAAGATACGGATGTCGATGTATTCCTGTCTCCACAAGCTACCTTCAATATGCCTTTAGACGAACCTTTCGATATAGAGGACGACAACGGAAATAATACATCCTATCGGATAAAACTTGCCGGATTTTCTATAACAGATGATAAAAATCAAAAGATTGAAGGAAAGGTGAGAATGAATAAGGCCAACGATGTGGCCACTTTTGAGTCAAAAGAAATACTGCCGCCTTACAGCGATATGAAAGTATCCGTATCTGTCAATTTTGAAGAATACAAGGGAGGAGCCTGGGCTGTCGTTTCGGAAAACGGAAATATAGCCAGGGAGTCCAAAGAAGCCTTGTTTAAAACCGGTGGTGCGCCCAACTACATCCCGATTTCCAATATTGCATATTGTTATCCGGTTGTCGGACAGCAAAATTTCTTTAAGGAAGAGTCAAATACAGGCTATGTCCAGCTAAAGAAAGGACAGAGTTACCTGTTTCCGGAGAACTTTAATTATACAGCCTCATACACATCCGGAAATAACGAACCGGTACATTCCGTATTCAGATACAGTTCAGCCGATTTACGTATCGATTATTCCCTGCCTGATGTCACAAACCAGACAGGGTATGAACTGGTATTGGCGGCATCCACTGCTGCACAAACCGGACAGCCCGCAGAAACACGGAAAACGACCCATACGCTCACCGATTCGGACGGAGAGGCTTTTTCGGTGGATTACATGCAACAGGCTGCACAAAAAATAACGAAGGATGGTATCCTGGAAATATTGAAATATCCTTTTCGAACAAGCAAGTACAACTCTTTCGAACAAAAACTATCTGCGTTGTTACTGGAACCAAATTCCCGTTATGTAAACTCAGATGCACGTTCGTTACTACTTATCTCCAAAGACAGTTACGAGCTGTTCGACGATGCGGAACTTACAGGTAACGATTATACTGAGGGAACTCCTTTGGTGACCGCTGAGGCCATGATGGATAATGATTATTACACAAAAGATATTGCTCCTTTAGTGTATGACTGGTATCCTTTGAAAGGCATTTCTATTACCGGAAGAGATATAACTGAGTACGGTGTACCTCCTGCCAGGGCATTTCCTCTGTATGACGGCTACCTGAGTTATATATCCGGAAATACCTTTAATAGTTTTATGTCGAAGATATTGCCCTTTGTATATGAACTGCCGTATTATTACAGTAAAGATTATTACGAGCTGAGAACCAAAGCGGTGAATTCCTTCGATAAAGGCATTGATATGAGCCTGCTGATGCCGCTCATCAACAGCCGCTTTTTCTGGATGAGACAGGGCCATTATAAAACAACTTTCCGGTACAGTCTTCCGGGTGGAAAAACGGGAACCACCAAGCAGATCGACTATATAAATACGCTGGATTGGCGACCGGCATCCGCCAAGAATGAATGATCATTGGAAAACTGGCATCAGGCGCGTAGAGACATTGCATGCAACGTCTCCATGCGGATTACTGACCGTAAAAATTAAATCGGATGGAATATGCATGTTTTGTAGCTGCCGCGCCCAATAAGAATAATGACCGGCATGTGTATCTCATCTTTCCATAAGAATGAAAATAAATAACAAATGAAATATATAACACAAATACAACTGCTACTCTTTGTTTTTCTAGGGTCGATATCTTCGGGAATATCGGCGCAGGAAGAAGCGGCTATACACAAAGAAGCTATTCGGGCAAGAGGTTTTGTCGCAGATAAGGATGAGATACGGCTGCGTTGGTCTCCGGGAAATACAAGAGCATGGGCTGACGGGATTAAATACGGATATACAATCAAGCGTTACACGGTAATGATCGATAAGCGGTGGCAGGAAGCTCCGGCAGAGGCAATCCTGGTCGAAAATTTCCGGCCACGGCCTTTGGCTGACTGGGTAGAATATGCGAATAAGTCGGATTATGCTGCGGTTATTGCACAGGCATTGTATGGCGAGGATTTTGAGCTTAGTGCATCCGGAGGCAAGGGTATCGGTGGTATTATCAATCAGGCGAACGAGCTGGAACAGCGTTTTTCCACCTCTCTTTTTATGGCTGAATATGATTATAAAGCCGCAGGACTGGCCGGCTGGGCATGGACGGATAATACAATAAAGGAAAATGAACGGTATTTATACCGCATTTGTCTAAATCCGCCGAACGGAGCAAAGGGAGATACTGCGGCTGTTTATATCGGAGTGGAAGACAAAAAAGAACTGCCCAGCCCCATCGGGTTAAATGCTTTGTTTGGCGATAAGGCAGCCATGTTGTCGTGGAACTATATCCTGTTATCAGATACTTACCATTCCTATCATATCGAGCGGAAAGAAGAGGGAGGGATTTTTAAGAAGATAACAAAGCTGCCCCTTACGGCTCTCGACGGGGAAATGAAAGAAATTTTCTACACCGACAGCCTGGCTAACAATGAAACTCATTATACCTACCGGATAACCGGATTGACCGGATTTGATGAGACCGGGCCTTGCAGTGAAGAAGTCGGCGGAAAAGGAGAAAAAGCCTTGACTTGTATTCCCCATATTTACAACGGGGATTTCACAGATAAGGATCGGGCCAAAATCTACTGGGAGTTTCAGTGCGAAGACCACAGTGAGGCCGACAAATTCAGTCTGTCGGTATCGCAGAAGATAGATGGAGAATACCGTCTCCAGATCAACAATATTTCCTTAGATAGAAGAGACTTGGAGTTCCCGTTAACCGAAGCCCGCGCTTATGTCAAATTGAGCGCCGAAAGTAAGGATGGCCGCAAAACGGAATCTTTTCCTTTTTTACTTACGCAGATAGATTCTATACCTCCGGCTGTTCCGGCAGGACTCAAGGTAGAGGTAGACTCTGCGGGAATTGCTCATTTAACATGGAATGCCAATACGGAGCCTGACTTATTCGGCTACCGCATTTTGCGTGCTTTCACACAAAGTGAAGAAAAGTCTTCGATAACACCGGAATTGATTACCCAAAACCATTATGCAGATACGCTTTCCTTTGATTTGGGGAATACTTATGTCTATTACTGCCTGACAGCGATAGATGAACGCTATAATGAATCGGCACCCTGTATGCCGGTCAAAGCAATCAAACCCAACCATCAAACTCCGGATGAGCCAGTTATTACCGGATATACATTTGTGACGGAGAATAAAGTTACGATTCAATGGATAACCGATCCGAAGCATCCTGCGATTACGTATAAATTAATCCGGACAAACTCCCATAACCCCAAAGATACACGAACAGTCTTTTCGGGGGACAACCATACCACATCTTACACAGATGAAATAACGACTTCGGGCCGCTACCGTTATACCCTGATAGCTTATAGTCCGGATGGAAAGAAATCATTGTCTCCGCAACCCCTTGAGATTGATATTAACGCAGGTGTAGCGCCTGATGAGGTTTCCGGTCTGACTTATTATGCAGATATCCATAAAGGCTATATCGAGTTGTCCTGGAGAAAGCACGAAAAAGCAAAGCTATACAGAATCTATAAAACTGCTGAAGACGGAAAGATGGTTTTATGGAAAGAACTGGGACAATCAGAGACACGGGTAACGGATGAAACCGTTTCTGCGGGCAACAACTATACTTATACGGTTCTGTATATTACCGATGAAGGCAGGTCGTCGAAAGTGAAAACAATAACTGCTAATTATTAACCCGGCACAAAAATAAAGTTATGAGAAAGATAATGGTGTTATTCATAATGGCGATAGTAAGCTTAAGCCATGCCCGGGGGCAGACAATATCAGGAGAGTGGGGGTTTTGCATTAATAACTCTATCACGAATAATCACGGCTTCAAAGCCGGAAAGAAAAGCAGTATTAAGGTCAATATCTCTCTTAATGGTACAAGTCATACACTTGTAGATGAAAATCTGAAGGGGCTTTCCTCCGGTCATTCAACGAATCGTGATTCGGATATAAAAACCTATCAATTAACCCAGCGTGTACTGAATTTCAGCGTATACACGAAGCTGGATAAATCCGGTGGAAGTGATCCCGATAACGGGTGGAAGGATAACATTGCCCTCCAGACAAGAAATGAAAATATCGGGTATAAAAAATATACATATACCAATTCGCAAGTTTACTGGAGTTTTCACGGAATAATGGATATTTATGTATTTCCTAAAAATCTGAAAATAGGGTACAAATCCGGCTCATCCCAGATATTGCCCACGCTGGATAAAATTCAATTAGAAGCTCCTTCCGGCTATACGAGCGATACGTACAGATGGGTCTATTCCTCCGACAATGGTTCTACCTGGCATCAAATAGCCAATAGCTCCTTGCAGGGAAATCGTTTGGTGAATATTTCAGGAGAAGATATCTACGGCAGTAATTACGAGTCGAAAATGACCATTGGAGCCAATACATGGGTGGCTTTGGAATATTATATTTATAAAGACCGGGATAATCCCAAAGTAGCCCAACGCAGCAATGTGCTTTCGTTAAGCAATCAGAAATCCGCTCCCCGTATCCTCAGTGTTACGGCTACCGGTAAAATCTGTTTCGGTACGGCAAACGGAAAGCTAAAAGTGCAATTGGACAGGGCTTTATTACCCGGCGAAAGGCTGTTGGTTGATTATAAGAATCTGGCATCTTCGGCTATTGGTAATATTTCTGACCCGGTGCTGGATAGCGACAATAGCTTTTTCCTTGAGAACAAGGACGCAGGCAGCTATCAAATTCAGGTATCCGGCTTTTACAACGGTGTTGCAACCTATTCCGATGGAGCGGATCATAAAAAGATTGGAAAAATAGAAAGTTTTCCCGCTCTTACCTACTCAACGACAACAAAAGCGGATATCACCTGCTACGGAGAGAATAATGGTAGAATTACCGTTACAGCCTCCGGAGGCGACGGTACTTATCAGCTTTATTGGCGCAAACAGGGCGGAGCATATCTCACGACAGCATTTACGTCTTCAAACCAGACTTCCCTGTCTAATCTTGAACCCGGAACTTATGAATATTATGTGACCGACACGCATGATTGCGAACTGCGTGATCAAAGTGCCAATATCGTTACCCGCACAGAAACATTCCTTCAACCCGATAAAGCTTTAGACTTTGCTTTTCAGAACCTCACAGAACCTTCGGGCTATGGGCGCAGTGATGGTTCTGCCGTCCTCACAGGAGATGGCGGAACTCCACTTCCCGGTAATACTTACACCGTTACCTGGAAAAACAAGCAAACGGGGCAGGTTGTAGCGGCTGTAGAGAACGACCCTTCGGGAGCGAAATTCAGAACCACGGCAAAGAATATCCCCGCAGGGACTTATACTGTAGCAATCAAAGACAAGAATAACTGCGTCTTTACAGATGAAATCACTCTTGGCCAGCCTAAAGAACTTGTTGTCATGATCCAAAAAACACACCCAATCCTGTGTTATGGCGATACCAACGGAGAGTTGGTGGCTCACGCGGAAGGCGGGGTGACGGATGTCGGACAAGGATATACCTATCAATGGTATAAAAAGAATGGAGGGACATACCAAGCCATAGCTGTAACCGACAGTGTTGCATCCAATTTAGGGCAAGGCGATTATAAAATCGAAGTCAAAGACAAGAGCCGTATTGCGAATGTGGTCGAAAAGGAATTTTCACTCACTCAGCCATCCATTTTATCGACCAGTGTAACGAAGCAGTATGTAACATGCTTCGGTGGAAATAACGGTTTGATAAGGATAGAGGTTTTCGGAGGTGCAGGAGGGTATAAACTGCATTACAAACTGAAAGACGATGCAGCTTATGCACAGCCGTTGGATCCGCAGGGGAACGTATTCACCCTCGATAATCTCACCACGAATGAATATTGGATATACATAACAGATGCCAATGGCTGTTATGCTCCGATAGAAGGTGCGGATGTCGCGCAAATCACGATTAGCCAGCCCTCACAGGCTCTGGAGATAAGCCATGCCGCTGTAAAACCGGTTAGCGGCTTTGGACGTTCCGACGGAAGCATCACCGTAAAAATAAAAGGAGGAACGCCTCATCCGGCGAATCCGCTTTACACTGTAATATGGAAAAATGCCTCGGGAACAACGGTAGCAAGCAGCGAAGCGATCGGCACCGACAATGTCTTTACCTCGAAAATAGAAAATCTTCCGGAGAATGTCTATACTGTTGAAATAAGGGATAAAAACTACGCAGGCCTGTCCAATGCTTGTTATGTAACTGCAAGCTTCACAATTATCCAGCCGGAAGCAATGACTTTACAATTGGAAAATGCCAACGGCGTTTATTGTCACGGAGAAGAGACCGGAGCATTAACAGCTCATGTGACAGGAGGCGTGTCCGGCAGTTTTTCCGGTATGCCATACAATTATAAATGGTATGAAATCACAAACGGGAATGCTACGGTAATTTCCAATCAGAATGACAGTATCCTGTCGAATCGTCGGGCCGGCAGGTACAAGGTGAAAGTTGAAGATGCCAGTAATCCGCCCAATACCATTGAGTCGGCAGTTTTTGAGATCACACAACCCGCATTGCTTGCAACAATAGCGACAACCCGAAATGTCGGATGTTATGGTGAGAATACAGGCTTTATTCATATAAATGTATCGGGAGGGACAGGCAGTTATACGCTATTCTGTAAAAAGGAAGGGACGGATTCTGATTACAGGGAATACCCGATTAACACCGGTGACAATACGTTCTATCTGGATAACCTGTATTCCGGAAAATACAGTGTCTATCTCCTGGACGGAAACAATTGTTATGCCGGGATAAACGGTAATCCTATCCATGAATTTATTCTGACGCAGCCGGCAGCTCCGTTAACAATAACGGAAAGCGCTCAAACCGATGTATCCGGTTACGGACGTTCCGACGGCGAGATAACAATCAAAGTAGCCGGAGGAACAATCAATGCTGCTGCCCCGTATTACAGTATAATCTGGAAAAATACCGGAGGAACGGTATTTACCGGTATCGATGCCTTTGACTCCTTTGGGGTATTTACCTCCAAAATACAGAACCTTCCCAAAGGAACATACACCGTAGAGATCCGCGATAATAACTATGGCGGCACGGCTAATACGTGTTATGCGACAGCTACTTTTTCTCTTACACAGCCCGACCCGCTGACCGTACAACTGCTACAAACCGACAGCATCTACTGTCACGGAGAAGCTACGGGGACATTGGTCGCATACGCAAAAGGGGGAGTGCCTAACCATCAGGCGGTTTATCCATATACCTATAAATGGTATAAAATAGAAAACGGGAATGCCATAATTATTCCCAACGAAACAGACAGCGTTTTAGTACAACGTTCTGCTGGACACTACAAAGTACGTATCGAAGACTTCAGCCGTATCGCCAATACGGTTGAATCGGCAGTATCCGAGATAACCCAGCCGGCATTACTTGTCACGGTATTGTCTACACGGAATAGTTCCTGTCATGCCTTAAACGATGGTTTTATCCGGGTGAAAGTCTCCGGAGGAGTTGGCGGATACAGGTTATTCTGTAAAAAAGACTCCGATGCCGGATATCGAGAACATGCCATTGAATCAGACAATACGACCTTTCTGATAAACAACCTTTACTCCGGAACTTACAGCCTCTATATTCAGGATGCCAATGGGTGTTACGCTCAGATAAATTCTCAGGATATCCATGAAGTTACTTTGACTCAGCCTGCCGCTCCGTTGGTGATTTCCGCGATGGCCAAAACCGATGCTTCCGGCTACGGCCGTTCAGATGGTGATATAAAAATTACGATAGAAGGAGGAACACCCTATCCGGATAATACATACGATTTGATATGGAAGAATGAAGCCGGGCAGACTCTGTCGGCAACAGGTCTCTTCGAAAATGGTAAATATGTTTCTTTATTAAATAATATTCCGAAAGGAAGTTATCAGGTCGAAATAAAAGACCGGAATTATGCAGGTGCTTATCCTACTGCGAATTCATCTTGTATCGTGCAGGAGCTTTATTCCATTTCCGAGCCTGATGAGCTGTTGGCTGAGGTAGAAGAAACCCATTTTATATCCTGCAACGGCATGTCCGACGGGCAGCTTACGGTTCATGCCACAGGAGGTATTCGGAATCCGGTAGCCGGACGCTTGCCTTATATCTACAAGTGGTATAAGGAAGAACCGGGAACAGGATATACCCTGCTTGCCAACGAACGGGACAGTGTCCTTTTGCATAAATCAGCCGGTAATTACAAAGTCGAAATAGAAGACTACAGTCGTGTGGCAAATACTCTCTCTGTCGATTACAAGCTGCAGCAGCCGCAGCTTTTGCAGGCTACGGCAACAGACACGGAAATCACCTGCGGGCAAACTGCCCGGATAGCTGTAACAGTTACTGGAGGAACAGCTCCTTACAGTTACCAGTGGAGCACTGGAGACAAGACTGCATCGGTGAATAACATGACGCCGGGACGTTATTTCGTATTTGTCACCGACAGCCGGGGATGTGAAACTACAGCCGTCGCAAAAGTATCTACACCTGCCGATTTACAGGTTACTGCCGTAAAAACAAACCCTGTATGCTACGGGGCAAATAACGGAAGTATTAAGCTACAGGTTACAGGCGGTACGGCTCCATATACCTACCAATGGACTAACGGAGCGGCAACCCAAGAGTTGGACAATATCCAGGCCGGATTATATACCGTACTTGTCACCGACAAAGACGGATGCACATATACGGATAACATTGTCCTTTCCGATCCGGAGCCACTCACTGTATATCTCGGTGAAGACCGGACATTGTGTAAGGGGCAGAGCCTGACTTTAGCCCCTCTTGTCACAGACCCGAAAACAAAATTCCACTGGACAGGCCCGGATTCGTTCAAAGCCGTGTCTTCTGAAATTACAGTCGCTAAAGCAGGAACTTATAGATTGACAATCAGTGACAGCAAAGGATGCCAGGCCACGGATGAAATAAACATCAGCCTAAAGGATGTAGACATCAGCTCGGAGATATTGGTAGCTACCGAAGTCTTTGCGGGAGATACAATCGTTATCGTCAATATCAGCAATCCGAACCCCGATCGGGTGGAATGGTTATTGGATGACACCGACTCGTTGAAAGTCGTTGAGTGGGATGGGCATTATGCCAAGGTTCTTTTCTCTGAAAAGGGATATTACAAGATTGGTCTCAGGGCTCATCAAGGGGATTGTTTCCAGGAAATATTCAAGACAATCACAGTTTTGGACAAGAACGATACGGGAGACGATTCGTTCGGGGAATCTATTATTGAAAAATACCAGATATACCCTAATCCCAACCACGGCAACTTTCAAGTGAAGGTTACATTGAATAAAACCAGCGCCATCCGTTTGCGCATCATTCATGTGGGTACAGGGAATACCGTTAGTGACAAAAAGTACGCGGGAGAAAAGGAGTACGATATCCCTTACAGGATATCCCTTACTTCGGGAGTCTATATCATCGTTCTGGAAACAGCATCGGGATATATGAATCTGAAAATGATTATCGGGTAAGCAGCCGGTAACACAAATGAGAATAAGAAGAGTAGCAAATCATAAAACGAAAATACAGATGAGCCCTCAGTATAATAAGCGACAGATTATAAACAAGGTATGGCTGCATTGGATGTATATCCTGCTCCTGTGCCTGAGCAGTGGCGGAATGTATGCACAGCAACAAACCTATCCGGTGCAGGTATACACGCAGTTGACGCCTCCATATACGCCTCATCTGCCGGCTTACTATACGGGAACACAGGCCAAGCTCCGGTTAATGCTTGTCAATACCGATATGCAGCAGCCGCTGGTCAGGGTATATCTGCGCATGAAGATACTATCCTCCTCCTTGTCGCTGGTTACCCCGCCGGAGGTGTATACTCCCGGCCTTGAGCTTCAGGCTGGAGTTCCCCTGTCTTTATCGCTGAACGATTTGGTTCCTTATTTCAAGAAAGAGAATTTACGCATCAGCGGCGGGCAGAGTGAGTTTTACCGGACTCAGATGCTGCCTGACAATTTCTATCGGTTTTATTTTGAAGTATACGAAGAAGGGACAAACCGCTTGGTCAGTAATCCCCGAATGGGATTTGCCCAGGCAATGATTGCTTCGGGAGAACCGCCCATTCTCAACCTGCCGCAAAAGGGAACGGTGATAACAGAGAGCAATATCCCGTCCATCATGTTCTCGTGGACGCCCCGGCACATGAACTCCACAGCTGCTGCTTACGGGATGGAATACGCTCTGTCGCTGGTCGAAATCTATGACAAACAGGTCGCGCCTGAAGCCGCCTTTGATTATTCGAGGGTGCTCTATACCGAAACGATCAAATCCACATCTTTTATCCATACTGCTGCACAACCGTTATTGATTCCGGGCATGCGCTATGCCTGGCGGGTACAGGCCAAAGCCCGTGAAGGAGTCGATGAGATCAGCGTCTTTAAGAATAACGGTTTCAGCCAGGTATCCTGGTTTGACTATACGGCCGATTGCAAGACCGTACAAAACAGTGGAGCTATTTATGAGAGCGGATATGTAGATATTAGCTGGCAGGATGTGGGGGCAATGGAATATACCGTTGAATACCGCAAAAAGGGAACAAGCAGATGGTATACCGGAACTATTGATAAGCCCCTGTTAAGTCGCTTATATAATTTGCAGGCCGGCAAAGAGTATGAATACCGCATCGGGTCGAGATGCGTGGCAGGAGATGCCTTCCTGTATAATGATCTTCAGGCCTTCCGTATACCCGACAGGCAGGAGAGCGGGCCGAATTGCGGACTGATGCCGGATGTTAATTTAACGAACCGGACTCCTGCCCGCGAACTGCAATCGGGCATGCCCGTGCTGGTGGGTGATTTCCCTGTATTTATCACAAAGGTAAGCGGTTCGGGGCGGTTTACAGGAGAAGGCTATGTCGGTATCCCGTACTTGCAGGGTGCGCAAATAGCGGTCACTTTCAAAGATATTGTTGTCAATACCGATAACCGGCTGGTTGAAGGGTTCTTCGAAACGAAATACGACACGAAGAACAATAACCTGCTGTTCGATGGCGACCAGTACCAGACAGGAGGTAAAGGAGTAGGGGATATCCGCAGCGGCGAAGAAAAAAAACGGTATATAATCGATTATACTCTTAATTCTGATTTGGGAGGAACTTATACATACATAGAACCATCGAAAGACGAGATTAAAGAAAGCGAAGATTACCAATTATCTAAAGGCAAGAATGAATCTTACTGCATTATTACCCTGACTGATACCGACGGAAACAAACATCAGGTTAAAGTGAAAGAATTACCTGCAACTCTTCTGGATAAGGAGGGGAATGAGTATGAAATTACGGAACGTGAAGATGGCGATGATGGGACTCAAGTTAATATAAGTGAAGCTATTACTTCTGGATACGCGGTTGCAGATAAAATTATTCGATTTAAAATTGAAAATAACAACTATGCATATAATCAAAAATATACATCTATGTATACTAATAAGAGAGTACGTATAGAATTGCATTCAATTTATGATACAACTAGTATTGTATGGACTGATTTAGAGGTGTCCCTGAAAAAGAGTGGCTCTGGAGGAGGAACTAGTGTTCTTGTCTTAGAAAAAGATTCCATAATTAAGGATAATAAAAATATTGTCACACGATTTGTCCAGATTTTAATCAATAAAACAACTTTAAATGCAAACAATGAGCTGATCGTAAAAACGAAATCAGATAATAAAGAAATTGGAAAGTTAAAAGTTGAAACATATTATTCGCCTTATGTGAAATTTGATCTGGAAGATCGATATAATCAATCCTATTTCTTTGATAGAGGAGATGAACAATCTAATCTGAAAACCCCTGCTTATTATACGACTTAAAAAAAAGCAAGGTCAGCGCTTCGTCAAGGGTTGTAGCTTCCGGAAATATAACAGCCGCCTTCAGCGAAAAGGTGAATGCAAACCTTTCCTATACTAACTTTCAAACGTATACCAATGTACGTTCCAACTTTGAGCTCATTAATCAGGAGAATAACCTTGACAGGCTCGATACGCTGAACTTTGTGCAACTTAGCCAGTCGGCCAATCTAAATCTGAATATTATCACCCGGAAAAATGAACTCCAGGTGCATAACCTGAATATCAATATCTCGTACCAGGATGCCGCCAATAAACAGGGTGGAATTTACCATCCGGGAAGCGTGACTGAAATGATCAATGCCGGTACTTCCTATTCCTGGACTTTCCTGAAATCGGGTGTATCTCTAAACGGGGCATTGAATTTCAATAACAGTAAGATAGTGAATGGGAATACCTTTACCTGGGGCCCGACAATCGGTGCTTCGAGCCGGCTTTTAAAAAAGAAAGTCAACCTGGCGGGAGCTTTGTCCTATAATACCGGAAGCCTGGAGGGTAGAAAGCAGAATGAGGTATTTATGTGCCGTATCAATAGTTCGTATTCGCCTATACAGCGGCATTCAATCACCCTGGCTTATAATTTCCAGTGGCGGTCAGCTCTGAATAGACCGACAACAAATAACTCGTTGGCTACAATTGGATATGCCTGTAGTTTCTAAAAAGGGAAAATAGATAGATTTATAAATTCCGCGCTCTAGCGGACGTTTCGTACGTGTGTTACGCAGCAAAAATGGATTCTTGATGTTGAATTAGCGGGTTCATATTATTTGATAGTTAAAGGATTGAATGTAAATGGTGTTATGATAGACGTTGACGAAATATCTAATAATGCATTGTACAGAGCAGCCAACTTGAATGGATTATATCTTATTAAACAAGGACGTAATATGTAACCAGATAAAGTGTTATGATTACAAAAATATTAAACCGAATTTCATTAATCCTATTTGTTGCAGTTGTGTGCATAAATATACAAACACAGCACATTGATACCTGAGGTTTATATTATACAGTTGCTTTTGTCCCAATAAACAAAATGCTCTCAGAAACAGATTCTCTTGATTTCAAAAGAGTTGTACTTTCTTCAGAAGATGTTTTTATTCCAGAACAACTGGTCGAAAAGAAATTAAACAAACAGATTCCATTCTATGCGCTGTTTGTGAAAAATTAATTGCATTTAGAGATGTTAATTAACATAAACTCGTTCTAAGCATTAACTAATCTATTCAGATCAACAATGCCTTTACGAATGGTTATCGATGGTTTGTTGTCGAATAGAGGCGGGATGTTTGCTCTTGTATGCAGAAATCGGTAGTTTGACTACTCGGCATTCAAAGATAACAACGGATATTTGCTTTTTTCTATTAGTCTGTTATTGTCTTTTCTTTTCTTTCCTTCTCTCTTTATCTGCCATTTCGTAAAAGCAGGATATTAAACTTGTATGTAAAAAAAACGAAAGTAAGCTGACTTTTTCTCAATCCCGACTTGTCGGAAAAAATAAAAACATAAGAAAACTAAATAAAATAGGTCTTTTCCTTTTATTTCAGTAAGTTAGCTCGTGATTTGTTTTGCTGATAATTCTGACTTGCAATGACATTAGTTTTCAATTTAGGCATAAATATATCAAGACAGAGACCTGTGCTCTGAAAAATCTGTTCCATTCCGCTGTTCGTGGTATGCAGATTGTCCCCCTGAAAGCCCCCTGCGGCTTTTTCCTCTCAAGGAAGCTTTCTCCGGATCCTATTTTCCGGATATGCTTACTAACTTGTCGAATGTATTGGGAAAACAACGTGAATTACGAAAGGGAAACTGTCTTCCCATTGAACTTCTAAACTAAGCTATAATCTTATGGCAAAGAAATTGAATGTATGGATTCGTAAAAATCCGCTGACCCCTGATCCGACAGACTATATAGCTGTCCCCGTCACTATCGGGAGCATCGGGATAGGCGGTATTGTGGACAAATTGCAGAAAGAAGGGATTGAGTTCAAGCGTGAAACCGTGATCGATGTCGTGACCCGTTTCAACCGTATGCTCTTTAGCCCTCAAAGCCGGAAATCGGATTTGAAATGTAATAAGAGCTGTATCACAGAGGAAATTAAAAAAAATGGAATATGTGCCAATAAATAGATTCAAATGAAAAAACTTGATAAAATCAGATTAAATAATGCTATCGTTCTGAATAATAGGGAAATGAAAACTGTTGTGGGCGGATTGGGTAGCGGAACTGTAGGAGGGGAGACGAAAAAGGTCTGTGCATATTTTAGTTGTGCATGCGACAACGGAATTTCTCCTGCTTCCGGCTCACAAGAAGCTTCCACATGGCAAATGCCCTGTAATTCTTCTTTTACGGCAATGGTCTCTATGGTAAGCAATCATTGTACAAACGGACAGGGAGGATGCGTGAAGGTATACAGGGAAATCCCTGGATAGTTGTAGCTTATTGGGGTGTGATGAGTGTGGCATTCCGAAAGCCTTATTTCAAATCGTACAGCACACGAAGTCAGCTATTGATGAAATCTGAAGCCTTGATTAAGATATCTGGCAGATTTTTCCTCCAGTTGAACGGTGAAAATTGAATAGAATGAAAAAAATAATGGTATGGGGGCTGTATATATTGTCAGTAGGAGCAAAAGCACAAGGCTCAGTCATCATATTCAACTCTGATACAACCGTATCTGTTGAGGTTTGCCGGCCTGTCGATGGAGCATACAATCCTTACATGGCATCCAATCATTTTAACCTCAGCCCTAAAGAAGAAAGCACCTGTAGATTTAAAGTATCAGACTTTTCGATCGTTGCCTGTAAATTTTCCGACAATCAAAAAGTTGATATTATTCTACTCGAAAACGACACCATCAACTTAAGATACACTTCAAAGAGCGTAACGATATCCGGGAAAAACTCTTTAGCACAGGATTTCTATAACAGCGGATGGTCGCCCCGGTATGCATATCTTATTCGCAAAAGCCTGAAAGAAACTACAAACGACGGGATAGATATTCATAAAATAATGACGTCTGTATCGGAAGCGCAAGAAAAGGACTTTGACTATCTCAACAAGCTATTCGTGGAGAATCGGATAAGTAAACGAATCTGTGAAATCATCAAGAAAGAAGTGCTTTATTCCTGCAATAGTGTTCTTTTATTCCAATATATTAATTCACTTGAAAATCAAAAGAATGCCGCCAGTGTCCGGCAGGGAATAGATTTAATGGTCAAATCATTGCCTCCATGGGAGAGAGAGGGTATTAAATATAGATACTCTGCTGTGTATCTAAGCTTTTATTTCAAGTATTGTTTCGAGCAATTGGATGAAAGGCAGAAAACTAAACTGAAGAAAAAATACAGTCAAATGTCGGGAAATGAAATTCCCTGGTTCCTTGCTCCCGATTATATCCGGCTTCCTGCCTTGGGTACTGCAATCGTATTGCAAAACCAATATAAAATTGTCGAGTTTGACGATGTGTTGCTATTGGACTATTTGACGGCAAAATATCCTCAAAGCGAATATGTGGCAATACTCACTCCTTTAATAATGAGCAAAGCAAAGAAAGAACAGGGACATATTCTGTTTATTGACAAGGAGGTGCCCTCTCTGCGTGATTTATCTTACGAAGAGGTTTTAAATGGGAAGTTTTTATACATAGATGTATGGGCAACTTGGTGTGCGCCATGTAGAATGGAATTCAGTCACAATGAACAATTAGACAGGGTACTGGCCGGATATAGAGATTTAGTGAAAATATATATTTCCTTAGACGATATTCAACAGGAAGAGCATTGGAGAAGTCAGGTAAATATAATAGACTTGCAGGGCTTTCATCTGAGGGCATCGGAGCAGTTGCAAAATGACATTTACAAGCAGGTATACAAAACCGGAAATTTCGTCGTTCCCCGTAGTATCCTGCTTTCACCCGAAGGAGAACTACTCGATAATAATTTGCCGCCGCCCAGCCAGATTGGTGAACTGAAACGGCGTCTGGACAAATATTTAAAGAAGTTCTGATTTTTTTCAGAAAGAATACGATTGGGCAAAAATGAAATGTTAGTTCGGTATTTCCATTTGAAGAATAGATGTTAACTGCCCATTTATCAGTTGTTGTAAGTATATGTATTTGCAATGTTCTGAAAATAACCGATGTAATATGCAGAAAATAAGAGATGTGGAAAAGAGATGCCTGAAACCAGATTTCACGGCATTACTTTCAAATTCTTCGACCCTTTCTGAGATTCATTCGAATAGCTCTTCGGGATAATCTACCTTGTGAAGAAAAAGAGCATGTCCCGGCACGGAAGTTCCTGCTACATTGCGGTTTTTTGCCTCAATAATCCGGCGGAATCCGCGTGCGTCTAATTTGCCGCGTCCGCCTTCCAGTAGCGTTCCGACAATGGCTCTCACCATGTTGCGCAGAAAACGATCGGCCTGAATGGTGAAAACCAGATTGTGCGCATCCGAACGACTCCATTCGGCTTTCATAATTCTGCAATTATTGGTTTTCACATCGGTATGCAGTTTGCTGAAGCTGGTGAAATCGGTATATTCAAACAATATTTGCGCCAATTCATTCATCCGCTCCACATCCAACGGAAAATAATTCAAATATTTCAGATCGTAACAAAAAGGATCTTTTTGAGAACACAGATAATATTTGTATTCCCGCGATATCGCGTCAAAACGGGCATGGGCATCGGCTCTGACAGGCACAATGCGTTGGATGGCTATTTCACGGGGAAGAACGCGGTTCAGACGTTCCGGCAGTTCATTTGTAATATAGTGTTTCTCCTTGTCCGAATCGAAATGCGCCACCATTTCGGAAGCATGCACTCCTGCATCGGTACGCCCGGCCCCTACAATCGGAGTTTCTTCGCGCAGAATCATGGTTAATGCCTTTTCGATGCTTTCCTGCACCGATATTCCGTTGGGCTGGGTCTGCCATCCGCAGAAGTTTTTCCCGTTATACGAAAGATATATAAAGTACCTGTTCATCTAAAAAAATAATTTATCAGCGAACGGTTATGTGAAAGCAGGCTTGCTTGCGTTCATGTTTTACATAACATAATTCCCTGTTCTTTAAATTGAAGAGCGTTTGCCCGAGGATGAATTTCAGCCTGTCTACCGATACATCCTGTGTTGAATCGTGGGAAGGCCGTTTGTCAAAACGTTTCCAGGAAATGTCAAAAGTCGTTCCGTAACTATGAGCTGAGCCCTGGATGGCATTCCCGTTTCGTTTTACCAATACATCGAGATCTTCAGCTGTGCGGGTTACACTGGTGATAACAATCCGATAAAGGGGTAAATCTTTACGGGTCAATGAATCGCGGAAATCCTTTGCAATGATGACAAGCAGGCGAGCCGCTTGTGGCACCAGGTAGGGGATAGAGTGTTTCAAATCGTCTACTCTGAAAAGTTCAATCTGTGCAGGCAAGCGGATAAGCTCATTGTCTTTGACATACTTATTGGTATCTGCCCGCAAATTCATAGGTTCCACTCCGTTTGCTATGGCTGCTTGCAGGTGTAAATCGACCAGGTCGTTGAATTCGTGATTATAATCTCCAATAGATCGGGGCAACTTTTTTCCCCGGTTGAGGGTGTCAACGATGACCTCTCCAAATTTAAAAGGAGGCTTTTTATGGGAATCTTTATTCTTCTTCTCACTACTGCAGGAGAATATAATTAAAGTTGTTACACTGCAAGTGAGAATAAATTTTAGAGGTTTCAATTGAGACATGATTTGAAATTACACAGCTACTTCACCCTTGATATGAGGATGAGGATCATAACCTTCCAGTTTAAAATCTTCAAATTTAAAATCAAAAATACTTTTTACATCCGGATTGATATTCATCTGCGGCAGTGGTCGCGGTTCCCGGCTAAGCTGCAGTTTCACTTGCTCCAAATGATTCAGATAGATGTGGGCATCTCCCAGTGTGTGAATAAATTCTCCTTCCTGCAATCCGGTGACCTGCGCCATCATTTTCAAAAGAAGCGCGTAAGAGGCAATGTTGAAAGGTACTCCCAGGAAAATGTCTGCACTGCGTTGATAAAGCTGAAGGCTTAATTTTCCCTCTGCTACATAAAACTGGAAAAAAGCATGGCAAGGAGGTAAAGCCATATTCGGAATGTCGGCTACGTTCCATGCACTGACAATAATTCGCCGGGAATCTGGGTTTTTCCTGATGGTTTCTACAGCTTCCGAAATCTGATCGATCACTCCGCCCTGATTATCCGGCCAGGAACGCCATTGATAACCATAGACGTGACCCAGATCACCGTTTTCATCCGCCCATTCATTCCAGATGCGAACCCCATTGTCCTGCAAGTATTTTACATTGGTATCTCCTTTCAGAAACCAAAGTAGTTCGTATATTATCGACTTGAGATGGAGCTTTTTAGTTGTCAGCACCGGAAAGCCCTGCGATAAATCATACCGGCTCTGATGTCCGAATATGCTGATTGTGCCTGTTCCGGTACGATCTTCTTTTTTCACACCTTCGTCAAGCACCCGTTGTAATAAATCTAAATATTGTTTCATCTTAAACTTTCTTCTGTTTTCTATTAAATGCCGGCTCCATCGCTGAATGATACATCCATTGCTCTTTGCTGGACGATTCTGGAGAATGCCGGTACGCTGTTTGTTACCCAGATATTACCGCCGATTATGGAGTGTTTCCCTATTGTAATTCGTCCCAGGATAGATGCGTTGGAATAAATGGTCACATAATCCTCAATAATCGGATGGCGTGGCAAATCGATAGGTTTGCCCTGCGGGTCGAGTGAGAAACTTTTTGCACCTAATGTCACACCCTGATAGATGCATACGTGATGACCAATGATGGATGTTTGTCCGATAACTACCCCTGTGCCGTGGTCGATGCTGAAATATTCACCGATATGTGCGCCGGGATGTATGTCGATTCCTGTATCCGAATGAGCGATCTCTGATATTACTCTTGGAAGAATAGGCACACCCATTACAAACAAATAGTGGGCAATTCGGTGGTGGAGCATGGCGCGTATAGCGGGATAACATAAGATTACTTCTGTTTCATCACGGGCAGCCGGATCGTTCTTGAACATGGCTTTCACATCAGTACCCAGCAGTCGCTTGATTTCGGGTATTTTGTTGATAAACTCAACGGTCAGTTCTTTGCTGCGATCTTTCAAATTACAATCATCCGTCTTTGAAAAAGACATGCCGAAATATATCTGATCGGGCAAAATATGATAAATGCGATGAAAGCAATCCCTTAACTTATGCTCGGCATCCTCCTCTTCCACATGTTCAAAATAACCCGGAAAACAAATGTCTCTTACATAATTGACGAATTCAATAAGTTTATCGTGCGATGGGAAGGGACAGTTGCATCTCGAGACGTATTGATTGTCCGATTTCTCTTCCTCTGATTTTAATATTTCAATATTGTTGTCAATAATTTCCCTGATACCTTTTTCCGGACTCATACCTCTTAAACTAAATGGATCTAATAACTAAATTCAAAATTACGATATTTTCCTGTACTTGTGAACTATGTTGGGAGAATCCTTTCCATTTATTTTTATCCGAACAAATAGAGTTCTGAATCGGGCTATAATTATTTGTTTCAGATTTGTCTTTCGGCTCTTATTGTATATTCTTTGTTTTGAGGGAGATAGTTTTTTTTGATGGCCGAGTGAAAGTTTGTTTGTTTCCATAATTCCAGCCCATCCTTTAGTTATTATCGGGTCTGACAGGCAAATGGTTTTTGTGTGTTTAGTTTGATGTGGTGTTTTGTAGAAAAATATCCAGCAAGGGGAAAACAAAAATGCCCCTTCAGCAGGCTGAAGAGGCAATGTTTTGTATCAAATTACCGAAACAAATTATTTTTTGTTCTGTGCGCGTTTTGCATATCTGCTCATGAACTTGTCAACGCGACCAGCCGTGTCTACCAATTTCTGTTTTCCTGTATAGAAAGGATGTGAAGAACTGGTGATTTCAAGTTTTATCAATGGGTATTCAACTCCATCAACTTCAATTGTTTCTTTGGCTTGTATAGTTGAACGAGAAATAAAAATCTCGTCATTTGACATGTCCTTGAATACAACTGGACGGTAAGATTCAGGATGGATTCCTTTTTTCATTGCAATCTATATTTTTTTGTTATTATTATTCTTATACGCAATTTGGAGTGCAAAGATATGAAATGTTTTGGATATGGAAAAGATAATTTCTTTATTTTTTGGAATTTGTTGCGGTGTTAATTTTTCTTGTCAGGGTATAAACTTTCCCTTATCTATTATTTTATGCTCTTTGACGGTTGTCCGTTTGGATTTGTTTTGTTTATTTTGTTATTATTTTCGACGAGCATAGCAATAGTTGTAATATAATTTGATTTAGATGATGAGGACAAGGAAAAAGATTGGCCTAAATGGTGTTTCAATGAAGAAAGTAGGTCTGGGGTGGATTACGGTGTTATTGTCTTGTATGTTAGTTTCTGCAGGCTGCACAAAATCCGGGTCAAAAAAAGAAATAACGATTGGTAATGTCAATATGGCAAATAGTCTTTATCTTTTAATAGGAACATATACTTCGGGGGGAAGCGACGGGATATATGTATATCGCTTTGATACGATTGATGGTGGCAGTGATTATCTGAGTCAATCCACTTCGGTCGAAAATCCCTCGTATCTGGTCTTGAGTAAGGACCAAAACCGGGTGTTTTCTGTTACAGAAAACGAAGATTCCACAGCTTCGGCTAATGCTTTCTCTTTTGATCGGAGAACATCTGTCCTTAGCCTCCAGAATTCCGTACAGACAGGTGGCGGTGCTCCTTGTTATATCAACCTGGATCCTTCCGAACGCTTTGTTATTACAGCCAATTATTTAGGAGGAACCATCTCTGTAATTAGTATTCGCGAAGACGGTACGTTGTCTGAAGACAGAGATATTATCGGGTTCAAGCAAGGACCTAAACAGGAGTTTCGTCGCAAATCACACATTCATACGATTGTGATGAGTCCTGACGGAAAATACCTTCTGGCTACAGACCTGGGAAAAGATCGTTTGTATTGTTTTGAAATAAATAAGAGCGCGCAGCAGGCCAAAGAACTTCTGCAAACGGCAAAACTAAGTACTGTTAATTTGGAGATTGGAGCCGGGCCGCGTCATTTGGCTTTTAGCCCATCGGGTAAGGTGTTGTACATGATAAATGAATATTCGGGAAAAGTGAATGTTTTTAATTACCACGATGGGAAAATCAAAGAAATTCAGGCTGTCATGGCGGATGGCTTTAAGGGACGCGGAAGTGCAGATATTCATCTCACGCCCAATGGCCGCTTTTTATATACCTCTCATCGTCTTAAGAATGATGGGATTTCTATTTTCTCTGTTTCTAAAACGGATGGAAAGATTACAAAAATCGGATATCAACCAACCGGAATACATCCCCGAAATTTTATTATCACCCCCAACGGAAAAATGTTGTTAGTAGCAAACCGGGATAGCAATACCATTCAGGTTTTTGCGATTAATCAGACCACCGGAATGCTCACTGATATGAAGAAAGATATACATATTGATAAACCGGTATGCTTAAAGTTTGCAGCTGTTGAGCAATAAATCCGTTTTCTTTCGAAACAGAACATATATCTTTGAAAATATATATGTCCAGATTTTGTGAAAAATGGCAGAGTGAGCTGTCGCAAAACTGGATCCTATAGGTAATGTGTTAATATGAAAGGTATGACTAGTATAAATAAAGTTACTTTGTTTTCCGCTTTCTGTTTGTTGTTTATGGCTTCAACTGCTCAGGCGGCTTTAGGTGGCAAGAGACAATCTGTGGTGAATTTTTCGAATATTATTAATCAATATAATCCGGATTCGACAAAATTTGTGAGGCAGAATGGGATATTGATTCCGATCAATAATTGGACCCCCGTCAATTCATCCCTATCGTTTCGAGACACCATGTTTTTTAATCCTATTTTTTTGCCGGTGGTCTTTGATGGGCGTATCCTTCCGAGTAATTTGAATTTTTATAATTCGGACAGCACTTCTCAGACGCAGTGGGCCTTCCATCTGCTTCCCCGTGACAAGACATTTCAGTCTAAAATTGAGCGGAATCAATGGCGGAAAGCTGTTCGGCAGAATTTTTATACACAGAATTTGAGTGCTGTTCAATATTCTATTTTCGGATTTAAGAACCTTCCTTCCATCGAAGATCAAGAGCTTGTTTCTCCGAAGGAGCTAAAAAAAGAAATCGTCGGCAGGAAAAATGAGATAAATACAACTATCAATGTTCAAAAATTTATCCCCAGAAGAATTTACTGGACGAAATCCGGTGAGCATACTTTGCAGGCCAATCAAAATCAGTTTTCGGATAATTGGTCTTCGGGAGGGGTGAATAATTACAGTGTGAGCAATTATCATAAGATACTACTCAACTACCGCAAAAATAAAGTTTCCTGGAATAATACTTTCGAATGGAAGCTAAACTTTCAAAGCACACCGGCCGATTCATTACATAAGATAAGTGTCAATGATGATTATTTACGCATCTATTCTGTAATTGGAATTGATGCCGCCCAAACAAAATGGTCTTATTCCATTAAGAATGAAATCAAAACATCCCTGTTTAATATGTATGGTGTAAACTCGGGAGTAAAATCAGCAGCTTTGTTTTCACCTTTTCAGGTAAATACCGGTATTGGTATGACATACAGTTTGACAAAAACTTCTCCTGCGTATAAGTTTCGCAAGTTGGCACTTACTCTCGATTTGTCTCCATTCTCTCTGAATTATGTATATGTTGCAGACACGGGAGTTGATGTTACTAAATTTGGGGTGACTCAGGGAAAGAAGGCTAATTTGGATTTGGGATCTACTTACAATCTGAATCTGGTGTATTCTTATAATCGTTATGCAACCTTGACCTCCCGATGGAGGTACTTTACAAGTTATTCAAAAGTGGTGATGGAAAGTGAAAATAAGTTTGATTTTGCGTTTACACGCCTCTTGTCTTCCTCTTTGTATCTTTATATGAGGTATGACGATGGAGTCGGCGTTGCAAATAAAAGCGCGTCATTGGGATATTTTCAGTATAAGGAGTTTGTCGGATTTGGAATAACATACAAATGGTGAAAAAAAATACCTGTCTAATCTGCTTATCCTCAGTTGGATGTTCGGATAGGGGGATTTTATTTTATAAAAAGGTGCGGGAATGTTTGGTTTTGAATAAATTTTGTCTACCTTTGCATCATGAAATCGCGGGGTGGAGCAGTGGTAGCTCGTTGGGCTCATAACCCAAAGGTCATCGGTTCGAATCCGGTCTCCGCAACTAAAGAGAAAGGATTGCAATTTTGCAATCCTTTTTTGTTATGTGATTTTCTATAATCAGAACTCCATCCTCTCCAATATAGGCAATACTTTATTGACAGCAGGAGTTCGATAAATACCTTCTTTCCGGGTGTAGTTTATCTCTTCAGGAAACACGAAGTTCCGTATTTTCTGATGAGTTTGAAATATGCCATTACACTCCCGCAAAAATTACTTCAGTTTATTCAGAACAGAAGTCTTTGTCGGATATATTTCATTTAGAAGTTTGTACAAGGATTGTTTCTGGTCGGAAGATGCCTGGCCAAATACCTGGCCTATTTCCTCCAATTTTGTATCACCAAAGAATGCAATCGCCACATTGGCGGTACGGATGTTTTTTATTTTTGAAAGCGCATCCAGAGAAGAGCTGATCTGTGTCCTTCCCCGATTGACATTTGCTGCCAGATCATCCATTCCCAGGCGATGATACTGGTACCACATCTCGTGAAATGGCTTCATGCTCTCTTCGGTTAGGGCCAGAGCCAGAGCATAACGATTCTTGTTGTTGTCGAAAGCTGCCCATCCTTTTACATTCAGCGCCTGAGCCGCATTTACAATCTGCATAGCTGTCTGAAAATAAGGGGCACCACCGTTCATGGCAAAGGAGTCGAAGTCCAGTCCGATAACAATGTAGGCGTAGTAGGCCATTGTAGCTATCAGGTTGCTTGAAATGTCATTTGGCGAATATTGAAGGGTTTCTCCTTCGGTGTAGTTGAATGTAATGTTCACATCGCGGAAATTGAACATCGGTGTTGTGTAGGACGCGTTATATACCGGACGCGAGGAGGTAACTTGCAGCTCACCGGAGAACGTATTGTCCGATATCGAGTTTAAAATCAGCGTAAAGCTGCATTCTATCTTTTCATTCGATGCAAAATTGGTCTCTGTCCATTTTGTCCCGTTAAGTAATTGCTCCAGTGAATTTTGAAGGGTTGTGAAAACCGATTTTTCCGAACCTGCTATTTTGGATGTGTTCAATGTCAGTTTGGCATTCAGTTCTTGTCCCTGAAGGAGATGAATGCAGAAACACATTGCGGCGATGAGAAATATTTTTTTCATATTCAACAATGTTGAAGATTGTTTATCTATTTGAAACGGAACAGTATATTCTTTATTGTGAGTATTCAGAAACGCAATTGGGCAGAAACCCGAAATCCGCTTCGTTTGACATTGCCCTGCAGGTAAGTCAGCCGGCGAATGTAGTCGAAGCGAAGAATTCGCAAGATGTTTCCTAGCCCCAGGTTTGCTTCTATATATGGTTTTCCCGGCTCCATAAGTCTGCTGTCGGGAAGGTAGATTAAGAGGTTATGACTGTTTTCCGGAAGGTTTTTAGGGGATAATTTTCCGCAAAAGCCCGAAATTCCGATTACTTCTCTCAACCGAAGACGTTTTATTAGCGGGATTTGTCTGAAAAGCCATCCTCGCATATTGTAATCTATATCCCAGCAAAATTGGCGATCGTTGATGAACTCCAACGGGTGAATCAGGTAAAAAGTTTCGTTTTGAAGAGTGTAGGAATTATTTGCATTGGGCGATAAGAGCAGCGGGTAGGGGAGTGTTCCCCATACTTTTTCGAGTTTGAAAGACGACTTTAGTTGTCCGAAGCTTGCCAGCCAGAAATCTTTAATAATATGTAGCTGTGCTCTGTAATATCCGTATTCGCCATCCAGAAAATCTTTCAATCCAATGGTGTTTGTCAGGCTGACAACAAACCGTTCACCGGGGAGTTCTTTCCTTTCATAGTTGCGGAGAAGAAATCTTTCTTTGCTGGCAAACCGCATGATGGTCGTTATTTCGGAAGTCTGCATCTGATTGACCCGGGTTCGCATTCCTTCGGCATTGTATTTTTCAAACATGAAGGTTCCGGCTGGCCTTTCTTCTTGTGATTTGAATAACAATTGAAAAGATAACCCATTTAGGTATTCTTTGATATAGGTCAGTTGGTATCGCCGTGCGTAGGTCATGCGTTGCAGGTTCCGGTTTCGAAGCAGTGATAACAAAATGTTGTTCTTTTTGACATACAGATTGTTCTCTCCCAGTGCGTTTAGATCGTATTCGTATGTAAAAGAAAGGTTGTTTTGAGGAAATTCCTTTGGATACAAAAGTGGTTTGTTGAAGGCCCAGATTGTTTCCATCGAATATTTGAATTTTTCATCTTTAAAACCATAAGCGCCATATCCCGACAAAAAGAGGTGTGGATGGAGGTTTGCTGTTGTAAATGTTGATAGTCTCAATCGGCTGCCCTCTATGGTATTCATACTGTAGAAGGTGTCGAAGGAGCCAATATTCAGCTTGTTCTTCATCGGATCTTTGGATAATGGAAAATAGCTGGTTGTCAGAAAATTAAATGCAGCGGTAGAATATTTGATTGTTGGGATTCTTGTGACATGCTTCACGATGCTATCGGTGATATATTCATTGCTTTTAACGGTGAACGGAAGAACACGTTTGCTTTCCCAGAAGGAGTTGTCTTTACGGAGATAGCCTTTGTCGAAAGCAATTCTCTTGTCCATTTTATACACGGAGTCGGGTGCCGGGGAAAATTGAAAATTGTCGTATGAACGCCCGAATTCCACCCAGTTTTTGATAATTCCATAAAATGAAACCTTGGAAATCACACTGGTTTTTGTCGGGATCCATATTTTTGTCGGAAGTTCCAGATATTCTCGGGATATCAAAAATTCTTCGATGAAGTTAAGATCCATGGCGCGGGAAATTTTCATAACAGACTTCTTTATTGAATAGTTGCCATCTGTCGAGACATAAATATTTCCTGTAAACCCGAGCTCAAGCAAAGAACTTGGGCGGAAGGCAAGTACGGTGTATGGTTTTCCTTCTATTTGTACCGTATCCATGATTTGCCATCTATAAAAGTTTGTGCCGTAAGTGTCGTTTAGCGGAGAGATAATTTTGTTGAAGTAGATACGAAAGTCATTGTTTCTGATATCTACATTTTCTAACGTCCTGATTAAATCTTCACACAAATCTTCCGCATGGAGTTCGTCGGTAATGCCATAGATGTGTCTCCCTCTTACTATTTGTTTGAATAAATTATTCTCCTTTCTGTGAAAATTGGAAGTGTAGGCCTCGTACATCGCAAAAGGCAGTATCGATTTCCGACCCACTAATGTGGTGTCGGAATATATTTTCAGAAAGGGCCATCTGCGCATGTATTTATTTTCAGGATCGAAATTATAGCAGGCAAGCATCAGTTTATCGTAAACGTCGTAGTTGCAATAGGCTTCAGAGGTATACAGATAACTTTTTTTGTGCTTAATCACATTTCTCGCGATGCTTAGAGCTTCTTTTGTACTTCTGAATTTAACCGATTTGGGAAGGAGTAACTTGTCATCCGCTCCTTTCGGTGGTAGTTTTAGTGATACAATGGAGGTGTCGCCGATTTCCAACTGCTCATACGGCGCTATAGAGGTATTCTGACTCTGAGAACTCAGTGAAACGCATAGGCCACTTAGGATCAGAATCAGCAAAATAACAAGGTATGTTGGGGTGTGATTCGTGTACACTTTCTTTCAGTTTTCTCTACACACAATCCATTCTCATCCTGTGTAGTTTGTATCTCCTTTATATTAATAAGAAACGGGCAAATCCTGTTACTATTGGATTTGCCCGTTAAATATAAGAATAAAAAACTTTAATTAATTCATTAATTTGCGATAACGCACTCTTTTGGGTTCAATATTTCCTAATCGTGCTTTTTTGTTTTCCTCGTATTCGCTGTACGAACCTTCGAAATAATAAACCTCAGAGTTTCCCTCGAAAGCCAGAATGTGTGTACAGATTCTGTCGAGGAACCATCTGTCGTGAGAAATGACAACCGCGCAACCCGCAAAATTCTCCAATCCTTCCTCCAGTGCCCGAAGCGTATTTACATCGATATCGTTTGTCGGCTCGTCGAGTAGCAAGACATTGGCTTCTGCCTTTAAGGTTAAAGCCAGATGGAGACGATTGCGTTCTCCTCCCGAAAGTACTCCGGTAAGTTTCTCCTGGTCGGCTCCGGCAAAATTGAATTTTGACAGATAGGCACGTGCATTGATTTCTTTGCCTCCCACGCGGATGAATTCTGCTCCTTCCGAAACGACCTGGTATACGGTTTTGTTTGGGTCGATAGCTGTGTGTGCCTGATCTACGTATGCTGTTTTCACCGTTTCACCCACTTCAAATGTTCCTTTGTCGGGAGTATCCAGTCCTTGGATCAATCGGAAAAGAGTTGTTTTTCCGGCTCCATTCGGTCCAATAATTCCTACAATCCCGTTAGGAGGCAGCATGAAGTTTAGGTCGTCAAATAGTAGTTTCTCGCCGAATGCCTTAGCTACACCGTGTGCTTCAATCACTTTATTGCCCAGGCGAGGACCGTTAGGGATAAATATCTCCAGCTTTTCTTCCCGATCTCTCTGATCTTCGTTCAGTAATTTTTCGTAAGAATTCAAACGTGCTTTTCCTTTTGCCTGGCGTGCTTTAGGAGCCATTCTCACCCAATCTAGCTCTCTTTCAAGTGTTTTCCGGCGTTTGCTCGCTTGTTTCTCTTCCTGTTCCATTCGCTTGGTTTTTTGTTCCAACCAGGAAGTGTAGTTGCCTTTCCAGGGAATTCCTTCTCCGCGGTCGAGTTCGAGAATCCATCCTGCTACGTGATCCAGGAAGTAACGGTCGTGAGTGACACAAATGACTGTTCCCTGGTATTGTTGTAAGTGTTGTTCCAGCCAGTCGATGGATTCTGCATCCAGGTGGTTGGTTGGCTCGTCGAGTAGTAGCACGTCCGGTTCTTGAAGGAGTAAACGGCATAAAGCGACGCGGCGGCGTTCTCCTCCTGAAAGATGGGCGACGGATTCGTCGCCGTCAGGACAGCGCAATGCATCCATTGCTCTCTCTAATTTATTGTCGAGATTCCATGCATCCACTGCATCAATTTTGTCCTGCAATTCTGCCTGACGGGCAAAGAGTTTGTCCATCTTGTCCGGATCTTCATAATATTCGGGTAAGCCGAATTTTTCATTGATGCTTTCGTATTCGGAGAGTAGGTCGATAATGGGTTGTACTCCTTCCTGTACGATTTCTTTTACGGTCTTGGTGGGATCGAGTTGAGGATCCTGTTCCAGATAACCGACAGAGAAACTTTTATCTGATACGATCTCTCCTTGATATTCTTTGTCGATACCGGCAATGATTTTCATCAATGTGGACTTTCCTGAACCATTCAATCCGATGATTCCGATTTTCGCCCCATAGAAGAAGGAAAGATAGATGTTCTTTAATACTTGTTTTTGAGGGGGGATGATTTTACTGACCCCAATCATCGAAAAAATAATTTTTTTATCGTCTGCCATAACTGAAATTGGTTGTGATAATTATGCTTTGTTTTTTTACAAAAATAGCTATTTTTTTTCGATTTCGAACTTCTATTACCATACCGGTAATTCAATTTTATGGTTGAGAGATTTATCTTTCTAAAAGAATATTGATGTCAAAAAGATTAATTATGTGCGGATGTTTTATTCAAAATGGATGTATTTTGGAGCGAAAAGTATCTTTTTAATTGGTTTGTGCCCTTTTTGTGAAACATACGACTATCTTTGCAGAAATAACCAACCAAAAAGATATGATATTTGCTAAAAAACCGCTTGCAGACCTGTTAAGTGAATCTCAAAGTACAGGTGAACATGCTTTGAAAAAATCTCTGGGCTCGATGGGGCTGATTTCGTTGGGAATCGGTGCCATTATTGGTGCCGGACTGTTTTCAATTACCGGTATGGCTGCTGCCAATTATGCCGGGCCTGCCATTGTATTTTCGTTTGTGATTGCAGCTTTAGGGTGTTGTTTTGCCGGACTGTGCTACGCTGAGTTTGCTTCTATGATTCCGGTAGCTGGAAGTGCTTATACTTATTCGTATGCGACAATGGGAGAATTCATAGCCTGGATAATCGGATGGGATTTGGTGTTGGAGTATGCTGTTGCGTCTGCTACGGTTGCTTCCAGTTGGTCGGGCTACCTGAATGCTTTGTTTCATGCTTTCGACCTTTCACTACCTCCCGAATTGATAATGACTCCTTTTGATACAGCACTTGTCGGGGGACAAGTCGTACACGGTATTATTAATCTTCCGGCAGTTTTTATCGTAGTGCTCACTTCACTTATTCTGATAAAGGGTACAGGCGAATCTTCGTTGTTCAATCTCATTATTGTGGTTCTGAAAGTTTCGATTGTATTGATCTTCATTATAGTCGGATTTAAATATATTCGTCCCGAAAACCATATTCCTTTCATTCCTCAAAACACAGGAGAGTTCGGACATTTTGGGTGGACTGGAGTTATCCGTGCCGCTGCTGTCGTCTTTTTTGCTTACATTGGGTTTGATGCTGTCAGTACTGCTGCACAGGAAACAAAAAATCCCAAAAAATCGATGCCGATAGGTATTCTAGGCTCTTTATTGATTTGTACGATTTTATATGTCATTTTTGCTTTTGTAATGACAGGAGTTGTGAATTATAAAGCTTTCAACAGCGGTGATGCCGGTGATCATCTTGCACCGATAGCAATAGCGGTTAAAAATATGGGTGAAATGGGGGCCGGCGGAATCGTTGTTCCTGCTTATCCGTGGCTGAATACCTGTATTCTTGTTGCTGTTCTTTTAGGGTATGCCTCTGTCATTCTAGTTCTTCTTTTGGGACAAAGCCGTGTATTCTATTCGATGAGTAAGGATGGACTTCTTCCCCGTCGTTTTTCTCATGTGCATTCCCGATTCAAAACTCCTTATAAGGCGAATCTGTTTTTTATGTTGCTTGTTAGCCTGTTTGCTGCTTTCATACCCGGTAGGGTCGTTGGAGAAATGGCTAGTATCGGTACTTTGTTTGCATTCATTCTGGTATGTATTGGGGTGATGGTGATGCGAAAGAAAATGCCCGAAGCACCTCGTGCTTTCAGTACTCCGTTGGTGCCTCTTGTTCCTGTCTTAGGAATTATTGTTTGTTTCTTTATGATGGTTTTTCTTCCGTTTGATACCTGGATTCGTTTGATTGTCTGGATGATTGTTGGATTGGATATTTATCTGTTCTATGGAGTTCGGCACAGCAAACTCACCAGTACCGATCCTAAGACTGTTCCTCAGGCCAACCGATTAGTGGGAATTGTTGGTCTGATACTTTCTGTCGTGTTGGTAATTGTGACTTTACTTCATCATTTCTATTTTGGAGCCAATGACTTTGCCCTGCTTTATTTCTCTTTGATATTTGCAGCTATTCATTTAATTCTGTTTGTAACCCGAAATTTGATGGGGAGAACTAAATAATACATGAATGCCTGAGGGAAAGTTTACAGGCTATTTATATTTGATTCTTGAGTCCGGCGGATGGAATATGGTTTCTGATGCCGGACTTATTTTTTTATGACTCTTTTGCCGGCGTTGCAAATTCTGCCCTTTGTGTGAATTCTGTTTATCGGTTTCTTTTGTTTGACTTCAAAAATAAGGTTCTGTTTGAGCGAAGGCAATTGGTATGTGATTGGTGCAGTCGGAATGGATTTGTTAAGGTGTGACTGTCTCGTCGCATTTATGACGGTTGATTTCAGGTTTCTTTTCGAATGTGAGCGATAGCCAAGCTTGTGTCTCTTTAAATGGATAATTCAGGAATGGGAAAATCCTTCTGTCTTTAGGTAAAGCTATATTTTGGTAAGTAGCCCCATAAAATAAGTTTTAGGTATACAATTCCTCCTATTTTTTATTATCACGTATAATACGCGTGTATCTGCTTGCAGCTAATTATGAACGTTTGCTTACTGGAATACATTCCTTATATATAGAATGTGGCTCGTACTTTTTAGTATAAATCATTGCAAATAGGCTTCTGTAATGCTTCTTTTTTATCTTCTTCAGAAGGCTTTGGCTTTCTAAGTTTTAGTCCGTTGTTGTGCTCTTTAGGGATGTGCTTGCTTTGTAATGCGAATCACACCATTCTAAAAATTTATTCAGGGCAACACCGTAAATTGCTTGTGTATGGCAAATGTCTTCAATGTGTGGTATATATTATCATACTTCATTGATGAAGAGCAACAGTGTAGAATTCCATTCTATTTGCCGGAGTAAATGAATATTGTTGCCGGCAATTACTCCCAAACAAGGCTCCGGAAGCGGAACGGATGATTGCAAACGGGTATATCCGGTTGTTTAGCTTTGTTTGTTCTGTAAAACGATTGCCCGGAAGTTCAGTTTTGAATCCGGAGGAATTGTTCCCTAAAATTTCAGTTTGCAAAGTTGCTCCCTTTTCTTGTAATGGTCATCTATTTGGAGCGATGAGGCTAAATCTGAGAAAAAGAGCTTACTTCAATCGGGATTATCTCTGTCGGGTGAAGCCCGGAATGGAATAATTGGAGAGAGAAGTACTGTCCTTTTGTAAAGAAAAAAATAGCTGTTTTGAATGCTTGTTTTATATCAAAAGGATGCTTATTGCCAAAATAAAGTGACATTCTTTATTTGTTTTCAGAATCAGTTGGTTACTGTTGATAGTTCATTCTCTCGTTTAGTAAAAATAACCAATTTTTTTTGAGCTTTTTTGTAAAATGAATAATTTCTTTTTTGTAACTTAGCCTTGAATTTTCAGTTAGCGTAAATGAATGATATATTCATTTTTTTTGGATGAAATCGTTGTGAATCTCTTTACTTTTTAAAGAGATGTGATATAAACCTTATCTCTCTGTTTTATGAAAAAGCTACTGATTTTAATTTTATCTTTTGCCTCTCCTTTTATTGTTCGAGGTAGTGAGGCGGACTTAGTTGTTCCTGACGGAATAAAACAATCATCGATCCTCTATTGGGGATTTCTGGTAACTCTACTTGGAATTTTATTCGGAGTGTATCATTTTCTGAAAATTAGAAAGGTGCCTGCCCATCGGGCGATGCTTGAAATTTCAGAAGTAATTTACAAAACTTGCTCAGCGTACCTGAAACAGCAAGGGAAATTCCTTGCGATTCTTTTCATTTTTATCGGAGCGACAGTCGCCTGCTACTTCGGGTTTCTGGCTAAAGATCACAACGGACACCAGCTCTTTGGTATAGGTGGTGTTTTGTTGATTCTTGCCTGGACTGTGATTGGTATTTTAGGTTCATACGCTGTTGCGGCTTTCGGGATACGCATGAATACTTTGGCTAATGCGCGCATGGCTTTCGCTTCTCTGCGCCGCAAGCCTCTTCACCTCTTGAATATCCCGCTTGATGCAGGTATGAGTATTGGCGTCGTGCTGATTTGCGTTGAGTTAATTCTTATGCTGGTCATCCTTTTATTGATGCCCGGACGTTTGGCCGGAGCCTGTTTCATCGGGTTTGCCATCGGGGAGTCTCTCGGAGCATCCGCTTTGCGTATAGCCGGTGGTATTTTTACAAAAATAGCTGACATCGGTTCCGATTTAATGAAAGTGGTATTTAAGATTGGCGAAGACGATCCCCGCAATCCCGGAGTAATTGCTGACTGTACCGGAGACAATGCCGGTGACAGCGTTGGCCCTACGGCCGATGGCTTTGAAACCTACGGTGTAACTGGCGTTGCGTTGGTCTCTTTTATTCTTCTGGCTGTTGGAGTGGTCGGAAACGGTGAACTTACTGCCGGGCTTCAGGTACAGCTTCTGACATGGATTTTTGTTATGCGCATATTGCTGGTGCTTACATCACTTGCAGCATTCTATATAAACGGATTTATTAGTAAAGCTGTCTACGGGAACAGTGAAAATCTGGATTTTGAGAAACCTTTGACAACTCTGGTTTGGATCACCTCTTTGTTGTCTATTGCAGCTACTTTTGCAGGAAGTTATTTCGTGATTCGCGATTTAAACGGGAATACGGATATGTGGTGGATACTCTCCTCTATTATTAGTTGTGGAACGCTGGGTGGCGCGTTGATTCCTGAATTTACAAAACTTTTCACTTCGCCCAAATCAGCACATGTGAAGGAAATTGTGAATGCCGGAAAAGAAGGTGGGGCTTCCCTGGTGATTTTATCCGGATTTGTAGCCGGTAATTTCAGTGCTTTCTGGAAAGGATTTGTATTTTTTATATTGATGTTTGTGGCCTATCTTTTCAGTACAATGGGATTGGAGTCCATTATGGTTTATCCTTCTATTTTTGCGTTTGGGCTTGTTGCATTTGGTTTGTTGGGAATGGGGCCGGTGACGATTGCTGTGGATAGCTACGGTCCGGTTACTGATAACGCCCAGTCGGTATACGAGTTGTCTTTAATAGAAGAAATACCCAATATCTCGGAGGAAATAGAACGTGATTTCGGATTTAAACCTGATTTCGAAAAATCCAAATATTACCTGGAAGCTAACGATGGAGCCGGAAATACTTTTAAGGCAACGGCCAAACCGGTACTGATTGGAACAGCCGTAGTCGGAGCAACGACCATGATTTTTTCATTGATTCTGATGATTCAGAAGACTCTTGGTGTGCGGCCGGAAGATATTCTTAACCTGTTGAATCCGTATACGATCCTTGGACTTCTTCTTGGTGGATCTGTTGTGTATTGGTTTACAGGGGCTTCTACTCAGGCGGTTACGACCGGAGCTTTTCGGGCAGTGGAATTTATTAAGAAGCATATCAATTTGGACCCGAACTCACCGAAGAAGGCCGACGAGAAATCATCTACTGAAGTGGTGAAAATTTGTACGCAATATGCTCAGAAAGGGATGTTCAATATATTCATCGCCGTATTTCTCTTTGCCTTGTCTTTTGCCTGCCTGTCGTCACCGTCGGGAGTAGGAGGGAATCATGCTGTCGCTTTGTTTGTGAGTTACCTGATTGCCATTGCTGTGTTCGGCCTTTTCCAAGCTGTCTTTATGGCCAATGCAGGAGGTTCCTGGGATAATGCAAAGAAAGTGGTTGAGGTGGACATGAATGCAAAAGGTACAGCGCTTCATGATGCGACGGTTGTGGGTGATACGGTCGGCGATCCGTTTAAAGATACTTCCTCTGTGGCATTAAATCCGATTATCAAATTTACGACATTGTTTGGTTTATTGGCAATGGAAATAGCCATCAGTGAAAACTTCAGAGATATAGCTCCTTATTTTGGTGTTGTCTTTCTTATTATTGCACTTGTTTTTGTGTATCGCTCTTTCTATAAAATGCGTATCCAGAAGTAATCGGTTACATGAAATGAGTTGATGAATCTTATGTCCTCATCGGAATGAGGATGAGTTATTATAAAAGGAAGAAGAGGTTGTTCCAAACGGCGGAACAACCTCTTTTGCGATGCTTGGGTGCTTCTACCCGACAGTGTTTGCAACTATTTATTCTGTTAAACTTTATTTTCTTTGGAAACAACTTCCTTCTAGCGTAGTGTCCTTTGGAGAATTGCGTAAGCATTGCAAATCTGCCCCAACATGCCAAATTCGGTATTTTTTTCATTCGGCTAAAATACTTGACCTTCGTTTTCCGCTATTTTCAGTCCTATTTTTTATGAAGATATGACACGCGTACGGATGATGATGTCACACTAACGCTAGTGAGGGTATCGCACTAGCACGAGTGAAGGTATCACACTAACGCTAGTGATGGTGTCACACGAGTATCGCAGTAATTGCCTATATCCAATGTTGTGATAATATACGAAGTCGCTCCATGAAAAATTAGTTTTATGTATCTGATTTTCGATGTTGCTTATTTTTTATCGAGTTATAGGTGTATATACTTACAGCTAATTAGGGGCATTCCCGAATGAAACAAAGCCTGAATTTTATTAGAACTCCCCGATCTATGATTCAAGAAACAGGCGAATTTCATTCACCCTAACACTCATAACGGAGAGAAATATTACCAACCTTTGATTGCTTGTCCCTTGAAAGCTTTCTCTGCTGTTTTTTCAACTTCAGCCGACTGATAAGCTTTGACAAAGTTTTTGACATTTTCTGCATTCTTATTGTCCGGTCTGGCTACAATCACATTCATGTAAGGAGATTCTTTATCTTCGGTCATGATGCCATACCGGGAGGCATCGAGTCCTGCCTGTGAGGCAAAATTATTATTGATAATAGCTACCACCACATCTTTGTCGTCAATTACTCTCGTCAACTGAGGAGCTTCTATTTCAAGGATTCTCAGATTTTTCGGATTCGCGACAATGTCAGTCACTTTCGGTAGCAGACCTACACCGTCGCGCAACTTGATTAGTTTGTTTTTTTGCAATAGGAGCAAAGCCCGGCCGCCGTTTGTCGGGTCGTTCGGGATAGCAACAGTATTGCCGTTTTGTAATTCCGATACGGATTTAATTTTTTTTGAATACGCGATAATAGGGTAGAGGAATGTTTTTCCGACCACTACCAGTTTGTAACCTCTCTGTTTGGACTGCTCTTCCAGATAAGGAATATGTTGAAAGGCATTGGCATCAATCTCTTTGTTGCTGAGTGCTTCGTTCGGCATTACATAATCGTTGAAAACGACCAACTCCACATCGAGGTTGTATTTTTCTTTTGCCACTTTCTTTGCAGCCTCTGCCAGTTCTTTTTCCGGTCCGGCCGAAATTCCCACTTGAATGAAATGCGTATCCGATTTTGACGATTTACCACAAGAACTTAAGAGAATGGTTCCGACAAGAATCAGATTCCGGATAGTTAATTTTTTCATACGTAAATTTTTACTAGTAGGTGGTATGGAACTTGCCTGATTTTTTTAATCTTCCTTTAGAGTGATTCAATAAAAATCATGCTTTGCTTCATATCTATGTTTTGTTTTTATTTACACTAAACAATTCTATTTGTGATTCAGTTTTCGAGAAATTTTATCTCCGGCAAATTGAATAAGAAATACCAGCGCAACCAACAGCACAAGTACTGTATTCATAATGAATGTATCGTATCCGATGTATCCGTATTGATATCCGATCTGCCCTAATCCTCCGGCGCCCACGGCACCTCCCATTGCCGAATATCCGACCAATGTAATGAGTGTAATGGCTGCATTGTTGACCAACGAAGGTAGAGCTTCCGGTAAAAGTACTTTCGTTACAACCTGAAACGGAGTAGCTCCCATTGATCGGGCCGTTTCTATCAGTCCGCCGGGTACTTCCAATAAACTGTTTTCTACCAGCCGTGCGATAAAAGGTGCTGCGCCGATGCTTAACGGTACAAGTGCTGCAGCCATTCCAATGGATGTCCCTACCAGCATCCGGGTGAATGGAATCATCCAGACAATCAATATGATAAAGGGGATTGATCGGAATACATTCACGAGTGTAGCCAGCAGGCGGTGGTACGTCTTGTTTTCAAGCAATTGTCCTTTTCTTGTCAAAAACAAAGCTGTTCCGGCAGGAAGGCCAATGAGAAAACCAAAAAATCCGGAAGCAAACGTCATAACGATTGTTTCCCAAAGCCCTTTTAGCAATAATAGTGTGGTGGCATCAAGCATATCCCCGAAGATTTATGTTTATCTGATTGTTGTTTAAATAACTTGCAATTACATCGAATTTGCCTTGTTCGGCCTTCACATGTAAAATAAGCTTGCCATAACTCTTGTTGCCGATCGTTTCCATGTCGGATTTGATCGTGGAGAATGTTGTCGTTTCATTTTCTTGGATGTATGACAATAATTCGTCCACAGCCATTGTTCCGTTGAACTCGAGTTCTATTACCGGATACAATCCTTTCTCCTGTGTTTTGCGAAGCTTTTTGTGAAGCTCCTGAGGAAGTCCTAAGGAATTGGTTTGCATAAATTTGCGGAGAATCGGATGCGAATCTTTGGTGAGAAGTTCTTCCAATGTACCGTTTGCAACTACTTTACCCTGATCTATCACCGCAATATTGTCGCAAATCGTTTTCACAACATCCATTTCATGCGTGATCAATAGAATTGTTATATTCAACCGGTTGTTGATGTCACGCAGCAGGCGGAGGATGGATAAAGTAGTGGACGGGTCAAGAGCACTGGTTGCTTCGTCGCAAAGAAGCAGGTGCGGCTCATTGGCCAAGGCGCGGGCAATGGCAACCCGTTGTTTTTGTCCACCGGAAAGATTTTT
The DNA here is from genome assembly GCA_047605645.1 of Dysgonamonadaceae bacterium. Taxonomy (GTDB): domain Bacteria; phylum Bacteroidota; class Bacteroidia; order Bacteroidales; family Dysgonomonadaceae; genus UBA1309. Next base: position 9,696 of record JASGFJ010000027.1, on the reverse strand, counting down.
AGGATATTCGTCTCTTTTTTCCTCCAGATCCACCAGTTGAAGTAACTCGGATACTCTTTTCTCTATTTTACCCTTATCTACTTTGTCTAATTCCAGAGGGAGAGCAATATTTTCGAAAACCGTACGGGAAGATAGCAGGTTGAAATGCTGAAATATCATACCTATCTTTTTCCGCTCCGTTGCCAACTTTTTTGAAGGTAAGCTGGTTAGGTCTATTCCGTCGATTAGCACTTTTCCGGAATCCGGTTTTTCAAGGAGATTGACACATCGTATTAAGGTGCTTTTTCCTGCTCCGGAGCTTCCGATAATGCCCACAATTTGGCCCTCCTCTATCTCCAGGCTTACATCATCCAAAGCCTTGAAAGGAACACCTTTCCGATAAAATGTTTTTGAAATATTTTCTATTTTGACCATAATGGAGTTTCAATGCTTAAGAATATGCAAAAGTAATACATCTTTCATCAATATAATTCATAAAAACTTCTTTAGAAACGTGAAATGGCGATTTAAACTCTCTTTTTATTTTTGTTTCAATGATGCTCTTAATCCAATTCGAGGGAATAAAAAAAGAGATAAATTTTCCATTCGCTTCAACATTGTGGCTGATTTTTTGTTTTACATAACAACAAAAATAGTATTCCTTATTGGTAGAGATATTAAGTTTGTATGTTATGAGTGCAAATCAATCAACGACAATATATGAGCACAGAAGAGTTATATCAAAATATATTTGAAGCAAACAAAGCATGGGTGGAAGCCAAAACCAAAGATAATGCCAACTTTTTTGAACATCTGGCAAAAGAGCAAAATCCCGATTTTCTCTATATTGGATGTTCCGACAGTCGGGTGCATGCCAATGAAATTATGGGATTGGAGCCCGGTCAGGTTTTTGTGCACCGGAATATCGCAAATATGGTGGTGAATGCGGACTTGAATGCATTGTCGGTGATTAATTATGCGGTTGTGCATCTGAAAGTAAAATATGTAATCGTTTGCGGACATTATAATTGTGGTGGCATCAAAGCAGCAATGGAACCTCGCGATTTAGGTATTCTCAATCCCTGGCTTCGTAATATTCGCGATGTATATCGCTTACACCAAAACGAACTGGATGAAATACCGAATGTGGATGAGCGATATCGGAGATTTGTTGAAATCAATGTAAAAGAACAATGCCTGAATGTGATCAAAACAGCAGAGGTGCAGAAGTCTTTCTACGAAACCGGATATCCGCGGGTGGTCGGCTGGGTATACGACCTGCATAATGGCAGACTTGTGGATTTGAATATTGATTTTGAAAAAGAACTGGAGGGAATACGTAAAATATACGACCTTACTAAAAAATGATACATCGGTTTCAGTCTGAAAGTCGTATCTTTGTATGAAACTGAAAATTGACAGAATGAATCTAAAATTACTTTGTCTCTTTGTATTCTTCGGCATTTTTGTTGTCGGATGTACCAAAAAGGCGACAACCAAAAACAATAATTATATTTCCGTATCTATTGAACCGCAACGTTTTTTTGCCGAGAAAATAGTCGGGGATAAATTCCTTGTCAAATCCGTTGTTCCGGCAGGTAGTAATCCTGAATCTTTTGATCCTGCACCTTCTGAAATGATGATACTGGGAGATAGCAGAGCTTATTTTATGATTGGGCTTTTCGGATTTGAGAAAGTCTGGAAAGATAATCTGAGCCAAAGTAATCCTGAAATGCTCTTGGTAGACTGTTCTTCTTCTATCCAAAAGGATAAGTCTCTTATGCAATCTGCTGAACATGCGCATGAAGGACACAGCCACGGAACTGTTGATCCGCATATATGGAATTCTCCGAAGACAGCTTTGTTGGTAGCTCAATGTATTTTTGAGGGTGTTGTCAAAATGGATCCGGTAAACAAGAGTTATTACGAACAGAATTTTAGCAATCTGAAAAACGAAATCAGTGAAACGGATTCCATAGTCCGCACGATTCTTGCATCGGCTCAGAAGAAAACCTTTATTATTTATCATCCGGCCTTGTCGTACTTTGCCGATGAATATGGATTGGAACAGCTCTCTATAGAATTTAACGGGAAAAGCCCGTCGCCCTCACAAATGACTTCTCTCATTCGAGAAGCAAAAAGCAAGGGGATAAAAACTATTTTTATTCAGCCGGAATTTGATAAGAAAAATGCACAGGTGCTTGCCCGTGAAATCGGCGGCAGGGTCTTTGAAATAAATCCTCTGGCCTACGAATGGAAAGATGAAATGATTAAAATTGCCAAAGCCATAGCGAACCAATGAATAAAGTGCTGAAAATAGCGAATTTATGTGCCGGTTATGGAAAGGACAACCAGGTGCTCAATGGTGTGAATCTGACGGTATATGAGAATGACTTTCTGGGTATAATCGGACCTAATGGTGGTGGAAAAACTACTTTACTAAAGTCTGTTATGGGACTTGTAGAACCGTTTTCGGGGCAAATTACGTTTTATAAAAACGGACAGTCTACCGATAAGGTTAATATCGGTTATATGCCACAGATTAATCAGGTTGATAAGAAATTCCCAATCTCGGTGCGCGAGGTGATCTCCTCCGGGTTGACTCAGCCACGGGGGCTTTTCGGAAGATATTCATCGCGGCAGAAGAAGAAAGTGGTGGATGTGGCCCAGCAAATGGGGCTTCAGGACTTCTTATCACGTCCTATCGGGCAGTTATCCGGCGGGCAATTACAACGGGTGTTGTTGGGACGCTCCATTGTAGATGAGCCCGATATCCTGATTCTGGATGAACCGAATTCTTATGTAGATAAAAAGTTTGAGTCTGACTTCTATAAAATTTTACTTGAAATAAATAAAAATACGGCCATTATTCTGGTATCGCACGATATTGGTTCCGTTGTGTCGCTCGTCAAAAATATTGCCTGTGTGAACGAGGGACTTCATTACCACGAAGGAACCAATATCTCTTCCGAATGGCTTGAGAAGGCATACTCATATCCGATTGATATCATAGGCCATAGCCCTGTCAACGGTTTGCCGATGCGATTGCTTCACAACCACGAAAACTGTAGTTGTCAAACTCCCCAAAAAGACTGATTATCTCATTCGTTTGTGATTTTTGGCTAAGCCTCCTGCAGAGGTTTCTTTATAAAGACTGGGCAGGTCATGCCCTGTTTCTTTCATTGTGCGGACTACCTTATCGAAACTAACGAGGTGATTGCCGTCTGACAATGTCGAAAAGGTACATGAATCCAATGCCCGGGCAGCAGCAAATGCGTTTCGCTCAATACATGGAATTTGTACCAAGCCGCACACCGGATCGCAGGTTAATCCCAAGTGGTGCTCTAGGCCCATTTCTGCGGCATATTCAATTTGAGAAATGGTTCCTCCGAAAAGTTGATTGGCTGCTCCTGCCGCCATCGCACACGCTACTCCCACTTCTCCCTGGCAGCCTACTTCCGCGCCCGAGATAGATGCATTGTACTTGGCTATATTTCCGATTAATCCGGCTGTTGCCAAAGCCCGGATAATACGTTTGTCGTCTGTGTCATGACTTTTTTTCAAATGATAAAGCACTGCCGGCATGGCGCCACACGACCCGCATGTAGGTGCTGTTACAATTCTTCCTCCGGCTGCATTTTCTTCCGAAACAGCTAAAGCGTATGCATAGATAAGTGAACGGCTTTTTAAGGAACCCTGATAACTTCTAGATTTTACATAATACGAAGATGCTTTCCGACGAAGGCCCAATCCTCCGGGAAGTACTCCTTCCTCGTTAAGTCCTCTTTCGATTGCCGCCATCATCACCTCCCATACTTCCGCCAGATAGTCGAAAGTTTCTTTTCCTTCCACTTCATAAACATATTCCCAGAAGGCCAATCCTTTTTGCTGGCAATAAGATTTGATGTTGTACATATTCGTTAGCGGATAGATATGGCTCTCTGATGGGGTTGAACCCTCTTCTGCTAAATCTCCTCCGCCAACACTGTAGACCATCCATTCATCGATATAATTACCAAGGGAGTCTTTCCGCTCAAATTTCATTCCGTTAGGATGAAAAGGTAGAAGAATATCTGGTTGCCAGATAATTTCCACCTGAGCCGGCGAAAATTCATCAATAATGGCTTTGTCGGTGAGATGCCCTTTGCCTGTTGCTGCAAGGCTGCCATACAGTGTTACCCGATAACTGTTTGAAACATACCTTTTTTTGTATATCTTTACAGCTTCCCGCGGTCCCATTGTATGGCTGCTGGAAGGGCCATATCCTATTTTGTATATTCTTCGTATCGATTCCATAAAGCCAAATTTTAAATGTGGACAAAGGTACATTATATTCTATTATCTCAGGAAATATACTGTCAGAAAACCCGGAGATACTAGCTTTAGACGGATATAGGAGTGAATTGGAAAGAATAGTTCTTGTTTCGTGTTTATAATCAGGTGATTATTGTATGTCGGTAATTATATTTATTGACCAGTCAATGACATTTCTTTATCGGGTGCTATGTTGAACTTTTGTGATGACTCATTGATTCATTAACACATAGGATAGAGTGTCAATTTGCCATAAAATGAAATTCTGTTTTTTTGATACATTCACTTACAAATACGATATAAAAGCAGGGTTTTTTCAATTTTGGTCTCTCAATTCTGCGGTTTGGTCTATAATTTAGAAAAAATATTTATTCACTTTTTATCTTTGTTTTGTAAACAATAGAATGAGAAATAAACATGAACGACCTGTCTATCACAAAATAATCCGGATGATATCCGATATTCGTGATTGTGAATATAAAATCTCGTTACCGATTCTATCAAGATGTTACCTAAGACTCAGGCTTAGCAGGGAAGTGTTGTCTGGTAAAGATATCCTGTCGCCCGGATTAAATTCGTGACAAATCGGAGTTTATACTCATTAAAAATGCATATTGAATAATTATCAGCCCGATGTGGCTGTCGGTGTTTTGAAGCGGCTCCTTTTTCGTAATTTAAGAATGAGCTTATAACTGATTGATGATTGTTTGTTCTTTGCATTTTGTCGAGTGTTATGCCGAATAGAAGAGAGTTGATTTTTATTCAATTATTTCGGCTCATGATTCATTCATAAAAAGAGCTTTATAGCTTCTAACAGAAAAATTTAATCGTATATGAAACGAAGCCTTATTTTTATCCAATCAGCAAAATAATGATTCAAAAACCAGGCGAGTTTTATACCAGCTAATCGTAAAAATTTAATCGTATGAAATCAAAGCAGCTTTTTGCTTTTTTATGTCTTTTTTTGCTGTCGTCGACAGTCTATACTCAAGCACAAACCAGGTATACCGTTCGTGGAATTATTCGGGATAAAGATACCCGGGAAACGCTTGTCGGGGTTCAAGTGGTTGTAAAAGATGGAGAATCCGGATCGGTGGCTTCTGACCAGAATGGAAGATATAAATTATCCCTACCTTCAGGTAACTATAGTCTTTTAATTCGTAATATGGGATATGAAGAACAGGAAATAAGCCTCTCGTTACAGTCGAATGCATCCCGGAATATTGACTTGAAACAATCTTCAATAGGATTGAAGGAGGTTGTGGTTTCGGCGCAACGTCCCGATGCCAATGTATCGGCTCCTCAAACCGGTGTACAGAAAATCGAGATGGCGGAGATAAATAAACTGCCAGTATTGCTTGGAGAAAGAGATATTATCAAAACAATTCAATTGATGCCCGGTGTACAGGGTGCCGGTGAAGGTAGTTCCGGGTTTTATGTCAGAGGTGGAACTGCCGATCAAAACCTGATTCTTCTCGATGATGTATCCTTATATAATGCCTCTCATCTGATGGGCTTTTTCTCGACCTTCAATTCGGAGGTGATCCGCGATGTTACTTTATACAAAGGAGCTATGCCTGCTCAATACGGAGAACGCTTATCCTCCATTCTGGATGTTCAGCAACGCATCGGGGACAATCAAAAATATAAAGTTGCAGGAGGCATCGGGTTGATATCCTCCAATATCAATGCAGAAGGTCCCATTCAGAAAGGGAAATCTTCATTTTTATTCGGAGCCCGACGTACTTATGCGGATGCCATTGCCCGTTTGTCGGGTGTAAAAGAAGCAAGCGATGCCTATCTTTATTTTTACGATCTGAATGCCAAACTGAATTTTGCTCTCTCCGAGAAAGATCGGTTGACAGTGTCCGGCTACCTGGGTAAGGATAGAATGGTCTTAAAAGATGCTGCAGAAATGAGTTGGGGAAATCGGTTTTTGTCTGCCGGATGGAGTCATTCATTCAATAATAAATGGATGTCCAAAACCTCCTTGACTTACAACCAGTATGATTACTTTGCTCAAATGCAAATTGGTATGGAAATGGATGGAAGTGCCAAAATCAACGACTATGTATTGAAGCATGAATATATTTATCAATACAGTCCGAATAATAAATGGAATTTCGGGTTAAGTTCAACATACCACAATCTGGCTCCCGGAAATTACAACATCAGTTCTGAGGGAGATCGCAGTACTCTTGATTTGCACCACCGTCGTGCATCCGAAAATGGTGTATACATCTCTAACCAGATAAAATTGAATGATAATCTGGAGGTCGTCTACGGACTTCGAATGTCTGCTTTTATGGCACTTGGTAAAGGAGAATACTACACATTGGATAAAGACCGGAATGTGACGGACAGTGTTTGGTATGGATCCGGAAAAATCGTTAAGACCTACATCAATCTTGAACCGCGCATATCGGCAGCCTACCGCTTGGGAGCTACTTCTTCCCTTAAAGGAGCGTATGCCCGTACCGTACAGAATATGCACTTATTGTCGTATGCTGCACAGGGAACTCCGTTTGATAGATGGACAATGAGCTCTAATATTGTAAAACCCGAAATAGCCGATCAAGTATCGTTGGGATATTTCCGTAACTTCTCGGATAATGTGTTTGAATTCAGTATTGAAGGATATTACAAAGACATGAAAAATCAGCTAGATTTTATTGATGGTGCGGATATCGGAGGTTACAACGTGATTGAAACCGAAATTTTGTCGGGCAAAGGACGTTCGTTCGGACTGGAGTTGATGCTGAAAAAGCGAACGGGCAGATTTACCGGCTGGATTGGTTACACATTAGCCAAATCGGAAAGAAAAATAAATGGAATCAACGAAGGTCGGTGGTATAATGCTTATCAGGATAGAACACACGATATCTCTATCGTTGGAATGTATGATCTCAACCCCAAATGGTCGTTGTCTGCTGCATGGGTCTATTATACCGGAAATGCCATTAGTTACCCAAGCGGTAAATATCAGATAAACGGCAAAGATGTGATGTATTATGCCGAACGAAACGGATACAGAATGCCGGCATACCATCGGCTCGACCTGGGCGCAACCCGTACATTGAAAAAAACAAAGAAGTATGAATCGGAACTTGTGTTTAGTCTTTACAATGCTTATGGACGTGAAAATGCCTATATGATTCAGTTTAGAACCAACGCGAAAGAACCTGACAAGACAACAGCTTTTCAGTATTCTCTTTTTAGATTTGTTCCGTCTATCTCCTGGAATTTCAAATATTAAACAATCTACTCTATTAAAATATTCGAATAGTATGAAGACCTTATATAATAAATATAAAGCACTTGGATCGCTATTAATTCTTTGTCTGCTTCTTAGCTCCTGCGAAAAGGAAGTGGATGTTAATTTACATTCGGTAGAACCTCGTATTGTGATTGAGGGTATCATCAAACAGGATCAACCAGCAACAGTGCGTGTGAGTCAAACAATAGATTTCAATAATAATGAAGGATATCCCAATTTGAGCGGAGCAGTTGTTACTATTTCTGATGAACAAGGAAATTCCGAGGTGCTCCAACAAGATTCCAGCGGATGGTACACAGCCGCAAACCTGAAAGGCGAGATAGGGCACACTTACCATCTCTCGGTGACTTATCAGGGACAAGCGTATACGGCGACTTCCCAGATGCCGCCACGGGTTCCTCTGGATTCTATCACGATAAAAAAGGTGTCGGCCATAGACAATCCTTTTCCTGTATTGCACTTTCTGGATCCATTGGGAGAAACCAATCAGTACTACCGAGCTTTGGTAATTATAAATGGAAAACAGCGCCCGGATGTACAAGAGTTTGTAGAGACAGCCGAATTTAGTGATGGGATACACATCGGTTGGCCGCTTATGGTATTCTCTAACGATTCGGATATTAAACCTATCGAAAAGGGGGATGAATTGACTATTGAGCTGCAAGCAATCGACAAAGCTACCTACAAGTTTTTCGCCTCTTTAATCAGTATCGGACAATCGCCTACCAACCCTATTTCGAATATCAGTAATGGTGCTCTGGGATATTTCAGTGCCTGTGCTACCGACCGGAAAACCATTATTGCCGACTGGGAAGACTAAACAAAAGATAACGACCGGAAAGTAGAAGTGATGAATCAACAGCCGCCCTTCATATCTAAATTCTTACTGTCTCCTTCTTTCAGGAAATGGAGGTATCTTCTTCTGGTTGTATTCTTTATTATTGTTTCTGTCAATCAGGCTTTGGCGGGATACCTGGAGCTGATTCCCTCTATCGGAAATGATATATACTGGATTGCAGCTCTGACTGTGTTTGTATATATGGTAATGGTTTTTCGGTTTTCGAAGATCGGTACCCGCTTTCTTTTGTCCGGAAAGTATTTGAAGTTTGTTGTTTGTATCGTTTTTTATGCTATTCTCTTTATTACGGTTTCCAATGTTGTATTCTGTTTATATATACCGGACTACAGCATTTTCCTGAGGGTTATTATGGTAGATAATATATCTTCCTTTGGCGTTTATGTATTGTGCATTTCCGGGGTTGCCATTCCTCTTTTTCTGAGAAATTGGATTGTTGCCGAGCAGCAGATCAAAGAGTTGGAACTGAAAAAGGCATTGTCGCAGGTGGAACAATTTAAAGAACAGATCAATCCGCCGTCGTTTTTTAAAGTGCTGACTAAGAGCAGAAGCATTGTAAAAACGGAACCCGATAAAGCTTCCGCGATGCTGATGCGATTGAGTCAATTGCTCCGATACCAGCTTTATGATTGCAACCGGCAAGAGGTTTTGCTTACAGCCGAGATTTCGTTCCTGAAGAATTTTCTTGAATTGGAAAAGCTTCATTCTCCTGAATTTGATTACAGGTTGGAGATGGAAGGAAAGGTGAATGGAATTTTTATATTACCCTCGGTACTTCTTCCCTTTGTGCAAAGCGGAGTCAATGTTTTTCATTCGAAAGGAGGGCTTTGCTTTCTGGACATTCGCTTAATTAATACTCCGCAGGAGATAGATATTACCTTGATGATTTCCGGCGGGAATAAGCGGGTTTTGTTACAAAAAGAATTGTTGAAAGTAAGGGAAAGGCTCAATATGTTGTATAAGGAGCAGTATCAGTTGGTTGTCGGACGTAGAACGGATACCGGAAACACAGAAGTAACACTGACTCTAAAAAAATGAACTATGCCGACACTCAATTACAATGATTTTATCGTCAGGATGCTTGTTTCCCCTTCGTTGAGAGTTCTGCGTTACATGATTCTGCTGGTTCTGGTTTTATCTATTGCTACCGGATTTGTTTTCGACTTGTTGGAGCGCGGAGTATTAACATCGGATTTCGAACGAAATACATATTTCCTTGTCTTTGCAGGGGTTATCGGAGGAGGATGTTGCTTAAATATTTACGTGCTTA